>NZ_JBSXNP010000011.1:0-975000 GCF_056857695.1 Jannaschia sp. L-14R
GTGGACAGGTTATCGAGGATGACAACGGTGCCGGGTTCGAGTTCGGGGACCGGTTGTGTTTCGATGTCAGTGTCGAATGCCGGACCGTTCATAACCCCGGCGATGACCCAGGGCGCGATCCAGGGTGCGACCCAGAGCACGCTGCAGCGATGACAGTTTCACCTGAACCCTTTCGGTTTCGGACAGCGCTGTGGCCAACTCCTTCAGCGTGATGTCCGGCTCCGCACACACGATATCCACGACTCCACGAGACAACCGAGGTGAGAAGCCAGCTTGCCGAACCTCCAACGAGAAAGGCCCCGGCATGCCGCCGGGGCCTATCGCATTGCCGGAATGTTCCGCCTTATTCGGCGTCTTCGCTCGCCTGCTCTTCACCGGTTTCCTGATTGACCATCTTCATGGCCAAACGGACCTTGCCACGATCGTCGAAGCCCAGCAGCTTGACCCAGACGTCCTGTCCTTCTTTCAGAACATCGGACGGATGGTTCAGGCGGCGGTTGTCGATCTGGCTGACGTGGACAAGGCCGTCCCGCTTGCCGAAGAAGTTCACGAAGGCACCGAAGTCGACAATCTTCACGACCTTGCCCTTGTAGACCTTGCCCTCTTCCGGCTCGGCTACGATCGAGTGGATCATATCGTAGGCCTTCTGGATGGCCTCGCCGTTGGCGGACGCGATCTTGATCGTTCCGTCATCCTGGATATCGACCTTGGCGCCCGACATCTCGACGATCTCGCGGATGACCTTGCCCCCCGATCCGATGACTTCCCGGATCTTGTCCGTCGGGATCTGCATCGTTTCGATGCGCGGGGCATGGGCCGAAAACTCGGTCCGGCCTGCGGTCAGCGCCTTGGCCATTTCGCCAAGGATGTGGATCCGGCCTGCCTTGGCCTGCTCCAAAGCCTTTTCCATGATCGCGGGCGTAATTCCGGCAATCTTGATGTCCATCTGGAGAGAGGTGATACCCGCTTCGGTGCCCGCGACCTTGAAGTCCATGTCGCCGAGGTGATCCTCGTCGCCAAGAATGTCGGTCAGGACGGCGAACTCACCATCCTCTTCCATCACCAGACCCATGGCCACACCGGCGACAGGTGCTTTCAGCGGAACGCCCGCGTCCATCATCGACAGCGAACCGCCGCAGACTGACGCCATCGAGGAGGAGCCGTTGGATTCCGTGATCTCGGACACCAGACGAATGGTATAGGGGAAGTCCGTCGCCGACGGCAGAACCGCCTGAAGCGCACGCCAAGCCAACTTGCCGTGGCCGATTTCGCGACGCCCCGGAGGGCCGAAGCGACCGACTTCGCCAACCGAATAGGGAGGGAAGTTGTAATGCAGCAGGAAGTTGGATTTGAAATTGCCGTGCAACGCGTCGATGAACTGCTCATCATCGCCGGTGCCCAGCGTGGTCACGACCAAGCCTTGCGTCTCGCCACGGGTAAACAGGGCGGACCCATGCGTCCGGGGCAGCAGGCCAACTTCGGATTCGATGGCGCGCACGGTGTCGAGGGCGCGCCCGTCGATCCGCTTGCCGTTCTTGACGACATCGCCGCGCAGAACCGCCGATTCCAGCTTCTTCAGCGCGGTACCGAGGTTCGGATCGTCCAGTTGCTCGTCCGTCAGGGTCGCCTTGATGGCATCCTTGGCGGCGGAAACGGCAGACGTCCGCTCCTGCTTGTCGGTGATCGCATAGGCGGCACGCATCTGGTCTTCACCGGCGGCTTTGACCGCAGCGAACAGGTCCGAATAATCGGGAGCCTGGAAATTGAACGGCTCCTTCGCGGCGGATTCCGCCAGATCGATGATCAGGTCCAGAACCGGCTGCATCTGTTCGTGACCGAACTTCACGGCGCCCAGCATCTCGGCTTCCGACATCTCGTAGGCTTCGGATTCGACCATCATCACGGCATCTTTGGTGCCGGCCACCACAAGGTCGAGACGCTGCTCGGGGTTGTTCTTGAGATCCTGCATGTCGTCGACCGACGGGTTCAGGATGTAGTCGCCATCGACGAAACCGACGCGGGCACCGGCGATCGGGCCCATGAAGGGCGCGCCGGAAATCGTCAGTGCGGCGGAGGCGGCGATCATGGCGACGATGTCCGGGTCGTTTTCCAGATCGTGCGACAGCACGGTGCAGATCACGAGGACTTCGTTCTTGAAGCCCGGTACGAACAGCGGGCGCAGCGGACGGTCGATGAGGCGCGATGTCAGCGTCTCTTTCTCGGTCGGGCGCGCTTCACGCTTGAAGAAGCCACCGGGGACCTTGCCCGCGGCATAGTATTTTTCATTGTAGTGAACGGTCAGCGGGAAGAAGTCCTGTCCGGGCTTCTGCGCCTTGGCATAGGTGACGGCGGCCATCACGGACGTCTCGCCGTAGGTGGCGATGACGCTGCCGTCAGCCTGACGCGCGACCTTGCCGGTTTCGAGCGTCAGGGTGTCATGACCCCACTCGATCTCTTTTTTAACGATGTTGAACATTTCGTATCCTGTCTGACGCCCGCTGGCCCCTGCCAGTGCGTCGTTGAATGGCGGCCCCATTGCCGCCGACCCCTGTCATCGTTTCATGCGCCGGGATCGAAGCGTCACGTCTCAGATGGAGGGCGTGTAGCGGAGTTGCGCGCGGTTGGGAAGGCGGTAGAAGACTGCATCTTGTCGCGCAGAGAAACGATATATCCGGCGGCCGTTTGCAAGACGCAAAAAGGGCCGCACCCTCTCGGGGCGGCCCTTTGGAATTCGATCAGGCGCAGGTCAGCGGCGGATGCCAAGACGCTTGATCAGATCCTGATAGCGTTCTTCGCTTTTGCCGCGTGCATAATCCAGCAACTTGCGGCGCTGCGCGACCATCATCAGAAGACCACGACGCGAGTGGTTGTCCTTCTTGTGGGTCTTGAAGTGCTCGGTCAGGGTGGTGATGCGGCTTGTCAGGATCGCGATCTGCACTTCGGGCGAACCGGTGTCGCCTTCCTTGGTCGCGAATTCCTTGATCAGGCGGTTCTTCTCTTCGACGGTAATCGACATCGGGGGCTCCTTGAGGTTTGAGGAATGGCGCAGGCCGGGATGTCGTCCAGCAAGGCCCTTGGAGAAGGGCGCGCATACACGGTGTCGCCCGATATGAAAAGCCCAGGGCACAACATCGCGGGCGTTAATGTTTTGATTACGGTCGGGAGGGTAGAACCGGGGGCGCCATGACGGAACGAACCGGGAACCGGGGTGCAGTTTCCACGGCCATGCGACGTTCACGAGGTGATACGATGTTTCTTCTTGCAGGTCTGGTCGGACTGTTCGTGTCCGGCATGATGGTCGCGATGCCGTTCCCTGACGAATCGTCGGAAGCGGACGACGCCACCGATGCCGACGCGGAGGAAACCTCGGAAGAAGCCTCGGGCGGCAGCCTTCTGGATATGCTCGGGAACGGGGAAACCACTTCGCCCGCTGCCACGCTTCAAGATGTCGGAGCCGACACGGACGCCATTTCCGCCCTACCTGCCATACCTATCGGTGAACTCGATGAAATCGTGCCGGATGCCCCGCCCCGCGATCAGATCGCCGGCGATCACCTGACCGACGGGATGGCCGGGTCGTCAGCCGGGCCAATCCAACCTTACGGTGATGCAATGCTTGGCAACGGGTCGGCCGACGACATGACCGGCGGCGGCGGCAACGACCTGATCATGGGGAACGGTGGCGACGATCGTATCGATGGCGGAAGCGGTCGTGACGGGCTGCATGGCGGTGACGGCAATGATGTCCTGTCCGGCGGAAGCGGTTCGGATCAGCTGCACGGCGATGGCGGAGACGACACCCTGCACGGCGATACGGGCGACGATCTTCTGTCGGGCGGTGACGGAGACGACCTGATTGACGGTGGCGACGGCAACGACCGCCTGTTCGGCGGGGAGGGCCGCGATACGCTTGCGGGTGGTGCGGGCGATGACCTGCTGGACGGGTCGGTCCTCGACAGTGACACTGGCCTGGACCGCGACACCGGCGACAGGCTGCTGGGCGGTGAAGGGAACGATACCCTTGCCGGCAGCAACGGCGATACTCTGGTGGGCGGCCCCGGCGAGGATCTCTATCTGTTCCGCGCCGCGTCGGTGGCGCAATTCGGAACAGGCGGGGCGCTGGACGATGCCCCTATGATCGAGGATTTCGATCCGGTGGAAGATGCCATTGAAATAATGTTCGAGGGCGACGGCATCCCGGTTCTCAGGATTGTCCCGAATGGGACTGAAACGCACATCGAGGTGGACGATGTGATCGTCGCACGTTTGGCCGGAACACCTGACCTGAGTCTGGACCACATTCAGTTGGTTCAAACCGGGTGAGGCAGGTTGGCAATATACCACCCATACGTTCGTCGCCCTAAACGATTGGAACAATGGATGCTCGTCGCGTCAATTGTTGCGATATTTGAATAAGAGCCTATTTTAAAACATATTTCTTCACCTTGAGCGCCACATTTTGCCTGTGTCTCCCCTATTTCGCCACTTATGGTATCTGCCGGGGCATGCAGGGCATGCCTGGTTTTTTCTGGGGGTTTGCCATGACGGGTCTGCTAGCACTTGCCGGGCTTCTGTTGATCGGAAGCATTTTTACACTATCCGACGATGACGAGTCCGATCCGTCCTCAGGCAGCAGCGGTGACGGTAACAATAACGCCGACGATGGCGATGTTCTGATCGGAACGAACGGCAATGATATCCTTGTCGGCGCGGCGGGAAATGATTCGATCACTGGAGGCGACGGCAATGACGACCTTTCGGGATTCGGCGGCGACGACCTGATTACGGGCGACAATGGCGACGACACGATCCGCGGCGGCACTGGCGCGGATGCGGTATTCGGCCTGGACGGCAGCGATCTCATGTATGGCGGCGACGGCGACGACTCGCTTGAAGGCGGTGCGGGCTCCGACGCGCTTCGCGGGAACGATGGTCTCGACACGCTGATCGGCGGCGAAGGCGATGACTTTCTGGATGGAGGTGCCGACAACGATTCCCTCAACGGCGGCACGGGCGACGACGACCTGCACGGCAAAGGCGGCAATGACATCCTTCTGGGCGATGCAGGCAATGACAGCCTTGCAGGCGGCTTCGGAAGCGATCTGCTGGCGGGTGAGAGCGGCGCGGACCGTCTCGACGGTGAAGGCGGTAACGACATCCTTCTGGGTGGCGATGACGACGACATTCTGAACGGCGGACGCGGCAACGACCTGTTGATCGGGGGATCCGGCGAAGACACTTTGCTGGGCGGCATCGGGGACGACATCCTTGACGGGACATTCTCGGACGGTGATCGGTTCGGTCCACTGGATCAGGACGACCCCGACAGCCTTGACGGTGGGTCGGGGGACGATCTGATTGTGGTGGGCGCGGGTGACACCGCGAGTGGCGGGCCGGGTGCGGATACCTTTGGCATCGGGACGTATATCGGGGCAGGCACTCCCGCTGTCATCACCGATTTCGATGCGACCAGCGACGGCATCGAGGTTTTCTACGATGTCGACGCGGGTCCCGCGCCGGTCGTGACCGTTACCGATTTTGCCGATGGCACCGGCGCATTGATCCTGCTCGACGGTATCGAAGTAGCGCGGGTGACCGGGGCACAGGGACTGGACCCCGACGTCATCATTCTGTCCGAAGCCGATCTGAACGTAGATCCGGTCGTCTTGGCGGCACAGGCATCTGCCGCACCGATGACATCCAACGTCGCCGCCTGAGCGATGCAGGCCTCCGATCCGACGCCCCGCGCCTTCGGGCGCGCGGCCATTCCGGGCCGGATGACCTAATCGAAAAAGGCGTCCAGGGCGGCCGCGACCTGCTGCGGCGCCTCTTCCATCGCGAAATGGCCTGATGGGACGGGGCTGTCGATGACCCGATCTGCCCAGTCGCGCCAGATCGCCGCCGGGTCGCCCGTCGACGCCGGAAAGCCGTGTTGCGCCCAGAGAAACAGCATCGGTGCCGCGATCTTGCGGCCCGCCGCACGATCAGCGGCATCTATGCCACGATCGGTGTGAAACCCCGCGCGGTAGTCCGCGCACATGGCTGTCAAACGCTCAGGATCGGCAGCCTGCGCACGGTAACTTGTAATGGCTTCGGCCTCGAACGGGGCGAGCGATCGGGTCAGCGTCCAGGCGGACAGGGTCCAATCGAGCCAGAACGTCGGATCGGCGCCAATCAGGCGTTCGGGAAACGGTGCGGGCTGCGCCAGCATGTTCCAGTGATACGCCTTCTGGGCAAGATCGGCGGACCAAGCGTCCCAGAAGGCGACGGTCGGAATGACTTCGAGGATGGCAAGCCGGTTCAGGCGGTCAGGATGATCGAGGGCGAAGCGATAGGCAACGCGTGCGCCCCGGTCGTGGCCCGCCACGTCGGCACGATCAAGACCCAGGGCATCCAGCACGGCGACCAGATCGCGGGCCATCCGTCGCTTGGAATAAACGGTATGATCTGCATCGTCGGCGGGGGCGTCGCTGTCGCCGTAGCCCCGAAGATCGGGCAGAATGCACCGCCGCGTCGCAGCCAGCACTGGCACCACCGGCAACCAGCACCGATGGTTCTGCGGAAAACCATGCAGCAGGACGAGCGGCGGACCGGACCCGATTTCGCGCACGGCGATCCGGGTGCCGTCGTCGGCCAGAATATCGTGATGCGTCATCTGCAATTCATCTCTCCGGTCGGCATCCAGGGGGCGGGCTGAACGGCGTAGCCGATATAGAGGGGATGCTTCGGATGCCCTGCCTTCGACAGGCCCAGCGTTGTCAGGGGTCGAGCTGTCGCGCGCAGCAGGGTTTCGACCGCGGCGCCCCGGTCCAGATGTGCGCCGTGCGTGCCCCAGGCGCAGACCGTCACGTCGGCCCAGAGCGCGGCGTCGCGGATGGCGTCGTCGTTGGCAGGCCCCCCCACCGGGTCTGCCTGTGCGCGCATGTCGCGGGGGTCAGTGGCGCGATAGGCGAAGATGTTCGTCACCCTGAACGCGCCGTAACCCAGCGCGCGCGCCCGGCGCTCACAACGTTCTACGGTCGGATCGTTCGACAGTTCGGTCGCGGTCGAGGGGTTCAGCATGACGAATGCGATCCGCCCGCCGGATGCGTCCCAGGTGCGGATCAGATCGTAGCGATAGCGCTCGTCATCGGAATAGGTCGCGGTGGAGAGCGCATCGCCCTTGATGTGCGTTCGGGTAATCATGTCCGGTGGATGCCAGCCCCGGACCGGCCCTGGCAAGGGGGCATCATGCGGCCCGTGACGCAGGGCCATGCCCGACGCGATGATTCAGGTCTGAAATACCCTGGACGGATGGATCGTCCCGGCACGATAGGTGCCCACAGCGACCGCCTGCCCCAGATGCGATGCCCAGCAAGTCTCGCCATATTCCGCGCCCTGCAAGACATCACCCGGATTGCCATGGCGCAGTCGGGTGGCGGCAGTCTCGGACACCGGCAATTCGGTCATCCCCTGCAGGGCAAGTTCCAAGGGGCGCAGGCGCGCGTGCAACTCCGGTGTGCGGGCCAGCGTTTCGACGTCTGAAAGCGACACGGCATCCTCGGCTGTGAACGGCCCGGACCATGTGCGGCGCAACCATGCGACATGACCCAGACACCCAAGGGCGCGACCCAGATCACGGGCGATGGCGCGCACATAGCCACCCTTGCCGCATACCATTTCCAGTTCCGCACCATCCGCATCCTGCGCGATCACGTCGAGCCGGTCGACGAAAAGCTCCCGCGCGGCAAGATCCATTTCGATGCCTTCACGGGCAAGGTCATAGGCGCGTTCGCCGTCGACCTTCACGGCAGAGACCTGCGGCGGCACCTGCATGATCGGGCCGCGAAAGGCGTCCAGCGCGGCTTCAAGAGCGGCGGCATCATGGCGGCAGTCTGACGTCTGCATGACACTGCCAGACGCATCGTCCGTCGTCGTCTCGGCCCCCCATGTGACACGGAAGCGGTAGCATTTCAACGCATCGGTCACGAAGGGCACCGTCTTGGTCGCCTCCCCCAGCGCCACCGCCAGCACACCTGTGGCGTCGGGGTCGAGCGTTCCGGCATGGCCCGCCTTCTGCGCGTCCAGGGCCCAGCGGACTTTGCCCACCACCTGCGTCGACGTGACACCCGCAGGTTTGTCGACGATCAGCCAGCCGTGGACCGGGTTGCCCTTTTTGCGACGTCCCACCTCAGCGCTCCGTCACGACGACGATGGGGCCCATCTGTCGGCCCGGATCGGCCCGCTTTAGCGCTGGGGCATACAGGCGCGAGACTGACCCATCCAAAAACAGGGCATTCCGCACACCCAGCACATCCCGATACAAGGTCGCCATCTGGTAAAATGTCACCGGCTGATCCGAGATGACGAAATAGGCGATCTTGCCGTCGGGGGTCGCGCCGACGCCGTTGCGGATTTTCGATGACGGGCTGTCGGGCAGAAACCGGGGGTGCAGCGCACCATCAATCACCAGCATCGGACCGGACTGCGTGGCTTGACGGCAGGCCGGGGGATCGGCGGCGAAAGCACGGGATTCGATCACATCGGCCCGCCCGTCGCGGACACAGAGCACACCGTTGGGCAGCAGTCCGAAATTGCCGGGGCCGGCGCGCGTCACGATAGGCCTGATCGTCGTGCCCTCTTCGATATACAGGCCCACCGGGCGGCGATCGGCGTGATACATGCCCGCGTTCATTGCAAATATGACCGACGCGTCAGTGGCCTGTTCCAGCGCCACGAAGCTGCCCAATGGCATGCCGTCTGACCGGTTCAGACGCAGCGCGATGTTCTGCGTGGTCAGGTCAGCGGTGCAGACGGTAAAGCTGCGGTCCCGGTGCGTGACCTGTTCGCAGGCCTGCGCCGCCGTCGCGGCAAACAGCATCCCTGCCAGCAAACCTGCGGCACGGGCCATTCCGTATCTCATTCCTCGTCGTCCGTATCGTCACGCGGCGCGGCCACATCCCGCTGGACCTTTTCATCGGCGAACAGGGCGCGGGTGGCGTCCATCCTGTCAAACGTCTCATCGATGCGAAATCGCAGATCGGGCGAATGGCGCAGGGTCATGTCCTTGCCGACCGCATGGCGCAGCGCGCCCTTGCAGCGTTTGAGCGCGGCAATCGCCTCGTCCTTCTTTTCGCCACCCAGCGGCAGCACCCAGGCCGTCGCGATCTTCAGGTCGCCGCTGACCGTCACCTCGTTCACGCTGATCATCAGGCTGTTGAGTTCCTCGTCATGGATCTCGCCGCGCAAAAGAATTTCGGACATTTTCCGGCGGATCAGTTCGCCGACCCGCAACTGGCGCTGCGACGGTCCACGGGGTTGGTCGGTGCGGGATATTGCCATGGCGGATACCTCCTGAATTGGTGGCAGATATTTGCGGAGGGAGCCATGTGCAAGCGTTGCATGGCGCGCCCGGTTCCCGCAGACAGGTCCGCGAACAGGCAGGAGGTCGCGATGGACGCGCCGGGCATAGTGGTAATGGGCGGTTCTGGCCGCATGGGTCGGATGCTGTGCGATCTGATCCTGACGTCGGACGACATGCACCTGGCGGGCGTGACCGAGGCACCGGGCCACGCCTGGGCCGGACAGGATCTGGGGACCGCGACAGGCGGGGCACCGAACGGGGTGCCGGTCACGGATGACCCGATTTCGGTCGTAGCACGAGCGCAGGCTGTGATCGATTTCACGACACCCGCGGCCACTGTCGCCATGGCGGACCTGTGCGCGCAGGTCGGGACTGTCCATGTCATCGGCACGACCGGGCTGTCGGCGGATGACATTGCCGCGCTGGATCGCGCCGCACAGACCGCGACCATTATTCGCGCGGGGAATATGTCACTGGGCGTGAACCTGCTGACGCAACTGGTGCGGCAGGTCGCGGCCTCGCTGGACGACGACTACGACATCGAAGTGATCGAAGCGCACCATCGCCACAAGGTCGATGCGCCATCCGGCACGGCCCTGATGCTTGGCGAAGCGGCGGCAGAAGGTCGAGGTGTGTCGTTGGACGACGTGTCCGACCGGGGCCGCGATGGCATCACCGGGGCTCGCGAACGCGGGGCCATCGGCTTCCACGCGATCCGGGGCGGCGATATCGTGGGCGAACACGATGTCGTCTTCGCCGCCGACGGGGAACGGATCGTCCTGCGCCACGTCGCCTCGGATCGGTCGGTATTCGCGCGCGGGGCGCTGAAGGCAGCGCTCTGGGGTCAGGGCAAACCACCGGGGTCGTATGACATGCTGGACGTTCTGGGTATGCGTTGACGAAATCGCGCTATGTCCTTCGGCACATCCATGCCCGAGGTTTCCATGCGCGTCCTTCTGATCCTCCTCCTCGTCCTGCCGCTGCCTGCTGCCGCGTTCGAAGCGGTGACAAGCCGCGAAGATTTCGTCGCGCTGGTAGTCGGCAAACGTCTGACCGGAGATGGCGTCGGCCTGCGGGTTACCCCCGACGGCGCGATCACCGGGCGCGGATTCGGGTTCAAGGTCACGGGGACATGGCAATGGCGAGACGGACTGTTCTGCCGGACACTGACGTCCGCGATCCGCGATTTTCCCCTGAACTGTCAGACGGTCGCGGTGCAGGGCGACGTCATCCGGTTTCGGGCCGACCGGGGAACCGGAGACACGGCCGATCTGCGGTTGCGTTAAAAATCGATGGCGAGGCCTTTCAGCTCCCAGTCGCCGTAACGCACCGGCTCCGGTCCATTGCGTCCCCCCAGTTCCGGCGGCAGCTTCAGATCGCCGTCACGACGGGCCTCGGCCTCCTCCAGCGCTCTGCGGGCCACATCGGGCAGCGCGGCACGGCGCGCGGCTTCGGCCTCTGCCGACAGGGGTGTCAGGTCGATACCCCGGTCACGCGGCGTCGTCGGGCAGGCGGGTGCATTGGGCGCGGCCTGTGGCAGGTCATCGGGATCGACGGACATCCGCGGTGGTTCAGCGCGCTGTTCTGAACGCTGCGATTCGGGACTGGTGCTGTTCGCGGTCATCGGACGCTCCTTGCCGGGGGTACCAATTGGATATACGTCGCGGGTCTTCCCGTGCAAGGACCCCCGCCCCATGAAGGACATGCCCGAAAGCCTCGCCGCGCGCACCGGCGCGATCCTCCTGCTGGCACATGTCCTGCGCGAAGGCCGGATGCTGGGCGACAGGGCCTCGGGGCTGGACGGTCCAGCGGCGGCCCGCGCGCTGCGGCTGGCCGGGCTGGTGCTGCGCCACATGGGCCGGGCCGACGCGCTTCTGAAAGACAAGATGGCGCGGCAACCCGCCGCCAAGATCCGCGATATTCTGCGGCTGGCTCTGGTCGAGATTTTCGAGGACGGAGCCGCACCGCATGGCGTGGTCAATGACGCCGTTGCCATGGCGCGGATGTCGCCGCGCACCTACAAGCAGGCAGGTCTGGTCAATGCCGTGTTGCGTAGCCTGTCCGAAGACCGCAGCGCGTGGGACGCCCTGCCCGCCCCGGCTCTGCCCGCCTGGCTGCGCAAACCGCTGGCCAAGGCGTGGTCCCGCCCCCGGCTGGAGGCGATCGAGGCGGCGCATCTGACTGGCGCGCCGCTGGACCTGACGCCCAAGGGCGACATCCCGGAAGACCGTCAGATCGAAGGCGCCGTGACCCTTTCGACCGGATCGCTACGGCTGTCAGGCGGGCAGGTGTCCACTCTGCCAGGCTTTGCCGAGGGCGACTGGTGGGTGCAGGACGCCGCCGCCGCCATGCCCGCCCGCCTGTTGGGCGATGTCGCGGGACTGCGGGTGCTGGACCTGTGTGCCGCACCGGGCGGCAAGACGATGCAGCTGGCCGCGGCGGGCGCGCAGGTGACTGCGCTGGACATCTCGGGCAAGCGGCTCCGGCGGGTTCATGCCAATCTGACGCGCACCGGCCTGAGCGCCGAAGTGGTCGAGGCCGACGCCTTCGCATGGCAACCCGACGCGCCTTTCGATGCGGTCCTGCTGGACGCCCCTTGCACGGCCACCGGCACGATCCGCCGCCATCCTGACCTGCCGCATTTGCGCGAATCCCGCGATGTGGAGACCTTGACCCAGCTGCAATATCGACTGCTGGACCGGGCGCTGACCTTCGTGAAACCGGGTGGACGGCTGGTCTTCTGCACCTGTTCGCTGTTGCCGGTCGAAGGCGAACATCAGATTTCCGCAGCTTTGAAACGGCACGATGGTCTGACCGTCGACGCCCTTGACCCCGAAGCATTCGGCCTGCCGCCCGAAGCCGCCTCGGCCCACGGGCTACGCCTTCTGCCCGACCTCTGGCCGCAGATCGGCGGGATGGACGGGTTTTACATGGCGGTGCTGCGCCGCCCATCCGGGGACGCGCCGTTACCTGCCGCGTGACAGGACGGCCCAACGCGCGTATCTTGCGCGCCAAGGGGCCGGGACAGGCCCGCAACGGGCAGGACCGATGACGGGGCACACGCTGATCGACCGATGGCGCACCGGCTGGCGCGTGGCCATGGCGCGCCCGCCCAAGGGCGCGCGTTCCCTTGTGTGGCAACCCGAACCACGAGGCACCGGATCGGCGCGGCGCGGCCAGCAAATCCTGTCGGGGCTGTGGCACCTGGCTGGACAGCTGGTCGAGGCACCGGGCACCAGTCCCTGGGATCTGACCGCGCCATCCACACCGTTCGAAATGCAGCTGCATGGCCAGGGCTGGCTGGACGACGTCATGGCCGCAGGCGGGCGCACGGCACGTCTGGCGGCGCAGGCCTGGGTCGTTGGCTGGGCGCGGCGCTTCGGCGGTGGCAGGGGGCCCGGCTGGGACCCGACCCTGACGGGACGGCGGCTGCTGCGCCAGATCAGCCATGCACCCGCCTTGCTGCGCGGTATGGAAGCGCGGGACCAGACGGTATTTTTCGACATGCTCTATCGGCAGGCGGCATATCTGCGCGCGCACTGGCAGATCGCCCCCGCGGGTCTGCCGCGGATGGAAGCGTTGACCGGGCTTCTCTATGCCGGATTGACCCTGGAAGGGATGGTCGGATTGTCGGCGGCGACGGCACAGGCGCTTGCGCAGGCGGTCCGGGACGATGTGGACGAACAGGGCGGCATCGCGTCCCGCAACCCCGAAGCGCTTCTGGAAGTCGCGATGCTGCTGGGCTGGTCGATCGACGCCTTGCGGGTTCTGGGAGATGTGCCCGCCCCGCTTATGGCGGCGCAGGCCCGGATCGTTCCGACCCTGCGCGCCCTGCGCCATGCCGACGGTGGCCTTGCCCGGTTCCACGGCGGCGGACGCGGGCGGCCCGGACGACTGGACCGTGTTCTGGTCACCTCGGGCATCAGGTCACGCAACGACAGCGGTCTGGCGATGGGCTTCGTGCCGGTGGGCCATGGGCGTACGTCGCTGATTGCCGATGCCGCAGCCCCGCCCACCGGGGAAGCCAGCGGATCGGCCCATGCCTCGACCCTCGCGTTCGAACTGACCAGCGGCAATTGCCCGGTGATCGTCAACTGCGGTCCCGGCGGGTCGTTCGGGCCGGACTGGCACCGCGCCGGTCGCGCCACGGCATCGCATTCGACGCTGGAAATCACCGGCTGGTCGTCGTCGCGCGTCGGCCCGCTGATGCCGCAGGGCGGACGCCAGATCGCGCCGCTGATCCAGACGCCGACGCGCGTCCAATGGCAACGCAGCGCTTCGCGGCGGGCCTCGACCGTGATCCTGTCGCAAAACGGCTATGCCGAAAGTCACGGGCTGACGCATCTGCGCCGTCTCGTCCTGTCGACGGACGGGCGCGTTCTGGAGGGCGAAGACAGCCTGCGCGCCATGACCGGGGCCGACAAGGAGGTCTTCGAGGACAAGCTGGCCGAGGTCGACCCTCGCGGTATCCCGTTCAGCCTGCGCTTCCATCTGCACCCGGATACCGAGGCCGAGATCGACATGGGCGGGCGGGCCGTGTCGCTGACCCTGCCGTCGGGCGAAGTCTGGGTATTCCGGCCGGGGCGCGAGATCTCGATGATGCTGGAGGCATCGGTGCATCTGGATCAGGGACGTCTAAAACCGCGCCCGGCGCAACAGGTGGTTTTATCCGACCGGCTGGTGGCCTATGCCGCGACCATCGACTGGACCCTGACTCGCGCGCAAGAGGCGACGGACTTGCCGCCGTCTCCCGCCGAGGAGGTCTGATGACCCAAGGATTGAAATGCCATGACCGCAACCGCCCTGTCTGCCGTGCCACTGAAGCGCGCCCTGATCTCCGTGTCCGACAAATCCGGACTTCTCGACCTCGGGCAGGCTTTGTCCGCCCGCGGAGTGGAGCTTGTGTCGACAGGAGGGTCCGCCAAGGCGCTGCGCGATGCCGGGCTGACAGTACGGGATGTAGCTGAAATGACGGGCTTCCCCGAAATGATGGACGGGCGGGTCAAGACCCTGCATCCGGCGGTCCACGGCGGATTGCTGGCGCTGCGCGACAACCCGGAACATGTGGCTGCGATGGAGGCACATGGCATAGATGCGATCGACCTGCTGGTGGTGAACCTCTATCCGTTCGAGGCAACGGTGGCCTCGGGTGCGGATGACGCCGCCTGCATCGAGAACATCGATATCGGCGGGCCTGCCATGATCCGGGCCGGGGCCAAGAACCAGGCCTTTACCTGCGTCATCACCGACCCCGAGGATTACGCCCCCCTTCTGGCCGAACTCGATGCCAACGACGGCGCGACCACCCTGCCGTTCCGCCAGCGACAGTCGTCCATCGCCTATGGCCGGACCGCCGCTTATGATGCTGCCGTCTCGACCTGGATGGCCCGCTTCGAGCAGACGCCCCGCCGCATCGCCGCAAGTGCCCGTCTGGCCCAGACGTTGCGCTACGGCGAGAATCCGCACCAGAGCGCGTCATTCTATGTCGATGGATCCGGTCGCCCCGGTGTCGCCACCGCAACGCAGCATCAGGGCAAGGCGCTGTCGTACAACAATATCAATGACACCGATGCCGCTGTTGAACTGGTCTCCGAATTCGACGGACCCACAGTGGCAATCGTCAAACATGCCAATCCCTGCGGTGTGGCGACGGGTGCGACGCTGGCAGAGGCATACACCCGTGCCTTCGATTGTGACCGCACGTCGGCGTTCGGAGGCATTGTCGCGCTCAACGGCACGCTGGACGAAGCGACGGCGGCCGCGATTGCCGAGATTTTCACAGAAGTCGTCATCGCTCCGGCCGCGACCGACGCCGCGATCGAGGTGTTCAGGCGCAAGAAGAACCTGCGCCTGTTGACGACCGGCACCCTGCCCGACCCGCGCACCGCGAGCCGGGCGATGAAACAGGTCGCCGGGGGTTGGCTGGTGCAGGACAAGGACGCGGGCCATATCGAGCTTGCCGATCTGAAAATCGTGACCAGACTGGCCCCCACAGACGACCAGTTGGCCGATCTGTTGTTTGCCTGGAACGTTGCCAAACATGTCAAGTCGAACGCGATCATCTATGCCAGGGCGGGGGCGACAGTCGGCATCGGAGCGGGCCAGATGAGCCGCGTCGACAGCAGCCGCATCGCGGCGCGCAAGGCGCTCGACGTGGCCGAGGTGCTGGGCCAGCCGCAATCGGCGGCGGTCGGGTCGGTCGTCGCATCGGACGCCTTCTTCCCCTTTGCCGACGGTTTGCTGGCCGCAGCCGAGGCGGGCGCGACTGCCGTGATCCAACCGGGCGGCTCGATGCGAGACGACGAGGTGATCGCCGCTGCCGATGAGGCCGGGCTGGCAATGGTGTTCACCGGCATGCGGCACTTTCGTCACTGATGCGCGCGCTGTATCTCTCCGCCCTCGCCGCCCTTGGCATCGACCAGATGTCAAAGGTGATCGTCGTCCATCTGATGGACCTCAAAACAGTGTTGAGCATCCCCGTCGCCCCGCCATACCTGGTTTTCCGCATGGGCTGGAACGAGGGTATCAACTTCGGGCTGCTGTCGGGCGCCGGGGCCCGTTGGCTGCTGATTGCGGTGGCCGTGATCGTGTCGGGGCTGTTGATCCGCTGGGCACGGAACTTCCAGCGTCCGATGGCCTTCGTCTCCGCGGGGCTGGTCGTCGGCGGCGCCATGGCGAACGTACTGGATCGACTGATCTATGGAGCGGTCGCGGATTTGCTGAATATGTCATGCTGTGGGATCGAAAACCCCTATGCGTTCAACCTGGCGGATGTGTTCATTTTCGCAGGCGCGGTGGGCCTGATCTTCTGGGCGGACGATAAGACGGCAAAGACCCCGTGACGCGGGGCGGGGCTTGGGTTAGGAACGTGGCGGAATGATGAGACGGAGAACGGCTGCGATGATCGGACGGCTGGCATTGGCGGGACTTCTGGCACTGACCGTATCGGCGTGCGAGCGGGACAATCCGAAACTGTTCAACATCCGCAAGGCGGACCGGACGCCGGACGAGTTCTCGATCCTGCCCACCCGTCCGCTTGAAACCCCCCCGGATCTGGCCGTGCTGCCGACGCCTACGCCGGGCGGCGGCAATCGCAGCGACCGCCTGCCCGAGGCCGAAGCCATCGCAGCGCTTGGTGGCAATCCGAACGGTGGCACCGCGGCCGATCGTGCCCTGATCGGCACCGCGGGCCGGTACGGCGTCGACCCGGCAATCCGGGGCCAACTGGCCGTTGAAGACCTGGACTTCCGCCGTGCGAACGACGGTCGACTTCTGGAACGGGTGTTCAACGTGAATGTCTATTTCAAGGCCTACGAATCCCAGTCGCTGGACCAATATGCCGAGCTGTATCGCCTCCGCCGCGCCGGTGTACGCACCGTCGCCGCACCACCCGATCCCGCGACCGTCCAATAAAACAGGGCAATCGCCAAAGGGTCGATCTCCGCACGCGTCCCCGACCGGAGATCGTGACGCGCAGCGCGTGCGGCCTGACCCCGCAGATCACAGAACCGTCAAACCCGGCCCCTTTGCTTTCCCGCGTCTGCCTGACTATCTGCCGTTGACTGTAACGCCTTCCGGAGGTTCCGCCCTTGCGCGTTCCCAGCCTTGTCGCCGCCCTTGTCGCCGTGCCGCTTGTCCTTGCTTCGCCCGTGTCGGCGCAGGCAGTGGACGACAGCGTCACCACCTTCACGCTCGCCAATGGCATGAAGGCCATCGTAATCGAGGATAACCGCGCCGAAGTCGTGGTGCACATGGTCTGGTACAATGTCGGAGCTGCGGACGAGCCGCCGGGCAAGTCGGGCATCGCGCATTTTCTGGAACATCTGATGTTCAAGGGCACCGACGACCTTGCCCCCGGCGAATTCAGCGAGGTGGTCGCGGCACAGGGCGGGTCCGACAATGCCTTCACCTCGGACGATTACACCGGATATTTCCAGCGCGTCGCCTCGGACAGGCTGGAGTTGATGATGACGATGGAAGCGGATCGGATGCGCGATCTGGTCCTCGACTCCGAAGACATGCTGACCGAACGGAATGTCGTTCTGGAGGAGCGCGCACAGCGCACCGACAGCGACCCCGGCGCACTGTTCAGCGAAATGCGCGGTGCGGCGCAGTATCTGAACCATCCCTACCGCATTCCGATCATCGGCTGGAAACATGAGGTCGAAAAACTGACGCTGGACGATGCGCTGGATTTCTATCGCACCTATTACGCCCCCAACAATGCGACGCTGGTCGTCGCCGGTGACGTCGACCCCGTCGAAGTGCAGGCGCTGGCCGAGAAATATTATGGCCCGCTGGAACCCACCCCCGGACTGGGGCCGCGCGAACGTCCGTCCGAGCCGCCGCAACTGGCTCCCCGGCGCATCACTTTCACCGACGGACGTGTGTCGAATCCCTATGTCCTGCGCACCTATCTGGCCCCCGAACGCGATGCGGGCGACCAGACCGAGGCCGCCGCGCTGACCCTTCTGGCCGCCGTGCTGGGCGGGTCGTCGGCCACGTCGATCATGGGCCGCACTCTGGAACAGGACGAGGGCACGGCGCTTTATACCTCCGCGTTCTATTCCGGGCTGAAATACGACGACACGACCTTCGGCCTGATCGTCGTGCCGACACCCGACCGCACGCTGCCCGAGGCCGAGGCCGACATGGACCGGATGATTGCCAGAATTCTGGAAGACGGCGTCGATCCAGCGCAATTGGCGCGCATCAAGTCACAGGCCCGCGCCGCGTCAATCTACGACCTCGACAGTCTGCAAGGCCGTGCCCGCCAATTCGGAGCCGCCGTTACCAGCGGGCTGACCGTGCAGGACGTTCTGGACTGGCCCGACATCATCGACGGAGTGACCGAAGACGATATTCTGGCCGCTGCGAAACGCGTCTTCGACCTGAATTATTCGGTGACCGGATATCTGACCAAGCCCGACCCTGCGGAGGCCACGCAATGATTCGCCTGATCTGCACCCTTGTTGCCGTCCTGATGCCGCTCAAGGCGCTGGCGATCGAAATTCAGGAAGTGACGTCGCCGGGCGGCATCACCGCATGGCTGGTCGAGGAAGACTCGATTCCGTTCACCGCCCTCGATATCCGCTTCAGCGGCGGCGCGAACGAAGAACCGTTGAACCAGCGCGGCGTGACCTATCTCATGATGGGACTGCTGGAGGAAGGGTCCGCAGACCTGGACAGTCAGGGCTTTGCCGAAGCCGCCGAAACGCTGGCTGCGCGGATGTCCTTCGATGCCAACAACGATAGCGTATCCGTCGGCATCAGCTTCCTGACCGAAAACCGCGACGCCAGCATTGCCCTTTTGCGGGATGCGCTGACCGACCCGACCTTCGATCAGGCGGCTGTGGAGCGGGTGCGCGACCAAGTGCTGGCTGGCCTGGCCGCCGCCGCCCGCGACCCGCAGGAAATCGCGTCCAAGACTTTCGCGGGTCTCAGCTTTCCCGGCCACCCCTACGGCATGCCACTGGAAGGCACGCCCGAAACTGTGTCGGCGTTGACCATAGCGGATCTTCGCGCGGCGCATGCCCGTGCCCTGACCCGCGACCAGGTTCAGGTCGGCGTTACCGGCGATATCACCGCCGAGGAACTTGGCCCGCTTCTGGACACGCTGCTGGGGGGGTTGCCCGCGACCGGCGACGAACCTGCCCCGATGGTGAAAACCATGCTGGACGGGGGGGTGACGGTGATGGATTTTCCATCTCCTCAATCGGTGGTCCTGTTCGGCCAGGACGGCATTGCCTTCGAAGACCCGGATTACTTTGCGGCCTTCGTCCTGAACCATATTCTAGGGGGATCGGGGTTTGCTTCGCGGCTGATGACCGAAGTGCGTGAAAAGCGCGGACTGACCTATGGTATCGGCACGTATCTTGCCCCGCGCGATCTGACCAACCAGATCCTCGGGCAGTTTTCATCGTCAAACGACAAGGCCGCCGAAGCGATCGAAATCGTGCGCACGGTCTGGAAGGAAGTCTCTGAAGGAGGTGTCACGCAGGAGCAGCTTGATGCCGCGAAGACCTATCTTACCGGGGCATATCCGCTGCGCTTCGACGGCAATTCCCGGATCGCCAGCATCCTTGTTGGAATGCAGGCGACCGGGTTGCCCATCGATTATATCATCGATCGCAACGATAAGATCGACGCCGTGACTCTGGAAGACGTGCGCCGCGTCGCCGCCCGCATCCTCAAACCCGAAGCGCTGCATTTTGTCGTTGTCGGGCAGCCCGAGGGGCTGACGACCGGCAGCTTCTGACCTTTCAGAATCGCGTACGCCCATGCTACCCCTCGTAGTATGGGCGTCCCTGACCACCATATGATCCTTCCGCGCATCCGACAGCTGGATGAAGGCGCGGTGAACCGCATCGCCGCCGGAGAGGTTGTGGAGCGGCCCGCCTCCGCCGTTAAAGAACTTGTGGAAAATGCGCTGGACGCGCAGGCGACGCGGGTGACCATCGACATCGCCGATGGCGGGCGCACCCTGATCCGCGTCACGGACGATGGCCATGGCATCGACGCAAACGACCTGCCGCTGGCCCTGTCACGGCATGCGACCAGCAAGATCGACGGCAGCGACCTTCTGAACATTCACAGCTTCGGGTTTCGCGGCGAAGCCCTGCCCAGCCTTGGCGCAGTCGGGCGGCTCACAATCACGTCCCGCGCCACCGGAGCCAGCGAGGCCTCGACGATCCATGTCAACGGCGGTCGCATCGCCCCGGCGCGTCCGGCAGCCCTGCGTGGCGGCACGGTGGTCGAATTGCGAGATCTTTTCCACGCCACCCCCGCGCGCCTGAAATTCCTGAAATCCGAGCGGTCCGAGACGATGGCCGTTGGCGATGCGATCCGCCGGCTGGCGATGGCGGAACCGTCCGTTGCCTTCACGCTGCGCGACGTATCCGAGGGCGGAGACCGCGTGTTGTTCCGCGCCGATGCCTGTGCCTCGCTGGCCGACCGGCTGGCAACTGTTCTGGGTCGTGACTTTGCCGAAAATGCGCTGTCCATCGACGCCGAACGCGAGGGTTTCCGCCTGACCGGCCATGCCGCGCTGCCGACCTATTCGCGCGGCAACGCGGTCCACCAATACCTGTTTGTGAACGGTCGTCCGGTGCGCGACCGGATGCTGACCGGCGCGTTGCGTGGGGCCTATATGGACGTTCTGGCGCGCGACCGGCACGCTGTCGCCGCCCTGTTCGTGACCTGCGACCCTGTGCTGGTCGACTGCAATGTCCACCCCGCCAAGACCGAGGTGCGGTTCCGCGATGCCGGGATCGTGCGCGGGTTGATCGTCTCGGGCCTGCGCCATGCGCTTGCCGGGGCCGGACACCGCGCATCGACGACCGTGGCCGATGCGACGCTGGGCGCGATGCGCGCGGAACGGCCCATGGCCCCCGTTTACCAGATGGACCGCCCGTCCAGCGCGGCCCGCGCCACCAGCTACACCGCGCAGATGCCCGGTTTCGCTGAGGCGCCGTCTGCCCGCTACGAACCGGAGGAAAATCTGACCGAAGATGGCCCGCTGGGCGCGGCCCGCGCGCAGCTGCACGAGAACTGGATCGTTGCACAAACGGCGACCGGAATGGTGATCGTGGACCAGCATGCCGCGCATGAACGCCTTGTCTATGAACGCCTCAAGCGAGAAATGCGCGACCATGGCATCCGCGCGCAGGCGCTGCTGATCCCCGAAGTGGTCGACGTCGGTGCGCAGGCCGATCGCCTGCTGTCGCTGGACCTGGCGCAATTCGGTCTCGCCATCGAAGCCTTCGGCCCCGGCACCATCGCCGTGCGCGAAACACCCGCGATCCTTGGGCAATGCTCGGCCAAGGCGCTGATCACCGACATCCTGGAAGAACTCGAAGACGACGAGGACGCCGACCCCCTGTCGTTGCAATCCAGGGTCGACGCCATTCTGTCATGCATGGCCTGCCATGGCTCGATCCGGTCGGGTCGGCGGATGACCGGCCCGGAAATGAACGCGCTGCTGCGCGAAATGGAGGCAACGCCCCATTCCGGCCAATGCAACCACGGGCGGCCTACATACGTCGAGTTGCCGCTGTCGGACATCGAACGCCTGTTCGGCCGCACATGACGCTGGACCTGTCGGACCCGACCATTCTGGCTGCATTTGGCGGCGGGGTCGTCGCACTGATCCTGATCGGATTGATCCTGTCGCTGTCCTCACGTCTGCGGGATATGACGCAGGCGCAGGCGCGCCTGACGGGCGGTTTGGCTGCCCTGACGGATGCGCAGCACAGGTCCGAAGCGCAAGTCGGCACAGCCTTGGGCGACAATGCGACCAGAACGGCGGAAACCCTGGGCAACCTTCAGGCACGGCTGGCAGCCATCGACGCGGCGCAGGCCAATATCGAACGCCTGTCCGGCGACGTGCTTGGGTTGCAGGACATCCTGTCCAACAAGCAGACGCGCGGCGCATTCGGCGAAATCCAGTTGCGCGACCTGGTCGGCAAGGCGTTGGCCCCCGACGCATTCGCCTGGCAGGCACAACTGTCGAACGGGCGGCGGGCCGATTGCCTGATCCACATGCCCGACCCGCCAGGGCCGCTCGTGATCGACGCGAAATTCCCGCTGGAGGCTTATGAAGCGATGATCGCCGCTCCGGGCGATGCGCGCGCTGTGACGGCCTTCCGCGCGTCGGTCCGAACGCATATCCGGGCCATAGCGGACCGCTATATCATACCGGGTGAGACGGCGGAGGGCGCCTGTCTGTTCCTGCCATCCGAGGCGATCTATGCGGAATTGCACGCGAATCACGCCGAGGTCGTGCGCGAAGGCTTTGCCGCCCGCGTCTGGATCGTCTCGCCGACGACCTGCATGGCGACGCTCAACACGCTGCGGGCGATCCTGAAGGATCATCGGATGCGCGAACAGGCGGGCGACATCCGCCGCGCGCTGGCCGCCCTGGGCCGCGATGTCGAACTGATCGTTGAACGCGCCGCCAAGCTGGAGATCCATTTCGATCAGGCGCGCCGCGACGTCGAAGGCATTGCCACCGCGGCGGAGCGCGCAGGGAAACGCGCCGAACGTCTTGACGCTTTCGACTTTTCCGAAGACCCCGAGCGCCCGAAACTTGCCCCGGTCATCCGCCGTGGATAACCCCCCGGCCCCGTGCTAGCTGCGCCGACATGAGCCAGATCCCCACCAAGCCGCAGATCCTGCAATGGATCACCGACAACCCCGCGCTGACGTCGAAACGCGATATCGCCAAGGCCTTCGGGATCAAGGGCGCGGCGCGGATCGATCTGAAACGTATCCTGCGTGAGTTGGAGGCCGAGGGGCATCTGACAAAGCGCAAGCGCAGTCACGAAGACCCGAACCGCCTGCCACCCGTGGCCGTCTGCAAGGTGATCGGCCCGGATTCCGTCGGCGATCTGTTTTTCGCGCCGCATGACTGGCAGGGCGACGCGCCCGAGCCGCGCATTCTCCATATTCCGGCCAAGGACGATCCCGCGCTGGCCAAGGGTGACCGCGCGCTTGTCCGTGTGACCCAGGTAAAGGGCGAGGATTACAGCCACGAAGGCCGCCTGATCCGCCGCCTGTCGACCGGGCCACGGCGCATCGTCGGCGTGTTCCGCGCAGGGTCCGAAGGCGGGCGCATCCTGCCCGTCGACAAGGGCGTGATGGATGAATGGGTTGTGTCTGCCGAGACCACCGAAGGCGCGCGCGACGGAGAATTGGTCGAGGCCGAACAGACCGGCTCCAAGGGGCGCATGGGCCTGCCCAAGGCGCGCATCGTCACGCGATTGGGCGACCCCGGCGCAGCCAAGGCCGTGTCGCTTATTGCGATCCACCAGCACGGGCTGCGGGACGATTTCCCGCCCGAGACGATTGAACAGGCCGAAAATGCCACGCCTCCGACACTGGGCGACCGCACCGATCTGCGCGATCTGCCGCTGATTACCATCGACCCCAGCGATGCGCGTGACCACGACGACGCCTGTTACGCCCAGGCCGACGACGATCCGGCCAACCCCGGCGGCCATGTCATCTGGGTCGCGATTGCCGACGTCGCCGCCTATGTCACGCCCGGATCCGCGCTGGATCGCGAAGCGCGGGAACGGGGCAATTCGACGTATTTTCCCGACCGCGTGGTTCCGATGCTGCCGGATGCCCTGTCCGGTGATCTCTGTTCCCTGCACGAAGGCGTTGAGCGTGCCTGCATCGCCGTCCGGATTGCGGTCAACGCGGAAGGAACCAAGATCGGCCAGACGTTCCTGCGCGGGTTGATGAAATCGCCCGCGTCGCTGCATTACGAAGAAGTGCAGTCCGCCATCGACGGCGACATCAGCGACCGGACCGCGCCGCACCTGGAAGGCGTTTTACGGCCCCTCTACGCGGCCTACGATGCGTTGAAGATCGCGCGGGCCAAACGGCAACCGCTGGATCTGGATCTGCCCGAACGCAAGATCATCCTGTCGGACGAGGGCGAGGTCACATCCGTCGCATTCCGCGACCGGCTGGATGCCCATCGCCTGATCGAGGAGTTCATGATCCTCGCCAATGTCGCCGCCGCCGAGGAGCTGGAGCGTCTGCGGACGCCGCTGCTTTATCGCACGCACGAAGAACCCGACCCTGACAAGATCGAATCCTTGCGCGAAACCGCCAAGGCCAGCGGGTTCAGCCTGCCCAAGGGTCAGGTCCTGCGCACGGCGACCCTGAATCATCTGCTGCACGAAGCGGCCGGGACCGAACTGTCGGAGCTGATCTCCATGTCGACCCTTCGCGCCATGACGCAGGCCTATTATTCGCAGGTCAATCTGGGCCATTTCGGGCTGGCGCTGCGATCCTATGCCCACTTCACTTCGCCGATCCGACGCTATGCCGACCTGATCGTTCATCGCGCGCTGGTCACGGCGCATGGCTGGGGCGACGATGGGCTGTCACCACAGGACATTGAACATCTGGAGGCCACCGCCAAGCAGATATCCGAGGCCGAACGGCGGTCGATGGTCGCAGAACGCGACACCAATGATCGTTACCTTGCGGCCTTTTTATCGGACAGGATCGGTGCGGAATTCGCGGGGCGCATTTCAGGCGTTCAGGCGTTCGGTGTCTTTGTGCGGCTGGACGAGACCGGCGCCGACGGGTTGATCCCGGTGCGGTCGCTTGGCGCGGAATACTTTCGCTATGACCGCGATGAACAGGTGCTGACCGGCAGCGACACCGGCACCCAGATCGGTCTGGGCCAGCGGGTCACTGTCCGCCTGGCCGAGGCCGTCCCCGTCACCGGCGGGTTGATTCTGGAACTGCTGTCGCTGGAGGGCGAGCCTCGTAGGGTCAGTCGTCGTCCGGCGCCTGGCGGACGCGGCGCGCCAAAAAAACGCAAGTTTCGCAAAGCACCGCGCAAACGCTAGCCCGGCGCGGCCCCACGCCATAGGATCGCGGCAAAACATAGCTCGGGATTGCCCATGCAAATCGCCACTTTCTTCGCCTGCCTCGCCCTGGCCACGCCGCTTGCCGCGCAGGACGCTATGTTGCGCCCGACGCAGCGGCCTGCGGTGCAGCAAACCGCCGATTTCGACGTCTGGGTCCCTGCCTTTCGCGACCGCGCCCTGGCTGCAGGCATTGACGCGATGACGTTCGACACCGCCATGTCAGGGGTCGAACGCCTGCCCGATGTCATCCTCCGCGACCGCAACCAATCGGAATTCACCAAGACGATCTGGGAATATCTCGACACCGCCGTCAGCGATCTGAGGGTAGCGAACGGCCTCCGCGAGATGGCGAAATATGCTGACGTGCTCAACCGGATCGAAGCGGTTTATGGCGTAGACAAGGAAATTGTGGCAGCGATCTGGGGTCTGGAAAGCAGTTTCGGGGCGTTTCGCGGCAACGTCTCGACCCTGTCGGCGCTGACGACGCTGGCAGCCGATTCCCGGCGCAGTGCCTTCTTCGAGGAACAACTGATAGAAGCCCTCCGCATTCTGCAATCGGGAGACACGCGCGCGGCGGCACTGCGCGGCAGCTGGGCGGGCGCGATGGGGCACACGCAGTTCATGCCGGTGTCATTCCGCGACCACGCGGTCGATTTCAACAACGACGGGCGGCGCGACCTGTGGGGCGACGACCCGACCGATGCGCTGGCGTCCACCGCAGCCTATCTGAAGGCGAACGGCTGGACCACGGGGCAGCCCTGGGGGGTGCAGGTCGTTCTGCCCGAGGGGTTCGACTATCTTCTGACGGGCGAGCGGATCGAAAAATCACCCGACGACTGGACGGCACTGGGCGTGCGGACCGTTGCGGGCAACCCCCTGCCGCTGGGTGGACTGGCGTCGATCCGGGTGCCTGCGGGCTACACCGGCGCCGCCTTCGCGACCTTTGCCAATTTCCGCGCGATCGAGACCTATAACACCGCCGATGCCTATGTGATCGGCGTCGGCCATCTGGCGGATCGGCTGGCAGGCGGACCACCGATTGCCGGGGATTGGCCGCGCAGCGACCGGGCACTCACCTATGACGAGCGGGTTGAACTGCAGGAACGCCTGCGTGCGGCGGGGTTCGACCCGCTCAAGATCGACGCGAAAGTCGGACCGGATACGCTGGACGCGATCCAGCGCTGGCAGAAAGCAAACGATCTGGTGCCGGATGGATATGCCAATTTCTCACTGATCCAGCGTCTGCGGGCGCAGACCCGGCGCTGACCTTCAGAACGTGGTGTGCCGACCGGCTTTCACCACATCGCCGTCGTCTTCCGAAATGCGGTGTTCCATCCGCCCCAGAACGTCGGACGACTGCCTGGCCAGACTGCGTACTTCTTCCGAAAACCGGATGATGGTCGCAGCCCGCAAGGCCGGAGTTTGTATCATTTCATTCACGGTGCGAATCTGATCGGTTCTGCAATCGGACCTAGCACCCCGTGGCATACCAAAGGCTTAACCTGCGTGCCGCGTCGGTGCCTGCAATGCCGAAAATCCATAATGCCGCAACCAGCGCAGATCGCTGTCGAAGAACGCGCGCAGGTCCGGTATTCCGTATTTCAGCATCGCAAGGCGGTCGATGCCGATGCCGAAGGCGAAGCCCTGATACATCTGCGGATCGACCCCGCCAGCGGACAAAACCTTGGGGTGTACCATGCCGGAGCCGAGGATTTCCATCCAATCGTCGCCCTGGCCGAGCTTCAGTGTGCCGCCTTCCCAGCTGCACCGGATATCGACTTCCGCCGAAGGTTCGGTGAACGGGAAGTGCGAGGCGCGGAACCGCAGTTCAATCGTATCGACCTCGAAGAACGCGCGGCAGAACTCCTCCAGAACCCATTTCAGGTTCGCCATGGAGATGTCTGTGTCGATCGCCAGACCTTCGATCTGGTGGAACATCGGTGTGTGTGTCTGATCATAGTCGGCACGATAGACACGGCCCGGACAGATGATGCGGATCGGCGCGCCGTTGGCCTCCAGCGAGCGGATCTGCACCGGCGACGTATGTGTGCGCAGGACGTGCGGCGGGCGGTCATCGCCCTTGGCGCGCGCCATGTAGAACGTATCCATCTCGGCCCGTGCGGGGTGATGACCGGGAATGTTCAGGGCGTCGAAGTTATACCAGTCGGTCTCGATCTGCGGTCCCTCGGCGACCGAGAACCCAAGGTCGGCAAAGATGGCCGTGACCTCTTCCATGACCTGACTGACGGGGTGGATGCTGCCGGGGCGGCGGCTGCGGGACGGCATCGACACGTCCAGCCATTCCGATCGCAGTCGTTCGTCCAGCGCGACGTCTTCCAGGCCCGCCTTGCGGGCGGAAATAGCCGTGTTGATCTCGTCCTTCAGGGCGTTCAGCGCGGGGCCGACCTGCTGGCGTTCTTCGGGCGTCATACGGCCCAACTCTCGCATCTTCAGCGCGATCTCGCCCTTTTTGCCGACCGCTTCCAGGCGTACGGCTTCCAGTGTTGCCTCGTCCGTGGCGCCGGTGATGCGGCCCATATATTTGTCGCGAAGATCGTCCATGTGCCTGCGGCCCCCTGTCAGCGAGAGGCTAGGTAGCTTGACGGCGCGGACCATGCAACCGTTGGCCCACGGCCCCGACCTATTCGAATGCCGCCATCCGTTGCGCCAGGGCCTGCCCGATGATCGCAGAGCCGCGCGGACTGGGGTGGATCAGGTCGGGCGCATAAAGCCCCCGGTCGCCCGCGTCGACCACATTGCCCGCGTCGAAAAACAACAAACCCGCATCCTGCGCCGCCAGTCGTGTCATGCGGGCGTTGATGATGTCGAATGCGCCCTGACAGGGTGTGAACCCGGTCGCGGCCCCACGGGCACCGTCGTAATAGCCGATGAAAGCAACCATGGACCCATTCGCCCGGATGCGCGCGATCAGAGTGGGAATGTCACCGGTCAGGCCTGGGCCGATCAGACCGTTCAGAATGCCCGCTTCGTCAGGAGTCCGGCAGGCACCGCGCAGGTCGTTACCGCCGCCGGTCAGGATAACCCAGTCCCAATCGCCGCCCCTGTACTGGCGACTGATGTCGAAGCCCAGCGCGCCTGCCGCGCCATTCGGATTGGTCAGGTGAGCCAGGGATTGCGCCTGGTCCACGACGGGACGGCCCAGCGTTGCCTGCACCGCTTCGGGAATGCCCTGCCCGCCGTTCCAGGCCATCACGCTGTCGCCGATGGCCAGTACAGCGTTGTCCGACGGCGGGGCGGAGGTCGCGACGCAGGCCGACAGGATCAGGGGCAGAAAGGCAAAAAGGCGCATGGCAGATCCGTTGGTTGTGGCGGCATATGATAAGGAACAGACCGGAGCAGGGAGAAGTTTCCGGGCCGTGCCGTATCAGGTCAGGCCCGGCGCAAACCGGATGGCTCCCGTGGGCGGCGGCCCCGTGAAGGGCAGGCCCATGACGTTCACGCGCGGAACATCGCCCGCAGCAAGTCCCGGATCGCTGCGAAATCCGAAGCGCGCGTAATAGGCCGGGTCTCCGATCAGGACGCATCCGGCGGCCCCCATGCCGCGCAGTTCTGCCAACCCGGTCTCGATCAGCGCCGTGCCGATACCCGTCCGTTGCCGCGCGGGTGCGACCGAAATCGGTCCGAGCGCGAACCATTTTCCCGGTATCGGCAATCGCGCGGGAGAAAAGGCGACATGTCCGATCAGCACCTCCCCGTCGATGGCGATCAGCGACAGATGCAGATCGTCGTCGGCCCGGAGCCGGTCGATTATCTCGGGTTCGGTGCCGTCGGAATACGGCATCGACGCAAAGGCTGCGGCAGTCAGGTCGCGAATGGCATCAATGTCATCTGGGGTTTCGGTGCGGATCAACATGGGATGCATCAGATACGAAAAGGGGCCGCCCCGGAAGGCAGCCCCTGAAATCATCTATGGTCGGTCGCTCAGGCGGCGGCTTTGGCCTGATCCACGATGGCGGCGAATGCCTCGGGCTCGTGCACGGCCAGATCGGCCAGCACCTTGCGGTCGACCTCGATCCCGGCAAGCGACAGCGCGTTGATGAAACGCGAATACGTCATGTCCGAATCGTGGGCGCGCACGGCGGCGTTGATCCGCTGGATCCACAGGGCGCGGAAACTGCGCTTGCGGTTCTTGCGGTCGCGGGTGGCGTATTGGTTGGCCTTGTCGACGGCCTGCGTGGCAGTCTTGAAGGTCGTGGAGCGACGTCCGTAATAGCCTTTGGCGGCCTTCAGGACTTTCTTGTGGCGGGCGTGTGTGACCTTACCGGAGGTTACGCGGCTCATATCATATCCTCCTTAGCGATCGTAGGGCATGAAGCCCTTGATGATCTTGGCGTCGGGTGCCGACAGGGTGGTGGTGCCGCGGGCGTCGCGGATGAACTTGGTGGAACGCTTGATCATGCCGTGGCGCTTGCCGGCCTGACCGGCGAGGACCTTGCCCGTCGCCGTGATCTTGAAGCGCTTCTTGGCGCTCGACTTGGTCTTCATCTTGGGCATTTCGGTCTCCTTCTACAACGCGCGCCTCGGCATCCCAATCGCCGGGCGTGCGGGTATTCGAGCGGCTGCTGTAACGGGGATGGGTTAGAGTGACAAGGCCTTGTGACTTCATACCCGTCAGGGACAAAGCTATCGGATCACCCGTGCGACCATTTCGACAAACGCCTCGGGAACGGACAGAAAGCGGAAGCCTTCGCGATCCGTCTCCCACAGCCAGAAGAACAGTGCACAGCCCAGGATGAACGCAGCCAGCGAAGTCAGGGATAATCGTCGCTCGACCCAAGCCGTCACCAGACCCATAAGGGCCAGGCCGGTCACCATTGTCGCCACGACCGTCAGGACATCAGGATCACCGGGTGCGGGAAGGCCAAGATCGGGGAACGGGGGCAAGCCGGCCCACCAGTCGCGCAGGGTCTGAACCGCGTCGCCGACCTGATCCATTCAGTCGCCTTCAGTGCCGAATATCTGACGCTCGTCGCAGGGTGCGATCCGCAGGATATTGGTGGATCCCGGCACGTTGAACGGAATGCCCGCCATGACCACGACCTGATCGTCCAGATCGACGAAGCCAGATGCCTTTGCCGCACGAATGGCCGAGACGACGGCGAATTTGAACCGTTCAACCTTCTGGGTCTGCACGCAATGGGTTCCCCAGGACAGGACCATGCGGCGCGCCGTGTCCTGGATCGGGGTCAGCGCGATGATCGGCACACGCGGACGTTCGCGGCTGACCTTCAGCGCGGTCGAGCCGGAGTGCGAAAAACAGCAGATCGCCTTGATGTCCGTCGTGTCCGCAATCTCGCGCGCGGCGGCGACGATGGCATCGGCGGTCGAGGAGAGCTTGGCCGACCGGCTGGCCTCGATGATCTCGCGGTAATTGGGGTCCGATTCGACCTCGATCGCCACGTTGTTCATCGTCTGCACAGCTTCGATCGGATAGCTTCCCGCCGCCGATTCCGCCGACAGCATGATCGCATCGGTGCCTTCATAGATCGCCGTGGCCACGTCGGAAACTTCGGCACGGGTCGGCATCGGGCTGTCGATCATCGATTCAAGCATCTGGGTCGCGACGATCACCGGCTTGGCGGCGGCGCGGCATTTGCGGATCAGATGCTTCTGGATCGGCGGCACGGCATGGACCGGGCATTCGACGCCAAGATCGCCCCGCGCGACCATGATGCCGTCGGACACTTCAAGGATGCTGTCGAAGGCTTCCACGGCGGCGGGCTTTTCGATCTTGGACAGGATCGCGGCGCGGCCCCTGGCCAGTTCGCGCGCCTCGTGCACATCGGCGGCGCGTTGGACGAACGACAGAGCCAGCCAGTCGACGCCCAATTCGCAGACGAACTCCAGATCCTTGCGGTCCTTGTCCGAAAGCGCGGCCAGCGGCAGCACCACGTCGGGCACGTTTACGCCCTTGCGGTTGGAAATCGTGCCGCCGGTGATGACGGTGCAATCGGCGTAATCCTTGCCGCATTTGTCGACCCGCAGCCGTAGCTTGCCGTCATTGACCAGAAGGGTGCCACCCGGCTCCAGCGCGTCGAAAATTTCCTTGTGGGGCAATTGCACACGCGTCGCGTCGCCGGGTTTGTCGTCCAGATCGAAGCGGAACTTCTGACCTTCCTCGATCTCGGCGGAATCGTCCTTGAACACGCCGCAGCGCAGTTTCGGGCCCTGCAGGTCGGCCAGAATGCAGATCGGGCGCCCGCTATCGCGTTCGATATCGCGGATGATGTTATGGCGCGAGCGGATGTCGTCGTGGACACCGTGGCTCATGTTCAGTCGGAACACATCGGCCCCCGCTTCGAACAGAGCGCGAATGGTGTCGTAGTCGCTGGAGGCCGGGCCGAGGGTGGCGACGATCTTGACGTTGCGGTGGCGTCTCATGGGGCGCTTTCCTTCGGATGTGTCGTGTTAGCGCTCGCACCTCTGCCCTGCCCAAAAGGGTTTCGCAACAGGCGTGCGCATCTCGGCACCACGCTATCCTCTGAAACCGGGTTAACCAAGTGTCGTGCAATCTCTGCGTCACAGCATGTCAGAAGGTCAGGATGAACGCCTTGATCATAAGGCAAAACGTCCTCATCTCTTACGGATGAGGTCAGCGGCTGAAAGCCCCGCGCCTCGTTCCCTTGCCGGAGGATGCGATAATGCCAGATTTACCCGTGATGGATGATGCGACCCGCATCGAGGTCGAGGCCGCCGCTTTTCGCCGCCTGCGTCGGCATCTTCTGGAGGATCGTCCCGATGCGCAGAACATCGACCTGATGAACCTTGCCGGATTTTGCCGCAACTGCCTGTCGCGCTGGTATGGCGAAGCCGCCGCCGAGCGGGGAGTGGAAATGTCGAAGGAAGTGGCGCGGGAGGCTTTTTATGGAATGCCTCTGGCGGAATGGAAAGCACAGCACCAGACCGCAGCCTCGCCTGATCAGCAGGCCGCATTCGAGACAAGTTTCGCAGAGAATGTCGGCAAGGACTGATCATATGCCGTCTCACGCAGGGATGATTTTGGATAACCGCACCGGTGACACTATCTTCCCTGCAGAAGGAGTTTCACCATGGCCCGACCGTTTCTCATCGCCCTGACCGCTGCCCTGACGCTTGGTCCGGGACTTGGACTGCCTGCCGCCGCCCAAGGCGTCTATGTCTCGCCCCCCGGCACTGTCGTGAACCCTCAGCCGCTGACCGGCAAGCGCCTGTCGGTCGCGCGCGAATTGCGGGTCTACGGCTTCGGGGACGCCAATGTCGCCGCGCTGTCCAATCGACAGATCGTGCTTCTGGACAATACCATGCATTCCGGCCGGTCGAACGGCGACAAGGGGGCCCGTATCCGGTCGATTCTGCGGGGAGGAGGTATCCTCCAGCGCGGCATCGACCGGCTTGGCCGGGGTGGCTGAGATGCGCGCCGTTCTGATCCTTGTTGCGGCGCTGGCCGTGGCGACACCGGTGATGGCTGCACCGAACGCGCAACTGGTCGCGTCGGTGCAGCAGCGGCTTGATATTCTGGGGTTCCGCGATGTCGATGCCGGCACCCTTACAACCCGCCAGATTGCCGCGCTGCACATGCAGCTTCAGGGGCGTGCAATGGATTTTGGTGGCTTCCGGCGCATGAACACGCGCAGTCGCGTCAAGGTCATTCTGGACTGGGACTGACCTGCGAGGCCGGGGTCTATATTCCGGCCTTCCGCATCTCGCCCAGATAAATTTCACGCAGGCGCGCGACCACCTTACCCGGCCTGCCCGTCCCGATATCGGCTCCGTCGATGGATACCACGGGCGTCACGAAACTGCTGGCCGAAGTGATGAACGCCTCGTCCGCCGATAGTGCTTCCTCGACGGTGAAGGGGCGCTCCTCGACCTTCATCTGTGCCTCGCGTGCGAACTCCAACACCGCCTTGCGCGTGATGCCATGCAGGATTTCCTCGCCCAGATGCCGCGTCACGATCACACCGTCTTTGACGATATAGGCGTTGTTGGACGTGCCTTCGGTCACTGCGCCGTCCTCGACCATCCAGGCGTCGTCGGCCCCGCGCGCCCGGGCCTCCATCTTGCCCATGCTGGGATAGAGAAGCTGCGTCGTCTTGATATCCCGCCGCCCCCAACGCCGGTCAGGGATCGTCACGATCTTCATGCCCGTCTGCACCATCGGCGAATGTTCCAGCGCCGGCTTTGCCTGCGTGAACAGCACGAGCGTCGGCACCGTGTCAGGCGCGGGATACAGGAAATCGCGATCCGCAGCGCCGCGCGTGACCTGCAGATAGATCAGCCCTTCGGTCAGATCATTGCGCACGATCAATTCACGATGAATCTCCAGCAGTTCGGCGTCAGACACCGGGCTGGCCATGTCCAGCTCTGTCAGCGACCGTTGCAGGCGGGCGGCATGACCGGGGAATGAAATCAGCTTTCCGTCCAGCACACTGGTGACCTCATAGACCGCATCCGCGAACAGAAAGCCGCGATCGAAGACCGAAACCTTCGCCTGATCTTCGGGCAGGTATTCACCGTTCACATAGACTGTCCGCATCGCGTCCTCCTATCGCTGTCTCCTCTTGCGAAGCGCGGCCCGGGGGGTCAAGCCTTCCATCCATGTTAATGCTGACCCAAGGCCCCCTTTTTGCGCTGCGCGACCGCCCGCTGGCCGACCCTGTGGCACGCGCCGCCGCCCTGCGACCCGGCTATCGCGACCATGCCATTGATCTGGGCGATCCACGCGGCGCAGACCCGATCGTGGAGGTGCGCGACTACGGTATCGCCGGCGCAAACGCCTATTTCACTGGGGTCGCGCCGTATCATCAGCGGATCGCGGGTGCGGTTCCGGACCTGTTGCTACGCCGTCCGCTGGTCGACAGGCTCGTCGGGGTAAACGCACGATTGAAACCTTACGGATTGGAATTATGGGTGTTCGATGCCTGGCGACCGCTTTCGATCCAGAACCATTTCCACGACCAGTGGATGCCTGATCGTCTGCGCGCATTGCACCCCGATTGGGACGCCGCGCGCATCGCGTCCGAAACGGAACGATACTGGGCGCGGGGGGGCAACGGGGCGGTCGATCCGCTGTCGCCGCCGCCACATGCGACCGGCGCGGCGGTGGATCTGACAATCCGCTATCGCAACGGGGCCGAGTTGTTCATGGGGACGATCTTCGACGATGTGTCAGATGCATCGAACACCGGTGCCTTCGAGAGTGACCCGGACGGCCTGGCGTTTTCCATCCGCGAAGCGCGGTCCAACCGGCGCTTGCTCTATTGGCTGATGGACGATGCGGGATTTGCCAATAACCCTACGGAATGGTGGCATTTTTCATTGGGCGATCAGATGTGGGCGCGGCTGACAGGGGCCGCGGCGGCATATTACTCGACCGCGCCGGGAGTGTGAGGGCCGAGAGTGTGAGGGGCCAAGATCGTAAGGGTTCGTCATTTCCGCCGACCCGTCAGGGTGCCGCAATATAACCCGCCGGTGCATCGCCCACCCGTTCATAGTCCAATGCAGCCGAGGTGCGCGCCGCGGTCGCCCGCTTGAAGCCATAGCGCATCGCGTCGCCCGATGGCCCGCCCGCCACGATCAGAACCGAACGCAAAAGGCGTGGTCCGTCGTAGATTTCGACCAGACCGCGCAGTTTGGGCGCAACATCCAAAGGAACCTCGAACCCGGAATCGTCATAGGCGGTGATCGGATACCAGTCGTCGCCAACCTGCACCCGCAGCCGCCCCCCCGTGGTCCGCCGGTCCCGCGCACGGGCGCGCGCCAGACCTTCGCGAACGTCGGCGGGCAGGAAGAATGGATCTGTTTCGGACATGACACCCCCCCGGCAATCCGGACGTACACGCGAGTCGCGTGCCCATCCGGTTCTAAGGTAAGACTGCAACAGAAACGTGAATAGTCAATGAAAGTCTGACAACGACGCCTATGTCAGCGAAGACGCCCCGGCGTTCAGCCTTTCACTTTCGGACGCAGGACATGCGGCACGGCAGGGTCGTAAAGTGCAGAATCCCTGAAGTCCCCAACCTCGCCCAGGGCGGGTCCGACCAGGATCAGCGCCGTCCGCGTGATCTTCTCGGCGCGAACCCTGGCATGAATGTCGGCAACCGTGCCGCGCAGGAACGTCTGATCCGGCCAGCCGACGCGATAGGCGACCACCACCGGGCAATCGGCACCGTAATGCGGCGTCAGCACACGCTCGATCTCGCGCAGGTTGCGGATGCCCAGATGGATCGCAAGCGTGGCCCCGGTGCGGGCGAAATTCTCCAGCGTTTCGCGCGGCGGCATCGACGTCGATTTCATCGACACCCGCGTCAGAACAATGGACTGCGCGATTTCGGGCACCGTCAGTTCCTGCCCAAGGGCGGCGGCAGCGGCGGCATAGGCGGGCACGCCGGGCGTGATGTCATAGGGGATGCCATCGCGTTTCAGCAGGCGGATCTGCTCGGCAATCGCCCCGTAGAGCGAAGGATCTCCGGAATGGACGCGGGCGACGTCCTGCCCGGCAGCGTGGGCCGCGACGATCTCCGCATGGGTCTCGGCCAGCGTCATCGGTGCGGTGTCCAAAACGCGCGCGCTCTTGGGCGCTTCGGCCACGACGGCGGCGGGGACCAGCGAGCCTGCGTAAAGGCAGACGGGGCATTCGCGGATCTGGCGCTGTGCCTTGAGCGTCAGCAGTTCCGGGTCACCGGGACCTGCGCCGATGAAATGGACGGTCATGGCGTGGTCTCCTCGGAGGGCGTCAAATCGCCACCCGCCATCTTGCGGGCATAGCCGCGCGGCGTGAACATCCGCATCCCGTCGCCGGTTTTCACCAGTCTGGAATGCGACGATCCGACCAGAACGACGGTCAGCATGTCGACTTCGTCCACCTCCAGATCGGCAAGGCGGCGATAACGGATGTGTTCTTCCGGCCGCCCCAGCGAAGACGCCAGAAGAACCGGCGTGTCGGCGGGGCGGTGACCCAGCAGGATGTCGCGCGCCTCGGCCAGAAGGGTCCGGCGGCGCCTCGATACAGGGTTGTAGAAGGCAATCACGAAATCACCCTGCGCAGCCGCCTTCAGCCGTTTCACGATGTCCTCGCGCGGGGTCAGCAGGTCCGACAGCGAGATCGCGCAGAAGTCATGGCCCAACGGCGCACCGGCCCGCGCGGCGGCGGCCTGAAGCGCGCTGACGCCGGGGGTGCAGACGATTTCGACCCGCCGCGCCGGATCGGTCAGGGCCGAGGGGTCGGCGGGATCACGGGCCATCAGTTCGAATACCAGCGCACCCATCGCATAGATGCCCGCATCGCCGGAACAGACCAGCGCGACATTATGCCCCTGCCCGGCCCGTTCCAGCGCGTGACGGCAACGCGCCTCCTCTCCACCCAGCGGGAAATCTGCACGGGGCTTGCCGGCAGCAATCGGGCCCAGCAGATCGATATAGAGGGAATAGCCGACCAACTCGTCCGCCTCGGCGATCAGGCGGCTGGCTTCGGGGGTGCGCCATGTCGCCTGCCCCGGCCCGATGGACACGATGCTGACACGACCGCGTGCCCGGCCCTTGGGGTCGGTGACGGGGGCGTCGGCGCGGGCCAGCGCAGCGGTGGTATTGGCGGTCTTGCGTTTCGGCGCGACCACCGTGCCACCGCCGGCGGCGAGGGCGGCGGCCTCGGCCACCGAAGGCGTGCCGACTTCGGACAGCACGACGTCCGACGGGTTCGGCACCTCGATCGCGGCCAGTTCGGCGGCGGTAAAGGCGCGCAACGGGCAGCCCAGCCGCGCGGCGAGGGCGTTCATCGCAGGCTCGTCCAGCTTCAGGTCCAGCGTGTTGACAGAAGCGATGGCACCGGGGGCCACGCCCGCATCCGCCATCACCTGCAAGACGTTGTCCCACAGTTCCGTCGGATCGGCGTCGCGGGCGCATCCGACGCCCAGGGTGTGCCGTTGCGGGTGATAGACCAGCCGGGTCGGGCCGCCGGTTGCCGGGGCCTCTGTCACGACGATCTCGACGGCGTTTCCCTGTGGCAGGTCGAACAGCGGCTCGCCCGTGACGGTCGCTCCTCCCCCCGACAACAGCGCCGCCATGACGGGTTTGGCGTCTTCTGGGTTGGCTAGACGGTAGCCTGCGGGCGGCTCGTCCAGCGCGACGCCCAGGGCGATGTCGCCCGCCGTGGTGACGGCGGCGGTCGCGCCAAGCACCTCGGCTATGGTCTGCGCCAGACGGTTCGCGCCGCGGTGTCCGCCCAGCAAAGGCACGACCACCGCACCGTCGTCGGATACGGAAATCACCGGCGGCTCGCGCGTCTTGTCGGACAGCAAAGGGGCCACGGCGCGAATCAGGATGCCTGCCGCGCAGACGCCGACGACGGGGTGACCGGCGGCGAACAGGTCGCGCGCATGGTCCAGCGCGTTGGGAAATGTAATCGCGGCATCGGTGCGCCCCTCGCGGCCATGCAGGGGGCAGTCGAGTGCATCGGCGATCCGTCGGGCGACGGGTTCACCGGCGGCGTTCAGCGCCAGGACGACAGGTGTCAGAGCCACGGGTCGGCCCCTTTCGCGATCAGGATCATGGAGAAATACGGGGCATCGTCGGGGGCGTCGGCCAGCGGCAGCACACGCTCCGCCCCCAGCGTCGCCCGTTCGACATAGGTGGCGGCGGCCAGCAGACCTTCGGCGTCCAGCAGGGTGCGCAGACGAGGCAGATGGCGCCCGACTTTCATCACAACCAGTGTATCGGCGGCGCGCAGATGGGTGCGCAAGATATCGTCCGGCAAGGGGCCGGGCAGGACGGTCATGACCTCGTTGCGCGCGGTCAGCGGCATGGCGGCGACGGCAGCGCAGGCGGTCAGGGATGTGACACCGGGCACGACCTGCACATCGAAGCGACCCCTGAGCCGCGCGAAGAGATACATGAAACTACCGTAGAAGAACGGGTCACCTTCACACAGGCAGACGACATCCTGCCCGTTTTCAAGAGCTTGCGCGATGCCCGCCGCGCCCGCGTCATAGGCCGTCTGCGCCGGGGCACGGTCGCGGGTCATCGGCACGTCTATGCGGATTTCACGGGCCGTGGCCGGGATAAGGTCGGCGGCAATCGCGCGGGCCAGGCTTTCCCCACCTGCAAGCGACGGATAACAAATGATTTCTGCAGATTCGATCAACCGCGCAGCGCGGCGCGTTATCAGTTCGGGGTCGCCGGGTCCGAGACCGACGCCATAGAGCGTGCCGCTCATCTTTTGACCAACGACCATTGTGTCACGCCCATCGACGGGCGCCAGCCGCGATATCGGCCGACCGGTTCGGCGCGTTCGACGGCGATTCGCACGAGATCGCCCCCATGTTTGACGTGGAGCGTCATCAGAAGCGACTCCGATTCCAGCGTGACGGCATTCGCCACTAGCCGGCCCAGGGGTTTGAGGGCCGCAAAGGCCGCATCAAACACCTCCTCCGACAGGCCGCCGCCAATGAAGACGGCATCGGGAGAAGGCAGGTTTTCAAGGGCCTGCGGCACTTCGCCGTCGCGCAGGTCGAGGCGGGGGGCTCCCAACGCCAGCGCGTTCTCGGCGGCCATCGCGCGGCGGTCCGCACGCGGTTCGATGCCGATGGCGCGGGCGGATCTGGCGGCGCGTATCCACTCGATCGCGACCGAGCCGGAACCGGTGCCGATGTCCCACAACAGCGCGCCGCGCATCGGCATCAACTTGGCGAGGGTGGCGGCGCGGACTTCGCGTTTGGTCATCGTGCCATCGCTGCGGAACAGGTCGTCCGCCAGACCGGGAACGCGTGGCAGAAGGGCTGCATTGGGGTCGGCGATACAGTTGACGGCGAGGGTGTTGAAGGCGGGAACCTCGTGCGACCAGTCTTCCGCGGTGGCGTCGAACCGGGTTTCCGCCGGGCCGCCCATGTTCGCGAGGACCGTGAGACTGGACTTGCCGAAGCCGCGATCAGTCAGGAATTTTGCAATCTGGGCAGGGGTTTGCGCGCCGGTAGTCAGGATCAGGAGCCTTGCGTCGGGCTGGATGAAGGCAATCATCTGATGCACGGGGCGACCATGAACGGTGAGAGTCTCGACATCGGCCATCGACCAGCCCATCCGGGCGGCGGCAAGCTGGAAGGCAGAGAGCTGCGGGTGGTAAACAATCTGGCCGGGCGGTATCGCGCGCCCGATGCGGGCACCGACGCTGAACCACAGCGGGTCGCCTGTGGCGAGCACGACAACCCGTTGACCACGCAAGGAAATCAACTGATCTATCAAAGCGTCGAAAGGGCTGGGCCAGGCCAGACGACGGGCGGTCACACGGTCGGACAGGGCGTGGTGGCGATCGCCGCCGATGATGACTTCGGCAGCTTCGACAACGGCGCGCGTGGCGGGGGACAGGCCGTCGAGACCGTCCTCGCCGATGCCGACGATATGGAGCCAAGGCGTGTCAGACATGGGGTGATCTGCGGGTGATCTGTGTCGGATACACGTCCGACACGATTTGCGCACGCAATGCCGCCTGATCAGGTGCATCGGTGTATTGCTGCGCGGCAGACATCATTGCATCCCCCCGGCCGCGAGAATGGCCAATGCGTTGACCGCCGCCGAGGCCATGGCACTGCCGCCCCGCCGTCCGCGCAGGCAAAGGAACGGCACGGCGCGGGGACGTTCGGCCAGTTCGGCCTTGGATTCCGCCGCTCCGACGAACCCCACGGGGAAGGCAAGGATGGCGGCGGGTTTCGGTGCGCCTTCGTCCAGGCGTTCAAGCAGCCGGAACAGGGCCGTGGGAGCATTGCCGATGGCGATAATCGCGCCGTCGGTATCCCAGAGATCGACAGCGGCGGCGGAGCGGGTGGTCCGTGCCTCGCGCGCCATGTCGGCGGTGCGTGGGTCGTTGAGCGTGCAACGGATGTCGGTGCCTTCGGGGAGCAGGCGGCGGGTGATGCCGGAGGCAACCATTTCGCAATCGGCATAGACCGGCGCTCCGGCGCGCAGGGCGGCGATGCCGGAGGTCGCGACGTCCGGGGCGTAGGACAGGCGATCGGCGATCTCGACCATGCCGCAGGCGTGGATCACCCGCACGGCAAGCTCGGCAATATCCGCCGGAAAGCGGTCGAGCGCGGCCTCCTTGCGGACGGTGGCGAAGGAAGCGGCGTAGATCGCCTGGGGGTCCCGCTCATATGGGCGCATATAATGCGTCCATATGAGACGGCGCGATCAAGAGGGGCTTGCGAAACAAACCCCTGCAGTCGCGCACGGCGGTTGTCCGGGTGGTGAGGGTCGGTGCAAGTGCCTGCAACGCCAGATAGCTGGAATCGAATGATACCCCTCGCCACGGCAGGACGGTTCGGGTGCCGTCCGGACTGTCGGCCGGACGCAGCTTCCCCATGGCAATCACGCCCGCGTCTTTCGGGCCGATTCCGGGCCATGCGGATGGTCGGCATGCGGATAGACGGCGTGGACGTGATCGTGGGAATGATCGTGATCGTGGCTGTGATCATGCCCGTGATGATGATCGTGGTGATGGTGGTGGTCGTGGTGATGTGAATGCCCCGCCTGCGCCTCCAGCCGGCACAAACCGGTACAGAAGCTATCGCACAACTTGCAGTTGGCGACGTTGGAGCCGGGCGCGCTGGCCCCCTGTCCTTCGACATGGTGGTGGTGGCTTTCCTGCACCGCGCCGACTTCGCCCTCGAACCCCAGAACGGCCGTGCGGTATTTGCACATGACACAGGTCGGCGGCGGCGTGTCGGAAAAGGCCGGGTGGCCCGCACGGGCGGCAGCGGGGATCGTGACAGCCGTCCCCTCACCCGCAAGGATCTGGGCGCGATAGGCACATGTGCCGCAGTTGGGCGGTGGATTGAGACCGGCCTGTTCGGTGATGCGTTCGGCAAAGGTGGCCAGAACCTGCGGGTGGTCGCCCAGATAGCCCGCCTTTACGAATTGCAGGTCCGGGTGGGCCGCGGCGACACGGTCGGTAAAGCCATAGATGCGGTCGATCAGGATGCCCGAGAACAGGAAATACGGGAACACGACGATACGTTTGTAGCCCAGCCTGGCAGCGTGGGTCAGGCAGGGCTCGACCAGCGGAAAGGTGACGCCGGAAAAGCCGACCTCCAGCCAGCCGAAGCCAAGACCTTCGTGCAGCATCCGGGCGATCTTCGCGACATTGCCATTGGCGTCGGGATCGGATGCGCCGCGCCCGATGACGACGAGGCAGGTCTCGTGGCGGGCGACCGGGCCGTGCCCGGCATCGGCCTGCGCCAGCGCGTCTTCGATACGCTGCCCGGCGGCGGCGATCATCCTGGGGTCGATGCCCAGTTCGCGCCCGTAACGGATGTCGATATCGTGTCTGGCGGCATAGGTGTTGAGAACGGTGGGAATGTCGTTCTTCGCGTGCATCGCGGCGAAGAGCATTCCGGGGACGGCGAGAATGCGGTCGCAGCCTGCGTCGCGCAGGCGGTCGAGGCCGTCGCGAATGACCGGGTTGGCGAATTCAAGGTAGCCGTAGTCAACCATCCAGTCGGAGGGCAGCAGGGCAGGCAGTTTTTCGGCCAGCACGGCGAATTCGTCGACAGCGGATTGCGAGCGGGAGCCATGGCCGCAGATCATGACGCCTGTCTTCACGCGGTCTGCTCCTCTTCCTCGGGGGATTCGGAGGTCTCTTCTTCGTCGGCCTGGTCGTCCGGTGCGCCCTTGATCCAGCCCAGCACGGCGGCCCCGACGATCACACCCAGACCGATGCCCAGCGCCCAGTGATCGTGCCCGCCCAGATCAGAGATGTGGCCGACGTGAGCCTGTGCGGGTTGTGCCAGAAGAAGAGGCGTCAGGGAAAACAGGACAAGGAAGCGCATGGGCGGGCCTTTCGCAGCGGAAATGCCCCCGATATCCGGGTCCCGGAGACGATACCGCGTGTTGCCCCCGTATTGGGTCGGCATGTGGCGGCCACCTGTCCGGCCCCCTCGGGGGCGTCGTCGGCGTCAGGCCTATCGGCAGGGCGGCACAGGCGCAATGCGATTCCCGACATCACGAGGGGCATGGGCGACAGGGTGTCGCGGATCAAGGGAGCAGCATCCAGACCGCAACCCCCGCCAGAAGCGCGCCGAACACGCGGTTCAGGCGGCGCGCGCCGGTGTCGGAGCCGAAGCGCGCGCCGGTGGCGGCAAAGAACAGGTTGCCGGGACCGGGGCTGTAGGCCAGCGGCGCGAGGAATAGGACGAGGGCGATGGTCGTTTGGGTCATGGCCCGATTGTCGCGCGGGGCGCGCGGGGCCACGACCCGGAACCTGCGGTTTCAGGTGCCGATGCGACCGATGGCGGGGAGTTTGATGGCGGGGTGTGCGAGGTCGAGGCCAAAGGTCTGGCCGAGAACGTTGACTTCGATCCCTCTGCGCGGACCGATGGACAGGCCGAGATAACCCCAGGCCGACAGGTGCAGGTCGCTGCCGCCCGCATCGCGGCGGGCCTGCAGACCGGGGCCGATGTAATCCTTGCCCACCGCGTTCGGGGGCAAGGCGATGCCGATTCCGGGGTTTTCGCGCAGGATATGGGCGACGAAGGTGTTGGAGTTCGGGCCGGGCCAGATGACATAGCTCCCCAGGTGATTGAAGGGATAGGCGTCTACCGTCGCCTCGACCGCCGGGATCAGGGCGGCGGCCTTCGGACCGGTGACGGAGCCTATGATCTGCGGCTGGTTCGAATACCAGCGCGCGTCAGCGGCATAGGCATCGCGGCGGACGGGATGGCCCCAGCCGACGACTTCGGCACGGCTCCATGTCGTGGCATCGGCGGATTTCCAGACCATCCAGCTGTGGACCGAGACGGCACCCTTGAACCCGCCGGTGCGCGCCGCCATGACGTGAATCGCCGCATCGGGAAGGGCGGCGGCGGCGGGCAGAATGCCCGAAGCACCCCAATCGGCCGCCCTCCAGCCCCCCGGCCTGTCCAGTGTCGTCCACCAGAGCGCGCTGGCCGCGACGGGCAGCAGGAAACAGAGCCCGAAGGCGAGCATCAGGCGGCGCATGATGGTGTAGAGGCTGGCAAACATCATCACGGTCTCAAGACAGGGTCAGGCAGTGCAATATCGGCCACTGCGGCGGCGGCGTCGACCCCGCGCCGGGAAAAGGCCGGGCAATCATCGGGATAGCGCCAGTTCGGTTGATCGGGGAACAGGTTCGCCGCACCATCGCGCAGTGCCGCGACCGTTTCAGGCGTGAGCATCGGCAGAACGTCATCGCGGCAGGCGAACCAGATCGTCTCGGACCGCTGTGATTGCAGTGGATTGCGGGCACCGGCGCGCAGGCTTTGTTCGTCCACGCCCCAGGCGGCGAACAACCGGTCGGAAACGATGCGCTGAAAGTCATCCGGGCGCGGCGGTGGCGGGGCCAGAAAGGCGGCAAGCGGACCGGAGGGGCGGCGCGCCTCGGGCGGGGGCGTATCGCCGCCATAGGGAGTCGCGCCGGGCCAGCTGTCGAAGCGGTCGATAAGGGTATCCGACGCGACGCGGCGCAGCGTCACGGCGGTATAGGACGCGTCACCGGGCGCGGGAACGGTGCCGGGCGTCTGGTCGATGCGGTGGTCGGCAGTGGACGCGGGCACGGGCCGACCGATGACGCAGACCGCAAAGGGCGCGGAGATCATCGTGGTCAGGGATGGCGGACGCTGATCGGCACCGGCGTGGCAGGCAGGGTCGCCGATACGCAGGTCGAACCGCAGGATCGGGTCGGTGCCGGTTTCGATGAAATCGAGATCGCCGCTGCGCAGACGCTCCGCCACCGGCAGACCGCATTGACCATCGGACGTCCAGTCCATCGCGCCCAGTGCGCCGCGTGCCAGCCAGCATGGGTCGGGGATATAGAGGCTGCGCCCGTCGAACGGCGATGCGGCGGCGGCATATCCCGGATCGGCGGCAAAGAAGCGGGCGTTGGCAATGGCTGCCAGCGGGCTGCGTGCGAAATGGGCGGTCCCTCCGAGCAGGACGACGATGACGAGCCAGAGCACGGGATTTGTCCACCGGCGCACGCGGCGCAGGAGCAGCAGCACCAGGGCCACGACCATTGCCGAGGCTACCAGCACGTTCAGAACCGACGCCCCGGACGCGCCGCCATATCCCGCCACCGCCTCCAGCGCGAGTACCGGCAAGGCGGACCTAGTCCGTGGCCTTGGCCAGCATCCGACCGAGGGGGCGCCCGCCGATCAGGTGCAGGTGGAAATGCGGCACCTCCTGCACGCCATCCTTGCCCGCGTTGGTGATGGCGCGGAAGCCGGTTTCGGTCACCCCCCGGTCAGCGCAGATCTGCGCGGCGGTCCGGTGGAAATCGGCGATCTCGGCGTCCGACGCGTTGGCGTGGAAGTCGGCGTAGTCGACGTAGGCGCCTTTGGGAATCACCAGCACATGTGTCGGTGCCTGCGGCGTGATGTCGTCGAAGGCCAGCGTGTGGTCCGTATCAGCGACGGTAGCGTTGGGAATCTCGCCGCGCAGGATTTTGGCGAAGATATTTTCGGGGTCGTAGGCGGGCATGGGACGGGCTCCGGTGTGATGGGGTCGGGACGTTTAGGGCACGGTCGTGCAGAAGGGGCAATAACCCGTCAGCCCTGCGCCGCCCAGATATAGGCCGCATAGCCCGCCAACGCAGCCACACCGACCCCGCGTCCAAGGTGCGGGCGAGTCGTCAGCAAACCCGTCAGGATCAGGGAAACCGCGATCATGACCGGCAGATCGAAGGTCAGAAACCGGGCGGCGACGGGGATCGGGGCGACCATGGCCGTCATGCCGAAGATGCCCAGAACGTTGAAGATGTTCGAGCCGACGATATTGCCGATCGCGATTTCGGACTGTCGGCGGACAGCCGCGATCACCGATGTGGCCAGTTCGGGAAGCGATGTGCCGACCGCGACGATCGTCAGGCCGATGAAGGCCTCGGAGATGCCGTAGTCGCGCGCGATGGAGACGGACCCGTTGACCAGAAACCGCGCGCCGAACATCAGCGCGACCAATCCGGTGATGATCCAGATGGCGGAGGCGAGGGTCGACGAAGCGGCGGGCATGTCGACATCTTCCTCGCCAGCTTCGCCGGGGTGACGACAGGCCCAGGTCAGATAACCGGCGAGGGCCAGAACCAGCAACGCTCCCGACGATCGCCCGATTGCACCCAGCGCGAAGATCGGCAGCAGCACCAGCGCGGCGACGACCATGACGCCGGTATCCCGGCGCAGGGTGGCACCCGAAACGCGGATCGGCCAGACGAGGCTTGTGACCCCGACGATCAGCAGAATGTTGGCGATGTTCGAGCCGACGATATTGCCGACGGCGATGTCCGGCACGCCGCGCCACGCCGCATCGACCGAGACCAGAAGCTCGGGCGTGGATGTCCCGAAGCCGACGACCGTCAGACCGATCAGCAGCGGGGGGATCGCCATGCGCCTGGCGATGCCGACACTGCCGCGCACAAGAGCCTCGCCGCCCAGGAAGAGACCCAGAAGTCCGGCCACGACATATATGTAATCCAACGACGTGGCCTCCGCAGACGGCAGATCCGTCGTCAAACGAAGTTGTGGTTGCCATGGTCCGCCAACAAGATGCCGCCGGTGGAACAATGCAGATAAATCGGCTTCGGAGGATTCGGGCGCAGACTGGCGGTCAACGCCGGTAGTGCGCGTGGCACCCCGGATGTCCTGCCATCACTCGTCGAACAGATACGGCGTTTCGGCCAGCGCCAGCGCAGTTTCGTCGTCGACATCGAACACTTCGGCCAGAACGTGAGCGTTGACGATGGCATCGGTGCCTTCGGCGATGCGGTGAATGTCCGGCAGATCCGCCTCGCGGATGCGCAGCGTCTCGGTCACGAAATCCTGCGCGACGGTGGGCATCAGGCGGTCGATCGTGGTGCGCGGCGTCTGGTCGCCGATCAGGCCGATACGAGCGGCATGGCCTTCCATATAGGCCGCATCGAATTCGCAGTCGATCAGCAGGGTGCGGATGGTGGCGCGGTCGGCGTAGAAGTCCTGCAACAGCTCGTAATTCACCGGGTCGAGGCAGATCGTCAGCCGGTCGGTCCCGGCCTGACGGAACAGCATCCGCAGCAGGGCGCGGCGGTGGCGATGGCGTTTGCCCAGCGTGGATTCGATGCCGCCCAGATCGGGCATCGGGGTGTCTTCCTCGTCGAACAGGTAATCGATGGCGGGCATGATCTGATGATCGCGCAAAGACTGGGCCAGCCGCTTGGCGACGTGGTATTTCTTGCACACCAGCACGATCAACTCGCGGTCGCGGCCCAGCGTGCTTTCGCGTTCCCAGAAACGGGGGGCGAAGCGGCGGCCCATGCGACCGCGTTGCGTCAGGAAGGTGAACAACTGCCGCCCGTCGCCCGCAATCGGAAATTCGGTGCGCCCGGATGTCCAGAGCGCATCGAGACGGTGCTTCAGCTCCACCGCTTCGGGCGATATCTTGCGGGCGAACAGAAAGTCCTGCGACAGCAGCAGGTCGTGGTGATCGTCGTAGAAGGTCGCGGGCATTCCGTAGTCCGTGAACATCAGGAAGGTCAGCGTGCGCGGGTCGATCTCCACCCGTGGAACAAGGTGGCGCACGAGGGTCTGGAAGAACGTCTCGTCCGGAATCCAGGTGGTGGCGAAAAAGCGCATCACGTCGCGGCGGGCGGCGCAGAACGCGAGGATCTTTTCGACGGTCGACCGGCGCAGGCACCACCATTGCGAGCCGATCATGATGTCTACCCCCGCGGGCGTGGCGCGTTCCAGCCCCAGTTTCCGCTGCAGGGTCAGCGCGGCGTAGAACAGCCGTTTGTTCACCCGTTCGTTGAAGTAATGGCGGTAGATCAGCCGATCTTCCTTCATCCCCGTCTTGATCCAGTCGGAGGTGAAGAAATCGAAACTTTCGATATGATCCATGTCGCGCGCGTCGAGGAATTCATGCGCGTGTTCGGCGGATTTGATCGGGCGGCAATCGCCGGAAATCATGTAGAAATGGGTGGCGCGGGGGAAGGCCTCGACCGCCGCTTCGACGGCGTTCAGGGTGGCGCGGACCAGCGACCATTCCCCCCAGCCGCATTTCACCCGCCGCCGGGTCATCACCACATTCGGATTGTCGCGCAGGCCGGCCTGCACTGCGTCGAAGGCGCTGGCCGGGGCGGATGCGTCGAAATGGATCGAGACGCAATCGCCCGTCGCCGTCAGCCCCGTTGCCTGCGAGATGATGGCAACCGGGTCCTTGTGACACAGCAGGATGAAGGCGATCTTCGACATGGACCTGTTTGTTAACCCGAATTAGGCGACTTTGCCTTGCAATAGCCCCCCGGACGCGTTGAAGAAACCGGGGAATGCGGGTTTGATGCGCGCGCAACGGTTTCGAAAGGGTTGAAATGGGATTTCCGGGCACATGGATGACGGAAAGCGAAAGCACGGTCTATCGCGTGGTGCCGAAGTGCGCCTGCTCCTCCATCGGGCAGATCCTGTTCTATTCGGATCATGGCCGGTTCTTCGATGGCGATATCCATGACAGCACGTCGGGCCTGCACAAATGGGCGCAGGAGGAGAGCCAGCCGCTGATCGAGGCGAACGCCAAGGGCCACAAATCCTATGCCTTCACCTGTGTGCGAAATCCCTATACCCGCATCCTGTCGTCGTTCTTCGACAAGATCGCGGGCATTCAGCGCAACGGCAAACGCTATCGCGGCAACATGGTGCCCAAGCTGGCGCAGAAATACGGAGTCGAGGTCGGATCGCCCGAGGACGATTTCCAGTTCGACCAGATCGCATCGTTCCGCCGGTTCCTGCTGTTCGCGCGCGACACCATCCGGTTTCGGCGCCCGATGGACCCGGACATCCACTGGTCGGCCATGTCGGGCCATGTGGGCACGTTCATTGCCAACGGCGGGCGCTATGACCACGTTGTCTTTACCGAGAAGTTCAACGAGGGGATGCAGGTCGTCCTCGACCACATCGAGACGCCGGTGAAGGTCGATCTGGCCGAAGTGCCCCGGTTCAACGAATCCGAAGGGCACGGCCCCAAACGCCTGCACCCGGTCGAGGATTATTTCGACGATCTGTCGATGCATCTGGTCTGGGAAATCTACCACCGGGATTTCAAGCTGTTCCAGTATGACTTCGAGAATCCGGGCAACAAGATGCCCAAGGGCGAAGTCGATCTGGACGAGGTGCACGCGAAGCTGGGGGACTAGGACGGTATCGCCCATCGCTGCTTGGCTGGTTCAGGATACTGCTGAATCCATAGCCTTCAGCCAGCCGCCGCCCGTCGAAATTGCGAACCCATGTTTCCGGTGCGCCGCGCCGTGCCATCCTGACGTCGATGGCAACGGCATCGCCTAAGCTTGCAGGGCGTATTCCGGGACGTCAGGGGAGTTGATGCCCTTTCGCCCGCATCGCTCACAACATCGACGGCACGACCTGATCGGGCGGACGGTGGCCGTCGGCGAAGGTCTGCATGTTCACGAGGACCTTTTCACCCATTTCCTGCCGCGCCTCGCGTGTGGCGGACCCCATGTGCGGCAGCAGCACGACGTTCGGTAATTCGCGCAGTCGCGGATTCACGCCGTGGCCGCGTTCATAGACGTCGAGGCCCGCGCCCGCCAATTCGCCCGCGCGCAGCATGCGGGTCAGGGCGTTTTCGTCGATGACTTCGCCCCGTGAGGTGTTCACGATCACGGCGGTCGGCTTCATCAGCTTCAGCCGCCGGGCGTTCAAGAGGTGGAACGTCGAAGGTGTATGCGGGCAATTGACCGAGATCACGTCCGACAGGCCGACCAGTGCGTCGAGCCGTTCGTGGAAGGTCGCCTCCAACGGTTCCTCCAGCCCGGCATGCAGGCGACGGCGGTTGTGGTAGTGGATGTTCATGCCGAAGGCACGGGCGCGGCGGGCCATCGCCTGACCGATGCGGCCCATTCCCAGAATGCCCAGCGACTTGCCGCCCAGGCGCGTGCCCAGAAGGGCTTCGGGTGCCCAGCCTTCCCAGACACCGTCCTGCATCTTGGCCATGCCTTCCGTCATGCGCCGCAGCACCGCCAGCATCAGGGCAAGGCCCATGTCTGCAGTATCTTCGGTCAGCACACCGGGCGTGTTCGACACCAGGATACCCCGTTGCCGCGCGGTCGCCACGTCGATGTGATCGACCCCGGCCCCATAATTCGCGATCAGCTTGAGCCGTTCGCCCGCGCCCGCCAACAGCGGCGCATCAATGGTGTCGGTCAGAGTCGGGACCAGAATGTCCGCGTCCTGCAAAGCGGCAAGAAGTGCGGCCCTGTCCAGTGGTTTGTCGCTGCCTACGACCCGGACATCGAACAATTCGGCCATCCGCGCCTCCACATCGGCGGGAAGGCGTCGCGTGACGACAACACTCAGGCGTTTCGTTGACATATGCGGCACGTCCCCCTTTGTCGGCGGCGTCCATGATGGCATCATGGTCCGGACAAGCAAGGGGCATCAGACCCCGCAGTCGCGCGAGCGGGCAGATAAGCAGGACGGCAGGCACATGCGGAACATTCTATCTATTCTGGCCCTGGCCATGCTTCTGGCCGTTCAATCCCTGCTGTTCGCCGTTCCCGCCCATGCACAGGAGGACGGGCGTGGGCCGGTCACCGGGTTGCCCATGCCCCGTTTCGTGTCGATGAAGGTGGACGAGGGATACGCCCGGCGCGGCCCCTCCTCGACACACAGGATCGACTGGGTATTCCAGCGCCGCAACATGCCGCTGCTTCTGGTGGACGAATACGGCCAATGGCGGCGCGTACAGGACCGCGAAGGCGCGGGCGGCTGGATGCATTATTCGCTGCTATCGGGAAATCGCAGCGTCATCGTGGAGCCGGATATGGTCGATCTGTATCGCCGCCCCTCTGCTCAGGCGCCGGTCTCGGCGCGATTGCAGAGCGGTGTCGTGGCCTGGCTGGGCGAGTGCCAGGACGAGTGGTGCATGATCGAGGCGCAAGGCGTCGAGGGCTGGGCCCCGACAACCGCGCTCTGGGGCGTGGCACCGGAAGATGTGGGGCACTGACGCCAGCTTCAGGCGTCACCCAGGGCGGTGTTGAAAGTGGTCGCAAGCTGCTGCCACATGCCTTCGGACCGGGCATTCAAAAGCCGGCCTTCTGTCATGGTCGGATGGTATTCGCTGCCGTCCAGCAGACGCGACACGCCGCCCGCCTCCTGCAGGATCAGAACGCCCGCCGCGTGGTCCCAGACGTTGAGCATCCCGTTCAGGCAGAAGTCCGAGCCACCCAGGACCAGCATCCTGTATTCGTGCAGCGATGCGCCCATGGAATTGGCCCGACGGAACAGAGGTGTCGTCGCGGCCAGAGCGGGCTGGACCGCCAAGGGATAGAGGTATCCGCCGGTGTTGCCGCGCAGGCGGTCATAGGGCGTGTCGTCCTGCAACGTGCTCAGGCGGCGCGATTTGCCCCCGCGATGAAACCACGACCCCGCCCCGCGCGCGGCCACGATCCAATCATCGAAACTGGGGTCGTAGAGCATGCCCCAGACCGTCACCCCGTCTTCGATCACTGCGGTGATGACGCCGTAGTTGGCGATCCCGTGGGCGTAATTCCAGGTCCCGTCGATCGGGTCGAGGATGGTGACGCGCCCCTGTCCCACGCGGTCCAGAAGGCTGCGGTCTTCGGCCACGGCCTCCTCGCCGATAACGGTATCGCCCGGCAGAATGGTGTGGATGCGGGCAGTCAATGCATCTTCGGCGGCCTTGTCGGCGACCGTCACCAGATCGTCGAACGCGGCCTTGGCGTCTATGTCGCCGTCACCCAGATTGCGGAACCGGGGCAGAATTTCCGCCGCAGCAACGTCGCGGACGGCTTGGACGATATCGTTCGATTGGGCGGCGGTCAGGGGCATTGATGTTGTCCAGTCCAGATGGGTCAAGGCGGGGTTGCGAGGTCAGGCGGCGGCGTCCAGCCCCCGCCCCTTCAGCAGGGCCTCTGCGCCGGGCAGTCTCCCCCGGAAGGCGATGTAGAGATCGGCGGCGTCCCTGGATCCGCCGGTCGACAGGATATGTTCCTCCAGCCTGGCGGCGAGGGTCGGGTCGAACGGATCATTCGCCTCCTCGAAAGCGGCGAAGGCATCGGCGTCCATGACCTCTGACCACATATAGCTGTAGTAGCCGGCAGAATAACCGTCGCCGGAGAAGACATGCGCGAAATGCGGCGTCGCGTGGCGCATCCGGATCGGACGCGGCATCCCGATCGTTTCAAGGATTTCGGCCTGTTTCTGCATCGGATCGGCGGGGGGCGGGCCGTTGTGAAACTCCAGATCGACCAGCGCGGAAGCGACGTATTCCACCGTCGCGAACCCCATATCGTAGGTCGAGGCGGCCAGAAGTCGGTCGCGCAGGGCGTCGGGCATCGCCGCGCCGGTTTCGGCGTGGGTGGCGAATTCGGCAAGGACTTCGGGAACGTCCAACCAGTGTTCGTAAAGCTGGCTGGGCAGTTCGACGAAATCGCGTGCGACCGAGGTGCCGCTGATCGACTGATAGGTCACATCCGACAGCATCTGGTGCAGGGCGTGACCGAATTCATGAAACAAAGTGCGCGCGTCGTCATAGGACAGTAATGCCGGATCGGCATGGGTGAAATTGCAGACATTCACCACGATGGGACGAATGTCGCTGTCGAGTCTGGATTGCGAACGCATCGCACTGCACCATGCACCCGACCGCTTGCTGGGCCGTGCGAAGTAATCGCCGAGGAAGACGGCGACGTGTTCGCCGTCGCGCGTCACTTCCCAGCCCCGCACGTCAGGGTGATAGAACGGGCCGTCCAGCGGTCTGAACTCCAGCCCGAACAGCCGTGTGGCGCAGGCAAAGGCCGCGTCAATCATCCGGTCGAGCTGAAAGAAGGGCTTGAGTTCGGCCTCATCCAGGTCATGCAACTCCAGACGCCGCTTTTCGGAATAGAAGCGCCAGTCCCACGGCTCCAGCGGGCCTGTGATACCATCCATCTGCGCCATGCGCGCAAGGTGTTCCGCATCGGCCAGCGCCGCCGTCCGCGCCGGATGCCAGACCTGCATCAGCAGGTCCCGCACTGCTTCGGGCGTCTTGGCCATTTCGGTTTCCAGCTTGTAATCGGCGAAGCTGTCATAGCCCAGCAATTGCGCGCGTTCGTGACGCAAGGCCAGGATTTCGGCGGCATGGCTCCGGTTGTCGGTCTGGCCCCCGTTGGCACCGCGGGCGACCCAGGCTTCATAGGCTTTCTGTCGCAGGTCCCGGCGGGGCGAGAATTGCAGAAACGGCACGATCAGCGAGCGGTTGAGAGTGATGGCGGGACCGGGGCGGTCGCGTTCCTTACCGGCGGCGCGGGCGGCGGATTTCACGAACTCGGGCAGGCCTTCCAGGTCGCCTTCCGACAGGTCCATGAACCACTCCCGCTCATCCGCCAGAAGGTTCTGGCCGAAGGCGGTGCCCAGCGTTGCAAGGCGCGATTTGATGGCAGTCAGGCGAGCGGCCCTGTCTCCGGTCAGCGCCGCGCCGGAGCGAACGAACCCCCGCCGCGTCAACATCAGCACACGTGCCTGCTCCTCGCTCAGACCCAGCGTATCGCGTCGGCTCCACAGGTCCTCGATCCGGGCGAAAAGTTTGGCGTTGTTGGTTATTTCCGAAGAATAGGCGGATAGTTTGGGGGCCATCTCACGCTGAAGGTCTTCGCGCGCCGGGGTGCTGTCGGCCCCGGCAAGGTTGTAGAAGACGCCCGCGACCCGGTCGAGGGTGCGGTCGGCACGTTCCAGCGCTTCGATGGTGTTCGCGAAGGTCGGGGCGTCAGGGTTTTCCGCAACTGCGGCGACGGCTTCGCGACCTTCAGCCATGCCCTGATCGAGCGCAGGAGCGAAATGTTCGTCTTCGATGGCGGCGAAGGGCGGCAGGGCGAACGGGCCGGACCAGTGGGTCAACAGCGGGTTTGTCATGAGAGGATCTCCTTTTGCCACAAGCTAGGCGCGGCGTGGTGGAGTTGCCAGAGGCGGCGTCCGGCAACACGCCAATGTCGCCGGACGTGGTTGTCGCACCATGTCAGTCGTCCAGGCGAACCTGAGCGGCCTTGTCGCGGTAATCTTCCTTGGGATCGTTCCCCATCAGCATCTTGATGCCCGCCACAAGGGAGGACCCGTCTTCCCAGATATGCGCGTCTGTTGCATCGTAGCGCACGAGGGTCAGTTCGGGATCGTCCTTGCCATCATACCAAGCGGCGACGAAGGGGTTCCAGAGTCGATCGATAACGGCGCGATCGTTATCGATGACGAGGGTGCCGGTAGCGCTGGCCCAGAGGTCGTGGCCCTTGGAAGCGAAGGTCATGATCCCGACTTTCGCCTTTGCATCCAACGCCTTGCCCAGATCTGTCCCGGTGCTGGTAAAGAACCAGATCGGCCCGTGCTCCCCGTCGATGCTGGCGGTCATCGGACGGGGTTTGACCCCATCGCAGCCGAGAAAGACGGTCATGTCGGATTTCAGGGCCTTCCAGAATTTTCGTTCGAGATCGTTGCTCATCCGGGTCTCCTCGATGTTTGCAGTCTCGTCCGTCAACGTGGTCCGGGCGGCTGGCGTTCCATGGTCGGACACGATTTCCGGGACTGCAATTCGACGGGTGATGCATGGGTGATCTGCGGGTGATGCGCGTCGGACGTGATCCGCGCGAGACCTGCCGCGGGAACCGATGGACACTTCCGCGCGTTGCCCACATTATGATCAGATCATAATCCCAGGAGACCGCCATGAAATCCCGCCTGATCCGTATCCTCGCACTCACGATGCTCCTGCCCACCGTGTCCGGCTGCGCCGCCGCGGCCCTTGGCGCAGGCGGTGCCATCGTCGCCGACACGGTGGCCGAGGACCAGGGCGGCAACCTGTTCTGATATCGGGACTTGGCGGCGCGGCCTTCGTCTGAAACGATACGAACGTCAGCCGGTGATCGCTCCGCTGGGGCGGCACCGGCCACATTCAATTCAGGAGACGACAATGCTGCGTATCGTACTGGCCATGACACTGCTCACGGGGCTGGCCGCCTGCGAAACCACCAAGGGGTTCATCAAGGACTCGGAGAACGTCGGACAGGCGATCGTCAACGGCGGGTGAGGTGAGGTTGGGCGTCAGTCCGATGGCGCGTGCCAGTGGTGCGCGCCCAGGGTCAGGATAGATTGATTTTCGCCAGAAAATTTAAGATCTGCCACTCATCCACCGAACTTTCAAAAATCACCGTCCCACGCCACCTCACCGCGTGGGCACGCGCCTTTCTGCGAAAGACGCTGCCGCCCATCATCCCAAGTCCGCCTCAGACGTCCGCAAGCCGGACAGCCTTAGCTGTCCATCTTGAGGGCGTTGATGAAGGCGGATTGGGGTATCTCAACTTTCCCGAACTGGCGCATCTTCTTCTTGCCGGCCTTCTGCTTCTCCAGCAGCTTTTTCTTCCGGGTCGCGTCGCCGCCGTAGCACTTGGCCGTCACGTCCTTGCGCATCGCCGACAGGGTTTCGCGGGCGATGACCTTGCCGCCGATGGCCGCCTGGATCGGGATCTTGAACATGTGGCGGGGGATCAGTTCCTTGAGTTTCTCGACCATGGCGCGGCCCCGGGCCTCGGCGCGGTCGCGGTGGACCATCATCGAGAGGGCGTCGACCGGCTCGTCGTTGACGAGGACGGACATCTTGACCAGCGCATCCTCGCGGTAGCCGATCATCTGATAGTCGAAGCTTGCATACCCTTTGGTAACACTTTTCAGCCTATCGTAGAAATCGAACACCACTTCATTGAGGGGGAGATCATAGACGACCATGGCGCGGGGCCCGGCATAGGTCAGGTCCATCTGGATGCCGCGCCGGTCCTGGCAGAGTTTCAGCACGTCGCCGAGGTAGTCATCGGGCACGAGGATGGTGGCCTTGATGCGCGGCTCCTCCAGGTGGTCGACATGGGTCAGGTCGGGCATGTCGGCGGGGTTGTGCAGCTCGGTCATAGTGCCGTCGCGCATATGGATGTGATAGACGACCGAGGGCGCGGTGGTGATCAGGTCGATGTCGTATTCGCGTTCGATGCGGTCCCGGATGACTTCCAGATGCAGCAGGCCGAGGAATCCGCAGCGGAAGCCGAAGCCGAGGGCGGCCGACGATTCGACCTCGAAACTGAAGGACGCGTCGTTGAGGGCGAGTTTGTCGATGGCGTCGCGCAGGTCTTCAAAAAGGGCGGAGTCGACGGGGAACAGGCCGCAGAACACGACGGGCTGCGAGGGTTTGAAACCGGGCAGCGCCTTGTCGGTGCCGCGCTTTTCGTGGGTGATGGTATCGCCCACGCGTGTGTCGCGGACCTGTTTGATGGAGGCGGTGAGGAAGCCGATCTCGCCCGGACCCAGTTCGTCGATTTCGGTCATCGGCGGGCGGAACACGCCGATGCGGTCGACGTGGTGGGTGGTGTTGTTGGACATGAAGCGGACGCGGTCGCCCTTTTTCAGCCGCCCGTCGATGATGCGGACAAGCACGATAACGCCCAGATAGCTGTCGTACCAGGAATCGACGAGCATGGCCTTGAGCGGCGCGTCGATGTCGCCCTTGGGCGCGGGAAGGCGGTCGACGACGGCCTGCAGCGTTTCGCGGATGCCCTGCCCGGTTTTGGCGGAGACCAGCAGCGCGTCGGAGGCGTCGATGCCGATGACATCCTCGATCTGTTCGCGAACGCGGTCGGGTTCGGACGCGGGCAGGTCGATCTTGTTGAGGACGGGGACGATCTCGTGGTCGGCGTCGATGGCCTGATAGACGTTGGCCAGCGTCTGCGCCTCGACGCCCTGGGTCGAGTCGACGACCAGCAAGGAGCCTTCGACGGCGCGCATCGACCGCGACACTTCGTAGGCGAAGTCTACGTGACCGGGGGTGTCGATCAGGTTGAGGACGTAGGTCAACCCGTCCGCGGCGATAAAGTCGATGCGGACCGTGTTGGCCTTGATGGTGATGCCGCGTTCACGCTCGATATCCATGGAGTCGAGCATCTGTTCCTTCATGTCGCGCAGGGCGACAGTGTTCGTCTCCTGGATCAGGCGGTCGGCGAGCGTCGACTTGCCATGGTCGATATGCGCGACGATCGAGAAATTGCGGATGCGGGCGAGGTCGGTCGTCATTTGGGGCGGCCTGTCGGTAAGGGTTCCGAAGGCAGATACAACGGGGTTCGGGCGGCGGAAAGGGGGTCGGGTATCGCGACCCTGCCGTGACGGCCCGAACCGACCCGGCGCAGGGCCGGATCGGACAGGACGATTACACCTTCGGCGCGCACGCGCACGATCAGTGGAGAGATGTCACGTTGACGTCGTGTCCCGCGGTATGGCCGACCCTGCGACCGAGCCGGGTGGACGTGTCCGGGGAGGGGGCGGTCCCCCTGCCCCGGACGGGAACGGTTATTCGGCGGCCTGTTTGCCTCCGATGCTCTGGGCCGAGGCAAGGCCGGGGGCATTGGATTTGCCGCCAAGCTTCTCGCGCACCTTGGCCTCGATCTTGTCGCCCGTGGCGCCGTCGATGTTGCGCCAGTATTCGAAGGCGCGTTGCAGCACCTTTTCGCTGACGCCGTTGCTCAGGTGTCCGGCGACATTCGTCACCAGCCGGTCGCGGGCGGCGTCGTCCATCACATCGCGCACCAGGATGCCGGCCTGACTCCAGTCGTCGTCGTCCTCGCGCAGGGTGTAGGCCTGACGGACCATGTCACCGTCGGCATGCCAGAGCCCGGCTTCGGCACCGGGATCGGGCTGTGCCGAGGGGCCGCCGTAGGAATTGGGCGCATAGACCGGGTCCGAGACCTTTTCCGTGCGTCCCGCGCCGTCCTTCGAATAGCTGTGGACCGGCACCTGTGGCTTGTTCACCGGGATCTGCTTGTAGTTCACACCCAGCCGGGCGCGGTGGGCGTCGGCATAGGAAAAGCCCCGCGCCAGCAGCATCTTGTCCGGCGACAGTCCGATACCGGGCACCATGTTGTTCGGCTCGAAGGCCAGTTGCTCGATCTCGGTGTGGAAATCGGTCGGGTTGCGGTTCAGAACCAGTTTGCCGACTTCCATCAGGGGGTAGTCCGCATGGGGCCAGACCTTGGTCAGATCGAAGGGGTTGAGGTGATAGGTCCTGGCGTCCTCGTAGGGCATGACCTGCCATTTGAGGGTCCAGCTTGGCGGGTTTCCATCCTGGATCGCGGTGAAGAGATCGCGGCGGTGGTAGTCGCCGTCCATTCCGGCGAGCTTGTCGGCCTCGTCCTGGCTCAGGTAGGCGTTGCTGTCACCCTGATCGGTGTGGAAGTGGAACTTCACCCAGAACCGCTCGCCGTCGGCATTGGTCAGCGAATAGGTGTGGCTCGAGTAGCCATTCATCTCGCGCCAGGACTTCGGGATGCCGCGGTCCCCCATGAGATATGTCACCTGATGGGCGCTTTCGGGCGACAGGGTCCAGAAATCCCACTGCATGTCGTGGTCGCGCATGTTGTTGTCGGCACGGCGCTTCTGGCTGCGGATGAAGTGCTGAAACTTCAGCGGGTCGCGGATGAAGAAGATGGGCGTGTTGTTTCCGACCATGTCGAAATTGCCGTCCTCGGTATACATCTTGACAGAGAAGCCGCGCGGATCGCGCCATGTGTCGGGGCTGCCCCGTTCACCGGCGACGGTCGAGAAACGGACCGCGACATCGCAGGATGCGCCGGGCTGAAAGATCGCGGCCTTGGTATAGCGGGTGACGTCCTGCGTGATCTCGAAGGTGCCGAATGCGCCGGAGCCCTTGGCGTGGGGCTGACGCTCGGGAATACGTTCCCGGTTGAAGTTCGCCATCTGTTCCAGAAGGTAGGCATCATGCAGGAGAATCGGCCCGTCCGGGCCGACGGTCAGCGAATGTTCATCGCTTTGGACGCGGATGCCCGCATCCGTAGTGGTAGGGGGACCATTCTTGCGGTCGGTCATGGCTCTCTCCGATGTTTGGATACGTCTAGACAAACCGCCAGCGGGGGCGGAACGTTCCCATATCGGGGTAAATGTCGTGAACGGGGACCGGCGGCACGTCGGTGGCCTTCAGCGAACGGCTGCGATCCGGCGTTACGTGGCGGTGCCGCCGGATTTGACTGGAGCGGCATTTTTTGCAAGGGCGGCAGCAGATAAATCGGATCCATGCCTTCATCGGTCACCTGCTCGTGCAGGACGACGAGGTTTCGCCGCAACAGAGATCGCTCCTGTCGCCGCGCCGTGCCATTCAGCCGCAGGCCCGGGGCGGAGCGGCGCGGAACGTGCCATTGACATGCCGCCCGCCGTGCCCCAAATGCCTCTCAACCCCGCCCCTTGGGCCGCGTGAGCCGGGTGTCCGATGACGGACATCCTCAGCGACGGGCGGGTTTGCTTCCCCAAGGATCACGCCAGGGCAGCGCGACCTGACCCCATGACGGGGCGCGTCGTGACCCCTCCCCCGCGTTCCACCGGGAACGCCGTTACGCGCATCGGCGCGAAGGAAAAGTACATGGATTTCGACATGCTGGGGCTGAAGCCTCGCCTGATTACCGCCCTGAACGACATGGGCATCAAGGACCCGACCCCGATCCAGAAGCAGGCCATTCCGCCGGCGCTGGACGGGCGTGACGTCATGGGCCTTGCCCAGACCGGAACCGGCAAGACCGCCGCATTCGGCCTGCCGCTGATTCAGCATCTGATGGAGGGCGATGTGCGCCCGTACCCGCGCTGCGCCCGCGCGTTGATCCTGGCCCCCACGCGCGAGTTGGTGAACCAGATCGGCGAGAGCCTGGACGGGTTCATCAAGGGCAGCCACATGAAGGTCGCCAAGGTTGTCGGCGGCGTCGGCATCAACCCGCAGATCAAGCGGCTGGAACGTGGCGTGGACCTGCTGGTCGCGACACCCGGACGCCTGATCGACCTGATGGATCGCGGTGCGGTCAACCTGTCGGAAAGCCATTTTCTGGTTCTGGACGAGGCTGACCAGATGCTGGACATGGGCTTCATCCACGCGCTGAAGAAGATCGCCCTGAAGCTGCCGAAAGAGCGTCAGACCCTGCTGTTCTCGGCGACGATGCCGAAGGACATGGAAAGTCTGGCCGCGACATATCTGGACAAGCCGGTTCGGGTGCAGGTCGCGACTTCCGGTCAGACCGCAGACAAGATCGAGCAGTCGATCCACTATATCGCCAAGTCTGAAAAGCCCGGACTTTTGCTGGACCTGCTGCGCGACCACCCGAACGAGGCGGCGCTGGTTTTCGCGCGCACAAAGCACGGGTCGGACCGTCTGGCCAAGCAGTTGACCGGCGCGGGCGTCAATGCCGTCGCGATCCACGGCAACCGCAGCCAGGGTCAGCGGACCCGCGCGCTGGAGGCGTTCACCAATGGCGATGCGCCGGTTCTGGTGGCAACGGATGTGGCCGCGCGGGGTCTGGATATCCCGGTTGTCAAGCACGTCTATAACTACGAACTGCCGAACGTGCCCGAAACTTACGTTCACCGCATCGGGCGGACAGCGCGGGCCGGGCGCGAGGGTGCCGCGATCACATTGTGCGCGCCCGACGAAATGGGCGAGCTGAAGGACATCGAGAAGGTCATCAGGGGGTCGATCCCTGTGGCATCCGGCAGCCGCTGGACGCCGGCGCAGGAGGAGGCCAAGCCCAAGCAGAACCGGGGCGGTGGCGGCGGTCGTCGTCAGGGCGGCGGCGGTCAGCGTCAGGGCGCCCCCAAGGGCGCACGCCCCGGCGGCGGTGGCGGCAATCGCCGTCGGCGTCCCCGGCAGAGCGCCTGAGGCACGGCGTAGCATCTCCGACTTGCCCTGCGCCGACGCGCGGGGCAATCTGATGCCACTAGCCCGGAGGCCTGAAATGACGCGTTTTTCTGCTCGAATCGCCCTGATTCTGACGTTTGCGATGCTGTTTCCAGGTTCGCTTGCGGCGCAGGAAACGGGTGAGCGGTTGCAGATCGTGGCCCCCGAAGGCTTTGTCGAATACCGCAGCAGCGGCGTGAACGGGACGGCATTGATAGAGTTCGTACCTGACGGACAGACGACCGAAGACTGGACACAGAAGGTATCGCTTCAATTCCTGCCGTCGATCCAGGAGCCGGTCGCTTTCACCGACGCCGTATCGCAGTCCGTCATGCAGGCCTGCGCCAGTGCGGAAGTCGCGCAGATCTCGCAACCGACCGAAGCCGGACATGCCACCTCGCTGATCCTTGTCGGCTGCCCGCTGTCGCCCGCGACGGGCAAGCCCGAGTATTTCCTGATGAAGGCCATTGCCGGACATGATCGTCTGTATGTCGTGCAGATGGCCTGGGCCGGGCCGCGCCCCACGCCGGACGATGTGACGACATGGTCCGTCTGGCTGCGGCGTGTCGTGGCATGTGACGAAGGAAGCACGGAGGCCGCCTGCGCAGGTGGCTAGAACGGGCGCGGTCCGATAGTCGATTGCCTGTCGGCGAGAGCTCTGGCATTGTGCGGTCAAAACATATGACCGGAGGCCTGAGCAGCTTATGAATCCGATCAAGAAAGCCCCCCTGGCACTGCTTCTGGTGCTGTCTGCCTGTGGCGGAAGCGGTGCCGTAGGCGGTGGCCCGCGCGATGCGCCGATCCGCAGTTTCGCGACCGGCCCGATCTATTCCGCCTGTAATGCTTCGGACCGCAATGCGGCCTCCAGAAGCCTCTGCGGTTGTATTCAGGCCTCGGCCAATACGATTTTGAGCAAGGGTGAACAATCGCGTGCGGTGCAGTTCTTCCGCGATCCGCAAAAGGCGCAGGACGTGCGTCAGTCCGAGCGCGCGCGCGATGAACGCTTCTGGAAACGCTACAGGCAGTTCGTCGAAGTATCGGAACGCGCCTGTGCGTAACGGCGGATTGGCCGCCCTGCTGGCCATCTCCCTTGGCGCGCCTTCCCTGATTGCCATGCCCGCGATGGCGGCTGAAACGCTGCGGTTTTTCCCACCCGACGGGTTTACCGGCGTCCATGTCAGCGAAAGCGACACGGTCCGCCTGTCGGAATATGTGCGCGACGGCGAAGCGCTGGACGGCTGGACGCATGCGATAACGGTTGCGGAACTTCGCGGGACCGGTTGGACCGCGTCGGAATACGTCAGTCAGTTGCAGGCTGATCTGGCGGCGAGTTGTTCGCAGGCATTCGAGATGTCCCCCGACACGTTCGAAGCGGGGGGGCGCACATCCACCATCTCGATCCACGCCTGTCCCAACATGGACATCAGCGGTCGCCCGGAGATCGACCTTGTCCGGGTGATCGAGGGTGCGGACGACAAGTTGTTCGTGATCCAGCGCAGCTGGGTCATCAGCCCGCCGAATGAAGAGTTGCTGGAATGGTCGGACTGGATTAGGGCGTTGCAGGTCTGCGACGATGACGGCTGCGCCTGAACGGATCGCCGCAGTCACGGGACCGGCCAGTTCACTGCGCCTGACGTGCGACGCATGAAACGCATCGTGATCTTATCCGGCGCGGGGCTGAGCGCGGAATCCGGCCTGGGCACGTTCCGCGACGTGGACGGATTATGGACGCGCTACGATCTGGAGGACGTGGCCACACCGGGCGGCTTCGCCCGCGACCCCGCCCTGGTCCACGACTTCTATAATGCGCGCCGGGCCAACATGGCGGCGGCCCGGCCGAATGCGGCGCATGAGGCACTGACGCGGCTGTCGAAGCACGGGGACGTCATGCTGGTCACACAGAACATCGACGACCTGCTGGAGCGTGCCGGCGCCACCGACGTGATCCACATGCACGGAGAGCTTGCGCGGGCGCTGTGCCATGCCTGCGGTGCACGGTGGGTTGCGCCGCCGGTCATGTCGGCGGATGCCCCCTGTCCTGTCTGCAACGCGGCCGCCACCCGGCCCGACGTCGTCTGGTTCGGCGAAATGCCCTATCACATGGACCGCATCGAGGCGGCACTGGCACGGGCCGATCTGTTCGTGTCGATCGGCACCTCCGGCACGGTCTACCCAGCGTCGGGCTTCGTGGATTTGGCGCGGATGGCTGGTGCCGGGACACTTGAGTTGAACCTCGCGGCCTCGGGCGGGCGCTTTGACGCGGTGCGCGAGGGAGCCGCGACGGATGTAGTGGTGGAATGGGTGGCGGAGATTTTGGACGATGCCTGACCTCCGCCGGTTTCGTCACCAATCAACGCGACGCTCCCACGTCTGGTGGAGCGGATGATCGTCCATCTTGCGACGCATATGCTCGATATACATGCTTTCATGCGTCGGCAACGGTTTGGCGGGCGGTTTCGATATGTGATGCCTCCGCTCATTGCGCGAGAAGAGTGTCTTTAGCGAGAGTTTCATGTCGACCTCCTGATACTTGCTGATAGATCTATCATTGCGCCACTTGATGCGATCCGGCAAAGTAATACGAAACACGATATGTTAGCTGAGGTATCGTATGGAATGGTCGCGACTGCCACCGCTGGCCGCGCTGCGCGCCTTTGAAGCGGCCGCCCGCTGTCGCAGCTTTACGCGCGCCGCGCAGGAGCTGAACGTCACCCATGCGGCCATCGCCCAACATGTTCGCAAGCTGGAAACTGCCCTTGCGCACAGCCTCGTCGTGCGCGACGGGCGCGGCATCGCGGTCACACCCGCCGGGGTGCAACTGGCCGAGGCGCTTACCTTGGGGTTCGGCACAATCGGCGCGGCGGTGGACCGGCTTCAGGCCGACGCCGAGACGCGGCCCCTGTCGCTTTCGGTTACGCCCGCTTTCGCCGCAGGCTGGCTTATGCCGCGGATCGGTGACTTCTGGACGCGCCATCCGGATATTCCGCTTAACATTCAACCAAACGTCGAAGTTTCTGATCTGCGCCGTGACGGAGTAGACATGGCGATCCGGCACGGCGACGGCATATGGCCCGGATTGGATGCCGAGCTGCTGACCGATGGCGACCACTGGGTCGTCGTGCACCCGGACCTGCTGGGCGAATGCAAACCGTCCTGCCTTGGCGATCTTCTGCATCTGCCCTGGCTGCTGGAGCATTACATGCTGGAGCGGCGCGCCATGATTGAACGGGAAGGCATCGACCTGGATGATGTTCGGATGCAATTGATGGAAACGAACTGGATGGTGCTGGCGGCGGCGCAGGCGGGGCATGGCGTGACCGTCCAGCCCAAGTCGCTGGTGGACCGCGACGTCGCGGCGGGCACATTGGTCAAGGTCTGCGAGTTGAACGGCGGATCGTTGGGATATTACCTCGTCACCCTGCCCGGTCGCGTCTCGCCCCGTTTGCGGACACTGCGGCGATGGCTGCACGGACAGGTCGGCAATCGCTGAACACAAAAAGGGGGCCCAAAGGCCCCCGATTCACATAGCTGACAAAGATCAGGCTTCCAGAGCAGCCGCCGTGTCGGAAGACTTGGCGATGTCCTTCTTGATCTTCAGCGCTCGGTCGGACAGGTTGACGTCCTTTTCCTTGGCAAGGAAAGCGTCCAGACCGCCACGGTGATCGACGGTGCGCAGCGCCGCCGCCGAGATGCGCAGCTTGAAGCTGCGACCCAGCGTTTCGGACTGAAGCGACACGTCGTTCAGGTTGGGCAGGAACCGGCGACGCGTTCTGTTATTCGCGTGGCTGACATTGTTGCCCGACATCGGGCCTTTTCCGGTGAGTTCGCAAACGCGCGACATGGGCCACCTCGGGTTTAAGGGTTCATAAAAACAGGTGCAGGGCCGATCAGACGGCCCCGCAGTCGCGGCGTGATAGGCTTAAGGGACAGGGGCGTCAAGGCGGAACATCGGGTTCGGTATCCCTGCGCGGCATCAGTTTCCCAGATCGTCCAGCAGATCGCGTGCGGCGGCGCGTGCGGCACGGCGGCCTTCGGCGACGTCGCGGGCCAGGCGCGTCATATCTGCGCGCACCTCGGGCGTGTCCAGACGGGCCAACAGACCGGCGCGAACTTCTTCGCGGAACCAATGCGCGGCCTGCTCGGCGCGACAGGTCGCCCAGTGGCCGTTGTCACGCCGCCAAGTGGCCAGCGTCTGCATCTGCTCCCATGCATCCGCCAATCCCGATGATTCGAGGGCAGAGACGGCCATCGCCCTGGGAAACCCTTCGGGGTCGTTCGGGCGCTTGCGAAGCAGCCGCAAGGCACCCGCGTAATCGGCGACTGTCCGGGTGGCCGTGGCTTTCAGGTCGCCATCGGCCTTGTTGACCAGAATCAGGTCGGCGATTTCCATGATGCCGCGTTTGACCCCCTGCAACTCGTCCCCGCCCGCGGGTGCCAGCAACAGAACGAACAGGTCCGAGATTTGCGCCACCATGGTTTCGGACTGACCGACGCCGACGGTTTCGATCAACACGATGTCAAACCCCGCCGCCTCGCACAGGGCCACCGCCTCGCGGGAACGGCGGGCGACACCGCCCAGGTGGCTGGCGGCAGGGGATGGGCGGATGAAGGCGTTCGCGTCACGGCTCAGATGTTCCATCCGCGTCTTGTCGCCCAGAATGGACCCGCCGGTGCGCGCGCTGCTGGGATCGACCGCCAGGACAGCGACCCGCTTGCCCTGCCCCGTCAGCATCAGACCGAATGCTTCGACGAAGGTCGATTTGCCGACACCGGGCGTGCCGGACAGGCCGATGCGCAACGCTTCGCGTCCTGTGTCGCGCAATCCGTCCAGCAGGGCGGCGGCCCGTTCCCGATGATCGGGGCGTGTGCTTTCGACCAGCGTAATCGCGCGGGCCAGTGCCCGGCGGTCGCCGGACAGGATCGGGTCGTGCAACGGGTCATGCGTGGTCATGGGGTTCGGGATGCCCGGCGCGTCGTGGGTTTGCAAGCGCCGCGCTCAATGCCGTAGGGAAGCGTCATCCGCGCCACGGGAGGCCCGACTTGTTCAGCGATCTGCCCATCGAAGAGGTGCTGCCAGAGCTTCTGGCGGCGCTGTCGGCACGAGGCGTTGCGGTTCTTCAGGCTCCTCCGGGGGCAGGCAAGACGACCCGCGTGCCCTTGGCGATGCTGCCCCTAGTCGAAGGTCGGATCATCCTGTTGGAGCCGCGACGGCTGGCGACCCGTGCCGCCGCCGCCCGCATGGCCGAGACGCTGGGCGAGGCCGCAGGGCAGACCGTCGGCTACCGGATGCGCGGCGCGTCGCAGGTGTCGAGGGCCACCCGGATCGAGGTCGTGACCGAAGGCATCCTGACCCGGATGATCCAGTCCGATCCGGAGTTGCCTGGCGTTGGCGCGCTGATCTTTGACGAATTCCACGAACGCTCGCTGAACGGCGACCTGGGGCTGGCCCTGGCGTGGGAAGCACGGCAGGTGTTGCGGCCCGATCTGATGCTTCTGGTGATGTCGGCCACGCTGGATGCGGACCCCGTAGCCGAAATGCTGGGCGCGCCGGTCGTGACGTCCGACGGACGCAGCTTCCCGGTCGAACGGCGCTGGCGGGATCGCCCTCCTGTCGCGGGGCAGCCCTTCGAGGCGCAGGTCGCTGCGTTGATAGCAGAGGCCATGACTGCGAGCGACGGCGACGTGCTGGCCTTCCTGCCCGGCGAGGGCGAAATCCGACGCTGTGCCGCGCTGCTGTCCGGTATCGCCGCCGATGTGCGTCCCCTGTACGGCGCGCTGCCCTTCGCCGAACAGCAGGCCGCGATCCTGCCCGGTCCGCGCCGTCGTGTCGTGCTGGCCACATCCATCGCCGAAACCTCGCTGACCATCGAAGGCGTGCGCGTGGTGGTCGACGGCGGGCTTGCCCGGCGTGCCCGGTTCGACGCGGCATCGGGCATGTCCCGGCTGGTGACGGAACGTGTCACGCGCGCCGAGGCCACGCAGCGGGCGGGCCGTGCCGGGCGGGTCGCAGCGGGTCTGGCCTTTGCCAACTGGACGCGCGGCGAAGAGGGCGGGATGCACGCCTTTCCCGGCCCGGAAATCGCCAATGCCGATCTGGCCGGACTGGCGCTGGAACTGGCCGTCTGGGGCGGAGGCGGTGCGGTCGAACACGATCTTGCGTTTCTGACGCCCCCGCCCGAGGGCGCACTGGCCGAGGCGCGGGTCCTGCTGACGGACCTGGGGGCGCTGAACGAGGGGCGCATCACCGGCCATGGCCGTGCGCTGTCCCGTCTGCCGCTGCATCCGCGTCTGGGGCATATGGTGCTGAACGGCGGTGGGGGGACCGCGAATGTCGCCGGGGTGCTGTCGGTGCGGATACCCCCCGGATCGGTTGATCTGACCGATGTCTTGCGCGCACCGTCCCGCGAAGCGCGGGCGGAGGCCAGACGATTGCGCCGGTTCGAGGCGGGACCGTCGCTGTCCGATGCGCAGCGGCTGGCACTGGCCTATCCAGACCGGGTCGGCTTGCGGCGCGCCGGAGATGCGCCGCGCTGGCTTTTGTCGGGCGGCAAGGGCGCCAAGATGCAGATCGGCGACGTATTGTCCGGGGCGCGGCTGATCGTAGCCTGCGATCTGGATGGCGATCCGACAGAAGCCCGTGTGCGGCGCGCGCTGTCGATCACCGTAGCGGAGTTGCGCGCGGTTCTGGGGGATCGCATCGGCTGGATCAATCTGTGTCGCTGGTCGACCCGGCATCGGCGGGTCGAGGCCCGGCGGCAGGAGCGTCTGGGTGCCATCGCCCTGGATGATCGGCCCTGGACGGATGCGCCGCCCGACAAGGTCGCCTCAGCCGTACTGGACGGGGTGCGGGCCTTGGGACTGGCTTGCCTGAACTGGACGCGGCGCGCCCGACTTTACCGTTCACGGATCGCGGCGGCGGGGCTGCGCGACGTGTCCGACGCGGCCCTGTTGAACGAATTGGAAGACTGGCTGTTGCCAATGCTGGACGGGGTCCGCGATGCGGAAGATCTTGGGCGGCTGGATCCGTTCGACGCGTTGCAGGGCTGGCTTGGATGGGAGGATGCGCGGCGGCTGGAGGACATTGCCCCGGCACATTACCGGTCGCCGCTGGGACGCAGGGTGCCGATCGACTATGGCCCCGACATACCAACGATATCGCTGCGCCTGCAGGAAGTCTTCGGCGAAACGCGGCACCCGCACGTCGGACAGACCGCCCTGCGAATGGAACTGCTGTCGCCCGCGCAACGCACCCTAGCGGTCACGCAGGACCTGCCGGGCTTCTGGGCCGGGGCTTACGCCGATGTGCGCAAGGACATGCGTGGGCAGTATCCGCGACATCCCTGGCCGGAGGACCCGACCATCGCGGTGCCCACAACGCGGGCGAAACCGCGCGGAACCTGACGGCAGAGCCTCCGGAGGGAATATGTTCCGAGCAAGGACAGATCAGGCAAGGAGATCGGCCATCAGGGCGGAGTCCGGATTGCGCAGGTCGTCGATGACATCGAAATGGTGGCGCGCTGGCATTTGTCGCAGCGGAACTGTCCATGCGGCGGCCAGGGCCCCGGCCTGCCAGAGGAAAGCGGGACGTTCGGACACGCCAACATGGATCGCAACCTTCGGGCCCTGGATCGGCTGGCCTGACACCGGACTTTCGGCGGTCGCCTCAAGCGGATCGAGGCGGAGATCGTCGTTCAGGGTCTGCGCCACCAGGGGGCGCAGGTCGGCGACCGGGCTGATGGGCACGCAGGTGGCGATACGCCCGGCACAGGTCGGTGTGGCGTCGGCCATGACAGCGCGGGCGACAAGGTGGCCCCCGGCGCTGTGCCCCGTCAGCCGGATCGGGCCGTCGATGCGAGCGGCGGCGCAGTCGATGGCTTTCGCGACCAGACGGGTGATGTCGGCGAGGCGAACGGTTGGGGCCAGCGGATAGCCGATGACGGCGACGGCGTGATCGCGGATCAGCGCGCCTTCCGCGAAGTGCGACCAGTCTGACTTTCCGAAGGCCCGCCAATAGCCACCGTGCACGAAGACCACGAGGCCCTTGGCCGGGCGTTCAGGATGGAACAGGTCGAAGGCCGCGCCCGGCAAGTCGGCATAGGCGATGTCCAGATCGGCACGGACGCGGACGCGGAAGGCGGCGGCTTCGGCTTGCCAGCGGAGCGGATAGTCAGCAGCGCCGTCGATATAGGCGGCGTTGGCATAGGCATCGTCGAGTGCGGCGCGATCCATGTGTTGCCAGCCGTTCATGCGCGGCTTGAGAACGAAAAAGGGCGCCCGCCTTGGGACGCCCGATGTTCGGTGGACTGATGATCGGAGATCAATGCAGCTTGGCGGCGACCGTATCGATGGACTGGTCGATCAGCGTGTTGGCTTCAGCGGCAGACATCTGTTTGGCGACGACTTCACCGGCGGCTGCGATGGCAACCGTAATGGCGGTATCACGAACTTCGCGCACGGCGGCGTTCTGTGCGCTTTCAATCTGATCTTCGGCGGCGGCCATCCGGCGCGCCACCGAGGTCTGCAGGTCGATCTTGGCCTGATCGCCTGCGGCGGTCGCCTCGGCCTTGGCGGTGGCCAGGATCTGGTCGGCCTGATCACGGGCATCGCGGGTCTTGCGTTCGTAGGATGCCAGCAGCGCCTGGGCTTCGTCACGCAGGGCACGGGCTTCGTCAAGATCGTTGCGAATACCCTTGGAGCGGTCGTCCAACATGCCCGTCAACATCGAGGGGATCTTGAAATACAACAGGATCGCGATGAAAACCAGGAAGCCCAGAACAACGATGAAATCGGTGTTCTCAAGACTGAAAAATGAGCCGGGCGCAGCGAAGGCAGGCGTCGCGGACAAAAGGGCGAGAGGCAGGATAAAGCGCATTATTCAGTTCCCCTTCACACGGGCGTCGACGGCGGCATTGACGGTCGCGGCATCGGCTTTGCCACCCAGCGCGGTGACGATTTCGGAGGCAACATCACGCGCCACCTGGGCGACGCTGGCAGCGGCACCCGCGCGAATCTCGGTGATCTGCTTTTCGCTCTCGGCAGCTTTGGCGCCGATTTTCTCGTCGGCCACGGCGATTGCGGCATCCAGGTCGGCCTTGATGGCGGCCCGTGCTTCGCCCGAAATGCGCTGCGCTTCCGCACGGGCATCGGTGAGGGCCTTTTCATAGGCCGCTTCCGCCTCGGTTGCCTGACGCTTGAGGTCTTCGGCGGCGGCAAGGTCGTTGGAAATCGTACCTGATCGTTCTGCCAGAACGGCGCTGACGCGCGGCAGGGCGATACGGGTCAGGATCAGGAAGATGGCAACCAGTGCGACAATCAGCCAGAAGATCTGGTTGGCGAACCACGCATCGCACAGCTGCGGCATGCCGATGGCACTGCCGCCGTCATCAACGCAGCTGCCTGCAAGTTCGAGGTCAATCGTATCGATGGCCATGGTCCGGTCCCGTCAGGTCGGTGGAGCGAAGCCAGGGCTTCGCGGGGTCCCGGCGGGCGGCACCTGTGCCCCCCGCCGATCGTAAGGATCTTAGCATTGCCGGTCTTAGACGGCGAACATCAGAAGCAGCGAGACGAGGAAGGCGAAGATGCCCAGAGCCTCGGCAAAGGCGATGCCGATGAAAAGCGTCGCGGTCTGCGCGTTGGCAGCCGAAGGGTTGCGCAGGGCTCCGGCCAGGAAGTTCCCGGCGACATTGCCCACACCGATGGCGGCCAGGCCCGAGCCGATGGCGGCCAGACCGGCACCGGCAAATTGACCCAGGGCGGAAGCGGCTTCGAGTTCCATATGATTTCTCCTTACGATGGAATTTCTGGAAGATGAGGTGTGCGGCCCGTCAGTGCGACGGGTGCAATGCGTCCTTGAGGTAAACGCATGTGAGGATGGTAAAGACGTAGGCCTGAATGAAGGCGACCAGCACCTCGAGCCCGAAGATGGCGGTGATCGCCAGGACCGAGACCGGCGCGATGGCCGTGATCGCGGCAAAGCCCGCGAAAACCTTGATAACCGCGTGACCGGCCATGATGTTGCCTGCCAATCGAATGGAATGGCTGACCGGACGCACGAAGTACGAAATCAGCTCGATGATCGCCAATATCGGACGCAGTGCGAGCGGCGCGGAGCTGACCCAGAACAGTCCCAGAAACTTCATGCCGTTCTTGACGAAGCCTACCACGGTCACCGTCAGGAAGACGGCAAGCGCCAGAAAGGCGGTCACGGCAATCTGGCTGGTCGGCGACGCCGACGTGGGGATCAGCGCAACGAAGTTGGCGAACAGGATGAACAGAAACAGCGTGAAGATGTAGGGGAAGAACTTGACGGCCTCTTTACCGGTTACATCCTCGACCATCTTGAAGACGAAGCCATATGTCAGCTCGGCCACCGATTGCGACCGGCCCGGCACGATGGCACGGCCACGGGTGCCCAGAACGAACATCAGCACGACGCAGAGCACCGCCAGGGCCATCCAGAACGTCAGGTTGGTAACCGTGTACCAGTAAACCGGATCGCCATATTCCCCGAACAGCGGCTTGATCATGAACTGATCCATCGGGTGGAAGGCCAATTCGCTTTCACCCTCCACACTGAAAAGCACTGAAATGACAATCAATGCGACGATGACCACCGCGAAGAATACAAGAATGCTCACCTCAGTCGTCCCCATCGTTCGGCGCACCTGCGCCCGGTTGTTTAAGGGCGGCTTCGGCATCGAACCGGCCCTGTATTTCGCGCGCGGAGCTGATCATCGTCTTCACACCGGCCGCAAAGCCCAGAAGCACGAACACGATCATCAGCCAGGGCGTTGTGCCCAGAAGATAATCCAGCCCGTAACCGATCCCGAACCCGATCCCCAGGCCCGCCACCAGTTCGATCACCATCCGCCAGGCCAGTTGAGCCTGGGAATAATGCTCCTCCATGTGGTCTTTGGCCTGAACCGGGCGCTTTGCCGCCAGCTTCGCCTCAAGGGCGCGCAGACGGTCGGCGTCGGTATCGTCGGACATCGGGAAACCCCATGGAAGTCGGAGGCGGTCTACGGGGCTGCGGCCACCGAGTCAACGGAATGAATTCTGTAGTAAAACCAATAATTTAAACTGTTCATTTTTTGCCGAAATCCGCCTGTTTGCGCCTGACCAGACATTCAACCTGTCGGTTAAACGTTCTTGACGACCCATGCTGCCGGATGCACCCCTGCGCTTATGTCAGACACCCTGTCCCCGGTCTTCGCGGCGCTGGCCGACCCGACGCGACGCACGATCCTCGCCATGCTTCTGGAAGACGACATGGCGGTCACGGATGTAGCGGCACCGCTCGCGATCTCGCTGGCGGGGGTCAGCAAGCATCTGACCGTGCTTGCGCGCGCGGGACTGATCCAGCAGGAACGCCGCGGTCGCGTCGTCTGGTGCAAGCTGGATCCCGATGCGCTGCGGAGTGCAAGCGTCTGGATGCAGGGCTTCGGACAATTCGATAGTGTGGATCTGGAGGCGCTGGAGGCGTTTCTGGAAATGACGCCCCCGCCGCAGGATTAGCCTGCGTTGCGGTTTGGCATCAGGAAAATCTCGCGCACATCGGCCCGTGCGGGGGCACCCAGCGCATGCATCACGGCATCCGCCACGTCCGAGGGGTGCAGGCGACTGTCGTCCGGTTCATCGAAGAATTCCGTATCGACCATGCCGGTGGCCACAACGGTGCAACGCCCGCCCCACTCCGACATTTCCTCGGCAAGGTTACCCGCGAACCCGTGGACAAACCACTTGGTCGCGCCGTAAATCGACCCTTTGATGTGCCTCCGGCCCGCCGCAGATCCGGTCACGACAAAATGCCCCTTGCGCCTGCGCAGATACGGCAGCGCGGCGTGCGCAGTATACAAAACACCCATGACATTCGCATGGATCATATCATGCCATTCGGCAGGGTCTCCGCCTTCCGTGCCCGATGCGGTTACACCTGTGCCCGCATTCGCGAAGGCCGCGTCTATGCCGCCGAATTTGCCTGTCAGCCGGTCCAGCGCGGCGGCCTGCGCGTTTCTGTCGGCGACATCCCCTGGCAATGCCAGTGTGCGGTCGCCCAACTCCTCTGCCAGCTTGGCGATTTTGTCTTCAGAGCGCGCGAACAGCCCGACATTCCACCCGGCGGCGACGGCCTGCCGCGCGGTTTGCGCGCCGATGCCGGAGGATGCACCGGTAATGAACAATGTTTTGGACTCGGGCATTGGATATCTCCGGCAATACGCTTGTGTCCTCAACACGGCAAAGAGCCGTCTGGTTTCGTCACACCGTCAAGTCAGGCGTTTGCGCAGGTCCGCCGTCAGCACATCCATATCCTCGCCCGTCTGCGCGCCCAGCCGCATCAGGCCGAACTGCACACGGGCAACGTCCTGGTAATAGCTGGTGAAGACATAGTTCGTCGCGGCCCCTGCGGCGGCCCCGATGACCGGAACGGCCTGCGCTGCCAGTTTCTGCCCCAGCGGCACAGCCAGACGCGGGGCGACCTTGGCAATCAGCCCATGGACCGCGCTGCCGGTGACGGTCAGGCGCATCGTCAGGAAGCTGATGTCGATACCATCGTCGTTGTCCAGCGGTCCGGCAGCGGCGAAGACGCGCAGACAGGCGGCGCGCACGTCCGGCAAGGCCGGGTCCATTCCATGTTCGTCGGCGATTGTCTGGATCGCGCGCAGGATAATGGTCGTCGTTACCGGCAATTCCGCCAGCGCCGATGGCAGCCCCCCGAAGCCGCCCGCAGCGCCCGTGCCTATGGCGATGGCACGGGTCAGCCAGTCGGGCGCGTCGGCGATACGTCCCCTGCGGGTCGCGGCGGCGGCGTTGAACGACTGCTCCAAGGCGGCGGCGGTGGCCCGTTCAAGGCCAGACCGGACCTGGGCAGGCAACATCTCGATCAAATTTTCGGCCTGCGTCCCGATCAGGCCCAGGACTTGCAGACCAACTCCCGACGCCGCCCGCATTCTTGCCGCAAGTCGATCAAGCTCGGCCTCGCGGTCGAGGGGCGGAAAGATCTGGGGCTTCTTCGGCGGTGCGATACTGTCGGTCATGGCAGATGATCTGGGGTCGAAGTGTCATAAGGGCAAGTGCCTGGCCATGCGGCCTTCGTCACATCGCCAGTCACGCCGTCCCAATCCCAGATACCCAGTACGCGGTCGGGGTTGGTCGGCGGTGGCATCGTGACGCCGGTCAATCGCCGGAACCCGAACCGCCCGTAATAGGGCGCGTCGCCGACCAGCAGAATGCGCTTCACGCCCGCGCCCGACGCCCGGTCCAGTCCGGACTGGATCAGATAGGCCCCCAGCCCCTCGCCCTGCCTGGTCGGGTGGATGGCGATGGGGCCCAGCAGCATGGCGTCATGCGTGCCGACGCGCACCGGCCAGAAGCGGATCGACCCGGCGACCTCGCCCGCGCGGCCCCGCGCCACCAGACACAGATCGCGGGCGGGCGGCACGTCGTCGCGCAGACGATACGATGACAACGCCGTCCGACCCGGCGCGAAACAGGTGTCGAGCAGGGCCTCCACCTCCCAGGTGTCGGCGTCGGTTTCGCGGTGCAATTCCATTCGGGTCTTTGTGGCGTTTCGAATGCCGGGCCGCTAGTCCTTAGAAGGCACAAGCCCCGGAGACCTAATGTTCTATCGCCCTGAAGACGGCCACGGCCTGCCGCACAACCCGTTCAACGCCATCGTGTCACCCCGCCCGATCGGCTGGATCAGCACGCGGGGGGACACTGGCGATAACCTGGCCCCGTATTCGTTCTTCAATGCGGTGGCTTACGTCCCGCCGCAGGTCATGTTCGCCTCGACCAGCGCGAAACCCGACCGCGACGGCACCAAGGACAGCATGGCGCAACTGCGCGAGACGGGCGTGTTTTGCGTGAACATCGTGGAATATGCGATGCGCAACGCCATGAACGTCACTTCCGGCGCACATCCGGCGGGGACGGATGAGTTTACCCTGGCCGACATCGTGAAAGCGGAGTGTGATACGATCGACTGCCCGCGTGTGGCGACTGCCCCGGCATCGCTGGAATGCAAAGTCACGCAGATCACGACACTGCCCGGAGAGGCCAATCTCGTCGTTTTCGGCCAGGTGTCGGGCGTGCATATTCGCGACGATTGTCTGACAGACGGCCTGTTCGACGTGACACGCTACAACCCGCTGACCCGATTGGGATATCAGGATTATTCAGTTATCCGCGAAGTGTTCCCCCTCATTCGGCCGGAGGTCTGATGCGACCGGTCATCGGCCTGTGCCGCTTTTCCTTCGTCGGGCGCGGCGACTGGGTCGCCTGGCGCGGCCACGACGGCGATGACGCATTGCGGGCGGAAACGGCGTCGATGCTGTATGATGAGGCGCGGCTGACCCGGCGGTTCTGGACCTTTGAGAACCTGTTGCTGGCATCGCTGAAGGCGCAGACCTGTCCGGACTGGCATTTGATCGTGCTGACCTCGGACGTGATGCCGCAACGCTGGCTGGACCGGCTGCGCGACATCTGCGCCAGCGATCCGCGTATCACGGTCGAGATTTCGTCCCTGAACGACGTGAACACCGCAATGCTGCCAACCGTCGCAGAAGTCGAGAAAACCATCGGGAACACGAATGGCCGGACGGTTCAGTTCCGCATCGACGACGACGATTGCCTGTCCAACGTGTATGTCGAGCGGTTGCAGGCCGTGACCGCTGCGTTTTCCGAGTTCAAGGCGTTCTCCTTCACCATGCCAAAAGGGCTGGTGGCGACCTTCTATGACGATCAGCCGCCGCAGGCCTATGAGCTCGAATTACCGTTTCACTCGGTCGGAACGGCTGCCTTGCTGCCGCCCCGCCGCGCGGGCGATTCCACCATTTTCAGCTTCGGTCATTTCGGCATCGGCAAGCGATGGCACGCGGTCGCGGATTACGGCCCGCCCGGTTTCTTTGCCGTGAAGATGACCGATCACGACAGCGCGCAGATCACCGCCGATGCCGGCGGCAAACACGCAGCGATTTCGTGGGACGCGCTGGAAGCACGTCTTGCGACCAACTTTCCGTTCATCGACCTGCCCGGACTGCGAAAGGCGCTCGCGGCGGGCTGACCGCCGTTCGCGCTGGTGGCTAGTGGCCGCCCAGAATGCCCGTCCGCACGCTATAGTTGGCGGCGACAGCGTAATCCGGATCGTCGTCGCTATCGACCATCAGGTGGCCCGCGCGGGTCAGAAGTTTGTGGCAATCGCGGGTCAGGTGACGCAGTTGGATCGACTTGCCCGCAGCTTCGTACTTGGCGGCGACGGCTTCGATGGCCTGCAACGCGGACTGGTCGGCGACCCGGCTGTCCGCGAAATCGACAATCACGACCGACGGGTCATTGGCGGGGTCGAACATCTCGATGAAGCCGGTGGCCGATCCGAAGAACAGAGGTCCTTGCACCGCATAGACCTTCGCACCTTCGGGCGTGACGTGCGCCTTGGCATGAATACGGGTCGCGTTCTGCCAGGCGTAGGCCAGTGCCGAGACGATAACGCCCACGACAACCGCGATGGCGAGGTCGGTCATCACCGTCACGATCGTCACCAGGATGATGACGGCAGCGTCGATGCGCGGCACGATCGCCAGGATCTTGATCGAGTTCCACGCAAACGTCCCGATCACCACCATGAACATGACGCCGACCAGCGCCGCCAGCGGGATCACCTCGATCAGCGGGCTGGCCACCAGGATGAAGGTCAAAAGGAACAGCGCCGCCGCCACACCCGAGATGCGCGTGCGCCCGCCGGACTTCACGTTGATCATCGACTGTCCGATCATCGCGCAGCCGCCCATGCCGCCGAAGAAGCCGGTCACGGTATTGGCCGCACCCTGGGCGATACATTCCTGCGACGCGCCGCCACGCTGGCCGGTGATTTCCCCCACGAGGTTCAGGGTCAGCAGCGACTCGATCAATCCGATGGCGGCAAGAATCACTGCATAGGGCAGGATCACCGTCAGCGTATCGTAGTTCAGCGGCACATCGGGCAGACCGAATGTCGGCAGGCCGCCCGCAATCGACGCCAGATCACCCACGTTGGGCACCGGCAGACCGAAGATAATGACGACGCCAGCGGTGATACCGATACCGGCCAGTGGCGCCGGTATGGCGTGGGTTAACTTGGGCAGGCCCCAGATCACCACCATGGTCAGTGCCACCAAGGCCAGCACCATCACAAGTTGCCCGGTCGGCATCCACGTGCCATCGGCGGTCTTGAAAAAGTCGATCTGCGACTTGCCGATCACGATGGCCAGTCCGTTCACAAAGCCCAGCATGACGGGGTGCGGCACAAGGCGGATGAACTTGCCCCAGCGCATGATGCCCACGAAAATCTGGATCAGACCCATCAGGATCACGGTCAGGAACAGGTATTGCACCCCGACGCCCGGCGGGTAGGCCGCGACGAGGCTGACCATGACAACGGCCAGGGCACCCGTGGCCCCCGAAATCATGCCGGGACGCCCTCCGATCAGCGCGGTGATCAGACCAACGATGAAGGCCGCGTAAAGGCCCACCAGCGGCGCGACTCCGGCGACGAAGGCAAAGGCCACGGCTTCGGGCACCAGGGCCAGCGCCACGGTCAGGCCGGCCAGCACCTCGACCCGCAGGACGGAGGCGGACAGGACAGAGGTCGGCGCGACTCGCAGATCGGGCCCATCGAAACGGTCGGCAAATCTTGCCAGCAGGGAGCTGCTCAAGGGTAAGGTCTTTCGTGAAGGTCAGGTTTGGTCGCCGCCTAGCAGGGTTTTACCGCTGGGGACAGCCCCCGGCCTGCGCGGCAGCGATTGATCCCTTCCCCCCGGCCCCCGCGCTGCTAAGTTGCCCCGAACCAACAAGGAGTGACGCATGGCGGTCATCGGGATCATCGGAGGATCGGGCCTTTATCAGGTCGATGGCTTGCAGAATGCCGAATGGCGGGCGCTGGATACACCGTGGGGGGCGCCGTCCGATGCGCTCCTGCACGGTATGCTGGACGGCACAGCGATGGTATTTCTGCCGCGCCACGGGCGGGGGCATGTCCATACGCCCTCCTCGGTGCCCTATCGCGCCAATATCGCTGCGATGAAGGCGGCCGGGGTCACGCATCTTGTGTCTGTCTCGGCCACCGGATCGTTCCGTGACGACATGGCACCGGGTGATTTTGTCATCGTCGATCAGTTCATCGACCGGACCGTTCAGCGCGCGGCGTCGTTTTTCGGTCCTGGCCTTGTCGCGCATGTGTCCATCGCGCATCCGGTGTGCCCCCTGTTGTCCGCTGCCTGCGCCGATGCCGCGCGCGGTGCGGGGGCCACGGTCCACGAAGGCGGAACCTATCTGGCGATGGAGGGGCCGCAATTCTCGACCGTGGCGGAAAGCCGTCTGTATCGCGAATGGGGCTGCGACGTCATCGGCATGACCAACATGCCTGAAGCCCGGTTGGCCCGCGAAGCGGAACTGCATTATGCCAGCGTCGCAATGATCACCGATTTCGACAGTTGGCACCCCGATCATGGCAGCGTCCAGATCACCGACATCCTGAGAACGCTGCAAGGAAACGTCGGGCGGGCCGCCGAAATGGTTGCGGCCCTGCCCGGCATGCTGACCGACGCCACCTGTTCCGAAGGCTGCGATCATGCGCTGGACCACGCGATCATGACCGCGCCTGACATGCGCGATCCGGCCATGGTTTACCGCATGAAGACCATCGCGGGGCGGGTTCTGTGAAACTTGTGGCACTTTTCCTGGCGCTGCCCGGCGTGTTGTCGGCGCAGGAGTTCGTGGAGATCGCGGGCCCGCTGGATGACGACGACTTCTATCGGGCGGTCGCCTGTGCGGCGCGACCGGGGGGGCAATGCCGCAAGCCGTTCCTGCGCTGGCCCGATGCCAAACGGGACCACCTGACCGTAACGCTGGCGTCGGTGACCGACGCGCTGCAGGATTGGCAGCGCGCGCTTTACGAACGCGGGCTGGACGAGGCCGTGGCGCAGATCAACGCACTCGACATCGGGGTCACGATAACGCGGTCGGACGGTCCTGCGGATATCGAGGTTCATGTCGTGGCCACCCCGCCGGGCGAGGTGATGAAAGACACGGGCGTCCCCGACCTGGACGGTGCCGTTCTGCCTTTGGGCCGTGTCGCGCTGCGGGTTCGCAACGGTATGATCCGCGAGGCCTTGATCGCAGTCAGCGTCAAGGCCCGTCGACGGGAAATCGCCTCGGTCCTGCTGGAGGAGGTCGTCCAGGGCCTCGGCCTGATGACCGATATCCGCAGCCCTGCCTATCGCCGGTCGCTGTTCTCCGAGGACAGCAACTCCGTCGTCCGGCTGGAAGGTCAGGATGCCATGGCCCTGCGTCGCCACTATTCCCCCGCAACCGTTGTGCCGTCGACCAAGACGACAGGCGCAGCCCACAAGGATGCCCCGACCGGCATCGCCGCCGCCGCCGACTCCGAAGAAAGTTGAGTTCATGCAGAATAAGACCGTCCAAGATTATATCCGCACCATCCCGGATTTCCCGCACAAGGGAATCCTGTTTCGCGATGTGACGACCCTGTTCGCCGACGCACGCGGCATGCGGCTGTGTGTCGATCAGCTGGTGGCACCGTTCACCGGGGAGAAGATCGACGTCGTGGCAGGGTTGGAGGCGCGGGGATTCATTCTGGGCGGGGCAGTGGCGCATCAGCTGGGCTCCGGTTTCGTTCCGATCCGCAAGAAAGGTAAGCTGCCGGCCGCGACCTATGAACAGGAATATGCGCTGGAATACGGCACCGCGACAGTCGAAGTGCACCGCGACGCGCTGCAACCGGGTGCGCGGGTGTTGATGGTCGATGACCTGCTTGCCACCGGGGGCACCGCCAAGGCGGGGATCGCGCTGCTGGAGCGTTTGGGTGCCAAGATCATCGGCTGCGCTTTCGTCGTGGACTTGCCGGATCTGGGCGGGCGCGCCGTGCTGGAAGACATGGGAATGCCGATCCATACGTTGTGCGATTTCGACGGAAAATAGGACGCAGAGGCAGATTTCGACCGGCGTAAACACTTTGTTAACGATTTGGGCGCAATCTCGAAGTGTGGAGTTTAGCAGACACCACCCATTCCCCCAAAATGCGCCCTGTCCCCCCCGACAGGGCGCACTCTCATTCAGGCTTGCGCTTTCGTAAATCCGCCCTGCCAGCAATAGGTTAACGCGACCTTTTGGCCGGTCGACCCAGCTGGAAACTGCTCCAATGCTCTTCTTCAGATAGATCAGAACGATTCGCAGGCAGGTTCTGTTCAGGAATCGCTTTCGGTCACAGACCGCTCCAGAAGCAGCCTCTGCCTTCGATTGGACGATAGAATTTCGTGTCAGGCTGGACCGTCTATCAACCCGCCCGCCGCAAGACAGCCCCCGGATTCATGATCCCGGCCGGATCCAGCGCCGCCTTGATCGCGCGCATGGCGGCCAGCTTGGCAGGATCGACGTAGGTTTCCATGTCTCCCACCTTCAAACGTCCGACACCGTGTTCCGCACTGACCGACCCGCCATAGGAATGGGTCAGGTCATGAACCGCGGTCTTGATCGCATCGCGCTGGTCGTCGTGGTCGGACCGCGACCGACCTGACATCGGAAAGACATTGTAGTGCAAGTTGCCGTCGCCGACATGGCCGAAGCAGTTGATGCGGAAATCGCCGATCTTTGCGATCACGCCGGTGCCGTCGTGGATGAAATCGGGAATCGATGCAATCGGAACCGAAATGTCATGGCTGCTGATCGATCCGATCCGGCGGTTGGCCTCGGGGATCGATTCGCGCACCGTCCAGAAGTCGTGCCGCTGGCCTTCGGATTGCGCAATCACACCGTCGGTCACCAGACCCGCATCGAAGGCCGCCTCGAACAACCCTTCCAATGCCGCCGCCGGGTCGCCCGACGCCCCAAGCCCCAGATCAATCAAGACCGACCATTCGGGCCGACCCAGCGGCAGACGGACCTCGGGCATTGTCTCCGCCAGAAAATCGAGACCCATACATCCGATCAATTCAAAAGCAGACACACCTTCGCCGATCCGGTCACGAGCCATGTTCAGAAGATCCAGCGCCGCGGCAGGATCGCGGATCGCCATCATCGCCGCCCCGGTCCGAACCGGCCGTGGCATAAGCTTGAGCGTCGCTGCCGTGATAACGCCCAGCGTTCCCTCTGCTCCGATCAGCAGATGGCGCAGGTCATAGCCGGTGTTGTTCTTCCGCAGCGGCGAGAGCCCGTGCAGGATACTGCCGTCGGGCAGGACGGCCTCGAGACCCAGACACAGATCGCGCGCATTGCCATAGCGCAGGACGTTCACGCCGCCCGCATTGGTCGACAGGATACCACCGATCCGCGCACTGCCCTGCGATGCGATGGTCAGAGGGAACAGGCGGCACGCCTCCTCGGCGACCTCCTGCGCCTGTTGCAGGATGACGCCCGCTTCGACCGTCATCGCATTTTCCACCGGATCGACGTTGCGGACCTTGTTGAGACGCTCCAGCGACAGGATGACCGGAGCGGGAAGGTCGGAGCTGACCTGTCCGCCGACCAGCCCGGTCCCGCCACCGTAAGGGATAACGGCGACCCGCGCCTGTTGCGCCGCCTTGATAATGATCGCGACTTCCTCGGTGGTTGCAGGGGCCAGCAACAAGCCGTCCGTCCCGGCCCATCGACCGCGCGGCTCCTCCAGGTAACGTGGTTCAAGTTCGCGAAAGGCCGCGGCAGGCAGGCGGTTCCGCAATCCGTCGGCAAAGGTGCCTTTCGCCGTGGTCAGCGTTTCAGTCGGGGTATCCTTCATCACGGCTCCGTCAGGTAGGAGGGGCGCAGCACGACGACGGTCGGGCGGCCTGGCAGACTGTTCAGCGAAACTTCAAGGAAGCTTTCATCGCGACGGTCGATGTCAAAGTCGGCTTCCATCCCGGCAATGAACACTTCCAGACTTGCCGGTCCGAACCAGTGCATCGGGATCACAACAGAGGATCGCAGCCGCTGCAACACCCGGATCATGGTCGGCAGATCGACCGTCAGTCCGCCATCGACAGGGGCCATGACCACATCCAGACGACCCAGGGCAGCATATTGTTCGGCGCTTGGCTCGAAATGCAGATGCCCCAGATGACCGATGCACAGGCCCGCGACCTCGAAGACGAAAATGGAATTGCCGTTCCGCTCCACCCCCGCGGCGCTGCTGCGAATGTCGGTCGACACCGAGCGCACCAGCATCTCGCCCAGATCGAGGTAATGGCCGACCGGCGTGCCCACGGTTTCGGACCAGCCCGGCAGGACATACGGAATGGCGGCGTCCGGGGTTGGCGTCCAATGCGAAATATGCGCGCGGTTCATCGTCACGATGTCCGGCAAACGGGTCGATCCGATGAATCCGTTGTAATCCGTCACCGCGCGCAGGCCGCCCTGCGTCTCGATCAGGAACATGGAGTGATCGACGTAATTCAGACGAACAGCGTAGTCATCCAGCGGATCGGCAAATGCGGCATATTGCAAGTATTCGACGCCCGATGCCTCGGCGATGGCGATGCAATGACTGGGCCGTCGATCTTGCGCGATGGCCGCAACCGGCAGCAGCATGAAACAGAAAAGCAGGCGAATCATCGGCATTCTCCTTCGGACTGGCGGTCAGCGCAGGGACGGGCCATCCGTAGATGCAACGCATGTTTCGACGATTACCTGACCATTGTCGGACGGCTGACCTGCCCCGCCGCAAGTCAGTCAAGCAAGGACGCCCGATGAAAGCAACCGAATGCACCGCCGCCCTGACGGTGCTGACAATGAACGCATTGCGGACGATATGCGAATCCGGTCTCAGGCTGTGCGTCGCCAACCCGGTGCGACGCTTTCGCCCGTCGTCGGGACCTGACGTCGGCTCAGGCCCGGCCGCGCCGATCGGATCGCAGCATCGCGTAGAGCACATGATTGCGCCACCGTCCGGCGATCTGAAGATAGCTTTGGGCAACGCCTTCGTATTTGAACCCCGACCGCTCCAGCAGACCGCGCGACGCCATGTTTTCCTCCAGACAGGCGGCTTCCAGACGGCTGAGGTCGAGGCGCGCGAAGGCATGGTGGCTGACGGCCAGGATCGCTTCGCGCATATAGCCCTGTCGTGCGTGCTGCTGTCCGATCCAATAGCCCAGCGTGCCGGATTGCGCGGGCCCGCGCCGCACATTGTCCAGCGTGATCGCGCCCAGCACAGCATCGTCGGACAGGCGCGTCAGGAAAAGCGCCAGTGCCGACCCCTGACCATAGCTGCGGCTGGCCCAGTAAACCCGGTTGGTGAAGCTTTTGCGGGACAAGTGATCCGAGGCCCACTCCGGCTCCCAGGGTTGCAGGAACCCGGCGCTACCTTCGCGCAGGCCGACCCAGTCGCGATAGTCGGAATGTTGCGGCAAGCGCAGCACCATGCGTTCGGTCTGGATACGTGGCTTGCGCAGCGGGCCGAAAATCACGCGGCCAGCCTTTGGCGCAATACATCGGCGTCCGGGGCGGTCTCGACCGGACCATAGAGCGCCAGCGCGGGAACGGTCGCGGTCAGCGCCTCGGCATGGGCGCGGACCATGGCGACATCCACCGCATCGATTTTCTCGATGGCTTCCGACAGCGGCGGCACCCGGTCCCAGACGGCCACGACGCGGGCCAGGCGTTCGGCCCGGCTGGACGGCGACTCCAGTCCCATCAGCATACCGGATTTCATCTGCGCGCGGGCACGGGCGACCTCGACTTCGGTCATGTCTTCAGCCGAGCGCTTCAACTCGTCGATGGTCAGGCGCGCCAGATCCCCTACATCCTCGGCCCCGGTGCCGGCGTAAACCGTCAGCATTCCGGCGTCGGAATAGGCACCGATGCTGGCAAAGATCGTATAGCACAGACCGCGCTTTTCCCGCGCTTCCTGAAACAGGCGGGACGACATGCCGCCGCCCATCGCACCGGCGAAGATCTGCGCCGCATAGATGGCGTCGTCGCGATACCCCGGCTGATCGAAGCCCAATGCCAGATGCGCCTGTTCCAGATCGCGGATCTGGCGGAATTCGCCGCCCTTGAACAAGCTGGCCTGCGGCACGGCCTGCGGGCGTGCGGGCAGATGGCCGAACAGGTCTTCGGCCATGCGGCACAGCGCATCGTGATCGACCGCCCCGGCAGCGGCGAGAATCATCTGGCCGGGGCCGTAATTCTGTGCCGTGAAGGTCTGAAGATCGGTACGGTCGAAGGCCGACACTCGCTCGCTCGGTCCCAATATCGTGCGACCCATGGGCTGCGCGGGATAGGCCGCTTCCTGCAGCCAGTCGAAGATGATGTCATCGGGCGTGTCCAGCGCCTGCCCGATTTCCTGCAGGATGACGCCGCGCTCGATCTCGATCTCTCGGGGATCGAAAGTCGGGTTCAGTACGATGTCGGCGATCAGTTCCGCAGCCAGAGCGACATCATCCTTCAGAACGCGGGCATAAAAGGCCGTCACCTCGCGCGAGGTATAGGCATTGATATAGCCGCCGACATCCTCGATCTGTTCGGCGATATCCAGCGCGCTGCGCTGCGCCGTGCCCTTGAACGCCATGTGTTCAAGGAAATGCGCGATGCCATTCTGCTCGATGGCCTCGTGACGGCCACCCGCACTGACCCAGATGCCGACGCTGGCCGATTGCAGGCCCGGCATGTGCTCGGTGACGACGCGAAAGCCATTGGACAGGCGGTGAAGTTGAGTGCTCATGCGCGACGCTCTTCAATGATCGCCTCGATGGCGTGGAGGTCATTATCGACAGGGGTGATCCGCTCGGGACGGTCGAACAGGTCGGCCATCCGGGGCGGCAGCGGCGGCCGGATGCCGGTGGCGGCTTCCACCGCGTCGGGAAACTTGGCGGGGTGCGCCGTGGCCAGGGTCACCATCGGCGTATCCCCGAGATACGCTTCGGCGACATGGGTACCGACGGCGGTATGGGGGCAGAGCAATTCGCCGGTGCGGGACAGCATGTCGGTGATGGCGGCGCTGGTCTCGGTCTCGGATGCGGCACCGGAGGCATAGACCTCCTGCAAGGCCTGCAGCGCGCCTTGCGATACGGTGAAGCCACCGGATTTCAGCTCCTCCATCAGTTGTGCGATGGCCGCGCCGTCGCCGCCATAGGCCAGGTGCAGCGCGCGTTCGAAATTGCTGCTGACCTGAATATCCATGCTGGGCGAAATCGACGGTGCGACCCTGCCTTTCCGGTATTCGCCGGTCGTCAGGCAGCGATGCAGAATGTCATTCTGGTTGGTCGCCACGACCAGCTTGTTGATCGGCAGGCCCATGCGCTTGGCGATATGGCCCGCGAAAATATCGCCGAAATTGCCGGTCGGCACGGTGAAGCTGACCTCGCGGTGTGGCGCGCCAAGGGCGGTCGCGGCGGTGAAATAATAGACGACCTGCGCCAGAACGCGGGCAAAGTTGATCGAATTGACCCCCGCCAGCGCCACCCGATCCCGGAAGTCGAAATCGTTGAACATATCCTTCACGCGGGCCTGCGCGTCGTCGAAATGGCCGCTGATGGCCAGCGCATGGACGTTCGCTTCGTCAGGCGTCGTCATCTGACGGCGCTGCACCTCGCTGACCCGGCCATGCGGATACAGGATGAAGACGTCGACCGCTTCCAACCCCCGGAACGCCTCGATCGCCGCCGATCCGGTATCGCCGGACGTGGCGCCCACGATGGTCACCCGCTCGCCGCGCCGCGCCAGCGTGTGCTGGAACATCTGGCCGATAAGCTGCATGGCGAAGTCCTTGAACGCCAGCGTCGGACCGTGAAACAGTTCAAGCAGATAATGGTTCGCACCCAGTTGGACCAAAGACGCGCGGGCGTCGTGACCGAACCCGGCATAAGCCTTTTCAACCAGATCGCCGAAGGTCGTCTCGTCATAGGCTTCGGCCACGAAGGGCGCCATCACGCGGACCGCGACCTCTTCATACGGCAGGCCTGCCAGGGCCGCGATGTCGCCTTTGGACAGGGTCGGCAATGCCTCGGGGACATACAGACCGCCGTCGCGGGCAAGGCCCGTCAGCATGGTGTCCTCGAACCCCAGGACGGGGGCCTGACCACGGGTGGAAATGTAGCGCATGTCGATCGGACCTTCAGAGAGTGCGGCGTCTGATACGCCACAGCAGGAACAGTGTCATCCCCAGCCAGACCAGCGCCAATCCGAACCATTGGACCGCGTATCCCAGGTGGTTGTTGGGAATGCCCTCGACCCCCACCGGAACAGGCGTGGGTCCGGCAGGCGGTGTCACGTCGCGCGCGACCACCATGACCGGATCGGTTCCCATCACCGGGGCCAGGGTCGGCACATCGCGGGCATACCAGATATCGCCTTCGGGGGACGGCGTGCCCGCATTCAGGTCGTCAGGCCAGTTCAGATTGCCGGTCACCCGGATCGGACCTTCGGGCAGACGGGCGCGCAGGGCTTCGGTCGATGTTTCCAGCGGGACGATACCAAGATCGACCATCAAGGTCCGTTGTGCCGTTTGCAGCGGCACGATCACCTTGAAACCGCTGCCTGCGGACCGCCATGCACCCAGAACACGGATCGGCGGACCGGAAATACGACCCTCTACGATGACCGGCCGGAAGTTATCGGTCTCGGGGTCGAGAACGGCGGCAACCGGGACGGGATCTGCCCCGATCCTGGCTTCGATTTCGGCGATGGCGCCTTGTTTCCACTCCATCCGCTGCAATTGCCACAGGCCGAGCGCTGCCAGCACGACAAAACCGGCGAGACCGAACAGAAGGGGAAGGATCAGGCGCATATCAACCTTTCAAACGGCGGACGGCGCGGGAACCCCCGCGCCGTCGTTGAACCATATCGACGTGTCAGACGGTCAGCCGCCCCAAACGTAGACGGCCGCGAACAGGAACAGCCAGACCACGTCGACGAAGTGCCAGTACCAGACCGCTGCTTCGAAGCCGATATGCTTGGTGGGCGTGAAGTGACCGGCCTGAAGCCGCAGAAGACAGACCCCGAGGAAGATCGTCCCGATGAAAACGTGCAATCCATGGAAGCCCGTCGCCATGAAGAAGTTCGCGCCATAGATGTTACCGGCGAAACCGAAGGCCGCGTTGCTGTATTCATAGATCTGGAACGTCGTGAACACCGCACCCAACGCGATGGCCAGGATCAGGCCCCATTTCATGTCCTGCCGGTTGTTTTCATGAACCAGTGCATGATGCGCCCAGGTCGCCGCCGCGCCCGAGAGCAGCAGGATCAGCGTATTGATCAGCGGCAGGTGCCAGGGATCGAAGGTTTCAATCCCCACAGGCGGCCAGACACCGTCAACTGCGGGCGAGTCCGGACCCATCGGATAGATGGCATGTTTGAAGAAGCTCCAGAACCATGCTGCGAAGAACATGACTTCGGACATGATGAAGAAGATGAACCCATATCGCAGTCCGATGCGGACGACGGGTGTGTGGTCGCCGTCCAGCGATTCCTTGATGACGTCCGACCACCACGCGAACATGACGCCCAGGATGCCGACGAAGCCCGCGGCGAACAGCCATGGGCCCGAACCCTTCATCCACAGGACGGCCCCGATCAGCATGAAGAAGCCCGAAACAGCACCGATGAACGGCCAGATCGAGGGCGGAAGGATATGATAGTCGTGGTTTTTGGCGTGGGCCATGGGTCAAGCCTCTCAGTTGGTCTGCGCAGCCGTTGGATCGCTGTTAAGCGCGGCGTAGTCTTCAGGCAAGTCCGTCACATGAAAGGTGTAGGACAGGGTGATCTCGGGGATGCCATTCGCTTCCGGATCGTCGACGATGGCGGGGTCGACATAGAAGGTGACAGGCATCGTGACGGTTTCGCCGGGGTCGAGAACCTGTTCCTCGAAACAGAAACAGGCGATCTTCACGAAATGTGGCCCCGCCGTATAGGGTGCCACGTTAAAGCTGGCGGTTCCGGCAACCGGCTCGTCAGTGGGGTTCGTCGCCTCGTAGAAGGCCAGGTAGGTCTCCCCGATCTGCACCTCCATGGATCTCTGGACCGGCTTGAACTCCCACGGCATGTCACGCGCGCGGCTGGCGTCGAAGCGCACCAGAACGGTCTTGTCCAGAACCTCGCCTGACGAAGCGACCCCGCGGGCCGTCGTGCCGCCAAAACCAGTAACCCTGCAAAACAGGTCATAAAGCGGCACCGCCGCCCAGCCCATCGCGCCCATGCCGATCACGGTTGAAACCGTCAACGCGACGACACGACCGTTGGCCGTCAGATTGCGCCACCAGCGCCTCATTCGGATGCCTCGCTCGGCACCAGTTCCGGACGGACCACATGGTCGAATGCCTCGGCATAGGTGCCGGTCTGGATTTTCACGACGGTCAGCCCGAAAATCAGCACGACGAAAGCAAAAAGCACGCCAAGAATGCCGAAGTTCCGGCCCTTGCGGCGGGTGTGTAGTTCGTGGTCCTGGTGCATCACCAGCCTCCGTATGGGCCCAGCGCGGCCTCGGCCACGAAGACTGCAAAATGTGCGAAAAGATAGACCAGCGACCACTTGAACAGACCGCGTTCGACGGCGTGGCCATCGGCCTCGCAATCGGGGTCGGTGCGGTGCCGCATATCCCAGGCGCGCTTCAGGAAGACTCCGTTCAGCACAAATGCCACAACCAATGTCATCGGACCGCCGATGGACGACAGTGAAGCCAGCAGCGAGACCACAGCCAGACCCAGCGACCAGAACCAGGCCTGACGGCGCGTTTCGGCCCGCCCGTGCGTGACGGTCAGCATCGGAATGCGCGCGGCATGGTAGTCAGTCTTGACGAACAGGGCGAGGGCCCAGAAATGCGGCGGCGTCCACATGAAGATCAGACCCACCATCAGCCACGCCTCGATGGGCGTGTTGCCGGTCACGGCGGCCCAGCCGATCATCGGGGGGAACGCCCCCGCCAGACCGCCGATGACCGTGTTCCAGGAGGTCGTTCGCTTGAGCCACATGGAATAGATGACAACATAGAAGAAGATCGTGAAGGCCAGCCAGGCTGCTGCCACCCAGTTCGCAGTCAGGTCCAGCATCACCACCGAGACAATCGCCAGAAACAGCCCCAGCGCCAGAGCGCTCGACGGTGCCACGCGCCCCGACGGAATGGGGCGGTTGCGGGTCCGTTTCATCACCCGGTCTATATCCGCATCGAACCACATGTTCAGCGCGCCCGACGCCCCGGCCCCGACAGCTATCCACAGGATCGAGGTCGCGCCGATGAACGGATGCACGCCACCCGGTGCGACCAGCATGCCGACCAGCGCGGTGAACACCGACAGGGACATCAGGCGCGGCTTGAGAAGCTGCCAGAAGTCGCGCAGGCTCGCCTCGTCCGGGGCGGGCCTGTCTTCGGTCGCGGCATGAAGCGAAAGGTCGGTCACACGGGCGTCCTTTCGCGGCTTACCAGGTTTCGATTTCGCCGGCTTTCACGGCGGCAAGCCATTCGGCGTATTTCTCTTCCGACACGACCTTGACCGTTATCGGCATGTAGGCATGGGCGATACCACACAACTCCGAGCATTGCCCGAAGTAGATGCCTTCCTGGTCTGCTCGGAACCAGAGCTGGGCCAGACGTCCGGGGACACCATCCTGCTTCACGCCGAACGCGGGGATGGTCCACGAATGGATCACATCGCCACCGGTGACCTGCATCACGATCGTCTTGCCCACCGGCACGACGACTGCCGTGTCGGTTGCCAGACGAAACTGGTCGTCGGTGTACCCGGCCTGCGTCAGTTGGGCCGAGACCTCGGGTGTCATCATGTTTCCGGCGTCCGCGCCGATCATGTAGCTGGAGAACTCGACACCTTCCTCGTCGGGGTATTCATATCCCCAGTACCACTGATAGCCGGTGACCTTCACAACCACGTCGCCTTCGGGAATGCGCTGCTGGTCGAACAGGACCGGCAGCGAGAACGCTCCGATGACCACAAGGATCAGGATCGGCACGACCGTCCAGGCGATCTCCAGGGGCGAGTTATGAGTGAACTCCGCTGCTTCGGGATTGGACTTCCGGTTATAGCGGAACACCACCCAGAGGATCAGGCCGGTCACAAACAGCACGATCACGGTGATGATCACAAGAAGAAACCCATCGAGCCAGTGGACTTCCTCGGCCAGCGAGGTCGCCGCGGGCTGGAAGCCGATGCCACCGGGCTGCGGCTGGCCGATGATCGGCAGATCTCCCAGAATGGACTGGGCCGTGGCGGGCAGCGCGGTCAGGGTTGCGGCGGCGGCAAAGCCAAGGGCCTTCAGATTGCGCATCTTCATGATGTCTATCCTGTCTGTCGTGGCAGGGCAGGCAACGGCCCCGTTCGTGTTCACGATGGGTAAGACCATATCCAGACCCGACTCCGCAAGGCCCCGGAGGTCATGTGTCGCACCCTTTTGCGGGACACCTCGACGCGCTTTTGACGACAAGGTTCACGAAGGTTCACGGAAGGGGTCTGTCCGCTCTGCGGACATACCTGCCACCTACATTCTTCTCATGAAAGTCTGCTTCCGTTTCTTGATCCGTCGTGAGGTCAGATAGAAAGTTGGTTGCATCCGTGCAGCGACTAAGAGGTCATTCAACTAACCCTAGTTGGCGGGCAATCGTTGCGCTGTCGTAGTAATCTCGGCCTTCAACCACCATTCCGTCTTTCACTTTCATCACGGAACAGTAACGAACCTCAGCCTTTTTTCCGGTTGGTTGGAAATCTCCGAGACTGGAGCGCAAAATACCAGCGTGAATACCCGTATTGCGAAACTCAACGGTTGCCCATTCTCCGCATTGACTGACAATGACGTTTTCAACTTCACAAAGACCGTCGGGGAAAGCCTCCCGCCATCGATAGTAGTCGTCCTTATACGCCTCCTTGCCTGTCAGTTTTTCTTGACGCGCGATATCTTCAAAGTCGCAATCTTCAGATATGATCTCTGCGCCGCGATCGGGATCGCGCATACCCCACGACTCATGAAACAGGCGGACGATTTTTTCTGTTGGATGCATTAACTTATCTCTCGTGTTTTCAGTTGTTTGGTAAACTTGGCGTGAGGATCGACCATATTGAATTATGCTGCGATTATGTGCCGATTGAAGTCAAGCTGACATTCGTGCGGCACGCAGCATTCGTCACTCTGGACCCGAACCGGACATTCTTTGGTCCAAGGCTATCAGGGCCGCCGCACCTGCTACGGACGACCGGCCTCGGCGACCGGATCCGCAATCGACATGCCGCCGTGTCGTTCAGCGGAACACACCGACCCCATCTCTCTGAAACTGACCTGAGGATGTCACCCTTCACATCCTGTTAACCGGGCCAGAGGAAATCGACGTCCGACGCAGATCACCCGTGGATCACCCCCGGGTCCGACACGCGTCGTCGGCGCCGTAAAATGCGCCACCCCCCGAAATTCGTGTCCTCGATAACGAAGTCTTCGGCTTTCCTAATGTTTCGGGGACGCCGATTCTCCCGCCTGCCTCTGGGGTCCGGGCCCATTTGCCCCTATGTGACCTCTGTACCTGCCCGAGGAATCCACCATGACCGACGCCCCCTTCCGTCCCTTTGACACCCTGCTGGACCGCGATGCCGCGCTCGGCATCCTGCGCGACACGCTCGCCGGGGCCGACGACGGCGAGCTGTTCCTCGAACGCCGCCGGTCCGAAATGGTCGTGTTCGATGATGGCCGGGTCAAGACGGCCAGCTATGACGCGTCCGAAGGTTTCGGCCTGCGTGCCGTGCGGGGCGATACGGCGGGCTATGCCCATTCAACCGAAATTTCGGAAAGCGCCCTGAAACGTGCGTCCGAAACGGCGCGTCTCGCGGTCGGCGACGGCGGTGGGACACTGGCCGATGCACCCATGGGCACCAACCGCAGGCTTTATACTGACGACAATCCGATCACCGGGCAGGCTTTCACCGTCAAGCTGGAGACCCTGCGCGAAATCGACGCCTACGCCCGCGCCCTTGACCCCCGCGTGGTGCAGGTCAGCGCCTCGATGGCCGCGTCCCTGCAGGAGGTCGAGATTTTGCGCGCCGAGGGCACATCCGTCTCGGACGCCCGGCCCATGGTCCGCCTGAACGTGTCGATCATCGTCGAGGAAAACGGCCGCCGCGAGTCCGGCACCGCAGGCGGCGGCGGTCGCGTGGCACTGACCGGACTGATGGCGCGGGACCATTGGAAGGGACTGGCCCGCGAAGCGTTGCGCATCGCCGTCGTGAACCTGTCCGCCGTGCCCGCCCCTGCCGGTGTCATGGACGTCGCGCTGGGCGCGGGCTGGCCCGGCATCCTGCTGCATGAGGCCATCGGTCACGGGTTGGAGGGCGATTTCAACCGCAAGAACCAGTCCGCTTTCGCGGGCCTGATGGGTCAGCGCATCGCTGCCCCCGGCGTGACCGTGCTGGACGACGGCACCATCCCTGACCGGCGCGGGTCGATTACCGTCGATGACGAGGGTACGCCATCGGCGAAGAACACGCTGATCGAGGACGGCATTCTGGTCGGCTACATGCAGGACCGGCAGAACGCCCGCCTGATGGGCGTTGCGCCCACCGGCAACGGGCGCCGCGAGTCCTATGCCCACGCGCCGATGCCGCGCATGACCAACACGTATATGCTGGGCGGCGACGTGGCGCCCGGCGATATCGTGGCGGACGTGAAAGACGGCATCTACGCCGTCGGCTTCGGCGGCGGACAGGTCGACATCACCAACGGCAAGTTCGTGTTCTCCTGCACCGAAGCCTACCGCGTGAAGAACGGCATCGTCGGCGACCCGGTCAAGGGCGCGACCCTGATCGGCGACGGCGCCACGGCGCTGACCAACATCCGCGCCATCGGCAACGACATGGCGCTGGACCCCGGCATGGGCAACTGCGGCAAGGCCGGACAATGGGTGCCGGTGGGCGTCGGCCAGCCAACATTGCTGATTGGCGGTCTGACAGTGGGTGGGTCGGCCGCTTGAGTGCGTTTTCTCACGGTTGTTGTCTACGCGGGTCGCCTGACGAGGCGCGACACTATGCCTGTCTGCCTTGCGGCCCGAGCGGTCGCGATCGTCCTGCCTTGCCTGCGCCGGTCGTCGGAGACGTCGTTCTCGCTCCTGGCTGGACCTGACAGCGGCCTGACCCCCGGTGCGCCAGGCAGTCTCGCCCTGCCATCCGCCTTCGCGCCGCGTTAACCAATTCTCAACGATCCACCTGCCAACCTGCAGTCCATGAATTACGCGATTCCCGATACCTTCGACCTTCCCGATTCCATGGCCGAAGCACCGATTCCCCTATTCGACGCCCCGCCGTCGCAGGACGAACTTTTCTCGCGCCTGCGCCTGTCGCGCTCCCGGCGTGTCGGCCCAGCCACCTTCCGCCGCCTGATCGTCGAACACGGCTCCGCGCAGGCCGCATTGGGGGCGTTGCCCGATATCGCGCGCGCCGCGGGGGACGCCGACTACACGGTCGCCGACGAGGCAACGATCCGCCGCGAGATCCGTGCTGCGCGCAAACACGGCGCGCGCCTGCTGACGCTCGGTGCGCCCGGATACCCTGCCCGTCTGGCCGAAATAACTTCGGCTCCCCCGGTTCTCTGGGCGCAGGGTAATCCGTCCATCCTGACCCGCCCGACCGTCGCCATCGTCGGCACGCGCAACGCCTCCTCGCTGGCCCTGCGCATGGCTCGGGCACTGTCGCGCGACCTGTCGGAGGCGGGCGTCGTCGTAGCCTCCGGTCTGGCCCGCGGCGTTGATGCCGTCGCCCACGATGCGGCGCTGTCGGGCGGCACGGTCGCAGTCCATGCGGGCGGGCTCGATTGTGTCTATCCGGCGGAAAATATCCAACTGGCGGCAAAGATCGCCGAACAGGGCTGCGCCCTTTCGGAACGACCCTTCGGCCTGTCGCCACAGGCCCGCGACTTTCCCCGGCGCAACCGGATCGTGTCGGGCGTGGCGCAACTGGTCATCGTGATCGAGGCGGCGGCCAAATCCGGCTCCATGATCACCGCCCGCGATGCGCTGGATCAGGGCCGCGATGTGCTCGCGGTGCCGGGCCACCCGTTCGACGGACGGGCCTCGGGCTGTAACATCCTGCTGCGCGATGGCGCGACACTGGTGCGCGGGGCCGATGACGTGCTGGAGGTTCTGGCCAGCCTTGCGCCTGCTCCTGAATCTTCGCCAGAATGCATTGCGCAACCGCCAGAGCCTGTTTCCGCCATTCCCGAAGACCCGGTCCTGCGCGACCGCATCCTGTCGCTCCTGTCCCCTGTCCCCGTGCCGGAAGATCAGTTGTTGCGCGACCTGTCGCAGACCGGCACCGTCGCCGCGCGCCACCTCGCCACGCACCTCTCGGAGATGGAACTGACCGGCGTTATCGCCCGCCGCGCCGGGGGCGGGTTTGTCCGCCTCTGACCCCTGCGCCCCGATCCTTGCACCGGACATGGCCCCGGAAATCGTCCCCTGACCGATGGGGGACGCGCCCCCGGCGCTCCGAATACGGGCGAAACCGCCGCCATTGACAATCCCCCGGCGCCCCCCACATGGTCCGCGGCCCAAGGGGACAGGCCCGAATACACGCCGACAGATCCCCCCAGATCGAACAGTCCGAGGTTTCCGCCCATGCCCGTCGTCGTCGTTGAATCCCCGGCCAAAGCCAAGACAATCAACGGATATCTGGGCAAGGGTTACACTGTCCTGGCCAGCTATGGCCACGTCCGCGACCTGGTCGGCAAGGACGGCAGCGTCGATACCGAAAACGGTTTCGACATGACCTGGGAAATCCCTGCCGACAGCAAGAAACGCATCAAGGACATCGCCGACGCGCTGGCCGACGACCCGAACCTGATCCTGGCCACCGACCCCGATCGCGAGGGCGAGGCGATTTCCTGGCACCTGCAGGAGGCGCTGCTCAACCGCCGGGGCATCAAGAAGGACATGCCGGTCAGCCGCGTGGCCTTCAACGCCATCACCAAGAAAGCCGTGCAGGAGGCCATCGCCAGCCCGCGCGAAATCGACACGCCGCTGGTCCATGCCTATCTGGCACGCCGTGCGCTCGATTATCTGGTCGGCTTCAACCTGTCGCCGGTCCTGTGGCGCAAGCTGCCCGGATCGAAATCGGCTGGCCGGGTGCAGTCCGTCTGCCTGCGCCTCGTGGTCGACCGCGAAATGGAGATCGAGGCCTTCGACGCCCGCGAATACTGGTCGGTTCGCGCCATGCTGGAAACCCCGCGTGGTCAGACCTTCGAAGCGCGCTTGGTCTCGCTGGCCGGCAAGAAACTGGACCGCTTCGATCTGGCCGACGCGACGCAGGCCGAACTCGCCGTGCAGGCCGTCGAAAGCCGCACGCTGACCGTCACGGCAGTCGAGGCCAAGCCGGCCAGCCGCAACCCCAGCCCGCCCTTCATGACCTCGACCCTGCAGCAGGAAGCCAGCCGCAAATTCGGCATGGGCGCCAAGGCCTGCATGTCGACGGCGCAGCGCCTGTATGAAGCCGGACATATCACCTACATGCGGACCGACGGTATCGACATGGCGCCCGAAGCCGTGACCGGGGCGCGCGATGCCATCGCCGCCCGGTACGGCAGGGACTACATCCCGTCCGAGCCACGCATCTACAAGAACAAGGCCAAGAACGCGCAGGAAGCGCACGAATGTATCCGCCCGACCGACATGACCAAGGCAGCGGACGAACTGCGCCTGGAAAAAGACCAGAAGCAGCTCTACGACCTGATCTGGAAGCGCACACTGGCCAGCCAGATGTCGGGTGCACGGATGGAACGCACGACCGTCACGATCCGCGACAAGGACGAGCAGGTCGAACTGCGTGCCACTGGTCAGGTCGTGATTTTCGATGGCTTCATGAAGGTCTATACCGAAGGCCGCGACGACGATGCCGCGACCTCCGAGGACGACAAGCGCCTGCCCGCGATCCACGAAGGCGATGCGGCCAAGAAAGTCGCCGCCTATGCCGATGAGACGTCCGAGAACCAGTTGATCAAGGCCCCCTCGAACGCGGTTCTGGGTCAGCAGAGCTTCACCCAGCCTCCGCCGCGCTACACCGAGGCGACGCTGGTCAAGAAGATGGAAGAACTGGGCATCGGGCGCCCGTCGACCTATGCCAGCATCCTGTCGACCATCGTCGACCGCGGATATGCCCGCAAGGAAGGCAACCGCCTGTTCCCCGAAGATCAGGGACGGCTGGTGACGGTCTTCCTGTCGAATTACTTCCGGCGCTACGTCAGCTATGACTTCACTGCCGGGCTGGAGGAGGAACTGGACGAGGTTTCCGCCGGCGACAAGGACTACAAGGACGTTCTGGCCCGTTTCTGGCGCGACTTTTCGGCGGCCATCGGCGAGACATCGGAGCTTCGGATCACCGAAGTCCTCGAGAAGATAAACGAAGTGCTGGAGCCGCATATCTTCCCCGACAAGGGCGACGGCACCGATCCGCGCCTGTGTCCGAAATGCGAGGCGGGCCGCCTGTCGATGCGCACGGCGCGATCCGGGGGGGCCTTCATCGGCTGCTCGAACTATCCCGAATGCCGCTATACCCGCCCCTTCGGCCCTCCGGGCCTGGAGGGGGAGCAGCAGGGCGACGAACGCATGCTGGGCGTGGAGCCGGAATCCGGGCTGGAGGTCTGGCTGAAATCCGGGCGCTTCGGGCCGTATGTTCAGCTGGGCGAAGCGACGGACGAAAACAAGAAACCCAAACGCTCCAGTCTGCCCAAAAGCTGGGCCCCCGATACCATCGACTATGATAAGGCCCTTCAGCTTTTGTCCCTGCCCCGTCACGTCGGCACCCATCCTGAAGACGGTGAACCAATCGAGTCAAACCTCGGGCGCTATGGGCCCTACGTCAAATGGAACAAGGTCTACGCCAACCTGCCGGACGAGGAGGAGATCTTCACCATCGGCATGAACCGCGCCGTTGAAGTGCTGGCCGAAAAGCTGGCCAAACGCGGCGGGCGCGGTGCCGCGGCGGCCCCTCTGCGCGAACTGGGTGAACACCCCGAAAACGGTGGCCCCATCAACGTAATGGAAGGTCGCTATGGCCCCTACGTCAAATGGGAGAAGGTGAACGCGACCCTGCCCAAGGAGATGACGCCCGAAGACGTCACAATGGCGCAGGCGGTGGAACTGATCGCAGCGAAGGCCGCGAAGTCGCCCAATAAGAAGGCGGCGACGAAAAAAACTGCCGCCAAGAAGAAAACGGCGGCAAAGAAGACCGCAGCCAAAAAACCGGCGCCAAAAAAGGCGGCATCAAAGAAACCGGTGGACGGCGCGGCTGGGGCCTGACCCCGGCCGCGCGCCCGCTGGGTCAAGCAGGCCCAGCCCCCTGCGTCCCGGTAAAGACCGAATAGATCGACTGCGATGCGGCCATGAACAGGCGGTTCCGCTTCGGCCCGCCAAAACAGATATTGCCGCAAACTTCCGGCAGGCGGATACGGCCCAGCAAGGTGCCTTCCGGCGTCCAGATCGTCACCCCGGAATAGCCGACGTTGCGGCCTGCATTCGATGACGCCCAGACGTTGCCCGCTACGTCCGTCCGCAATCCGTCCGGCCCGCATTTTATACCGTCCACCACGCAGTCCGAAAACACGCGCCGGTTCGACAACGTGCCATCGGCGGCGACATCCATCGCTATGATCTCGCCATTGCCGCCCGGTCCGGTATCGCCCGGACCCTTGCCGGTCGAGGCGATATACAGAACCGATTGATCGGGCGAGAAACACAGACCATTCGGGTCCGCCGCATCCGCTTCGGTCGCCACGCGCGTCACGGTGCCGGAGCCATCGACGCGATAGGTCGCGGTCTCCATCTCCCGGTTCCAGTCGCCGATTTCGGGCGGCTGCCCCAGACGCGGGTTCAGCAATCCGGCCGCATTCGACGGACCACCGGCGGCATCCGGCGCGCCTTCGTACAATTGTCCGCCATAGGGCGGATCGGTAAACCAATAGCTGCCATCGGGATGCGCCACGATATCGTTGGGCGAATTGAACCGCTTACCCTCGAACATATCGGCTAGGATCGTGACCGACCCGTCCAGTTCATAGCGCACGACACGGCGCGTCAGATGTTCGGCCGACAATTGCCGTCCCTGATAATCGAAGCTGTTGCCGTTGGAATTGTTCGACGGTTTACGGAACTCCGAGACATGTCCGTCCTCGTCCAGCCAACGCATCTGCCGGTTTTCGGGAATGTCGGACCAGATCAGGTATTTTCCGACGCTGTTCCAGGCCGGTCCCTCGGCCCAGCGCGCCCCGGTCCAGAGCCGTTCAATCGACGCATTGGGCTGCATCACGCCCCAGAATCCATCCTCAGCCGCAACCAGATCGGGGTCCCAGAAATACACGTTCGGGTCAGCATCGGGGCCGAACTCGCGGCGCGGCGTGGTAATGGTCGACAGCGGCTCGACTGCCGTGGATTGCGCATTCGCGGCCACCGCGGTCAGCGCGACCGCCCCTCCGCCAAGTGCGCCAAGGGCCTGCCTGCGCGACAGATGACTGATGTGCTTCGTCATGATGATCCTCCCAGATACCGGCATGTGCCACAGGCGATGGTAAGTCACGGCGGGCCGTCGGCGCGCGCGATGCTTCCCCTGCGTCACCTTCCAGCGGAAACCCGCCCAGACGGTCCCCCTTGCAGCAGATCGGGACGTCTGAAACCCTCGGTGCATGACTACCATCACAGCCCGTCTCGACGCCGACGGAACACTTGTCGCAGACCCCGCCCCCGCCCTTCCTTGGTGGAGTTTCAGCAAGACGATTATCGCCGCCCTCTGCGTCGACGCAGCGGCACGGGGAAAGCTGTCGCTGGATGCGCCGTGTCCCGGCCGGGCGTGGACGATCCGCGATCTACTCCGGCATCGCGCCGGTTTGGGCGATTATGGTCTCCTGCGGGCCTATCAGGCCGCCGTCATGGCAGCCGACCCGGTCTGGTCCGCCGACGACTTTCTGCGCGCCGTCCCGCCGGACCGGCCCGGCACGCCACCGCGCACCCGGTTCGCCTATTCCAACATCGGCTATCTGCTGGCCCGGCAGGCGCTGGAAGATGCCACAGCTACGCCCCTTGCCACCTTGCTGCGCGATCGGTTGGCCATTCCGCTCGGCCTGTCCTCAGTGCGCCTTGCACAATCCGTCGAGGATTTCGCCGATCTGCCTTTTGCGGCAAACGGGTATCACCCCGGCTGGGTCGCGCATGGTTGCGTCATGGGCAGCCCGACAGATGCCGTGCGAATGCTGCGGGCTATCCTGTCGGACCCGTCGCTGGCACAGATGCAGGATGCCCTGCAGCTGTCATTCTCCGACCCCGGCCGACCGTGGACACGGGCCGGTTATGGTCTGGGCCTGATGATCGGCGACGTGGGATCGGCGGGCCGCGTTATCGGCCATTCCGGCGGCGGTCCATTCTCGGCCAACGCCGTCTATGCCGTCCCGGATTGCCCCGGATCACCCGTCGTCGCCTGTTTCACCTCCGGCGAAAACGAGGCTCCGGCGGAACATGCCGCCGTTGCCCTGGCGCTCCGGCCTTGAAACCGCCCCTTTGGCGGGCGACATGACCTGCCAACCGAAGGATGCCCCGATGACTGCACTGCCGCCCCTGACCCCGCGCCCCGACGTGACGGCGTTCCTGCTGACCCGCCGGTCCCGCCCGGCCAAGACGCTGGTGGCCCCCGCCCCGGATCGCGCGGCACTGGAACCGATGCTGACCGCCGCCCTGCGCGTTCCCGATCATGGAAAGCTGGAGCCCTGGCGCCTGATCGTCTTGCGGGATGCGGCGCTGATCCGGCTGGCCGATCTGACGACGCGGCTGGGCGCGGCGCAGGATCGCGATGCCGACAAGCTGGCCAAGGCCCGTGCAATGTTCACCGACGCACCCGCGATGGTCGCCGTGATCGGATCGCCGCAACCGTCCGACAAGGTTCCCGCCATCGAACAGACGTTGTCCGCCGGGGCGGTCTGCCTCGGCCTGGTGAACGCTGCGCTGGCGGCGGGATGGGGGGCAAACTGGCTGTCGGGCTGGATGGCGACGGACCGTGACTGGCTGACACGGGGGCTGGATCTTGCCGCATCCGAATACGTCGCGGGCTTCATTGTTCTGGGCACCGAGACCTCCGCGCCGCCCGACCGCCCGCGACCGGACGTCGATGCCCTGACAACATGGGTGGAGGCATGATCGACGACGCACTCCGCGCAATTTCGCAACTCGGCGACCCGCGCTTTCGCCGCGTCCTGCTTGCCGGTGTCGGGCTGTCGCTGGCACTTCTGGTCGGGTTCTCCGCCCTGCTGATCTGGGGCGCAGCGGCCCTTGTCGGCCCCTCTGTCACCCTGCCGTGGCTGGGCGAAGTCACCTGGCTCGACAATGCGGCAGGGTGGGCCGCTGTCCCCTTCACGCTGATCGCGTCGATCTTCCTGATGGTGCCGGTCGCGTCCGCCTTCACCGGGCTGTTCCTCGACCGGATCGTCGACGCGGTCGAGGATCGCCACTATCCCCACCTGCCCCCCGCCCGGCATCAGGGCTGGGGCGAGATGTTGCGCGAAAGTGCCGGGTTCCTCGGCCTCGTCATTGCCGCGAACCTTCTGGCCCTGATCGCCTATATCTTTCTCGCGCCCTTCGCGCTGTTCATCTTCTGGGCAGTGAACGGGTTTTTACTGGGGCGGGAATATGCGCAGATGGTCGCCCTCCGCCGGATGCCCGTGGCCGAGGCGCAGGCGTTCCGCCGCCGCAACCGGGGTGCCATCTGGGCGATGGGTGTGCTGATGGCGATCCCGTTGTCGGTGCCGGTGCTGAACCTGCTGGTCCCGGTCATCGGTGCGGCCAGTTTCGCGCACCAGTTTCACCGTCTGAACCGGGTCTAGCCGCCGAATTCGGGCCGTCCGGTCCAACGACGCATATCGTCGATACTCAGTGTCCCGGACATGATGAACCAGACCAGCGGCACCCAGAGAACCAGCGTGATCGCCGTGGCGAAGCCCACGCGACGCCACAGTTTGAATTCGACCGGTGACGAAACATGGGTGCCGGGCACCCGTTCACCCCGGTCGCCCTGCGTGTCCTGCCCGACCTGAAGCCCGATCAGGAAGACCATGGCCCAAACCATGGCGAAAAGGACGAAAGCGGAGAATATACCCATCAGACCTGCTCCAGTTCGACAAGCGTTCCGGTGAAATCCTTCGGATGCAGGAACAGGACCGGCTTGCCATGTGCCCCGATCTTCGGCTCGCCCGATCCCAGCACCCGTGCGCCCGAGGCGATCAAACGGTCGCGGGCCGCCAGGATGTCATCCACTTCATAACAGATGTGATGGATGCCGCCCGACGGGTTCTTGGCCAGAAACCCACTGATCGGGCTGTCGTCGCCCAACGGGTGCAGCAGTTCGATCTTGGTGTTCGGCAGGTCGATGAACACGACCGTGACGCCATGGTCCGGCTCGTCCTGCGGCGGGTTCACCCGTGCCCCCAGCGTATCGCGGTATTGCGCGGCGGCGGCGTCCAGATCGGGGACCGCGATGGCCACGTGGTTCAGCTTGCCGATCATGTCGCGCCCCTTATGCCTTTGTGCGGCGTTATGCGATGCGGCCCCGGCCCCCGCAAGCGGCCTGCGCGATTTGTCGCGCGCCGTTCATCATTCGTTAGGGATGTAATGCGCAACTGTCAGACGAAAGATGAGGAGAGGCACGATGATGGATCCCGACATGCTGGTGCGCCCTGCACCCACCCCGCAACGTCCGCTTCTGGGCCAGACCGTCCTGTTGGTCGAAGACAGCCGGTTCGCGTCCGAGGCGGTGCGCATGCTGGCCCTGCGGTCCGGTGCGCGCATCCGCCGGGCCGACTGCATCGCGTCGGCGGAACGGCACCTGCTGACCTATCGCGCCGGGATCGCCATCGTCGACCTGGGCCTGCCTGACGGTTCAGGGCTGGAGCTGATTTCACGTCTCGCCAGTGCCACGCAGCGTCCCACGGTCCTGCTCGCCACCTCCGGTCAGCCCCGTGACGAGGTGGAGGCGGAGGCCTGCGCCGCCGGGGCCGACGGCTTTCTGCCAAAACCCATCGAAAGCCTCGCCACGTTTCAACAGATCATCCTGCGCCATCTTCCAGCGGAAGACTGGCCCAAGGGCCTGAGCGTTGTCGGCACCGAAACCGTCCAGCCGGATCGCCTCGCCCTGTCGGAAGATTTTGCCTATGCGGATCGTCTGTTGGGGGACGAGAGTATCGCGCCCCGCTTCGTGGCCAATTTTCTCGCTGGATTGGCGCGCACCGGCCACGATCCCGTACTTCTGGCCGAGGCGGAAGGCCTGGCCGCACAGACGATGGACGACCTGCGCCCGCGCCTGCGCCGCCTGATTGCCGAACGGCTTGGCGAACGACGGGTGGTGTAGGCGGGTCTTTCAGGCGGCTGCGAACTCCGACAGGGACCGAAGCTGCTGGCCACCCGCGTCGAAGTTCGACGGTGCCAGCCATGCCAGACGCGCCGCCCGCACCTGGGACCAGTCCCCGTCGATAATGGCGAACCACGCCGACAGATCGGTCATTTCGGCGCCAGGCGGATCGCCCCGTCCAGCCGGATGACCTCTCCGTTCAGCATCGGGTTGGTCGCGATATGGCCGACCAGCGCGGCAAATTCCGCCGGATGTCCCAGACGCGGAGGATAGGGCACCTGTGCGCCAAGCCTGTCCTGAATGTCCTGCGGGAACGCCGTCATCATCGGCGTCAGGAACAGGCCGGGGGCCACGGCGACGACGCGAATGCCCGACCGCGCCAGATCGCGCGCCATCGGCAGGGTCATCGCCGCCACGCCGCCCTTGGACGCGGCATAGGCGATCTGACCCATCTGGCCGTCATAGGCCGCGATCGAAGCCGTGTTCACGATTACGCCGCGTTCGCCGTCCGGCCCCCGGCCATCCTGCTCCGCCATGATCGCGGCGGCGGCCGAGGCACAGTTGAACGTGCCGATCAGATTGATGCCGACGGTTCTGGCGAACAGCACCGGATCATGCGCCCCGTGGCGACCCACGGTCCTGGCGGCAGGCGCGACGCCCGCGCAATTGACCATCAGGTCCAGCCGGTGCCCCTCCGCCACGGTTGCCAGAATCCTGGCGCAGGCCGGGGCGTCCGTCACATCCAGCTTGTGAAATGTCCCGCCCAGCTCTTCGGCGAGGCCCGCCCCCTTATCGTCAAGATCAAGGATCGCGACTGACCCGCCCGCCCCGGCAATATGCCGCGCGACCGCTTCGCCCAAACCTCCGGCCCCGCCCGTGATCGCCGCTCCGCATCCGCTCAAGTCCATCGCACCCTCCCGCGCTGATCGGTGCGACGGTAAAGTCGCGGGCGGTCAGCGCAAGTCCGGTGCGGTGACGCTGGCGCGGATCTTGCTGCCGGTATCGTCGCTGTCCGCCGAAATGCCGACGCCGACCAGCAGACCCGGTGTCCCGCCGAAGGCGCGGGCATAATCCGCCGCCAGATCGACGCTTTCACTTTGCTGTCCTGTCCTCGCCGGGCGCAGGACGATGGTTTTCATGCCTGCAAGATAGGGACTGTCCTGCAGGGTGCCGCGGACGTCGTCACCGCCCCAGACATAGACCAGCACCCGCGTATCCGCATCCCGCAGCAAAGCTGTCGCACGCTTCGGGTTCAGGCCCGCGGCCTTCGCGGGCGTGGTCCAGGCAAAATAAATCGCTAGGTTGCGGTCGTCCCCGCCCTTGCGGCTCAGGTCGGTCGCAGGCACCCCCTCGGCCACGGCCCAGCCCCAGCTGGCGCGCGTCGCGCCCTGCATCGACACTGGCGTTGCCCGCCACAGCAACGATACGGTGCCGTCGGACACAACCTGCAAAGATGCCCCCTGCATGCGATAATCATCTGAAAACAGGCGAAAGAAACCCTGTTCCGTCCAATTTTTATCGAATGGAAGGGGCTGCGCCGTTGCGGAACCGGCAAGGCTGGTCGAAGCGAGGAGGACGGCGGCGATGGCCGATGCGATATGTTTCATGCCCCTGATTTAAGGCTGCGATCGGCGAAGTCCCCTGACATGCGCGTGACCTGCGAAAATCATGCGCCAGCAGGCCGGATCGTTGGAAAAGCTGTGGAGAAGCGCAAATCCTCCCTTTACAGAAACGTCGCTTGCCTGCACCATATATTGTAGAGGGGACATAGAGACGATCATATGGGTCGCGTTCTCCACCAGTCCTATGGGCGCAGAAGAAGGCGGGACATGCTTCACGAACGGCAGCAGTTTTCAGAAACAGGCGACCTCCACCCGATCGATTTGGTCGAGACCGTGGCCGAAAGCCACGACTGGGCCTTCGATCGGGTTGGAGACGACCAGATTTCCATGCAGGTCGAAGGACAGTGGCGCAACTACTCCGTCACTCTTGCATGGTCCCAGACGGACGAAACCCTGCGGCTGATCTGTTGCTTCGAGATGCAGCCGCCGGAGACCAGTCTGCCGCGTCTCTACGAGACCTTGAATCTTGCCAACGACGAATGCTGGGCCGGATCCTTCAGCTATCTGAAGGATCGGAAGATGATGATCTGGCGGTATGGCCTCGTCCTCGCGGGCGGTGTCTGCGCACAGGTCGATCAGGTCAACCATATGGTGGCCGAAGCGATCATGGCCGGCGAGCGCTACTATCCGGCCTTCCAACTGGTGTGCTGGGGCGGTCGCGCGCCGCATGTCGCAATGCAGATCGCCATGGCCGAGGCTTACGGCCACGCCTGATCTTTTCCTCGCACCGGACAGGCCCTAGGGTCAGACCCCGGAGGGTTGCGCATGGATTTCACCGATATCGACACACGCGGAGTCGTGCTTCTGGGCTGCGGCAAGATGGGTTCCGCGATGCTGGCCGGCTGGCTCGACAACGGCCTGTCGCCAGCCGCCGTTACCGTATTGGACCCCAAGCCATCGGACTGGCTGCGCGGCACGGGCGTTCGCATCAATACCGATTTGCCCGCCGCCCCCGCCATCGCCCTGATCGCCGTCAAGCCGCAGATGATGGGCGACGCCCTGCCCGCCTTGCAGTCGCTGACCGACACCCTGTTCGTCTCGATCGCCGCGGGCACACCCATCGTCGCCTTCGAAGCCGCGTTCGGGTCGGACGCCCGCATCGTGCGCGCCATGCCGAACACCCCGGCGGCGGTCGGCAAGGGCATCACCGCCCTTGTCGGGAATTCCGCCGCCACCCCCGCCGATCTTGATTTGGCCGGGCAATTCCTGTCCGCCGTCGGCGAAGTGGTCCGGTTGGACGACGAAGACCGGATGGATGCGGTCACCGGGCTCTCCGGCTCCGGCCCGGCCTATGTCTTTCACATGATCGAGGCGCTGGCCGCGGCCGGCGTGGCGCAGGGGCTGGACCCCGAGCTGGCGGCCCGCCTGGCCCGCGCGACCGTGGCCGGGGCAGGCGCGCTGGCCATGACCGGCGAAGATCCGGCACAACTGCGGATCAACGTCACCAGCCCGAACGGCACCACCCAAGCCGGGCTGGAAGTGCTGATGGCCGAGTTGCCCGACCTGATGGCCCGCACCGTCAAAGCCGCCACAGACCGATCGAAGGAGCTTCGGGAATGAACATCACATACGACGATTTCCTCAAGGTCGACATCCGCGTCGGCACGATCACCCGCGCCGAACCTTTTCCCGAGGCGCGTAAACCCGCCATCAAGATGTGGGTCGATTTCGGCGGCGATCTTGGCGAACGCAAGACCTCGGCCCAGGTGACGGCGCACTATACTCCGGATGGACTTGTCGGCAGACAGGTCATCGCCGTGGTGAACTTCCCGCCCCGCCAGATCGGCAAATTCATGTCCGAGGTTCTGGTGCTGGGTGTTCCCGATCCGGACGGCGAAGTCGTCCTGCTGGCCCCCGATCAGTCCGTGCCGGACGGGGGGCGGATGCATTGACGGATCTGCCGAAACTCCTCGTTTCCCGCGCCCTGCCCGACAGCGTGATGGATGCCCTGCGCGACCATTTCGACGTCACCTGCCGCGATACGACGCAGCCGATGGACCTGCCGGAATGTCGCGCCGCTCTGGCCGATTACGACGTGATCCTGCCGACGCTGGGCGATGCCTTCGGGGACGACGCCTTTACCGGAACGATCCGGGCGAAGGGGTTGGCGAACTTTGGCGTGGGCTATAACCACATCGACGTCGAAGCCGCGCGCAAGGCGGGCCTGGTCGTGACCAACACCCCCGGCGCGGTGACCGATGCGACCGCCGATATCGCCCTGACACTGATCCTGATGACGGCTCGCCGCGCGGGCGAGGGCGAACGCATGGTGCGCGCGGGCAACTGGCAGGGCTGGCACCCGACGCAGATGCTGGGGATGCATATATCGGGGAAGACGCTCGGCGTGATCGGCATGGGCCGCATCGGGCAAGCCATCGCGCGGCGCTGTCACCACGGCTTCGGCATGGACGTTGTATTCCACAACCGCTCTGTCAAATCCGTGCCGGGTGCGCGGCAACTGGCGTCTGTCGCGGAGGTTTGTCAAACGGCCGATATCGTCGTCACCGCCGTCCCCGCCTCGCCCGAGACGTTCCACATCATCGATGCCGCAGCCCTGTCGGCGATGCAGCCGCAGGCCATCCTCGTGAATATCGCCCGCGGCGACGTGGTGGACGAGGCGGCGCTGATTGCGACGCTTCGAAACGGCGGGCTCGCGGGCGCGGGCCTTGATGTCTACGAGCGGGAGCCTCACGTTCCCGCCGCCCTCATGGCCCTCGAAAACGTCGTTCTGTTGCCGCATCTGGGCACAGCCGCGCTGGAAGTGCGCGAAGACATGGGCCGCATGGCGATGGACAACGCCGTGGCCATCGCCGAAGGCCGCGATCCGCCGAACCCGGTCTAGGCGACGGTCCACCCGACTTTCCTGCGCTCGGGCCGGCCCGCAATGACGGGCTGGGCCGGGCGATACCGCCCGCGCCCTCACGCCAAAGTCGTCAGATGCCATCGATGCAGACGTATTTGACCTCCAGGTAGTCGTCCAATCCCTGGCTTCCGCCCTCTTTGCCCAGACCGCTTTCCTTGACGCCGCCGAACGGCGCCTCGACCGTGGTGATAAGGCCCGAGTTGATGCCGATCATCCCGTATTGCAGCCCTTCGTTCAGGCGGAACGCCCGCCCCAGATCGGAGGTATAGGCGTAACACGCCAACCCATAGACCGTGGCGTTCGCCATCTCGATGGCCTCTTCCTCGGTCTCGAACTTGAACACCGGGGCCAACGGACCGAAAATCTCCTCGGTGGCGAATTTCATCGCCTGCGTGGCCCCGGTGACAACCGTCGGCTGGAAGAACGTGCCGCCCTTGTCGTGCCGCGCACCGCCCGTGACGACCTCGCCGCCCTTGTCCCTGGCGTCGGCGACGAAGTCCTCGACCTTCTCGACCGCATCCATGTCGATCATCGGCCCCTGCTCGACGCCCTTCACCAACCCGTCCCCGACCTTGAGCGCCTCCGTCCGCTCGACCAGCCGCTTGACGAAGGCGTCGTGGATGCCCGACTGCACGATCATCCGGTTGGCACAGACGCAGGTCTGGCCCGCATTGCGGAACTTCGACACCATCGCGCCCTCGACCGCCTTTTCCAGATCGGCATCGTCGAACACCACGAAAGGCGCGTTGCCGCCCAGCTCCATCGAGACCTTCTTGACCGTATCCGCCGATCCGCGGATCAACTCCTTGCCGACTTCGGTCGATCCCGTGAAGGTGATCTTGCGAAGGTCGAAACTGTCCATCATCGCCTTGGAAATATCCTTCGCCGATCCGGTGACGACGTTCACCACGCCCTTCGGGAACCCGACCTCCTCGGCCAGCGCACCCCAGGCCAGCCCGGAATAGGGCGTCGCCGTCGCGGGTTTGGCGACCACGGTGCAGCCCACGGCCAGTGCCGGTGCGATCTTGCGGGCCAGCATCGACGACGGGAAATTCCACGGCGTGATCATGCCCACCACGCCAATGGCGTGTTTCGTCACCAGGATACGGCGTCCGTTCACGCCCGCCGGCACGATCTCGCCCTTGGCGCGACGCGCTTCCTCGGCGAACCAGCGGACGTATTGCGCACCGATGGCGATCTCGCCCATCGATTCGGCCAGCGGCTTGCCCATCTCGACGGTCAGCAGTTCGGCCAGATCTTTCTGGTTGTCCATCAGCGCATCATGCAATTTCCACAGCAGCGCGCAGCGATCCATCAGCGAGGTATCCCGATACCCCGGAAACGCGGCAACCGCCGCCTTGATCGCACGTTCGGCCTCGGCCTTTCCGCCTTTGGGCACGGTCCCGATGACGTCGCCCGTCGCGGGGTTGGTCACGTCGATCGTCTCGCCGCTGTCCGCCGCGACCCAATCGCCACCGATCAGGTTCGCCTGCTTCATCCAGTCCTGAAATGCCATGTCTAGTCCTTTTCGAAGCTGAAAGTGGTCGTCTGTTCATAGGTCTCGCCCGGACGCAGCACGGCACCGGGAAAGTCGTCGTGGTTCGGCGCATCCGGCCAGTTCTGCGCCTCCAGCGCGACGCCTGCATGGGCGCGATAGGTTCGCCCGTCCAGACCGGGTACCTGTGTATTCAGCTTGGCACCGTCATAGACCTGCAATCCCGGCTCGGTCGTGGCCACTGTCATCGACAGTCCCCGCGCGTGCAACACCGCCACATCGCGCAGGGCGACGCGCGCGTCCGACAGGCACAGATTATGGTCCAGCAACCCCGCGCCCGGCAACATCCGCCCGGCGCGGAAATCAAACTCCGTGCCTGCCACCGACGCGTCCCCGATGGGGATCATGCCGTCATCGACGGGCGTATAGCGGTCGGCCTTCACCGTCAGGTAATGTCCGGAAATATCGTTCGATCCGTCAAGGTTCCAATAGGTATGATGCGCCAGGTTGCAGATCGTCGGCGCGTCGGTCGTGGCGCGATACTGGATCCGCAGCGTGGCGTCCGGGGCGCAGGTAAAGGTTGCCGAAATCTGCATCGCACCGGGGTATCCCATTTCTCCGTCCGCCAGCGCGATGTTGAAGGTGACGCTGTCGTCGCGATGATCCGCCACTGTCCAGACCCGCTTGCCGGTGCCCCTGGAGCCGCCATGAAGACTGTGCCGGTCCTGGAAGTTCGGGTCCAGATGATACGTCGTGCCGCCCAGCGTGAACCTTGCATCGCCGATCCGGTTGGCAAACCGTCCTGCGGTCGCCCCCATGTAATTGCTTTGCCCTGCGGCGTAATCGTTCAGATCGGCCAGCCCCAGAACCAGCGGCGCGTCATGCCCGTCCAGTCGCAGATCGACCAGCGCGGCCCCCCACTCGGTAAAGGTCGCGGTCAGGCCGTGGCCCGTAATGATGTAGCGGTTCAGGTCCATGATCGAGCCTTAGTCCAATCCCAGATGCGCGGCCACCTTGCGCGCCGTCATCTCGGACACGCGGGCATTCGCCTCAACCGTGACGCCACCGATATGCGGCGTCAGGATCAGGTTCGGAACCCCGGCAAAGGGGTGGTCCTGGCCCAGCGGTTCAGTCGTGAACGTATCCAGCGCCGCGCCGCCAAGATGGCCGGATTTCAATGCCGCTGCCACCGCCGCCTCATCCACCACACCGCCCCGCGCCGCATTGATCAGCACCGCGCCGGGCTTCATCGACGCGATGACGCGGGCGTCAATCATGCCCCGTGTCTCGTCGGTCAGCGGAACATGCAGCGAGATGACATCGCTCTGCGTCAGGACTTCTTCCTCGGTCCCCTCCATCGCGCCCGGAAATTCCTCGGCGTAAGGGTCGGAGGCTAGGCAGGTCATTCCCATCGCCCCCGCCAGCCGCGCCGTCACCCGTGCGATTTCGCCGAACCCCACCAGCCCCAGCGTCTTGCCCGCGACCTCCCGGCCCTGACCTGCCACGCCACGCGGCCAGTCGCCCGCCTCCATCGACGTCCGCAGGTCGTAAGCCCCGCGCAGCAGCATGGCCGACGTCGTCACGACATATTCCGCCACGGACAGCGTATTGGCCCCGGTCGCAGGAAACACCGCGATATCGTGTGCCGCACAACCCGCCACATCGATATTGTCGAGTCCGACACCCAGCCGCCCGACACAGGAAAACCCCGAATACAGCAGGTCACCGCGCACCTGCGTCCGGTTCCTCACGATCAGGGCCTGCGCCAGTCTGGCGTGTTCCGCCAGATCCTCGGGACGATCCGGCAGGTCCGGCTCGTACAGGACCTCGGCCCGGTCCCGCAGCCAGTCGACCCAGGTCTCGTCCATGAATTCGGTAATGAGTATCATCACACGCTCTCCTGAGCATTGTTCGTTTTCCATGCGCCAATCGCGTCGGACCCATATCCGACGTGGATCACCCGTCGGTCACCCCTCTGTCGCATGCCCCTCACACCCCGCGTCCCCGCAGGTCGATCGCCTGACCGGAACGTGCGGATTCCTCCGCCGCCTCGCCGACCAGAACCGACCAGTAGCCATCTTCAAGGCTGACCTCGGGGCGTCCCTTGCCACTGCGGACAAGGTTGAGAAACCGCTCGTGCTGATAAAAGGTCGAGCCGTGATGATCGCCTGCGATCAGCAACTCCGGCGGCGTATGGATCGTCTCGCGAACCTCCTGCTTCAAGGCGCGCAAGGATGTGATCAACTGCGCCTCCCTCGGCTTGCCATCGGACGTAAATCGCGCCGGACCGGGGATCAATGCCTCGACCCGCGCGGTGGGTCCGGTGACGGCGATGATCTCCTGCCAGTGCGACCCTTCCGCGAACATGCAAAGATCCAGCATCCCGCGGGTGCCATTGGCAAAATCGACGACGACATAAGCGTTATCGACGATATCCGGCACCCCCCCGACATAGCGTTCGTCGCGGTGATTCACGTCGACTCCGGCGCTGGCATAAACCCGCACCGGATCGGCGCGCAGCATCAGGCGCATCAGGTCCCAGAAGTGGCAACACTTCTCGACCAGAGTGCCTCCGGAGCGCGCATTGAACCGGTTCCAGTCGTCGACCTTCTGCAAGAACGGAAAGCGATGTTCACGGATGGCAACCATGCGCGGCACCCCCACGATCCCCTGGTCCAACGCTTGAATCAATCGCTGGACCGGAGGCATGAAACGATATTCCATCGCCACCCAGATCGGTGCGACGCGGCCTTGCGCCATATTCAGAAGATCTCGGCAGTCGGCTGTCGTCGTGGCCAAAGGCTTTTCGACAAGTATCGGCTTGTCAGTCGCCAGCAGCTGCTGAACCAGCCCGGCATGAAGATCGTTCGGTGCGGCAATAAGGTAGACATCGCAACAGTTTGCGGCAATCAGATCCCCGGCATCGGCAAACCCCTGCGCCCCGGCGGACGCCATGGCAGCAGCGCGCATACCCGCATCGGGGTCGGCAACGGCAGTGACCGTCGCGCCCTCCAGCAGGGCAATATTACGGATATGCTCCTGCCCCATCATACCCGCGCCGATCAGGCCATATCTGATCATGAGCCCAGTTCCAGCACGTCGATCCCCAACTCCGCCGCGACCCCGCGCAGAGCCTCCGCATGGTCGCCGTAAGCCAGCGCCATGTGATGCTCCAGCCCGCTGGCCATGACATCCCGGCACACGGCATCCGCCCCCCGGTCAAAGCGCACGGTGCCGCTGGTGCCGGTAAAGGCCATCGGCGCGTCGACCACATCGCCCGTCGCGATGACGACCTGCGGCTGGCCATAGGCCTGGCTCAACCGAAACAGCGTCACGCGGCCCGCTTTCAACGGAAACTCCAGCAACAGCGCCTGTTTGCGGTTGGTGTGGACCGTCGCATCCGGAGCCCTGGCCGCCATCGACACGGGCGCCTGACCGCAGTGCCAGACGACCCCGGTGTCGCCGTCCATATCCACCAGATCGGCAAGGAACACCGGGGCATCGGCCACGTCCTGAAGGATGGCCTGGGTGACCGCGCCATAGACGTCGGCCTCGCAGGCGCAGGGGGTTCGCGCCTCGCCCAGCATGGAGACCGGGCCGCAGACCGCTCCGCCGTATTCGGTAAAGGTTTCCGGCCAGCAGCGGATGGCCATCGCGTCGAAGCCATGCTCCGCTTTCAGCCCGGTCAATGCCCCGGCCAGGCGCAGGGACCGGTCCAGTTCGCCCTTGTCCAATTGCGCGATCCCTCCCAGACCTTCGGCTTTGGCGGCATAGGGCGCGACGGCCGCATCGGGCAAAGCGCGGGCACGGTCGAACAGGTCCGGCAGGTCCAGTTCGGTGACCTGCGCGCCGGTCAGCGCCTTAAGCGCGGGCGCGTCATAGGCGCAGGTGTCAAAGCCATCGGGCCGCTCCCCGATCCGCCCGATCCGAAGATCGCGGTTGATCGCGACCGGAGCGGCATCGCTGGCATGACCACGCTTTGGCGCGACCTCCGGCCCCGACAACAGGGCGTCCAGGTCGACGGTATCGCCATAGGCCCAGGTGAAACGCCGGTCGTTCAGGCCCAGTGCATGCGAAAGCAGGTTCAGCCCGCAAAACGCATTCAGCCGCAACCGTCCGCCGGTCCGCGGCTCCGGCACGGCCCAGATCGCGACGCGTCCCTTGTGGGCCACTGCGGCGCGGGTTGCGAAGCCGGCGTCGGTGAAGGTGATCTGAAGGATCAGCAGGACATCGGCGTCGGCGGTTGACTTCAGCGCAGCCTCGTCAGGGCCCATCAGCAGCCTGCGCGGGCCGACAATCTCATGCCCCGACGCATCCAGCTGCGCCAGCACTGCTGCCAGCTTTTCCTCGGCATAGGGCACGTCGAACGTGGGCCGCCCCAGAGGCAGGAGTCCAATGCGCATCAGATGTCCCCGTATCCGTGCCGGAACCCGGCCGTCGGATCGATAAAGGCCGATCCGTCGCCGCCATAGCAAGCATGCCTGTGCCACGGTGTCGCCTGCGCATCGGTCAGCGCGTTCAGTTCGGCCATGTATGGGACCGAGTCGCGTGTCAGCCCCGCCTGCATGGCGTCCCAATCCGGATAGGCATTGAACGCATCCAGCCAGATCGCGCGCCCCGCAAGGAAGCCAGAGGCCCCGGCGGCATAGGCATAGTCCAGCACCGTCTTGAAGTCAGGCTTGCCCGCGCCCGCAGACAGCATGACCCAAGGCCGCGCGGCCAGTTTGCCCATCTCGTCGAACAGCGTCTGAACAGCGGCATCGCCCCCGGCGATGCCCTTGGCCGGAACCGGGCTTTCCAGCTTGAAGACGTCGACGCCGTAATCCGCACCCGCGAAGGCCTCGACCGAGGCCAGCACATGGTCGGAATGCTTGGTCGCCATCTCGGTGTATTCGGAGGTCTGTTCCGCGTCAGTCTCGACTGGATGGACCAGCAGTTCGAACAGGAACGGGATGTCGTATTTCGCGCAGGCTTCGCCCGTGCGTTTGACGAAATCGTGCTGCGCCTTGCGCACGTCGTCCGAAATATCAGGCCTGTACCATGCCAGCACCTTCACGGCATCGCCGCCCATCCGCTTGATCTTGCCCACGGACCAATCGTCGATCTCGGCCGAGAAACGGCCCTGCCCGGTGTCGCGGAACAGGCTGTCCTCCAACGTCACGATCAATCCCTTCCGCGGGTCGAATACCTGCCAGCCATGCGGGATCGCGTAATGCGGGTCCAGCAGCATCGCCGTGGACGAGGGCTGCAACGCCTCGAGCAGCATCGTCTTGACGCGGGCCACATCGTCCCAGTCGGGCTTGCCGTGATGCGCCTCGACCGGGGTCTTGATCGGCGGGCGCTGATCGACGGCGGTCATCTTGAAGCGTCCGGCGGCATCGGCCATGCGGCGGAATCCCAACTGCTTGCCGGGGGTAAGGTGCAGGGTCATTCGGTCTCCAGTTCGATATGCGTCGGATATTGGTCCCAGCCACCCGCACGCGTGCATTTCGTGGCGGCGACATGGTTGGCGAAAGTCGATGCGGCAGTCAGATCGCGGCCCCGGGCCAGCGCCAGCGTGAAGGCCCCGTGCCAGACATCACCCGCGCCCAGCGTATCGACGGAAGCGATCCGCTGGGCGGGAATATGCGGGCCATCGGCCCAGGACACGCCGTTCGGTCCATCAGTATAGGCAACACGGCCCGGAAGGCGCGCGGCGGCGTCGGCCAGGGCCTGGGGCATGGCGTCGATGCCGGTGAAATCGCGCAGGCCCGGGGCGCTGAACACGACGTGGCTGGCCAACGCGGCCAGGGACTCGGGCGTGTATTTCTCGCCGTCCAGCACCGCGGGCATCCCGGCGGCGCGGGCGGCGCGCAAGACGGCCTCGGTCGCCTGGGGCCAACGGCAATCGCAGAGCGTGGCGTCGAATGTCGGGACGTCGGGCGGGGTATCAGGCAGGTCGGCGCCCGGAAAGTTCACGATCATCCGCTCGCCCGCCGGGTCCACCATGACCGATGACAAGGGCGTGCGCCCGCCGCGCGCGAAGGCCGGGACGATGTTCTGACCGGCCAGAAGTCCCGCCAGTTCGTCGCCCGTTGCATCCGCGCCCATCCGCGTCATCAGCGTCACTTCGGCACCCAGTCGCGCGGCGGCGACGGCGGCATTCGCGGCGCAGCCCCCGCCGATCCGCTCGAACGAGGTGCTGCGGTGCTTGCCCTCGGACACGGGCAAGGCCGCAACCCGGTGGACGTAATCCATCACGGAGATGCCGCAGACCAGAAGGCGTATCATCGCTCCACCGCCAGTCCCGACGGCACGGCATCGGGCACGCCCAGACGGCCATACCGGCTCTCGCCCCCTTCCAGCGCGCCCATGAATGCGACCAGATCGGCCACTTCAGCGTCCGACAGAACGACGGGCCGGATGTCCAGTTTGGCCGATACGCGCGCCATTTCGCGCGCATCACTGCGGATCACGAAGTCGCCCGACGCCAGCCACGGCGCGTCGGGCAGATTGGCCAGTTCGGGTGTCCAGCGGGCCGTCGCCGCAACCGGATCGGCATGGTGGCGGATGATCCCGGCCAGCGTCGGATATGCTCCGTTGTGCCCATACGGCCCCGTCAGGGTGACATTGCGCAAAGACGGGGTGCGAAAGCGGTAAGCATCGTCCAGATCGTCGGTTTCGGCCATCCGCCCGACGTCGCGCGGCATCGGGTCGAAACGTCGCGTCCGACCGGGGCCGAAGGGCGGAAGGGCCAGCGCGTAGAAGTTCTGGTCCGTAAACAGCGGGCCGGAGTGGCAGGACGCGCAACCACCCTTGCCGAAGAACAGCATGCGGCCCCGATCCTGCGCCGGGGTCAGATTGCCCTGTCCCGCCAGCCACAGATCATAAGGCGCATCCAGCGAACGCCATTCGGCATTCATGAAATCAGCCAGGGCGATGGCAATATGCCGAATGTCGATATCTTCGGGGCGGTTCAGAGCGAAAGCCTCGACAAGCGCATCGCCATAGGCGGGGATCGTGCGCACCCGTTTCGCCAGAATCGGCCAGCCCCCGTCGATGCGGTCGGAGACGGCGCCGATCACCTCGTTTTCGCCGACATTGCCCGCCATCTCGAACTGTGCGGTCAGCGGGAACAGGGCCTGAACCGCCAGCAGGTTGGGCAGACCGACCGGCAGCCATTCCTCCGCCGGGCTGTCGTAGCCTGTGTCATAGGCATCCGAAACCGATACGCGCCCGTCGTGGAAAAAACTGGTGAATTCCGTCGCGCCGATGTTCCACAGCCCCGGCGCGTTGCGTGGCACCCGCTTGGCGATGGCCCCGTCGGCGACGGTGCGGCGCGTGCCGATCCCTTTCCCGCCCTCGCCGATGCCAAGGCTCAGCGCATCGGCCGAGAACGTGTCGGCGTGGTGACAGGTGGCGCAACTGATGTTGCGGTTGCCCGACAGGATCGGATCATAGAACAGCAACTGTCCGATGGCGGCGCGGTCTTCGGAATAGTCGTTGAACACCACCTCTTGCGCTGGCGCGGGCGACACGGCCAAGCTGAGGCCGAGGAGGATCGTATGAAATTTCATGCCGCGATCTTGGCCACCCTGTTGTCAGTGTCCAGCCCCGCGACCGCAGATATCGAAGCGGCCCGCGATCTGATGGAGGCCGGGGCCTTCGCCGAGGCGCGCGCCGCGCTCGAACCGGCGGCCCGCTCCGGCAATGCCGATGCAGAGGAGTTGATCGGCGTGATGTATGCGATGGGCCTGGGGGTGACGCGCGACCCGGTGCGCGCCTTCGACTGGTATCTGCGCGCGGCGATGAAGGGGCATCCCGGCGCGCAATCCGGCGTCGGCTGGTATTACGAAGTCGGCCTGGGCATGCCCGCGCCCGACCTTGTGCGCGCCTATATGTGGTACGCGCTCTCGGCCATCGGAGGCGACCCGGACGCCGCGATTTCGCAGGAGGAGGTGGTGAAGAAAATGACCCCTGAACAGATCGCAAAGGCGCTGGAACTGGTAGGGGACTACAAGGTCTGGATGTATCCGTTTCGGTGAACGGAATGACCCGCCCGTGTTACCTTCGGCCTGCCTTAGAAACCGGCCTGGGGACAATCACATGACGGATCTTCCCGACAGCCGCGCAAGACTGGCGGCCATCAGACGTCCGCCACGACCTCGCCCCTCATCTCTCCCGTCATCCGCGTCATGTCCTCCTTGTGGACCTTCCTGCGAACCTCGTCGATCTTCAGCTCCGCCGCGTCCCTCGTGATCTTGTCCGGCCATTCGGTGATCGCGGCACTGGTCCGTTCGCTGGTCCGGATCACCGTGACGCGACTTGCGCCCAGGCCCTTCAACGCGGGCAGGCGTTTTTCCTCGATCGCGCGCAGGGATACGTTGTAATCGGTCCCGTCTGCGATTTCCCATGTGGTGATTGTGATATAGCGCATATCGACCTCCATCGGTTATCGCCTGAGTCTACCACAAAAACGAACGGACAGCTTGGCCGCGTTCCACCCCCCTCTCGGTGTGCCCGCAAAGCCGCGTCGGGCCATGGCCTAACCTATAGGACAAACAGCACTATTGCTTCATCATGGCATGGAGACTTCGCCCTCCCAGGCCGAAACTGACGCACCGCGCTGGCCACGCGTCGATTCAAATGTACCGCTACCGGTCAAACCTTCATATTTGCCGCCAGCCTGGAGAATCTCCCAAACGCCAGTTTTTGCACCTTTTTCGACCTTGTAGGACGAGAGGACGAAGTCTGTAGCATCACCGTAACGACATATGCCCTCACCCCAGTCGCCATTGGCATCCCAGTATCCAGCCCCGTTGCATTCGGTCGGCTCCGGCAATGCGTCAGGATCATCTGACACGCGAACACCTTTTGTCGAACTCATCCAGTAGCCGGTCGTTTCACCTGTAGGCCAAGCTTTTACGTCTGCCAGCATGTAGTTATTGCCTGAAACCTTCTCGGCTGCCACCGCCGTCGCAATAGTGGATGCGCCGATTAGTGCTAAGATCAAAACCTTCATCGAGTATACTCCTACAAAAACTACAAGTCGGCGCACGCCAATGATTGGTCCCACAGGTGTGATCCGGCTGAAATGGTAATTCATAATCGGCCTGGCATCCATTGGATGATGGTCCGGAGCGGTTGGACAGCGGTATTAGGGAAAAGCGTCCATCTGATTTTGACCCGATTTGGCCGGGGTCGAAGAAGCCGACATTCCTGCAATCAAGGCATCCTGCGCGCTGAACTCGAAGCAGCCATCGCCGATCCAGGCCGCTTGCTCGCTCACCTGCACCACGAAGTGAAAAGGGCGATCCACTGATCGCCCCCTCGCAGTCCTGATCCGGTGCCTTCAAATCATTCCAGATCGCGCGCGCGACGGGCGCCGACGTTCTCCTCCGCCTCGGCGATTGCCGTGCGGAAGTTGGCCAGCATTTCCTCGCCGCCGTCCACGTTGCCCGCGAACCAGTCATAGACCGGGGCCGCCGCATCCTGGAAGGCCTGCTTCTGCTCGGGGCTGGGCACATAGAGATCGCCTCCACCGGCCACGAAATCCTCATAGGCCTGGATCGACTTGCGCTTGGGCGAGGCGAAGGTCGCCTGCTGCAACGCCGCAAATCCATCGACGACAACGCGCTTCATGTCGTCGTCCATCGCCTGGAACTTCTCGTTGTTCATCACCCAGATCGCCGCCATGTAGGCGTGCCCGTCCAGCGTCATGTATTGCAGCCCCGCATCCGGGAACTTCATACCCATGATGTCGGTGATGCCGTTCTTCGACCCTTCGACCACGCCGGTCTGCAGCGAAGTGAACAGCTCGGGCCACGGGATCGGCGTGGGCGAAGCACCCAGCGCGCGCACCAACTCCTGCGGCAGGTCGGCGACCACGGTGCGGATCTTCATGCCTTCCAGATCGGTGGGCATCTCGACCCGGCGCTGGGTATTGGCGAAGTTGCGCCAGCCGCCGGTGTTGCCCACCGTCATGATACGGATCGCGTCGCCCGAATCTTCCAGCGCCTTGGCCCGCAGCTGACTGGTCAGCGCGGTGTTGGTCAGCACTTCCTCGGCGATGCGGTCGTCGGACATCAGGTACGGCAGGTCAAAGATCTGCACATAGGGGAAGATGCCGGCCGCGCCGCCCGAAGTCGTCACGAAGACGTCGATGGACCCGTCGGCCACGCCCTGCAGGCATTCCGCGCCGTTCGAGCAAAGCTGCGTGCCGATGAACAATTCGACCGTGATGGCACCGTTCGACGCCGCCTCGACATAGTTCTTGAAGACGACCAGTCCGTCATAATCCTCGTCGTTTTCGTTGGAGTTGGCGGTTGCGCGGATGTTGATGGCGTGGGCATCGGCAAAGGCCACCGACGGCAGCGCGGTAATCGCGGCCAGCGCGCCCGCCTTGAATATGTTGATCAGTTTCATGAGGTCTCTCTCCCTTTTGGACCGGTTATTTATAAGAACCCGAAGAAGCGCGGCACTGCCAGAGATATGGCAGGCACATAGGTGATCAGGAAGATCACGAAGACTTCGACGGCCAGGAACGGCAGAATCGCGCGGGCGATGGTTTCCACCCGTTCGCCCGACACGGAACTGGCCACGAACAACACCAGCCCCATCGGGGGCGTCGCCAGCCCGACGGTCAGGTTGACCGACATGATGATGGCGAAATGCACCGGATCGACACCCAGCGACGTGAAGATCGGCCCCAGGATCGGGCCAAGGATGATGATCGCCGGACCCGCATCCAGAAACATGCCGACGATGAACAGCAACAGGTTGATCAGCAACAACAGGACCAGCGGGTTTTCCGACAGCGACAGGATGAGCGCGGCCAGCGCCTCGGGCGCGTGGGACAGGGACACGACCGTTTTGAACGCCATCGCCGCGCCGACCAGCAACAAGACCACCGACGACATGATCGCCGCCCGCGACAACACGTTCGGCAGATCGCGCCATGTCATTTCACGCAACAGGAACAGCGAGACGATGACGGCATAGGCAACGGCCACGGCGCTGGCCTCGGTCGGCGTGAAGGCTCCGCCCAGGATGCCGCCCAGAATGATCACCGGCGTCAGCAGCGGGAAGAAGGCCTTCAGGGACGCCTGTCCCTTTTCGCCCCATGTCGCGCGGCGCTTCAGGTCCGGGAAACCACCGGGGTTGCGGCGCGCCATGACATTGGTGACAACCATCAGTCCGACGCCGACCAGAACGCCGGGAACGATACCGGCAAGGAACAGCGCGGCGACCGATTGCTCCATCACATAGGCATAGATGATCATGATGCCCGATGGCGGAATGATCGGCCCGATGACCGAGGATGCGGCGGTCACGGCAGCGGCGAATTTGCGGGTATAGCCCTCCCTCTCCATCGCGGGGATCAGCATCGACCCCAGCGCGGATGTATCCGCCACCGCCGACCCGGACAGGCCCGCGAACAGCATCGACGACAGGATATTCACCTGTGCCAGACCGGCGCGGAAATGCCCGACCAGGGCCTGACTGAATTCGACCAGCCGCATGGTGATGCCGCCGCGGTTCATCATCTCGCCCGCCAGCAGGAAGAACGGGATCGCCATCAGGGGGAAGCTGTCCATGCCGTTATAGACGTTCCGATACAGAAGGACGAAATCCTTCTCCTGTCCGCTCAGCCACAAAAGGATGCCCGGCGCGGCCAGCAGGGCAAAAAACACCGGCAGGCCAATCATCAGCAGCACAAGAAACGCAGGCAGGAACCAGACCAGCATCTATTCGGCCCCTACCATTTCGGTCTCGGGGATGACCGGCAGATCGTCGTCCCTTCCGGCCAATGTGGCGATCTGCCGCAGGATCAGCTCCACCGTGACCGAGGTCAGCATTATGAACCCGACGAGCAGCGACGCCATCATCCAGCTGCGCGGCACCTTTTCCCAGCCATCGACGGTCGGATAATACAGCGACGAAGTTGCGAAACGGCCCGAAAAGCCCGTGACCTCGGACCACCCGATCCTGACGGCGAAGACCAGCACCAGAAGCGCCAGCAGCAACAGGATCAGGTTCAGCACCCCGCCGACAAAGCGCGGCAGGGCCAGTTGTATCATGTCGATGGCGACGAACCCGCCCCGGCGCAGCGCCGTCGGGGCCACGACCATCAACCACAGCATCAGAAAGCGCGCGGCTTCTTCCGGCCAGGGCAGCGGATTGTTCAGCACATAGCGCCAGAAGACCTGCACCAGTATGAACACGACCATCAACGCCATGCAGGCGATGCCGACCCAGCGGCCCACGGCCAGCGCACCGGCGTTGACCGCTCCCAGTGTGCGGATGATCGTCAGAAGTCCTCCCACGTGCCCTCCCATGCGACGTGTCCCTGCCATGACGGGCAAGCGTGACGCCCATGTGAACGCGCTGACGAGGCCTGCGTCAATCGCTCAGTCTCGGTTTTGTGTGTCCGCACATGGCCGCGTCTGCTCAGCGTATGCGCATTTCACTGTCCGCGTCGAAGACCATGATCCGCGATGGATCGATCGTCAGCCCGACCCGATCGCCTTCGTTCGATCGGATGTCGCCCCGTTCCTCGACGATGATCTTCTCGTCCGTGTCCGTCGTCATATAGGCGAAACTGACACCGCCCAGCGCTTCGGTCAGGTCGATGCCAAGGGTGTCTCCCGCAACCACGTTCAGATGTTCGGGACGCAGCCCGACGATCACGTCATGCCCCTCCGGCGGCAGTTTGACCTGCGGCGTCACCGAAGTTTTCAATCCCGGCACATCCACGGCGCCGCCCTTCACCGTGCCCTTCAGAAAGTTCATCGACGGCGAGCCGATGAACCCCGCGACGAAGCGGTTGTCGGGGTCGCGGTATAATTCCAGCGGCGCGCCGACCTGTTCGATCACGCCCGCACGCAGCACGACGATCTTGTCGGCCATCGTCATCGCCTCGACCTGGTCGTGGGTGACATAGATCATCGTGGCGCCGATTTCCTTGTGCAGGCGCGCGATCTCGACGCGCATCTCGACACGCAATTCCGCATCCAGGTTGGACAGCGGCTCGTCGAACAGGAACACCTCGGGCCCGCGCACGATGGCGCGCCCGATGGCGACGCGCTGGCGCTGACCGCCCGACAGGGCGGCGGGCTTGCGCTTGAGGTAATCGTCCAGCTTCAGAATGCGCGAGGCTTCGGCGACCTTGGACTTGATCTCGTCCTTCGGATGGCCGTTCATCTTCAGGCCGAAACCCATGTTCTCGCCCACGGTCATGTGCGGGTAGAGCGCGTAGGTCTGGAACACCATCGCCACGCCGCGCTGCGACGGGTCTTCGCGGGTCACGTCGCGCGGCCCGATCATGATCTGGCCTTCGGTCGTCTCCTCCAGCCCCGCGATCATCCGCAGCAGGGTGGACTTGCCGCAACCGGACGGCCCGACGAAGACGCAGAACTCGCCCTCGTTCACCGTCAGGTCGACCCCGTGGATCACCTGCACGTCGCCATAGCGCTTGACCACATCCGTTAATTCGACGCCTGCCATCCGATCTATCCCTCTGTCTGATCGGGGAAGCGCCAGTCGCGGACTTCCCCGGCAATTCTGTCCACCGCCTGCCGCAAGTGCGGCAGATGGCGTGTCAGATCTTCCAACGCGCCCCGGTCCGTCGACGATGTGACCGATACCGCGCCCAGAACGCGACCGCCCTGCGACAGGACCGGCATGGCGATGCAATGAATGCCCGGCTCATGCTCTTCACGGTCGAAGGCGTTCCCCTCAGAGCGAATCACATCCAGTTCGGCCCCCAGCGCATCGGCATCCGTCAGCGTATTGGGCGTGAACCGGTGCCAGCTTTGCTGGTTCAGCGCCGCATCTCGCTCGGCCTCGGGCAGAAATGCCAGCATCGCCTTGCCGACCCCCGTGCAATAGGCCGGGCCGATCTTGCCGGCTTCGGAATACATCGGCACCGGGCGGACCGCGTTGCGTTTGTCGACATACAGAACGTGGCCGCCGTCCAGTTGCGCCAGGTGCACCGTCTCGCCGACCGCGCGGCTCAGGCGATCCAGATGCGACCGCGCGATCGGGGCCAGACTCGACTGCGCCCAGGCCGCATGCGCCATCCGCACCAGCCGCAACCCCGGCACATAGGTGCCCCGTTCGGGGTCGAACCCCAGCATCCCCTGTTTGGTCAGGGTCTGCAGCAGACGGTACAGCGTTGCCTTGGGTAACGGTGACGCCTCCAACAGCTCCGTGAACCGGACCGGACGACCGAAGGCCGCCACGCGATCGAGAACGCCAAGGGCCTTGCCCACGGTCCCGTCGCTGCTGTCGCGACCTGTGACGGTGCTGGTGTCTGTCTGGATGTTCACGCCGCCGGACCTCCCTCCGCAAAGCTGTTGACAGCCTAGGCAGAACGCCGCACAGTTTTCAACATAAGAAACTTGGTTTCATTAAATGGAACCATCAGGACGCAATTCGGGAGGAATTCATGCGATCCATTCTGACGGCTCTTGCCGCTTCCACCATCATGACCGGCGTTGCTTTCGCCAACCCCCTGTCCGGCGATATGCGGATCGTATCCGACATGTCGAACCCTGCGCCCCGCGCGGTGATGGAGGGTCTTGTCGCCGACTTCGGCGAAATGCACCCCGACCTGAACATCGAACTGGAAGTCGTCGACCGCGACGGCTGGAAAGGTCAGATCCGCAATGCGCTGACCGCCAACCCGCCCGACGTCATCAACTGGTATGCCGCCAACCGCATGGGCCCCTATGTCAATGCCGGTCTGTTCGAAGACGTGTCGGACCTCTGGGGCGATATCGAGGGTCTGGACGCCGTCAAGGGCGCGCTGACCATCGACGACAAGCAATGGGGCGTGCCCTATACCTACTATAACTGGGGCCTCTATTACCGCGAGGATATCTTCGCCGAACTGGGTCTGGAAGAGCCGGAGACCTTCGAGCAGGAGATCGCGAACTGCCAGGTCATCATCGATTCGGGCCGCTCCTGCTATGCCATCGGCACCAAGTTCCTTTGGACCGCAGGCGGCTGGTTCGACTATATGAACATGCGGACCAACGGCTTCGACTTTCACATGCAACTGGCGCAGGGTGAGGTCGAATGGACCGATCAGCGCGTCCGCGATACCTTTGCCAACTGGCGCAAGCTGATCGACATGGGGGCCTTCCTGCCCGACCATCAGAACTACTCCTGGCAGGAGGCGCTGCCCTTCATGGTCAACGGCGAAGCCACTGCCTATCTGATCGGCAACTTTGCCGTGGCGCCGATGCGCGAAGCGGGCCTGACGGATGATCAGATCGACTTCTACCAGTTCCCGATCATCACGGAAGGCATTCCGCAGGGCGAGGATGCGCCGATCGACACGTTCCATATCCCTTCGGGGGCCTCGAACAAGGAAGCCGCGCGCGAATTCCTCAAGTTCGTGACCACCGCCGACGTCCAGACCAAGATCAATGCGGGCGATGCGCTGGGCCAGCTTCCGGTCAACGCGGCCTCCTCGGTCGATGACGACGAGTTCCTGAATCAGGGCTTCGAGATGCTGACCAACAATGCCAAGGGCGGCATCGCCCAGTTCTTCGACCGGGATTTCCCGGCGGAAATGGCGTCGGTCGGCATGGAAGGTCTGCAGGAGTTCATGGTGTTCCCCGACAACCTCGACGACATCCTGCAACGTCTGGAACAGGCCCGTCAGCGCATCTACGCGCAGTAAACGACGCAGGGCGGGGTTTCTGCCCCGCCTCTTGCACCCACCTCTCGCAGGGTGGGTGCATCCCACCAGCCGACGTATCCGCAAGCTGACAGGCTTCCGAATGTGCCGCAGACACCACGCCCCTGACCCGGAGGCATCCATATGACCAACGCTCCCGTCGTCCCCGACCTCCACCCCCCGGCGGCAAAGCGTGGCTGGTACAAGCGCAACGAGATCGCGATCACCCCGTGGCTGTTCCTGCTGCCGGGCATCCTGTTCTTCTCGGCCTATGTCATCATTCCGATCTTCCAGTCCTTTCAGGTCAGTCTCTATCGCTGGGACGGTCTGGGCGACCTGTCCGAACAGGGGCAGTTCATCGGCCTCGGCAACTACCGAGAGCTGGCGACCGACCGGAACTTCGAGATCAGCCTGTGGAACAACGTCCGCTGGCTGTTCCTCTATCTTCTGGCGATCCCGATGGGCCTCGCCATCGCGCTGTTCCTGAACCAGACCGTGACCGGCATCCGCCTATACAAATCGCTGTTCTTCTTCCCTTTCGTGATCAGCCAGGTCGTCGTCGGCCTCGTGTTCTCGTGGTTCTATCTGCCCAACGACGGCCTTCTGGCGGTCATGCTCGGCTGGATCGGCATTGAAGGCGTCAACATCCTCGGCAGCCCGGAGACGGCGACCTACGGCATCATTGCTGCGGGTCTCTGGCCGCAGACGGCATATTGCATGATCCTCTACCTCACCGGCCTCAACGCCATGGACCCCGAACAGATCGAGGCGGCCCGGCTGGACGGCGCGAAACGCTGGAAGATGCTGTGGTACATCATCATTCCGCAACTCAAGCCCGCCACCTTCATCGCCTTCGTCGTCACCATCATCGGCGCGCTGCGATCCTTCGACCTGATCTCGATCATGACCAACGGCGGCCCCTTCGGATCGACCCGCGTGCTGTCGTTCTACATGTTCGAGAAAGCCCTCGCCGAATTCGGCTTCCGCATGGGTTATGGCGCCGCCATCGCAGTTATCCTGTTCCTGATCATGCTGGTGTTCATCAGCTACTTCCTCTGGAGCATGTGGAAAGACGAAAGGGCCGCGCGATGACCCGCGCCCAGTTCGACACCCTCTGCGCCGCCCACCCCGGTGCCGTCCTGTCCGGTCCCGGCGAACTCGACGCGTGGAAGATCGGCGGCAAGATGTTCGCCTGCTTCGGGCACACCGATCAGCGTGCGACCAACGACGACCACGCCGTCGTGCGCTGCGCCGACACCGAAATGGCCCGGATGCTGATCGAGACGGGGGCCGCAGGCAAACCGGCCTACTTCCGCGGCGCGTGGGTCCGCCTCGACCTCGCGTCGCTGGACGAAAGCGAAGCCGCCCACCGCATCGCCGTCAGCTATGACACGATCCGCGCGGGCCTGACCAAGAAGATGCAGGCCACCCTGCCCGCAGCCGCCCGCCGCGACCTGGAGGCTCTGTAAATGTTCCCGACCCCGATCCAGAAATCCTCGCGCCAGTGGCAACTGACCTATCAGGCGCTGCTGCCCTTTGCGCTCATTCTGTGGCTGCTGCCGCTGATCGCCGTGATGCTGTTCTCGATCAAGCCCGACAGCGATTTCACCAACGGCAATTACTGGGGCGTCCCCGGCTCGTTCGACCTGTTCGAAAACTACGGCAAGGTTTTCTTCGACAGCGACATGCCGCGATATCTGTGGAATTCGCTGCTGATCACCGTGCCAACCGTCATCGGCACCATCGCCCTTTCCAGCATGACCGGCTTCGCGCTGGGCATCTACCGCTTCAAGGGCAACCTGTTCCTGTTCTTCCTGTTCATCGCGGGTAACTTCGTGCCCTTCCAGATCCTGATGGTACCGGTCCGCGACTTTACCATCGACCTCGGCCTCTATGACACCAAGACCGGGCTGATCCTGTTTCACATCGCCTTCCAGACCGGGTTCTGCACGCTCTTCATGCGCAACTTCATCCGCGCCCTGCCGTTTCCCCTGATCGAGGCAGCACGCGTCGAAGGCGTGTCGGAGTGGCGCATCTTCTGGTATGTCGTCATGCCGCTGATGAAGCCCGCCGTCGCCGCCCTCGCCGTCCTGATCTTCACCTTCATCTGGAATGACTACTTCTGGGCCATCGTCCTGACCCAGGGCCCCGACAGCCAGCCGGTCACGGCGGGCATCACCGCCTTCAACAGCCAGTTCCGCGCCGCCTATCATCTGATGAGCGCGGGCAGCATCGTCGCGGCCCTGCCGCCGGTGGCGATGTTCTTCCTGATGCAGAAACACTTCGTCGCGGGCCTCACGCTGGGCGCCGTCAAGTAACACCGACCGACCCGAGACTGCCCATGTCCCCTGATACTTTTTCTGACGCATTGCCTGCGTCGGCACTTCCCCTTGGTGCGTCCGCGCCCGAACCCGCCGAACCGGTCCGCACGTGGCGCATCGACGACCACGACCCGGAAACCGGTGCGCGTCAGACGATGGCCTTCGCCGCCGAAGGCGACCGGCTGCCGCAAGTCATCTACTGGGGACCGCCCCTGCCATCCGACGCGCCGCTTGAAACCCTCGCGCGGGCCGACCAGATCGACATCACCGGCGGTATGCTGGATGCGAACCCCGACCTGTCGCTCTGCCCCGAAGCGTCGCGGAGCTTCCCCGGCCAGCCCGGCATGATCCTGCGCGGCCACGATGGATCGCCCCTGCTGCCGCGCTTTACCTTTGCGTCCGACGATACCTCCGACGGCCTCACGCTCATCTACTCCGACGACGCCAACGGCCTGACGCTGACCTTCCGCTTCGTGCCCGACTCCTCGACCCGGATCATCACCTGCAAGACGATCCTCGAGGCCAGGAAGTCCATCCATCTGCACTGGCTGGCAGGCCCGGTCCTGCCTGCCCCGCAGCAATCATCGGAGATGATAGACGTCTCGGGCCGCTGGTGCGGCGAGTTCCAACTCAACCGCACCGCATGGTCCCCCGGCATGCGCTACCGCGAAAACCGCACCGGCCGTACCGGCCACGAACATTTTCCCGGCCTGCTGATCCCGTGTTTCGGTGCGACCAACACGCAGGGCGAGGCCTACGGCTTCCACTACGGCTGGTCCGGCGGTCACAGGATGATTGCCGAGGAGTTGCCCGACGGACGCCGCCAGATCCAATGGGGCCACGCCGCCCGGATGGAGACCCACGCCGGGAAGCGCTTCGAATCCGCCAGCCTCTACGTCACCTATTCCCAGACCGGCCTGAACGGCTGCGCGGTGTCGTTCCAGCGCCACCTGCGCGATCGCATCGTCACATGGCCCCGGCCCGCCACACCACGCCCGGTGCACTACAACTGCTGGGAAGCGATCTATTTCGACCACAAGCTGCCGATCCTGAAGGACATTGCCACCCGCGCCGCCAAACTGGGCGCGGAACGCTTTGTCCTCGACGACGGCTGGTTCGGCAACCGCGACGACGACACCCGCAGCCTGTCGGACTGGACGGTCGACCCGCGCAAATACCCCGATGGCCTCGGTCCGCTGATCGACCATGTGCAATCCGAGGGCATGACCTTCGGCATCTGGTTCGAGCCGGAGATGATCAACCCGGACAGCGACATCCACCGCGCCCACCCCGACTGGGCGCTCGGGTCAGAGGATCAGACCCTGGGCCGCCAGCAGAAGGCCCTGAACATGGCCCTGCCCGAGGTCCGCGACTTCATCTACGACCGCATGGCCGCGATCCTGTCGCAACACGACATCGACTACATCAAATGGGACCACAACCGCGTCCTGCCGATGCCCGACGCAGATCAGACGCGCGGCAGCTATGCCCTGATCGATCGTCTGCGCGCCGACTTTCCGCAGGTCGAGATCGAAAGCTGCGCCTCCGGTGGCGGCCGCATCGACTTCGGCATCCTGAAACGTACGCAGCGGATCTGGCTGTCGGACAGCAACGATGCTCTGGAGCGGATGCGCATCCAGCACGACGCCGCCCTGTTCCTGCCGATGGCCGTCAGTGGCAGCCACGTCGGCCCGCGCCGCTGCCACACGAGCGGCAGGACCCTCGACATTTCGGTCCGCGCCTGGGTCGCCGCCCAGCGTCACATGGGGTTCGAGATGGATCCCCGCGAACTGGACGACCGGGAAACCGCCGTCCTGACCGAGGTCACCGCATGGTGGAAGCGCAATCGCGACTGGATGCTGGACGCCGATATCCTGCGCCTCGACAGCCCGGACCCGACCGTTCTGGCCGAACAGCAGATGCCCCGCGACGGCCACCGCTTCGTCGTCTTCGCGGGCAAGGCAGGAACCTCCGCCCAGATCGCGCCCCGTCCCCTGCGCCTGACCGCGCTGGACCCGGACGCCCGCTACCGCGTCGAACTCATCAACCGCGCCAATGCCCCGGCCCTGTCGCGCGGCACCCCGATCCTCAAGAACGACGAGATCGAGGTGTCGGGCGCATGGCTGATGCATCACGGCATTGTCCTGCCCTGGAACTTCCCGGACACGATGTGGGTCATCGAAGGGCATCGGTTGTGACGGGCAGAGGCGCACATGGGTATGACCCATGTAATACCTTCGTATGCACCGTCGTAATATACCAAATGACAGGGATGAATTCATGACCCAGACAGCCACATATCCCGACCTGAACGGCGCCTCCGTCTTCATAACCGGGGGCGGATCCGGCATCGGCGCGGACCTGACCGAAGGCTTCCTGCGACAGGGCGCAAAGGTCGCCTTTATCGGACGGTCCGATGCGTCCGGGTTTGTCGAGAAGGTTGCGCAAGCTACGGGCAACAAACCGCTTTTCATTCAGGGCGACATTACCGACGTCGCCGCCCTGCGCGCCGCAATCGACACCGCCGCCGCCGCCCACGGCCCGATTACGCGGCTTGTCAACAACGCCGCCAACGACAAGCGTCACACCACTGAGCAGGTCGACGAGGACTTCTGGGACTGGTCGGTGGCGATCAACCTAAAAGCCTATTTCTTTGCCTGCCAGCATGCGATTTCATACATGAAATCAGTTGGCTACGGACACATCGTCAACTTTTCCTCGGTCTCCTACATGATGGGCAACGCCGGCTATCCGATCTACACCGCCGCAAACGCCGGCATCACAGGCATGACGCGATCCCTCGCGCGGGAATTCGGCCCTGACCGCATCCGCGTCAACGCCCTCGCCCCCGGCTGGGTCCTGACGCAGAAGCAGCTGGACCTCTGGGCCGATCCAGACAGCCTCGCCGCGCATCTGGAGCGACAGTGCCTCAAGGACTACCTGAAACCGGAGGACATTGTTAACCCTACGCTTTTTCTGTCCTCCGACGCGTCCCGCATGATGACGGGGCAGGCCATGGTCGTGGACGGCGGCGTCGTGGTAACAGGCTGATATGACCCGTTGGATCGCCGTTGACTGGGGCACGACCGCCCTTCGTATCACTCTCATGTCGGGCGACCGCCCGCTGGACACGCGCGCCAGCGGCGATGGCATGAATGCCTTGACCCGCGAGGCGTTCGAGCCGACGTTTATTTCCCTCGCGGACGATTGGATCGAAGGAAACATTCAGGTTTTCATCTGCGGCATGGCCGGTGCGCGACAGGGCTGGGCCGAAGCTGCCTACCGCACCGTTCCCTGCTCGCCACTGGATGGCGGATTGCTGCGGGTCGAGACCACCGACCCCCGTCTCGACGTTCGCATCGTGCCGGGTGTCCGGCAGGTGTCGCCGCACCCCGACGTCATGCGCGGGGAAGAGACTCAGATTGCAGGAATTTTACGCAATATCAGTGACCTGGACGGCGTCGCCTGCCTGCCTGGCACGCATACGAAATGGGCCCACATCAGCGCCGGAGAAATCGTCAGCTTCCGTACCGTGATGACCGGCGAACTCTTCGCAACCATTTCCAATCATTCTGTTTTACGTCATTCTCTGACGGGCCACGGCTGGGACGAAGACACCTTTCTCTCCGCCGTCTCCGATACCCTGTCCCGCCCCGAACATCTGACCGCCCGTCTGTTCGAATTGCGTGCAGCCGACCTGTTGCATGGGCAGGACGCCGCCATCGGGCGCTCCATCCTGTCAGGCCTCTTGATCGGATCGGAACTGGCAGCCACCAAACCATGGTGGCTGGGGCGCGACGTTGTGCTGACCGGATCGCCCAAGACCACTCGAGCTTATGAATGCGCCCTGAAATCCCAAGGGCTTACCCCTCGTATCCTGCCCGCCGACGAGATGACGCTCGCCGGTCTGACCGCCGCCAAGGAGCATCCATGACACGTCCCCTGATTGCCATCCTGCGCGGCATCACGCCCGATGACGCAATTGCCGCCTGCGCTGCCCTGATCGACGCCGGGATCACCATGATCGAGGTACCGCTGAATTCCCCCGAACCGCTGTCGTCCATCGCGGCCATGGCCGATGCCCATGGCGACCGCGCCCTGATCGGTGCGGGGACCGTGCTGACCCCGGCCGAGGTACAATCCGTCGCGGAAGCCGGGGGCAAGCTGATCGTGTCACCCAACGCCGATCCCGAAGTCATCGCAGCAACCCGCGCTGCCGATCTGCAAAGCTGGCCCGGCATCTTCACCCCGACCGAGGCCTTCGCGGCCCTCAAATCCGGTGCGACCGGGCTGAAGCTGTTTCCCGGTGCCATGGCCGGACCGTCGGGCCTTATGGCGATGCGCGCTGTTTTGCCCGCCGGAACAAAGGTTTATGCCGTCGGGGGCGCGGGGCCTGAAAATTTCGCAGAATGGCTGGGCGCCGGGGCAGACGGATTCGGTCTTGGCACCGCTTGCTATGTTCCGGGCCTGCCCATCGAGGATATCGCCAGCCGCGCGCATCGCATCGTGGCCGCCTATGACAAAGCCGCCGGGGCTGGCGTCCTGGTATGACCCCTGTTCGCATCCACGATGATCGCGTCTGTACCCTGGGCGAAGGGCCGCTCTGGCACCCGGAGCGCAATCAATTGTTCTGGTTTGATATTCTGGAAAATAGACTGCTGTCGCGCGACGACGGCACACCGCTCGACTGGACATGGGACGAAACCGTCTCCGCCGCCGGTTGGATAGACCGCGACACGTTGATGGTGGCGGGAGAATCCGCGCTATGGCAGTTCGACATCGCATCGGGCGACCGCAAAAAGATCGTACCGCTGGAAGCCGACCGCCCCGACACGCGATCCAACGATGGCCGCGCCGATCCTCTGGGGGGCTTCTGGATCGGCACGATGGGCCGGAATGCCGAACCGGGCGCGGGCGCGATCTATCGCTATTTCCGGGGCGAGGTTCGCAAGATCTACCAGGACGTGACAATCCCCAATTCGATCTGCTTCTCGCCCGATGGCGACACCGCTTATTTCGCCGACACGGCCAAGGGCGCGGTCTGGAAACAGCACATCGACCGCGCCGGATGGCCGTCGGGCAAGCCGGAGATATTTATTGATTTCTCGGGCGTGGGCATCGTCCCCGACGGCGCGGTCTGCGATGCGCAGGGCAACGTCTGGATCGCACAATGGGGCGGCTGGCGGGTAGCCTGCCACGGACCCGACGGGCGGTTCCGCATGGCGCTGTCGTGTGGCGCGGCCCATACAACATGCCCCGCGTTCGGTGGCGACAATCTGCGCCAGATGTTCGTCACCTCGGCTACAACGGGGTTGGAGGACGGCGCACTGGACCATCAACCCGGTGGTGGCTGCACATGGGTCGCCGACGTGCCCGTCAAGGGCTTGCCCGAGCATAGGGTGATCTTGTGAAACGCACGCTCGGCACTTGCTACTACCCGGAACACTGGCCCCGGACGCAATGGCCCGATGACGCCCGTCGGATGGCCGATCTGGGCCTGACGTGGGTGCGGATCGGAGAGTTCGCCTGGAGCCTGCTGGAGCCTTCGTTCGGCGATTACCGCTGGGATTGGCTGGACCGCGCCGTGGACGTGCTGACCGATGCCGGGCTGTCCGTTGTGCTGGGCACGCCTTCTGCCACGCCGCCCCGCTGGATGCTGGACCGACACCCCGACATGCTGGCCCATGATATCGAAGGGCGACCGCGCGGTTTCGGGTCGCGGCGGCATTATTGCTTCAGCCATGACGGCTACCGGGACGATGCGGCGCGGATGGCCGGACAGATGGCCGAACGCTATGGCGACCGGATCGCGGCCTGGCAGATCGACAATGAATACGGGTGCCATGATACGACAGTCAGTTATTCGCCTGCCGCGCGCGACGCTTTTCGCATATGGCTGAAAGACAGGTACGGGACCGTCCGGAACCTGAATGACGCATGGGGCAACATATTCTGGTCCATGCACTACGACAGCTTTGATCAGATCGGCCTTCCCAACCTGACCGTGACCGAACCGAATCCGGCGCACGCGCTGGCCTTCCGCCGCTTCAGCAGCGATCAGGTCATTCGCTGGAACGCCGCTCAGGCCGACGCCATCCGCGCCCATTCCGATGCGCCGGTTTCGCACAACTACATGGGGCGCGTGACTGACTTCGATCATTTCGAAACGGGTCGTCAGATGGAAATCGCGACCTGGGACAGCTATCCTCTCGGCTTCCTGCTGGACCGCGTGCCAGGCGGTGACACGGCCGCCTTTCTGCGCCAGGGCGACCCGGATTTTCAGGCGTTTCACCACGATCTCTATCGCAGCGTGGGAACTGGCCGCTGGTGGATCATGGAACAGCAGCCCGGTCCGGTGAACTGGGCGCCGTGGAACCCGGCACCCCTGCCCGGCATGGTGCGCCTGTGGTCGTGGGAGGCATTCGCCCATGGCGCAGAGGCAGTCTGCTGGTTCCGCTGGCGACAGTTTCCCCAGGCACAGGAGCAGCAACACGCCGGTCTTCTGCGTCCCGATAGCAGCGAAGCGCCCGGCTTTGCCGAGGCCGCTCAGGTCGCTCGCGAACTGGCCGATGCGCCCGACGTGGTGCCAGCGCAGGCCCCGGTCGCGCTGATCTTCGACTATGTTTCGCAATGGGCGTGGGAGGTGCAGCCGCAGGGTGTGGGCTTCGATCACTTCACCTTGTGTTTCGAGATGTATCGCGCGCTGCGGTCGCTGGGTCTGTCCGTCGATATATTACCGCCTGATACGGCCAGTCTGGACGGCTATGCCCTGACTTTGGTGCCGGGGTTATTGACGATCGGCGATCCCCTGCGCGCCGCAATCGACGCCGCCGAGGGCCTGGTGGTGACCGGGCCGCGCACCGATCTCAAAACGCCGGAGCTGGCAATACCGGTGCCGATGGGGCCCGATCTTCCGGGCTTGGCGGCGACGTCGACCATGGAGGAGACGTTTCCGCCCTTCGCGGAACGCCACCTGTGGAACGGCGGCAAGGTGACGCTCTGGCTTGAACATTTGGAAACCTCGGCGCAGGTCGTGGAGGCGACGACCGATGGGGTCCCGGTTCTGATCCGCAGCGGAAAACGCCTGCATCTGGCGGGTTGGCCCGACCTGTCTGCGGCCCGGCGTATCCTGCGGGATCTGGCGCATGAGGCCGGGCTGGACGTGCGCGACCTGCCGGACGGGTTGCGGATACGGGATACCGGAAACGAACGCTTCGTCTTCAACTACGCCGCCGAACCGCGCAGTTTCGATGACCACGATCTTGCGCCCGCTGGGGTGCTGCGTCTTACCCGTCCATCCTGAGGCCAAGTTCCAGCATCCGGTTCGCGAAGCCCCATTCGTTGTCATACCAGCCGAAGACCCGGACCAGACCGCCTTCGGCCACGCGCGTCTCGCCGCTGGCGTGAATGAAGCTCTCGGACCGGCCGCGCAGGTCCGAGGACACGAGCGGTTCGTCCTCGACACCGATAACGCCGCCCGCAGCCCGCAGCGCGCCGTTCACCTGATCCACCGTCGCAGGATGTCCCGGCAGAAACGAAAGATCCACGGCGGACACGCTGGCCACCGGCACACGCACCGACTGGCAGGGCACGCGCCCGGCCAGATGCGGCAGAACCTGATCGACCAGACGCCCGGCGCTGGTCGTTGTCGGCACCATCGAGAGCGCTGCGGCGCGGGATCGGGCCAGCGGACCACCCAGCGCCATGTCCACCGTCGGCTGGCTGCCGGTGTAGCAGTGGATTGTCGTCATCGACCCGGCCACCACACCGAACCTCGCGTCCAGAACGGCAAGCAGCGGGGCGACCGCGTTGGTGGTGCAGCTGGCGTTCGAGACGATGCGGTGGGCGAGGTCCAGCATCGCATCGTTCGCCCCCAGCACGATCGTCGCGTCGGCGACAGCCGAAGGCCCGGACATCAGCACCTTGCCCGCCCCGGCCAGCAATCCACGCTCGACTTCGGGGCGGGTGTCGGCGTGGCCGGTGCATTCCATCACCAGATCGACGCCGCCAAGCGACAGCGTTCGCAGGTCCGGTGTGCGGTGAAACGGGATCGCGTGACCGTCGATGACCAGTGCACCGTCCTGCGTTTCGACCGTGCCGTGCCAAGGACCGAAAACGCTGTCGTATCTGAACAGATACGCACAGGTATCCAGCGGCGCGATGTCGTTGATGCCGACCACTTCAATGCCCGTGCCGGCGCCCTTCAGATGCGCGCGCAGAATCGACCGTCCGATCCGTCCGAAGCCGTTGATGAAGACCTTCACGCCGCGCCGACCGCGCCCAGCCCTTCATCCAGCGCGCAAACGATGCGGTCGCAGTCCGCATCCGTCAGGATCAGGGGCGGCGACATGACAAGGTTCGTGCCCGACCAGCGGACCATGGCACCCGCCTTGTAGGTCGCCTCGAAAATGCGTCCGGCCCGGGCCGGATCCATCGTTTTGGCCTGCCGGTCGGACACGATCTCCAAAGCGCACATCAGACCTTCGCCCCTTACATCGCCGATAGCGTCATGCCGGGTCGCGAGATCCTGCAACCCGGCTTTCAACCGCGCGCCCTGATAGGCCGCCTTGTCCCAGAGCGTCAGACGCTCGGTCTCGTCGAGACAGGCAAGGGCAGCGGCGCAGCCGACGGGGTGGCCGGAGTAGGTATATCCGGTGCCGATCATCGCGCCGCCGTCGCCTTCGAAGACTTCGGCCAGCCGGTCGTTGGCCATGACCGCCCCCATCGGAAAATACCCCGATGTCATCGCCTTGGCCAGACACATCAGATCGGGTTTCACGCCCCAATGCCGCGCGCCGGAGACATCGCCCGTGCGCCCGAAACCGGTGATGACCTCGTCCGCGATCAGCAACACGCCGTGGCGGTCGCATATATCGCGCACGCCCGGCATGAACGACGGATGCGGTGCAATCACGCCACCCGCACCCAGCACCGGTTCCATGATGAAGGCCGCCACAGTCGATGGCACCTGCATCTCGATCTCGGCCTCCAGCGCACTCAGGCAAAGGGCCGCCAGCCGTTCGGGGTCGCTCTCGTCGAAGGGATTGCGATAGGCATAGGGCGCGGGGACATGGAAACAGCCGGGCAGCAGCGGCTCGTAGGGTTCGCGGAAGGCAGGGTTGCCGTTTACCGATGCGCCCCCCCAATGCGTGCCGTGATACCCTTTGCGCAGCGCGATGAACTTCGTCCGCGACGCCTCGCCCCGCAGACGATGATATTGCCGCGCCAGTTTCAGCGCCGTATCGACGCTGTCGGACCCGCCCGAGGTGAAGAAGGCGCGCGTCATGCCGTCGGGGCCGAACATTCCGGCCAGCCTGACCGAAAGCTCGATCGCCGCGTCGTTTGTCGTGCCTTTGAAGGCCGAATAATATGGCAACCGCGTCAGTTGGGCGGCGATGGCGTCCTTGATCGGCTGGCACGAATAGCCAAGGTTCACATTCCATAGCCCGCCAACCGCGTCGATTGTCGTATGCCCCTCCAGATCGGTGATCGACACACCGTCGGCCCCGATGATGATTTTAGGCGGGTTGGCCTGCATCTCGCCGGGATGGGCCATCGGATGCCACAGGTGGCGGGCGTTCATCCCGGTCAGGAAGTTATTATCGCGCATATGTGGTCTCCCGATTTCCATGGCCTCCGGCCGGTGTCACTGTCGACCGGTGCTACTGTCGAAGTTCTAAACCCTTCGACTTCCGTCCTGCACCATTCACTGCCTGTTGCAAGCTGTGACGCATCGGTTCTGTGCCGATCCGCGCAAATTCAAACATCAATCCTGGAGAAACCGATCTTTTCGGGCCATCGTCCCCGTTCTGCGCATGCAGGGGGCATCTGACGGGGATTCCCTAACGCACTATCGGTTTCAATATACGTCCCATTCGTCTTCCGCCCGAACCTCGCCGATTGCGGTCCAGTCAGCGCGGACGCGCGCGACGCGGGTATCCCCCCAGGTTCGAAAAATCAGGTCAAAGCCGGTCGGGCTGACATTGCCATGGGTCAGATCTGCGCGCTGGTTCGAACCTTCGTCCATGTCGAACATCGCAAGGCCGGTCAGAATGGCGGGCACTGATTTGAACGACTCGTCGAAGTCGATCCGAACACGCGCCTCGCGCGGACCGGTCCCCGTCCACATGGCACCGCCGTCCTCGAAATCCGAGAACATGACACGGCTGCCCTGCTGGACGCCGATCAGATGGTTGGCCAGTCTTCGCATGCTTTCGTACCCGTCCGGCCCGTTCGGGCCGAGTCCAGACTTACCGGCAAAGATGCAGAAATCACGCCCAAAAAAGCAAAGACCCCGGAAATATTCCGGGGTCTGCCGTATTTCCTATCACCGACAGGGCGATCAAAGATTAGCTTGTTTCGAGTCCAGCCCGATATGGCCACCCATCGCCACCATGTCCGCCAGCAGCTTGGCCGCAGAGTCGACGAAGTCGGGGGCAGCTTCCTTGTGGGCGACATGTGCTTCGGCAACCCAGTCGTCGTAGACCTTCTGCGTCACATCAGACACGTGAAGCGCGCGTTCGGCCAGCACGGTGACGCCCGCACCGATTTCGGCAAAGCCACCGGTCACGGCATAGGAGTCTTCGCCACTCGATGTCTCGATCGTCAGGATACCGGGGCGAAGCGACGTAATGGTCGGCGCGTGGTCAGCCATTGCGGTCATGTCCCCGTCGGCGCCGGGGATGCGAACGGCATTGACGTCTTTCGACGCCAGCCGCCGCTCGGGTGAGACGAGTTCGAACTGCATGGTTTACGCGGCCTCCGCTGCCATCTTCTCGGCCTTGGCCTTCACTTCCTCGATGCCGCCAACCATGTAGAAGGCGCCTTCGGGCAAGTGATCGTATTCGCCCGCGACCACGGCCTTGAAGCTTGCGATCGTCTCCTCCAGCGGAACCTGCTTGCCGTCGGCCCCGGTGAACACCTTGGCGACGTCGAACGGTTGCGACAGGAAACGTTCGATCTTGCGGGCACGGGCGACGGCCAGCTTATCTTCCTCGCTGAGTTCGTCCATGCCCAGAATCGCGATGATATCCTGCAGCGACTTGTAACGCTGAAGAACGCCCTGCACGTCACGGGCCACGTTGTAGTGTTCCTCGCCCACGATGGACGGGTCCATCAGACGCGAGGTGGAACCAAGCGGGTCAACTGCCGGATAGATGCCCTTTTCCGAGATCGCACGGTCCAGAACGGTGGTCGCATCCAGGTGCGCGAACGAGGTGGCGGGCGCGGGGTCGGTCAGGTCGTCCGCGGGCACGTAAACGGCCTGCACCGAGGTGATCGAACCCGCGTTTGTCGAGGCGATACGTTCCTGCATGGCACCCATGTCGGTGGCCAGCGTCGGTTGATAGCCCACGGCGGAGGGAATACGGCCCAGAAGCGCCGACACCTCGGAGCCCGCCTGCGTGAAGCGGAAGATGTTGTCGACGAAGAACAGCACGTCGGAGCCGGATTCGTCGCGGAATTGCTCGGCCAGGGTCAGGCCGGACAGGGCAACGCGCATCCGCGCACCCGGAGGTTCGTTCATCTGGCCATAGACCAGTGCGATCTTGGACTTCACCAGATCGTCGGGAACGATGACGCCGGATTCGATCATCTCGTGGTAAAGGTCGTTGCCTTCACGCGTCCGCTCACCCACGCCAGCGAACACCGACAGACCCGAGTGCACCTTGGCGATGTTGTTGATCAGTTCCATGATCAGAACCGTCTTGCCCACGCCGGCACCGCCGAAGAGGCCGATCTTGCCGCCCTTGGTATAGGGTGCCATGAGGTCGATGACCTTGATGCCCGTCACCAGGATTTCGGTCGCCGTGGACTGCTGGGCGAAAGTCGGGGCATCACCGTGGATCGCACGGGTTTCCTTGGTCTTGACCTCACCCTTTTCATCCACGGGATCGCCGGTCACGTTCATGATCCGGCCCAATGTGGCAGTGCCCACGGGAACGCGGATCTGATCGCCCGTGTCGGTCACTTCCTGACCGCGGACAAGGCCTTCGGTCGCATCCATCGCGATGGTGCGGACCGTATTTTCGCCCAGATGCTGCGCGACCTCGAGGACAAGGCGGCTGCCGTGGTTCTCAGTCGTGAGCGCGTTCAAAATCTGCGGAAGCTCGTCGTCGAACTGGACGTCCACGACGGCGCCGATGACCTGGGTGATTTTTCCGACTGCGTTTGCCATGTCGTCTGTCTCCGGTTTCTGTCGAGGTGCCGCGGCACCCCCGTACTCAAAGCGCCTCGGCGCCCGAAATGATTTCAATCAGCTCGCTGGTGATAACAGCCTGGCGCGAGCGGTTGTATTCGATGGTCAGCTTGTCGATCATCTCGCCCGCGTTCCGCGTCGCGTTGTCCATGGCGGACGTCCGCGCGCCCTGTTCGGACGCCCCGTTTTCCAGCAGAGCCGCGAAGATCTGCGTGGCGACGCCGCGCGGCAGCAGATCGGCGAGGATCGCCTCTTCGCTGGGCTCGTAGTCGTAAAGGGTCGAGACTTCGTCGCCACTGTCTTCGAACTTGGCGGGGATGATCTGCTGTGCCGTCGGCGTCTGTGCGATGACCGACTGGAACGACGCATAAAAAATCGTCGCCACGTCGAATTCTTCCGCTTCGAACCGCTTGAGCACATCGGACGCGATGCCAACGGCATCGGAGTAACCAATCCGCTTGACGTCGGACAGGTCGACATGACCCACCGAATATTGGCCATACTCTCGCTTGAGCGACTCACGACCCTTCTTGCCGACCGTCAGGATCTTGACGGTCTTGCCCTCACCCAGAAGTTTCTGGGCATGAGTCTTCGCCAGCTTGGCGATATTGGCGTTGAAGCCGCCGCACAGACCGCGTTCGGATGTCATGACGATCAACAGGTGCGTCTTGTCGGACCCCGTCCCGGACAGAAGCCGGGGCGCGGTATCAGACCCGCCGACAGACGCGGCCAATCCACTCAGAACGGCATTGAACCGTTCGGTATAGGGGCGCGACGCCTCGGCGGCATCCTGTGCCCGCCGCAGTTTCGCGGCGGCCACCATCTGCATGGCCTTGGTGATCTTGCGCGTGGATTTCACGCTCGCGATCCGGTTTTTAAGGTCCTTGAGATTGGGCATATCTGGCGCTTACCCGAAGGTCTTTGCGTAATCGTCGATAGCCGCCTTGATACGGTCTTCGGCATCGCCTTTGATTTTCGGATCTTCCTTGGAGATGAAGTCCAGCACATCCTTTGCCGGGCCGCGCAAATGTGCCAGCAGGCCGGCTTCCCAGCGTCCGACATCCTTGACCCCGACCTTATCGAGATAGCCCTTGGTGCCTGCATAGATAACGCAGACAATTTCAGCATTTGACAGCGGCGAATACTGCGGCTGCTTCATCAGTTCGGTCAGGCGCGCGCCCCGGTTCAGCAACTGCTGCGTCGAGGCGTCGAGATCGGAGCCGAACTGCGCGAAGGCAGCCATTTCGCGGTATTGGGCCAGCGAGAGCTTCACCGGACCGGCAACCGACTTCATCGCGTTCGTTTGCGCCGACGACCCGACGCGCGACACCGACAGACCGGTGTTCACAGCGGGACGGATGCCTTGGTAGAAAAGTTCCGTTTCCAGGAAGATCTGGCCGTCAGTGATCGAGATCACGTTGGTCGGAATGAACGCCGACACGTCGCCGCCTTGCGTTTCGATGATCGGCAGGGCCGTAAGGGAGCCATTGCCCGCCTCGTCGCCCAGCTTGCACGACCGCTCCAGCAGGCGCGAGTGGAGGTAGAACACGTCGCCCGGATAGGCTTCACGTCCGGGCGGACGGCGCAGGAGCAGCGACATCTGACGATAGGACACGGCCTGTTTGGACAGGTCATCGTAGACGATCAGGGCGTGACGACCATTGTCGCGGAAAAACTCGGCCATCGCGGTCGCCGCGTAGGGTGCGAGGAACTGCATGGGCGCGGGATCGGAGGCGGTGGCCGCGACGACGATGGAATAGTCGATGGCGCCGGTCTCTTCGAGACGCTTGACCAGCTGGGCCACGGTCGACCGTTTCTGGCCGATGGCGACATAGACGCAATACAGCTTCTTCGATTCGTCGTCGCCCGCGGCCTTGTTGTAGGACGCCTGGTTCAGGATCGCATCCAGCGCCACGGCAGTCTTGCCGGTCTGGCGGTCGCCGATGATCAGCTCTCGCTGACCGCGACCGATCGGGATCATGGCATCGACGGACTTCAGGCCGGTCGCCATCGGCTCATGAACCGATTTCCGTGGAATGATGCCCGGTGCCTTGACGTCGGCGACGCGACGCTCGGACGCGTTGATCGGACCCTTGCCGTCCAGCGGGTTACCCAGACCGTCGACGACGCGTCCCAGCAGTTCGTTCCCGGCCGGCACGTCCACGATCGAGTTCGTGCGCTTGACAGTGTCGCCTTCCTTGATGTCCCGGTCCGAGCCGAAGATCACCACGCCGACGTTGTCGGATTCCAGGTTCAGGGCCATGCCCTGAATGCCGCCGGGAAATTCGACCATCTCGCCGGCCTGGACGTTGTCCAGACCGTAGACGCGGGCAATGCCGTCCCCGACGGACAGCACGCGACCGACTTCGGCGACTTCGGCGTCCTGTCCGAAATTCTTGATCTGATCTTTGAGGATCGCGGAAATTTCCGCTGCCTGGATCGCCATTACCGAACCTCTTTCATCGTATTCTGGAGTGCGTTGAGCTTCGCGCGGATCGACGTATCGATCATTCGCGAGCCGATCTTGACCACGAGACCGCCAATCAGGCCGTCGTCGATGGTGACATCTAGTTTCACGTCCTTGCCGGTCGACTCTTTCAGGGCCATCGACAGCTTGTCGGACTGGGTTTTTGTCAGGGCCTTGGGCGACCGGACTTCGGCGGTGACTTCGCCGCGATTGTCCGACAGCATGCCTTTCAGGACGGCGACCATCTGCGGCACGACGAACAGGCGACGCTTGCCGGCCATCAGCCTGAGAGTGTTGGACAGAACGGTGCCGAGACCCATCTGCGACGCCAGCGCCCCAAGGGCTTTACCCTGGTCCTCGCGGGTGATCACCGGCGAGGTCAGGACATCGCGCAGATCCTGCGAAGCGCGTATCGCCTCGTCCAGCGCCGTCACGTCGGCTTCAAGTTTCTTCAGATCGCCGCTGTCACGGCTTAGGTCGAAGACGGCCTGCGCGTAACGCACGGCGATCCCCATGGAAATCGAAGCTGGTTCGGACACGTCCACCCTTTCGACAGTCTCTCGGGCGTCATCGGCAAACCCCGAGGCAACCCACGTCAGACCTGTCCCCGAGAGGAGCAGATCACGAAATCGCGCTTCCTCTAACAGAGGGGTTCGCACCCTGCAACAGCGCCGAAGGGCCATAGCCCCCTTCTTTTGAATGCCATCACCGGCGAGGCGCATGACCTTCAGCCAGTCTGCAAAGTTTCCCTAAAGTAAGGTTTCCATACTCGCGGCCTGACAGATCACGGATCAGGCCAAAAGAAGGCTGTCGTCCCTCATGAACGTCACGCCGCCGAGGATCCCGAATGCCGACCGAAGCCCTGATCGCGATGCTGCTGTTCCGGATCGTCGGCTCGCCCAAACCAGGACTTTTTGGTGATTCCGCCCGATATTTTGCGCTGAACCTGGGGGTGGCCCTTCTTGTCCTGGCCGACCTGAGCCACTGATTCAATCTGTCGCCCACGACGGTTTCCAATGCGGCCAGAAGGGCGTCACCCGGTGAACGGGCGACGTCGCGACAAATAAACAGGCAAGTTCCGCCCGCATCGGGTCGCGTCAGCCGCTTCGCCCCGACGCGACAGGCTCCGGCACGCCTTCCAGCACGCGCAGGGGACGTCGCACACGGGCCGCAAGGCCGGGCCGGGGCCGCGCAGGCACCTGCTTGGAGACTTCCAGCAGGATAACTCCGCCGCCACCCGACCGCGATAACCGCTGACCCAGACGTTCGATGAAACCCGTAATGCGCAGCCAGAACTTGCCTTCGCTCGGCGGCCCGAACAGGGCGGCGGCATGGCGTTCGGGCACCAGCCCCGCGCGTTTCACCTGTGCCTCCAGCTGACCAAGCGAATAGGGTCGCCCGAAGCCGAATGGCGTCTTGTCCCGCCGCGCCCAGAGGCCGGACCGATTTGGCACGATGAATACCGCCCGCCCGCCCGGACCCAGCACGCGGCAACATTCGTCCAGAACGGCAGTCGGGTTTTCCGACGTCTCCAACCCATGTAACAGGACCAGCTTGTCCACGGCACCGGTTTCCAGCGGCCAGAGCGTCTCCTCGACCAGAACCGAGACATTCACCATGCCCGCAGGCCAGTGCATCACACCCTGCGGCGCGGGCATCAGCCCGACAACGCGCCGCGCGTCCGCCAGATAGGGCCGCAGCAGCGGCACCGCGAATCCGAACCCTACGACGGTCTGGCCCTTGGCTTCGGGCCACATCGCCAACAGCCGGTCGCGCACTGCCTTCTGCGCGGCGCGTCCCAGCCGGGTGCGGTAGTAGAACTGCCGCAGATCGAGAACGTCGAGATGCATAAGACCGTTGCCCTTCAAGCCGCAGATGTCATGCTAGCCGTGCCAGCGGAGAATTGCATGACTCTTATCGACACCCTGATCACCGTTCCCTGTCTGTCGGACAATTATGCCTATCTGATCCGCTCCGGCGATCGCGTGGCCGTGGTCGACGTACCCGAGGCCGCGCCGATCATTGCCGCACTGACCCGGAATGGCCTGAGTCTGACCGACATCCTGTTGACGCACCACCACTGGGACCACATCGACGGCGTGCCCGATCTGGTTGCCGCAACCGGCGCGCAGGTCTGGGGAGCCGCATCGGACGCGCACCGCCTGCCGCCGCTGGATCACGCACTTTCGCCTGGCGACACGATGACCCTCGGCGATGCGCAGGCCCGGATCATCGACGTCTCGGGCCATACCATTGGCCATATCGCCTATCTGTTCGACGGCCTCGCCTTCACCGGCGACAGCCTGATGGCGGGTGGCTGTGGACGCCTGTTCGAAGGCACGCCCGATCAAATGCATGCCAGCCTGTCGCAGTTCGCGGCTCTGCCGGGCGACACGCTGATCGCCTCGGGTCACGAGTACACTGACACCAACCTGCGCTTCGCCCTGTCCCTTGAACCGGATAATCCTGCCATTATCTCTCGAAAAGCCGAGGTGGAGCGGCTTCGCGCGGCAAACCGGCCCAGCGTGCCGTCCACCCTCGACACCGAGCGCAACACAAACCCGTTCCTGCGCGCGCATGAGGCTTCGCTGAAGGCCGCGACCGGAACCACCGGACAATCGGACGAAAACACCTTTGCCGCGGCCCGCTGTGCCAAAGATGCCTTTTGACGGTCAACAAGGCGACAAAGTTGTCGCTCTGCTATCACCACAGGTCACGGATCGGCGACAAAACAATAAAAAGACTTGAAGCCGTGAAGATGACAACCAAAACTTAAAGAAACGCGGCCTACAGTCCCGTGGACCGCATACAGGCAGGAGAACATCATGCCATCGTTCTCGAATACCCTTGAACAAGCCATTCACGCCGCATTGGCGCAGGCCAATGCCCGTCGCCATGAACTAGCGACGCTCGAACATCTTCTGTTGGTTCTGATTGACGAACCTGATGCCGCCCGCGTCATGCAGGCCTGCGGCGTCAATCTGGACGAGCTCCGTCAGACGGTCGAGGATTTCATCGAAGACGATCTGTCTACGCTGGTCACCGACGTCGAAGGCTCCGAAGCGGTCCCCACCGCCGCCTTTCAGCGCGTCATCCAGCGCGCCGCGATCCATGTTCAGTCGTCCGGCCGGACCGAGGTGACGGGCGCGAACGTGCTTGTCGCCATCTTTGCGGAGCGGGAATCCAACGCCGCCTATTTTCTGCAAGAGCAGGATATGACCCGCTATGATGCGGTGAATTTCATCGCCCACGGCGTTGCCAAGGATCCGGAGTTCGGGGATCACCGCCCGGTGCAGGGGTCCGATGACGACGACAGCTTCGGCGACACCGAGCAAGCGGGTCCGAACCCGTCCGAGAACCGCGAAAGTGCGCTGGCGAAATATACCGTCGATCTGAACAAGAAATCCGTAAAGGGCGATATCGACCCCCTTATCGGACGCGAATTGGAAGTCGAGCGCGCGATTCAGGTTTTGTGCCGTCGCCGCAAGAACAATCCGCTGCTGGTGGGCGACCCCGGCGTGGGCAAGACCGCCATCGCCGAGGGCCTGGCCCGCAAGATCGTGCTGGGTGAAGTACCTGCCGTTCTGTCGGGTGCGACGATCTATTCGCTCGACATGGGCGCACTCCTGGCCGGAACCCGCTATCGCGGCGATTTCGAGGAGCGCCTGAAGGCCGTCGTGACGGAGCTTGAGGAACATCCCGACGCGGTGCTGTTCATCGACGAGATTCACACCGTTATCGGTGCCGGTGCAACCTCCGGCGGCGCGATGGATGCCTCCAATCTGCTGAAGCCTGCGCTGGCGGGTGGCAAGCTGCGGACAATGGGATCGACGACCTACAAGGAATTTCGTCAGCACTTTGAAAAGGACCGCGCGCTTGCGCGTCGGTTCCAGAAGATCGACGTCAACGAGCCGTCTGTCGAAGACACCGTGAAGATCCTGAAGGGCGTCAAAACCTATTTCGAGGATCACCACTCGATCAAATACACCGCCGATGCGATCAAGACCGCGGTCGAATTGTCGGCGCGTTACATCAATGATCGCAAGTTGCCCGACAAGGCCATCGACGTCATCGACGAGGCCGGGGCCGCGCAGGCGCTGGTGCCCGAAAGCAAGCGTCGCAAGACCATCGGCACGAAAGAGATCGAGGATGTCGTGGCCAAGATCGCCCGCATCCCGCCGAAAAACGTGTCCAAGAACGACGCCGAAGTGTTGCGCGATCTGGAAGGCTCGCTCAAACGCGTGGTGTTCGGTCAGGACGCCGCGATCGAGGCGTTGTCGTCGGCGATCAAGCTGGCCCGTGCAGGCCTGCGCGAGCCGGAGAAGCCGATCGGCAACTATTTGTTCGCGGGTCCGACCGGCGTCGGCAAGACCGAGGTCGCCAAGCAGCTTGCCGATACCCTCGGCGTGGAAATGCTGCGCTTCGACATGTCGGAATACATGGAAAAGCACGCCGTCTCGCGTCTGATCGGTGCGCCTCCGGGCTATGTCGGGTTCGATCAGGGTGGTCTGCTGACCGACGGAATCGACCAGCATCCGCATTGCGTTCTGCTGCTCGACGAGATCGAAAAGGCGCACCCGGATGTGTTCAATATCCTGCTGCAGGTCATGGACCATGGCAAGCTGACCGATCACAACGGTCGGGCGGTGGATTTCCGGAACGTGGTTCTGATCATGACGTCGAACGCCGGTGCCTCCGACGCTGCCCGCGAGCCGCTGGGCTTTGGCCGACACAGACGCGAGGGCGAGGATACCGCCGCGATCGAACGCACGTTCACACCGGAATTCCGCAACCGTCTGGATGCAGTCATCAGCTTCGGCGCGCTGCCCAAGGATACGATCCTGCAGGTGGTCGAAAAGTTCGTGCTGCAACTGGAGGCCCAGCTTCTGGATCGCAACGTTTCGATCGAGCTGACCAAAGCGGCGGCCGAATGGATCGCCGACAAGGGCTACGACGACAAGATGGGCGCGCGTCCCCTGGGTCGCGTGATCCAGGAATACGTCAAGAAACCGCTGGCCGAGGAACTTCTGTTCGGCAAGCTGGCGAAAGGCGGGCTGGTAAAGGTCGGCGTCAAGAACGGTGCTCTCGATCTGCGGATCGAGGAGCCGGGTGCCCCCCGGATCAGCAAGAAGAAGCCTCCTCTTCTGACCGCAGACTGATACGGATAAATGATCAAAGGCCCCTGCATGGCGCGGGGGCCTTTTGCGTTTCGGGTCTGCGCCTGACAACATTTGATTGCCCCAAGGGCTGCGGTCACCGGCCTGTCCGGAAATCCCATAGGATATTCATGCCCCGTCTCGCCTGCATTCTGGTCTTCATATCCGCCATCCTTGCGATGGCGCGATCAAGATCATGTCCTGTGCGCGGTTATCCGGCGCTGACGGGCAGGCGATTCGCGGGACCGGGCAACACGACACGAATGCTCGTCCTTTTCTGTTTTGCGACCCCGACACTGGCACAAGACCTGCAACTGCGGCTGCCGCTTGACTGCACGTTGGGCGACGACTGCTTTGTCCAGCAATATGTCGACGCCGACCCCGGACCCGGCGCCCGGGATTTTACCGGCGGGCCGCTGACGTATGATGGCCACAAGGGTACCGATATCCGTGTTGCCGATGACGAAACCATGAAGGCAGGCATTCCAATCCTGGCCCCGGCGGCGGGTCGGGTCATCGGCGTCCGCGACGGCACGCCGGACGGCACCCGCGTCGCAGGACAGGACTGTGGCAACGGTGTCGTGATCGACCATGGCGGCGGATGGCAGACGCAATTGTGCCATCTGGCCAACGGTTCGGTCACAACGGCAAGGGGCAATACCGTGACAGAGGGCCAGCCGCTCGCCCTTATGGGCCGGACCGGACAGACAGAATTTCCCCATGTCCATATCGCCGTTCGCCGGGACGGCGCGGTCGTCGATCCGTTCGTTGAGGCCCTCTGGCTAGAGGCGCCGATCTACGAAGCCGGAGGCCTTCTGGCGGCGGGATTCTCCGATGCAATCCCGGAATACGATGCCGTCAAGGCCGGAACTGCCGACGCAGCTAACCTGCCCGTCGATGCGCCTGCATTGGTATTATGGGGGTCGATCTACGGCAGTCAGGCAGGCGATGTTCTGCGCCTGACCATTCGCGGTCCGCGCGGCAAAGAGATCCTGTCGCAAGACGTCGCGCTGGATCGCACACAAGCGCAGGCGTTCCGCGCCGTCGGGCGTCGCCTGAACGCAACACGTTGGCAGGGCGGACGCTATATCGGACTGGTCGTTCTGTTCCGCGGTGAGGCCGAACTGGACCGTATCGAAACGCAGGTCATGCTGGACTAAGGGTCACCCTGGCGCACCGGATTTGATTGCGCCCTTGGGCACTGGCATTTCGATGTCACCGTCTGCCGCTTGCCATGCTTCAAACCCACCGACCAGATGTGCGACCTTGAATCCCATATCCTGCAATGTCGCCGCCGCTAGGGCGGACCGCCAGCCCATCGCGCAGTGAAGGACAAACGGTCCCGGCCCGGCAAAGACTTCGCGATGATAAGGCGAGGTCGGGTCCCACCAGAATTCCAGCATGCCGCGCGGCGCGTGGATCGATCCGGGGATGAACCCCTTGGCCCGTTCGCGCACGTCACGGATGTCGACCACCACCGCGTCCGGCGTGGCTATCAGGCGCGCGACGTCCCATTCCTCGATCCGGGCACGGGCCTCGGAGACCAGTTGTTCGACGGTTTTCATGGCTGCCACGTTGACGCCCCGCCGCGCCGGGGGCAAGCCTTGGCGTGAAACGAAAGGACATCATATGGAATGCATCGCGCTTGTCACCGGCGGGGCGCAGGGCATCGGCCTTGCCTGCGCCGAAGCCCTTGCCGAAGACGGATACCGCATCGTACTGGCCGACGTGAAGGACAGCGTTCACGACGCGGCGGCCAGCCTGGGCGGCACCGGGTTCATTTGCGATATGGGCGATCCGGAGCAGATCGCCGCGCTCTTCGACAAGGTCGAGGCCGAGGTGGGGCCGGTCCACACGCTGGTCAACAATGCGGGCATCGCGATTGCAGGCGACTTCCTGACGATGCCGTTGAGCGATTTCCAACGTGTTATCGACATTAATCTGACCGGCGTGTTCCTTGCCACCCAACGGGCCGCGCGCACCATGGTCGAGCGCAAGATAGAAGGCGCGATCGTTAATATGTCGTCAATCAATGCGCAGGTCGCGATCCCCGCGATCGCCGGATATTGCGCATCGAAGGGCGGCGTGATGCAGTTGACCAAGGTGGCGGCGCTGGCGCTGGCCCCGCACAACATTCGGGTCAACGCAGTGGGACCGGGCAGCATCGACACCGACATGATGGCCGCCGTGAACGCTGACCCCGCAGCCTTCGACCGGGCGATGTCGCGCACCCCTCTCAAGCGGCCCGGCACGGCGCGTGAAATCGGCGATGTGGTCGCCTTTCTGGCCAGCGCGAAGGCAAGCTATATTACCGGCGAGACTATCTATGTCGACGGCGGTCGCCTTCCCCTCAACTACACGGTGTAATCATGACTATCGCACGCAGCCATACGACCCAGCGGATGAGCCAGATCGTCCGGCACGGCGACACGATCTATCTGGCCGGACAAGTGGGTGACGGTGCATCCGTGGCCGATCAGACGCGATCTTGCCTAAACAAGGTCGATGCCCTGCTGGCCGAGGCAGGGTCCGACCGCGATCATCTGTTGCAGGTAATTATCTGGATGGCCGACATGGCCGATTTCCATGAAATGAATGCAGTCTGGGATGATTGGGTGCCCGCAGGTCAGGCCCCCGCCCGTGCGACCGGCGAAGCTCGACTGGCAACGCTCCAGTTCAAAGTGGAAATCATCGTGATTGCCGCCGCCAAATCGTAATCCGCAGGTTCGGCGCAATCTCGCTCCGCACATTCACAAATGGCAGCGGCACGGAACTCCCGTGCTGCGCCACCGTTGTCCCCGCGAGTCTGCAAATACCAAGGAGACGACAATGAACACCCCAGAAATTCCGGCACAATCCCAAGATTCGATGCCTGCGGACGAGTATAAGATGGACCCTGCTCCTGACTATGCCCCGCGCCACCCCGGCGTTGGCAAGCTTCGCGACAAGGTGGCCTTGATCACCGGCGGTGACAGCGGTATCGGGCGCGCCATCTCGGTCCTGTTCGCGCGCGAAGGTGCGAAAATCGCCATCGCCTATCTGGAAGAGGATCGCGATGCGAAGGAAACCAAGCGTCTGGTCGAGGAAGAGGGCGGAACCTGCCTTCTGATCTCTGGCGATCTGGGCACAAAGGATCATTGCGAGGCCACTGTCAAAGCGGTGATTGACGAATACGGCCAGTTGGACGTGCTCATCAACAACGGTGCGCAGCAGTGGCTGGACGAGGATTTCGCCGATCTGGCCGAGGACAAGATCGACCGGATGATCGCGTCCAATATAAAGGCCTATATGTTCACAACCCAGGCCGCGCTGCCGTATCTGAAGAAAGGTGCGGCGATCATCAACACGTCTTCGATCAACGCTTTCGCGGGTAAGGGAAGTCTCATCACCTACTCAATGACGCGTGGCGCGTCATTGGCCTTCAGCCGGTCGCTAGCGGGCAATCTGGCCGACAAGGGTATCCGCGTGAATTCCGTTGCACCCGGTCCGATCTGGACGCCGTTCATCCCCGGCACCTTGCCTGCTGACAAGGTCGAGAATTTCGGCACCGACACACCGTTGGGGCGCGCGGGCCAACCGTGGGAGGTGGCGACGGCCTATCTGTTCCTCGCGTCATCGGACGGCAGCTATTATACCGGCCAGACGCTGCACCCGAACGGCGGCAAGGTGGTCGGTGCCTGATCCGGCCCTAGTTTCGACAAGACCCGAGGCGTTCCGACAGGGGCGTCTCTCTTTTTTGCACTAGGAGCCTGACTTGTCCCTTCCCGCCTGGCCCGCCGCACCTGTCATCTATCAGATTTATCCTCGTTCCTACATGGACACGACCGGCAGCGGCACCGGCGATCTGAACGGCGTCGTTCAGCGGTTGGATCATGCAGCAGCGTTGGGCGTAGATGCGGTCTGGCTCTCGCCCTTTTATCCATCCCCTTTGCACGACGGCGGCTATGACATAGCAGATCATTTGAATGTCGATCCCCATTTGGGCACACTTGACGATTTCGACCATCTTGTATCGCGCGCGCACGACCTGGGACTGCGGCTTATAATTGATCAAGTGTTCAATCATACGTCGACGGACGCGCCGTGGTTCATACGGTCGGTCGCAGGAGATCCGAAGTATAGAGACTACTATGTCTGGGCCGACCCCAAGCCGGACGGCACACAGCCGAACAACTGGCTGTCGCAATTTGGCCCACCCGCGTGGACATGGAACCACATTCGCCGTCAGTACTACTTTCACAATTTCACGTCTGCCCAACCCAGTCTGAACCTGCGGAACAGGGACGTGCAATGCGAACTACGAGCCATCATGCAATTTTGGCGCGACCGGGGCGTCGACGGCTTCCGCATTGATGCCGTGACATCGCTGCTGTTCGAATCTTCACTGAAGGACAATCCGCCCGCAACGCCTGAAGAGCAGGAGAAGATGGCTGGTGAGAGTTTCGTGCCCTATACCTATCAGAACCACGCCCATGATCTGCTTCCCGGCGACGGGTTGGTCTTTGTCGAGAATCTGCGCGACTGGGCGGGGGACGACGCCTTTCTGATTGGCGAGGTCACGTCGGGCAATCAATCCGTCGAACTTGCCTGCGGATTGACAAAACCGGAACGTATGAATGCGGCTTACACCACCGATCTGCCCGAGAACAATGCCTCGGCTGCGGCCTATGCCGATATCCTGACCCGTGCCAGCAGCCCCTGCAATATTGGATGGTGGCTGACATCGCATGACCAGGCTCGCCATGCGGGCAAGTCCGGCGACGGATCGGCGCGGGATGTTCGGTTTCTTGCAACGGTTCTTGCCACCGCGCCCGGCCCGGTTCTGATTTTTCAGGGTGAGGAGTTGGGACTGACCCAGCCCGACTTGCCCAAGGATGCCGTTACCGATCCTCTCGATCTGCTGTACTGGCCCGATGGTCCGGGCCGCGAAGGCGCGCGCGTCCCGATTCCCTGGACTGAAGGCCGCAATCGCGGATTCACGACCGGAACGCCATGGCTTCCGATGAAGTGGCCCGATGGCACATCGGTCGCGGTCCAGCATATCGACGAGGCAAGCAACCTGCGCTTCTATCGCCGTGTCTTTGCATTCAGGCGCGACGATCTGGGTGATCTGACATTGCAGGGTTGGTCAAAGGAGGGCGAGGTCATCACGCTTGAATATCCGGGTGCGACGGTGAAGCTCAACTTCGGCACGACATCAGTCGATGCGCCGAACGGGGCTGATTTCACATCGTCTGACATGGATGACGGCACCCTACCCGGTCGGACGGCAGCCGTCTGGCTGAAGTCGGTGGACTGATCCCGTCAAAGTCCGATTTCTTCCATCCGTTATAGGAAAGGCGCGACCCCGGAAGGTCGCGCCCTGCTTTACATATATGTGAACCCTAGCTGACCGAGCTTCCAAGGTCGCGTTTGTCGGCTTCGTCCGCGGCAGCATCCTTGATACGGTCGGCCGCGGACTTTGCCTTGTCTTCCGCCGCAGATACGGCCTCGTTACCGGACGGTGTGCCGGACTTGATATCTTCCAGCGTTTCCGTCGCGACAGCCTTGGCTTCACGGGCGGCGGCTTCGGCCACGGCGCGCAGTTTGGCGGCTTCAGCGCGATACACGCGCTCTGCTTCGGACAGGGCGCGATCACGATAGACGCCAAGATATTCGTCTTCCTTGCGGGTTCGCGGCAGGGCCGCCCCCATCATTGCGCCGATACCGAACGCGACAAGGGCACCGATCAATGGCTGCTGGTTATAGGCATCCTTGCCGGATGCGGCATAATCACGGGCACGGGCTTCCAGGCGACGCTCGGCATCCCATGCGGCCTCGCGGGCGGCGATTACACGGTCACGTGCTGTATCGGTCATATTTTCGGTTCCCTCCATAAGGCGTTCGCGCAGGCTTTTGCCGCCGTCCGCCGCTGTGGTTTCAGAGCTATGCATCCAGGATGAAATGGAATCGCGGACATCGCTGGCCATTCCTCTGATGCGTTCCAGATAGCTGGACTCCGTCTCTCCTCTGGCCCGGATGACGGGGTCATATACATCGCCTTCGGCTGTAGCGACGCGTGTGTCGAAGCCTTCCGTCGAAGACTCCGCATGGCGAAATCCCCGAACCTGCTGATAGTCACGGTGGTCATAGCCAACTTCTGGTTCGTGACGTTCAAGATGCATATCATGCGGTTCGTCATCGAATGTGGATTGCGGACGCACCGGCATAGGGCGTTCGCGTATCCTCGTGTGTTTCCTGGCCGGACCGGCAATCAGCCACGCAAGACCCACGCCGGTGACGGCCAGGGCAAGCGGGTTGTCGCGCGCTTGCTTCAATGCGGTTCCCGCGAACTCACCACCGTTATCCCGTAACATACCGGATACACGGTCCACGATGACTTCAGGCGAAAATTGCCGTTGCAGGCTTTCAAGGGAACGCGCCAGTTCAACACGTTCCAGCTCGATCTCACGTTCGATCTGGTCTGTAGAACGATCATCGGTCATCACATCGTCTCCTTAACCGCATCAGCGTCGCGCTTCAGGTTCTTGACCGTTCGCGACGGGGCCAGACTGGTCAATTTGAGGTCATTGACCCCCTTCATGACCATTCCGAGCGCAATCAGAGCAAGTGTTCCGCCCACGATCAAAGCCGACCATCCGGCATCGAGACCCAGTTCGGTGATGGCGGCGACCAACGCGGCTGCCAATACGTTCAGCGCAACCAGTGCGATGACCATCGCACCGACCAGAAGGCCGATGGCAACGCCAGCGCGGTTGATGTTTGTGGATACTTCGGCGCGGGCAAGGTCGAATTCCTTGCGGATCAGCGACGAGACATGGGCCAGCACATCCGAAATCAGACTTGCCGGTCCCTTTGGGGATTGGCTGTGCTGGTTCATGAGCGGTAACCACGGTCGATCGGACGGTCATAGGGCGTATTGCTCACACCTGCGGTCGGCGACTCGAACCGGACATCGGCTGTCGACCGTTCCGACGCCTTGAGCATCCGCGCGGCGGCGAAACCCAGAAGTGCGGCACCACCCAAGACGACAGCAGGATTGCGGCGTGCAAACGATGTCAGATCATCGGCAAGCGAACCCAGATCCTGTCGGCGGATCATGTCGGCAGCCTGACTCAGGTTCGAAGCCAGATAATCGGCGGCCTGCGCCTGATAACTGTCATCGCCGAACTGGCGTCCTGCATCGCGAATCTGTTCCGCTGTACGCTCGATGTTGTCGGTCGCATAGTCCTTGGCATCCTCCACCCTTTCGTCGGCGGCGGAACGGGCCTGATCGGCCAGTTTGGAGGCCTCGGACTTGGCTTTCGACTTCAAATCGGACGCTTTGCTCGTGGCGGCAGACTTGGCATCAGAGGCCATTTCGGAAGCAGTAGCATCGCTATGCTGTTGCCCTGTAGACGACGGGGGGGGCGTAGTCTTGTTAACGGACATGATAGTCTCCTGTCGTTTGTGAATGTTCAGAATTGATCTGGTTGTGTTCAGGCGATGAAGCTGATGACAGCCAGCGCTACAACGACGACACCGATGATGTAGAAAATGCTGTTCATTGTGGTCTCTCCGGTTTCATGGCCCGCCAAGCTCTAAGGGCGGAAATTCGCAGATCGCTCTTGCTATCTGGCTTCACAACGCCGCGAGCGGCGAACCTGTTCCCGCCACCTCGGATTCGCTGTTTCTGCCGCTCTTGCCGGGGCGGCGAATAAGAACATATACAGAACATATGGCAAAAACGACGATTCAGGACAAACTGGCTCTGCTGTCGGATGCAGCCAAATACGACGCCAGTTGCGCGTCATCGGGAACATCCAGACGCGGGGTCGCGCGATGGCAAGGGGCTGGGCTAGACTACGGGGTCGGGCATTTGTCATGCCTATGCGCGGGACGGCCGATGTATCTCTCTGCTCAAGATTTTAATGACGAATTATTCTGTCTACGACTGCGCCTATTGCGTAAATCGCGTCTCATCGAATGTCCCTCGCGCCCGGTTTACCGTGGACGAGGTGGTCTGGCTGACGACCGAATTCTATCGGCGCAATTACATCGAAGGGTTGTTTCTGTCCTCCGGCGTTTTGCGGTCCTCGGATTATACGATGGAAGAAATGGTTCGTATCGCTGAAAAGCTCCTGGCACAGGGCTTCCGGGGATACATTCACCTCAAGACTATCCCCGGAGCGATCGCGCTGCACGCTCTGACGGGTGACGGCAGCAGGGTTTTGAAAGGCGATTATATATTTGACAAACCCAGCTTGCCGAGGTAGTTTGATCTCAACAAGTTAGAGGTTTTCGTAATGTCCGTTCTTTCCGCCCCTTACATGCACGACGAAGCTGCCGCCTTCGCCCACGTCGAAGCGATACTTTGGGCCGATGGTCCGGTCTGCCCGCACTGCGGCGTGGTCGATAGCGCGTACCCTCTGGTTGGCGTACGCAGCAAGGCCAGCAAGAAGAACCCAGAAGGCGTTGAACGCCACGGTCTGTGGAAGTGCCGCGAGTGCCGCAAGCAGTTCACCGTCCGCAAAGGCACCATCTTCGAGGAAAGCCACCTGCCGCTGCACCTGTGGCTGCAAGCCATCCACCTGATGGTGTCCTGCAAGAAGGGCATCAGCAGCCACCAGCTTCACCGCGTTCTGGGCATCACCTATAAGAGCGCTTGGTTCCTGACCCACCGCATCCGCGAATGTATGCGCGACGGTGCGCTGGCTGGCTTTGGTGGTGACGGCGGTGTTGTCGAGGTTGACGAAACCTTCATCGGCAAAGAGCCGGGCGTCACTAAGGCGAAAAACGCCCGTGGCGGCTCTCACAAGATGAAGATGCTGACCCTCGTGGATCGCACCACCAAGCGCGCCAAGAGCATCGTTGTGGACGACCTCAAGAAGTCCACGCTGATCCCGATCCTGCAAGAGAACATCGCCCGCGAAGCCTATGTCATGACCGACGAAGCCAGTCAGTATCAGGGCATCGGCGCTGGCAAGGTGTTCGACGCTCACGGTTGGACCAATCACAGCGCTGGCGAGTATGTGAACCTTGAGGACCGCGAAATCCACACCAACACGGTCGAAGGCTTCTACAGCATCTTCAAGCGCGGCATGAAGGGCGTCTATCAGCACTGTGGTAAGCAGCATCTGCACCGCTATGCTGCTGAGTTTGACTTCCGCTATAATAATCGTACTGCGAATGGCGTAGATGATTCCCAATGGGCCAAAAACATGCTAACTTCAGTCACTGGTAAAAGGCTCACATATAAATTGTCTGATTGCTAATGGCAGCCCCCGGAGAAACTGATCTAACATTTACCATTTACGGCCTCGAAATCCACGGGGCCGAAGTGGATGCTGTTGTCTTTGCGGACAAGCTTAAGCGGCTTGTTTCTGGCCTCAGAAAGCTAGACGGATTTTACAATGCCAAAGGGCAGCACAAGTTCATGATTCACGATCTCGAATTTGCCAGTGCAACAGTTCTTCTTAGAGAGAAGAGTATGAAAGCACGGGCAGTCCGGAAATCTCCTTCACACCGTTTTGCGGAAATTGGTGCTGCGGCAAGTGCGGGGCAGTCTTTCCGGGTGGAAAATGCGGCTGACGAATACGCGCTTGGCGTTTACAAAAGCCTATCAAGCGGAGCGGGGAAGTCTTTTTCGTATGGTGTTGTAAGTGCCAGTGAGGTGCAGCCTGTCCGGCTTGATCAAGTACTAGAAGATAGGGTCGGTCATATAATCGCATCGGCTATAAATGCCGCAAGTCAGGCACCGCTTAAATTCTTCAAAGGAACGGCGATCTCGACTTATGATGGCGTCATGAAGCTTGTAGATATAAGGGGGCTATTTCCTGAGGCAAAACTAATTCTGTCTGCTGGCGGAAAAGAAGTGAGCTGCGTTGTTCAAAAGGAAAATGTTGAAGCCCTCCGAGCCTCACTAGGTGAACGTGCACTCGTGACTGGTCGCGCGCACCATAACGGGCGAAGTATGATCCCCGAGCGTATTGATGTGACTAGCATCAAGTTGATAGACAAAGATTCACCGTCGGTCATATCTCTTAAGGGCGCGCTCCTGGGCCTTGACCCATCCGCGATCCAGGAGGCGGGATAGTGGCAGCTAACGCACTCCTTTGGGACACGTGCGTCGTGTATCGTTGGTTCAATGGGATTCCACCAGAATACGTTGATCACATTGAGAAATATCTTGAAGATTCTGCTAGCGGTAAGTGCGACATCTATATCTCAACCGTGACCCTTGCTGAGTTAAGGCCAAGTACTGTTCACAAGACCGGAATGTCTCCCAGCCAAGTTTTGTCCGCAATGAGTAAGTCATTTTTGCTGGTCGATACAACTCCTGACATAATGTCACTCGCTGGATACCTGAGGGACCAGAAATTTCGACAGATTGCTGTGCCGGAAAGCAAGTCCGCCTCTCGAAATCTAAGCCTGGGTGATTCTATTCATCTTGCTACCGCCGTTGCATTGCGAGAGGAATTTGGGGTTCAAGATCTTTCGCTACATTCCTTCGACCAAGGCAAAAGCCGGGATGGCGAGACGGGGAAAAAGACAGTTCCTATTGTCGGATTCGAGAGTTGGTGCCGAGATTGCAGTAGTGACGAAGAGATTCAGAAAGTAATAAGCCTTCCACGAAAGAAGCCGGAGCATCCTCTATGCCCACTACCAAAGACAAAAGCCAACTAGACCGCTTCAAGGAAGCCGCCCGCCAACTAGAGACGGACGATGACGAAGAACGGTTTGAGGAACGGCTCAAGAAGCTTGTGCAGCAGAAGCAGTCTGAGAAAACCAAAAAAGATGATGGATGATGTCGCCCTTGAGATCGGGCGGGTTGTAATCGGCGGCGCACTTTTTGCTGGCTGGTTCGCTGCTGGCATCAAGGCGGCAGACAGTGGTCACAATGTGCTGGCGTGGATTATCGGCTTAACCCCACCAGTTCTCTTCGTTCTAGGGTTGGCGGGTGCCTTCAGGTAATCGCTGGTTTGTCAAATATACAATCGCCTTTTGAAACGTCGCGGCGGGATGGAGCGGACAAGAGACGGCCGCCTGCTTCTGGTCACGCTCCACCCCAGCTGTCTGCTGCGTCTGCCCGAGTCACAGGCCCGGGACCGCGCCACGGAGGATTTCCGCAACGATTTGGTGCATGCAGTGGAAATGCTGCGTGTACGGGCGGGATGATCTGACTTCGCGCATCGGCTGAATCTTGCTTCCGCTATCTCTTTTTGCTGCGTAAATATCTGGCAGAACGCTCTTATTTGCACATCTAGGCGACAGCGTCGTCACTTCGCTGGGCGTCCCTAGGTAGGCTTGCTAAATGATAGCCGGAACTTTGGCTGCAAAAACAGGTTAGACTAATACAATATTCAAATGCTCAAGGATGCGTCGCGTGACCTCTATTTCAGTTGTCGTTGCTTCGCGCAGATACCTGTCGACCTCAGGTCGGCTGGATAGGTGTTCCGCATGCAAGCGGGTCAGATCAGGGAATGTGGCCAAATGCAGTATTATCAGATGACAGGTTTCATGGGTATGACCGACCAACCCGCCGAAGCGGTGGGCGATTTCAAATTGCCTGATCCTGACCAGTCCGCCCTGTATCTGGATTTCGACGGCACACTCGTAGAAATTGCCGAACGTCCCGACGACATCGATGTGACCGCTAGCATTACCGGCATTCTGGACCGCGCGATGGATCGGCTGGACGGTCGCGTCGCCCTGGTCTCGGGCCGGTCCATTGCGGACCTTCAGAAATTCCTTCCCGACTTCAAGGGCGCACTGATCGGCACTCATGGGGCCGAAATGCATATCGACGGTGTCCATTCCAAACTGGTCGAGTTCGATGAGGATACGGTTCGCCGACTTTGCCGGTTGGTCGACGACTTCGCCAAACTTTGCCCGTCGTTTCTGGTCGAACACAAGCCCTCCGGCGTTGTGCTGCATTATCGACAGGCTGAAGAATGCGGTGCACTTGCATTGCGGTTCATGGAAAGCCTGGCGATGGCCGCCGACGGGTTCCGGCTGCAACCCGCACTGATGGCCTATGAGTTGAAGCCCGAATGCGTCGGCAAGGACATCGCGCTTACCCGGTTGATGGATCGTCTGCCATTCCGGGGGAAAACGCCGATCTATGCCGGTGATGATCTGACGGACGAGCCGGCTTTGCAACTGGTCGAACATCGGAAAGGCTATGCCATCAAGATCGGCGAAGCCGAAACCGTTGCATCTCATCGCTTGCCCGACCCCAAATCGCTGTTGCTAAAACTGGAGGATTGGCTTGTCTGAACTCGTGATCGACGACGCGCCATTTTCGGACAGTCCGGTCGGGACAGGACGGCTCATCGTCGTCTCCAACCGCATACCCAAAAGCAACGAAGTCCCCGCAGGCGGACTGGTCAATGCCATGCACGAAGCCCTGACAGGGGCCGGTGGGTTATGGATCGGGGCAGCCGATCCGAGCGAACAGGCGCTGGACGGTCTGACAAGGATCGGCAGCGGCGACTATGACCGGGCAACCTTTGCGATTACCGAGGCAGAGCATATCGGCTACTACCTTGGCTATTCGAATTCGGTTCTCTGGCCCCTTTTCCACCATCGCCCCGATCTACTGGATATTTCCGAAAGCGAATTCGAGGCTTATGCCGCCGTCAACCGCCGTGTGGCGCGAGCCATCGCCTCTACCGTGAAACCGGACGATCTGATCTGGATTCAGGACTATCATTTCCTGATGGTAGCGCAGGAATTGCGGGCCCTCGGCATCGCCAACCGCATCGGCCTGTTCCTTCATATCCCCTTTCCCAACCCGACGGATGTGATGGCCCTGCCGCAGGTCGCGGCACTGTCCTCATGGTTGGCCGCGCATGATATCGTCGGCCTTCAGACCATGCGCGACGTGACTTCGGCAAATGAGGTCCTGCGTCACGACCCCAAGGCTCAGGTCCTTCGCGGCGGCAAATGGCTGCGCGAGAACCGGACATTCTCCGTGCTCAGCTTTCCGATCGGCATCGACGCCGAGAAGTTCGCAAAAACGGCTGAGGCCGCGCGCAAGCCAGACCTGCAACTTGCTGACGATGCTCCGCTTCTGATCGGTGTCGACCGTCTGGATTATTCCAAGGGCCTTGTTCAGCGCTTCGAGGCCTTCGACGATTATCTTTCACGCCGCGCCAAGGGCGACCCGCGCCCGACATTTCTGCAAATTGCCCCACCGTCGCGCGAAGATGTCGCCGCATATCAGGAAATCCGAGAGGAGCTAGAGCGCACAGCCGGATCCATCAACGGTGCTCATGCCGACCTGGACTGGACGCCTTTGCGTTATGTTCGCCGCCACGTCGACCGCGATCTTATCGCCGGTCTATATCGCCGCGCGGACGCCGCTCTGGTGACGCCGCTTGCCGATGGCATGAATATCGTCGCCAAGGAATTCGTGGCGGCGCAGGATGCGGAGGATCCAGGCGTTCTGATCCTGTCGCATTTCGCCGGTGCCGCCGAACAAATGGACGCGGCCCTGCTGATCAATCCTTTCGACAAACGCAGCTTTTCCGATGCCATAGACCGAGCTATCCATATGCCGCTGGAAGAACGTCGTGAACGTCACCAGACCCTGCGCGAAGGCGTGTTTGAAAAAGATATTCGCTGGTGGACCGACTCTTTCCTTGCCCGCTTGTCGCAGGTCAGACCTTAGCGCGGATGGCGCGCCAGATCAGTCTTGGGGCGTCAGCGACTTGGCAAATTCGGCGGCACGGTCCAAAGATTCCGTCGCCGCAGCCCAATCAGGCGCCCAGATTTGTGCCATGTGCATCAAGTTTTCTGTCACCGTAAGGTGAATGTCCGCGCCAGCTTCTTCTGCCCGCGCAAACAGCAACCTCGAATCGTCCAGCAGAACCTCGTGCGCGCCGACTTCGATCCATGTCGGCGGTAGCAAGGACAGATCATCCAGAAGTGGCGAAACCTGCGGGTCTGTTGTGGAGCGATCCCCAAAACACAGTTTTGCCAGATACTTGTCACACCTGTCGTCAAAGTCAGGGGCATCCTTGTCCGCCTGGGCACGCGTCTTGCTCAATCCACTGCGATCGGTATTCGGTGAAAACAGAAGAAGACCCGCGATCGGCCTGCCTTTTCGGGCCAGATCCAGTGCCGTGACCAGGGCCAGGTGCCCGCCTGCGTTATCGCCCGCCAAAATCGGTGCCGACCCGGACGGAACGGCCGCCAGCGCCGCGTCCAGTTGCGCCGGCCATTGATGGTCGGGGGCCAGTGGATAATGCGGAAGATGCACGACGAAACCGTGTGTATCACTGATATATCGGGCGATCCCGGCATGCGTGTCAGGCCCGCCGAATACATAGCCGCCACCATGAAACCAGATAATCCGAGGCAGGTTGCCACCCCCCGTTTCGGGACGGAAGTTCCGGGTGGCATCGTCCAGTCCGGCCGATGTTCCCAATACGCGATGGCGAAAGTTCTCGCGCATCTCGTCCGGGCTCTGACCCAGCGGAAAAGCTTTGATCCGGGCCAGAATGTCCTCGCGGGAAGCAGGGCCAGAGGGTTCCATCAGATGCCCCCCGTCTGAACCGCGCGCCCGTCCACATGTCCGTTCGATCCGGTCACACAATACGCGCGCTTCGACATCATACCAGCGATCATAATGCCTCTTCCCCGGTTCGTCTTATCATAATGCCATCGGTCAATTCGATCTTGATGAATGCAGCCGCATTGCCGTCAAACAACACACCTTCCCGCAAATAGTCCCGGCTTATAGCCAAGAAAAGCTCAGGATGGTGGATTTCGCCGTGTCATAGGCCACTTCGTCAGGCCAGGGCTGCGTTCCGCAGGCATTATTTTAAAGGAACAACCTGAAATATCGTTTGCTATCGGCACCTAACGCTATCTGCCGTGCGGATGGGCACGGGCATAGGTTTCCATCAGGTGTACCGTATCGACAGCCGTATAGGCCTGCGTCGTGGACAGGCTGGCGTGGCCCAGAAGCTCCTGAATTGAGCGAAGATCGCCACCTGCCTCCAACAGATGCGTGGCGAAGGAATGACGCAGCGCATGCGGCGTGGCCGACGTGGGCAAACCCAGTTGCATTCTGGCCTGCGCCATCACGCCCGCAACGATTCGCCCGTTCAGGGGCCCGCCCCGCGCCCCCCGAAACAGCGGGCCATCATCGGCCAGATCGAAAGGACAGGCCGCAATATATCGTTCAACAGCGTCGCGCGCAGCAGGCAGAACGGGCACCAATCGTTCCTTGCCGCCTTTGCCCTTGATCCGCAAAATATCGGCCAGCGGCGCATCGCCTCCCGTCAGACCCAGCCCTTCGGAAATGCGCAGGCCGCAGCCGTACAGCACCGTCACGACCGCCACATCCCGCGCCGCGATCCAGGGCGTGTCATGCTGCATCCCGACTGTCTCGATCAGGTCTTTTGCCGCATCTTTCGCCAAGGGGCGGGGCAGCGGTTTGCGGAATTTCGGCGCGCGTGTCGACAGGATCGCGGTCGGATCAAACCCTTCCCGTTCGGACAACCAGCGCGCAAAGGATTTTACCGCCGACAAATGCCGCGCGACCGACCGTCCGCCGGTGCCACGCAACCGCTGATCGGCCATCCAGGCGCGCATATCCGCCGTCCGCAAACGCCCGATCTCGGCCAAGCCCATAGGTCCGCCGCGATGTCCCGCCTGAAATGCCAGAAACGCCGTGACATCGCGTGCATAGGCCGTCAGCGTATTCTCCGCCGCCCCGTCCAGCGCCCGCATGTGGTCGCCCCACGCCTGCAACGCGTCGCGCGCGCCGGGACTGATTTCCAGCGTCATACGGGCCTCAGCCCAAGCATCGCCGCACGACACGCTCGAACGCGGCGGTGAAAAAGGTCAGCAGCTCGGTGCCCTGATTGGCGCGAAACTGGTGCGGATCTTCCGACCCGAAGGCCAACATTCCGGGCAGGCGCCCGTCGCCCAGATCCAGCTTCAGCAAGGCTTCGGAGCGGACCCAATCGGAATCGCCGCCAAACACCTTTTCGGATGCGGGCGCGCATTGACGAAGCGTTACCTGCCGCACCGGAACATCGCGGCCCTGAGTGATATAGGTTTCCACGAATCCTTCACGCACCGGCGAGATGACCAGATGCGGCACTTCGCCCGGTTCAGCGGATTCCAGCACCAGCCGCACACGGTCGACACGCACGATATCGGCCAACTCGCCCGGCAGCAGATCCAGCAACCCCGGCAGGTTTTCCGCTTCCAGCAGTTTCAGGACGCAGCGGTGAATCTGGTTCGTCCCGGCAAGGTTTTCATATGCGGCGGCGATCACACTGCGATGCGTATCTTCCAGACGATCCAGCCGCGCCTCCAGTCGTTCCATCGCAATACCGCGCAGATCGACGATGTTCTTGCCCATCTGCCGCTCGTTCGCAGCGATCAGTGCCCGCATCAAATCGCGGTCTTCCAATATCATGTCGGGGTCTGTCAGGACGCGGTCACGCCAATCGTGACCCACGGCGCGCGCGGTCTGGTCTGCCATCTGCTCTCTCTCCGGTCTTTGCCGATTGCATTTCAGATAGCACAGAGAATTCGGGCCGGGGGCGACAAAATCGCACCCGGCCCGCTGTTTTGCAGTCGGTGTGACCCGAAGGCCCGCAACCCTCCCGATCAGACGATCTTGATGCCCGCCTTTTCGGCATCCTTCAGGAATTGTGCCAATCCGTTGTCGGTCAATGGGTGCTCGATCATCTTCCTGATGACGCCCGGAGGGGCAGTCGCGACGTCGGCGCCCATCAGCGCAGCGTCCTTCATGTGGTTCGCGCTGCGGATCGATGCGGCAAGAATTTCCGTTTCGAAGCCATAGTTGTCATAGATCGTGCGGATATCCCCGATCAGGTCCATGCCGTCGATATTGATATCGTCCAGACGGCCAATGAACGGACTGATGAAGGTGGCCCCCGCCTTGGCGGCCAGCAACGCCTGGTTGGCGCTGAAGCACAGGGTCACGTTCACCTTGGTGCCTTCGTCGGACAGCGTCTTGCAGGTCTTCAGTCCGGCCCATGTCAGGGGTACCTTGACACAGATGTTGTCGGCGATCTTGGCCAGATGGCGACCTTCGGCCAGCATCTGATCGGCCTCGGTGGCGACGACTTCGGCGCTGACCGGGCCATCGACCAGATCACAGATTTCCTTGGTGACCTCCAAGATGTCGCGGCCCGACTTGGCGATCAGCGACGGGTTGGTGGTCACGCCATCGACCATACCCAGGTCGTTCAACTCCCGGATGGCGTCGATATCAGCGGTATCTACGAAGAATTTCATGGCGTCCTCGGCGTATGAATGGTTCGCTTTCCTGTACCGCTAACTGCTTCCAAGGACCAGCCCATGGACCTCACACTCTGGCTGACATTCGCCGCCGCCTCGACCGCCCTTCTGCTGATCCCCGGCCCCACCGTCCTTCTGGTGATGAGCTATGCGCTCAGCCAGGGACGCCGCGTTGCCGTTGCCTCGGCCACAGGGGTTGCCTTGGGCGACATAAGTGCGATGACCGCCTCGCTGGCGGGTCTGGGCGCATTGATTCTGGCATCGGCCGCGTTTTTTACAGTGCTGAAATGGGTCGGCGCGGCCTATCTGATCTGGATGGGCTGGCGACTGTTCCGATCCGCCGGTGGCGCCATGCTCGGCCGCATCGGCGAAACCCGCAGCATTCCCGCGCGGGAAGTGTTCTGCCACGCCGCACTGGTCACCGCGCTGAACCCGAAATCCATCGTTTTCTTTATTGCCTTCGTCCCGCAGTTCCTGCGCCCGGAAGCCCCGCTGATCCCGCAATTTGCCATTCTGACCGCGACATTCGTGGCCCTCGCGTTGCTGAACGCGCTGGCCTATGCGCTACTGGCGGACCGGTTGCGGACGGGCTTGAAGCGGCCTTCGGTGCTGCGGCGCATAACGCAGGGCGGCGGCATAGCCTTGATGGCGATGGGCGTGGTGACGGCGTTGACCAGGCGCACGGCCTGATCGCGTCCCCGGAACCCGACGCTGCCTCTGGCATCGGCGCGCGCGAGGCGCGATATGACCCCCATGTCCCGCCTCCACCCCCCCGGCGCGCCCGTTGCGGTGCTGACCACGCAACCGCTGGACCGCGCGCTGGATTATCGCGCGCCGCCGAATGGTGTGCAGGATGGGGCCTTCGTCGAGGTTCCGCTAGGCCCGCGCAAGGTTCTGGGTGTGGTCTGGGGGGACGCCGCCGGGGATTGGCCGGTCGAAAAACTGCGCCCCATTGCCCGAATTCTGGATGTGCCGCCAATGGGTGAAGCGTTCCGCGATTTCTTGGAAAAGTCCGCCGCTTATACCCTGACCCCCCTGCCCGCGATGTTGCGCCTTGGCCTGCGCGCGCCGGGCTTGGGCGAAACGCCGGGCAAACGCCGTGTCTATGCGATTGGTACCGGCGCGCCGGATCGCGTGACGCCCGCTCGACTCAAAGTGATCGACGTCCTGCGCGACCGGCCCGGCGACCTCTTCGCGCTGTCGGAACTCGCCGGGATGGCCGAGGTTTCGACCAGTGTCGTTAAGGGCCTCGTCGCATCCGGGGCGGTGCTGGAACAGGACATGCCGCGCGATGCGGACTTCCCGCCACTGGACCCGAAACGCCCCGGCAAACCGCTGGCTCCCGATCAGCAGCAGGCGGCGGATACGCTGCAGGCCGCCATTGCGTCCGGCGGATATGGGACCACGCTGCTCAAAGGCGTAACCGGCTCGGGCAAGACCGAGGTCTATCTGGAGGCTGTCGCAGAATGTCTGTCGCACGGGCGGCAAGTCCTTGTTCTGCTGCCTGAAATTGCACTGACCGCCGAATTTCTGACCCGTGTCAAAGCGCGTTTCGGTGCGCACCCGGCTGAATGGCACTCCGGCGTCACGCAGTCCGAACGACGGCGCTGCTGGGCCAAGGTCGCCAGCGGCCAGGCCCGGCTGGTCGTGGGCGCACGGTCGTCGCTTTTCCTGCCGTTCCAGGACCTTGGCCTGATCGTCGTCGATGAAGAACACGACACCTCCTACAAACAGGAAGACGGCGTGCTTTATTCGGCCCGCGACATGGCCGTCTTGCGCGCGTCCTGCGAAGGGGCACAGGTCGTGCTGGCCACGGCGACCCCGTCCTTGGAAAGCTGGGCAAATGCGGAACTGGGCAAATACAAGCGCCTGGATCTGACCTCACGTTTCGGCGATGCAGTCCTGCCCAAACTGAGGACCGTCGACATGCGCGACGAGGATCTGCCGGGCGGACGCTGGGTTTCGCCCACCCTGAAGCGCGAAATCGAGACCCGGATCATCGCGGGCGAGCAAAGCCTCATCTTTCTGAACCGGCGCGGCTATGCCCCGGTCACGCTCTGCCGTGCCTGCGGCCAACAGGTTGCCTGCCATCAATGCGATGCGCGGATGGTCGAACACCGCTTCCTGAAACGCCTGATGTGCCACCAATGCGGCGAAACCGCGCCGATGCCGCCAGCCTGCCCAAGCTGCGGCGTGGAAGGCAAGCTGGCTGCCGTCGGTCCCGGTGTCGAGCGCATGGCCGAGGAGGTAACGGCGCTGTTCCCCGAAGCCCGTATCGCCATTCTGTCGTCGGACCTGTTCGGCTCCGCCCGCGCGCTGAAGGCCAAGGTCGAGGAGATCGCGCGGGGCGGCGCGGATATCATCGTCGGCACGCAACTGGTGGCAAAGGGACACAACTTTCCGCATCTCACCCTGGTCGGCGTGATCGACGCGGACCTCGGCCTGCAAGGCAGCGATCTGCGCGCCGCCGAACGCACATTTCAACTGATGCGACAGGTTTCCGGACGGGCGGGTCGCGCTGACAAGCCGGGCGAGGCCCTGCTGCAGACCTATCAACCCGAACATCCGGTAATTCGCGCGATCCTGTCGGGCGACGAGGAGAGTTTCCTGCGCGAAGAGGCCGACCAGCGTCGCGCCGCCGGTGTTCCGCCCTATGGCCGGATGGCCGGGATCGTGATCTCCGACCCGGACGCCGCCACCGCCTTCGACGTCGGCAATGCGCTGGCCCGTCGTTCGCAACCGTTGGAAAGCGTCGGCGCGGAAATCTATGGCCCTGCGCCCGCGCCGATTGCGCGCATCCGGGGTCGGCACCGCGTCCGCCTTCTGGTCAAGGCCCCGCGCCAAGCCCCGATCCAGCCCGCGCTGGCCGCCTGGGTCGCGCAAATCGACCTGCCCCGCTCGACCCGGCTGAGCATCGACATCGACCCGCAGAGCTTTCTGTAACGGACCGGAATTGCCCCCGCCATGACGTGCGCGTAGAACGTACCGGACCACGGGGGAGTGACCCAGATGAACGCCGCGCCGACACCTCAACCGGGGATCATGGAGATCGAGCTGTATCAAGGCGGCGCGTCGAAGGTCGACGGCGTGACCGACATCCTGAAGCTGTCGTCGAACGAAAACCCCTACGGTGCCCCGGAAAGCGCGCGGATTGCCGCCGCCGAGGCCGCGCAGGTCATGCATCTTTATCCGAACACCGACCACGCATCCCTGCGGGCAGCCATCGCCGAAGTGCACGACCTCGACCCCGACCGTATCGTCTGCGGTGTCGGCAGCGACGAAATCATCCATTTGCTGTGTCAGGCCTATGTTGGTCCCGGCGACGAGGTGCTGCACACCGAGCATGGTTTCCTGATGTATGCGATCAGCGCGCGGGCGGCCGGGGCCACACCCGTCAAGGTGCCGGAGCGGGACCGCACGGTCGATGTCGACGCGCTGCTGGCCGGGGTGACCGAAGCCACACGCCTTGTTTTTATCGCCAACCCTGCGAACCCCACAGGCACGCTGCTGAACGGACAGGACGTGGTGCGGCTGGCCGATGGGCTGCCGGACGGGTGCCTGCTGGTTCTCGACGGTGCCTATGCCGAATTCGCTGATGACTTCGACGGCGGGCTGGGGCTGGCGCAGCACCGCGAGAATGTCTTTGCGACACGGACATTCTCCAAACTTTACGGTCTGGGCGGACTGCGGGTCGGCTGGGGCTATGGTTCACGCGCCGTCGTCGACGTGCTGAACCGCATTCGAGGACCGTTCAACCTCTCGAACCTGGCGCTGGCAGCGGCCGAGGCCGCGGTGCGCGACCGCGATTTTGCCGCCCGATGCGTTGCCGACAACACGGTGCAGCGGGCGCGGTTGCGCAAGGGGCTTGCCGGTCTGAACCTGCCCTCCGACCCGTCTGCGGCAAATTTCGTCCTAGCAAGGTTCGCAGACGAGGCGGAGGCCACCTCCTGCGATGCCTTCCTGAAATCGCGTGGCGTGATCGTGCGGCACCCGAAGAGCTATGGTTTTCCGGATTGCCTTCGGATCACCGTAGGGGACGCGGCAGGCGTGGACCGTTTGCTCGAAGGGATCGCGGCATGGCGCGAACAGTGATCTACGAACGTGTCGCCCTGATCGGTCTGGGCCTGATCGCCGGATCGATGGGCCTGCGAATGAAACGCGACGGATTAGCTGGCGAAATCGTCGGGACTGCACGGTCGGCCAAGACACGCGATATGGCCGTAGGCCTCGGCCTGTGTGACCGCGTCACCGACACGGCGGCGGAGTCCGTGCAAGACGCCGACCTGGTCGTGCTCTGCGTGCCTGTCGGCGCAATGGAGGATGTCGCCCGCGAGATCGGCCCGCACCTGAAACCGGGCGCGACCGTCAGCGATGTCGGCTCAGTCAAGCGCGCCGTGACCGAGGCGATTGGTCCACACCTGCCGGACGGTGTCGATTTCATTCCGGCACACCCGCTGGCCGGCACTGAACATTCCGGCCCGGAATCGGGCTTCCCGGAGCTGTTCGACAACCGTTGGTGCCTGCTGACGCCGGTGACTGACTCGCCCGACGCGGTGGAACGTCTGACCCGATTCTGGCGCGCCATGGGCTCGAACGTCGAGACGATGGACGCCGATCACCATGACCTCGTGTTGGCCGTCACCAGCCACGCGCCGCATCTGATCGCCTATACGATGGTTGGCGTGGCCGACGATCTGCGCCGAGTGACCGACAGCGAAGTCATCAAATATTCCGCCGCCGGTTTTCGCGATTTCACCCGCATCGCGGCCAGCGACCCGGTGATGTGGCGCGATGTTTTTCTGAACAACAAGGACGCGACGCTGGAAATTCTCGGGCGCTTCACCGAAGAGCTGTTTTCGCTTCAGCGTGCCATTCGCAAGGGCGACGGCGAGATGCTGCACGAGTATTTTACCCGCACCCGTGCCATCCGGCGCGGCGTCATCGAAGCGGGTCAGGACACCGACAAGCCGGATTTCGGACGGGGGACAAAACCATGAAATGGATCGTATTCGCCGCTGCCATTCTCGCTTCCGGAGCGCAGGCCGACATTCATCCGACGCCGCGACCTGCGCCACAGGATGACGTCGTGTCGTCGCGGGGAGCGACCGCGATCCAGACTTCGACACGCCCGGTCGAACGGATGATGCCGCAGGACCGGCAGGCCGTGACAAGCACCGAGGCCAGCCGCACGCAAGTGCCGCGCAACGACAGCGGCGGCACCGTACAGATGTCGGACCGGCCGCGATTCCGGCCCGATACGTTGATCCCTGCCGCCAGCCGCACGCCGCGCCGGTCACGCGACGGCGGTGGCGGACTATGCGGGCGCAGTTCGATTCAGGGAACGGCAATAGCGCCGGTTACCGGCCCGGGTGCCTGCGGCATCCCGGACGCTGTGAGCGTCAGCCGCGTTTCGGGTGTCCAGTTGACCCGGCCTGCCCGGATGGATTGCGACACCGCGACTGCACTGGACGATTGGGTGCGAACGGGCCTGCTGCCGACCATCGGGCGCACCGGCGGTGGGGCGGTCGGGCTGCAGGTCGCGGCGGGGTATGCCTGTCGGTCACGGAACAGCCAGGCAGGGGCCAGGGTCAGCGAACACGCCAAGGGCCGCGCCATCGACATCTCGGCGATCCAGCTTGCGAACGGGTCGCGGATCACCGTGCTGACCGATTGGAACCGGGGCGCCAATGGTCGGATGCTACGGACTCTTTGGCGGGCGGCCTGCGGTCCGTTCGGCACGGTACTGGGGCCGGATTCGGACCGATATCACCTCGATCATTTCCACCTGGATACCGCCGACTATCGTTCGGGCAGTTACTGTCGCTAACGCTCGGTCAGCTTCATTTCGATACGCCGGTTGCGGGCGCGGGCCGCCTCTGTATTCGCGGGATCGACGGGCCGGAACTCACCGAATCCGGTGGGGGCCAGCCGCTTGGGCGGCACGCCCAGTTCTTCGATCATGAACAACGCGACCGACAAAGCGCGCGCCTGACTCAACTCCCAGTTGTTGGCGTATTTTCCAAAACCAGACAGCGGCACGTTGTCGGTATGACCATCGACGCGCAGCACCCAGTCAATGCCTTCGGGAATCTGGTCAGCGACGTCGAGGATCACTTCCGCGACTTGCTCGATCTGGCGGCGACCCTCTGCCCCAAGGTCCGCCTGACCTTGCGCGAACAGGACTTCGGACGAAAAGACAAAGCGGTCACCGACGATCTCGACTCCCTCGCGCCCTGCCAGTACATCGCGCAACTGACCGAAAAATTCAGACCGGAATTTCTCGAGGTTCTCGGCCTCGGCCGCCAGACGTTCGGCGCGGGCCCGTTCTTCTGCCGCGACCTTGGCCAGCGCGGCATTCAGACGATTGCCCAGACTGTCGAGCTGGACGCGGGCTTCGGCTTCGCTTGCCTCCGACGCGTTGAGAAGACCCTGCAAGCCGCTCAGTTGAGTCCGAAGCTCCGCGACCTGCTGGTTCAGCGCTGCTGCTTCACGCTGGGCGGCAATCCTGTCGTCTTCCACGGCGGCCAGTTCTGTTCGCGCCTGATCCAGCAGGACGGCCATCCGGTCCGCGTCGGTCATCGCGTCTTGCGCGGCGTCTTCGGCGGCCAGACGGTTGGCAAGCGCTATGGCCAGCTTGTCCTGCACCTCGGCCTCGGACGCGCGGGCCGCATCCTGCGCTGCAAGGGCCTCGGTCAGGCGGCGCTCCAGCTCGGCACGACGGACTTCAGCTTCGGCCACCGTGTCGCCCCGTGCTTGCAGCTCCGCCTGCAGCCGGGCCAACTGGGCCTGTAAATCTGCTTCAGACGTGTCGCGAAGTTCAAGCGCGGCCAGCGCCGCCGCAAGCCGGTCCTCCATCGTCGTCGTCGCATCCTGACTTGCGCTCAGATCGGCGACGGCCTGCGCCAGACGGGCGGTCAGGTCGTCGCGCGTCGCCTCGGTGGCGGCCAGCAGCGTCAGCGTATCCTCGGCCTTCTGCCGCTGTTCTTCCAACGCAAGCGTCATTGCGGTCAGTTCGGCATCGGAATTGGCAAGGCGTTCGCGCAGGGCTTCGGCCGCGGCCTGTTCCGCCAGACGCGCGGCTTCGGCATCCGTCAGCGTCGTTTCTGCATCCGCAAGTCGCGCGCGCAGTGCTTCGGCAGCGGCCAGTTCGGCCAGCCGCGCGGCCTCCTCCGCATCCAGGTCGGCCTGCAAATCCGTGATCTGTGTTTGAAGGGTTTCCACAGTGGCCTGCTGTCCCTCCAGCGCCGCGAGCGTCTGGGCCAGCGTCGCCGCCTGCGTTTCCGATTGTGCGCGCAGATCGGCCAGAAGCTCCTCCACCGCCTCACGCTGGGCGGCGGCCAATCGCGCAGCCTCGACGCCTTCGTCGATTTCCTCCCGGGCAGAGGCCAGTGCAAGTTGCAACGCCTCGCGTTCGTCGATGATGCGTGTCAATTCACCCTGCGTCGTCTCCAGCTGACCGGCCAGCGCGCTGCGTTCGCCTTCGGTTGTCTCAAGTGCGGTCGTCAGACGATTGCGCGTCGCGATCAGGGAGGCGACCTGCTCCTCGAAGCTGCTGACACGGGCGGTCAGATCGTCACGCTGCGCCGACAATGTAGCGATCAGCGCGGCCTGCGTGTCGCGCTCCGCTCCAAGGCTTGCGACCTGATTTTCAAGGTTGGCGGCGCGCTGATTTTCAAGCCCCAGCGCCTGCGCCAGCGATGCCAGTTGCTCGCCCAGAGCATCCAGTTCCTGACCCTGCCCCTCGATCGTTTCGGACAGGACGAACTGGACGATCATGAAGATCGACAACACGAACATCAGAACCAGCAGAAGCGCCGTCATCGCGTCGACGAAACCGGGCCAGACGTTGGCCGTGAACCGTTGACCGCTGCGCCGCTGGAATGCCATGTCAGCTGTCCCCTTCGGACGCCTGATCCTGTCCCTGCGATGCCTGCACCTGACGGTTCAACTGCCGCAGGGTGCGGGTCAGGGACCCGATATCGCCGCGCAGGTCGTCAATGGCGGCCTGACGCCCCTGCTGCAACTCTTCGAACACCTTCAGAAGCTGCACGTCGATCGACCTGATCCGCATCCGGCTTTCGGCATCCAGACCGTCATTTACCCCCGACGATCCGCGCAGAACCTCGACGATGTTTTCCTGACCCTCGGCCACGCGGTTCAGCGCATCGGTAGTACCGCCGCCGCTGTCCATTCTATGTGCCATGACGGCGACTGCATCGGCCAGACCGCCCATCTTGGCGTCGGCGGCCAGACGTCCCGCCTCAGCCTTCTGGAACATGTCCTGAAGGCTCTCCATCTGATAATTCATGTGGTCCAGAACGGCGGCCAGCGAATATTGGTCGATGGTTTCCTCGCCCGAGTCGCCGACCAGGCCGACGCGGGTAATCGACGACAGCCAGTTCTCCATCTCCCGGTAAAACCGGTTCTGGCCGTGGCCCGCGAACAACTCCAGCAAGCCGACGACCAGCGATCCGGCCAAGCCAAGCAGCGACGAGGCGAAGGCCGTGCCCATGCCGGCAAGCTGCGATTCCAGACCGCCGATCAGGCGCCCGAAGACTGCGACACCGCCCTCGCCGTTTTCAGGATTCAGGTTACGGATCGTATCGACCACCGCCGGAACGGTCGTGGCCAGGCCCCAGAAAGTGCCCAGAAGACCAAGAAATATCAGCGTATTGACGATATAACGCGTAATGTCCCGCGCCTCCTCCATCCGGGCGCCGACCGAATCGAGGATCGAGCGCGAGGAAGAGGCAGAAATCTGGCTTCGCGGGGACCGCGACCGCAGTAACGACGCCAAAGGGGCCAGCAGGCCGGGCGGACGCGAGATGTCGTGACCAAGTCGGGTTTCGGCAAAACCCTCGATCCACGACACCGAGGAGAACAGTTGGAACACCTGCGCGAAACAGGCCAGCACGCCAAGGAAGAACACGAGGATGATCGTGCCGTTCAGCCAGGGGTTCGTGACGAAGATCGGCGCGACCTGCGGATAGGCAAGAAACACGCCCACACCGACAGCCCCGAGGACCGCCAGCATCTGCACGATCTGCCGGATCGGCTGCGAAAATTGCGTGCCGTGCTCTAGCGGTTCGCGTGCCATCTGCCCCCGGCCCTTTTCGGGCCCCTGTGTATCCGCGGAGCCTAGCTTTCGCCCGACCCGTCCACAAGCGCCGCGCAGGCGCCTTCCCTGATCTGTTGCACCCGCGTGACCAACCAGTCCAGATCTGCATCCCCGATCTCCAGATCGTGAAGTCCGGCGGCCGTCCGGGTCAGATATTCATGGTTCGGTCCGCGCCCGCCGATGGCCCGCGCTATGACCTCGGCCTGGCGTTCCAGCGGCAACTCGCCCGTGTACTGCGCGTGGTCGGTGCGAATAACGTAGGTCGTTGCCCGGATCGCCAGGTCATCTTCACCCAGCAAGGTAACATTTTCCTCGACGTAAGCCGCCGATACCAGTTCCCGTTCGCGCAGGGTCTCGAGTGCTGCAGCCGGGTCGGCGGCCCGGATGGCAAGGCCGGAACAGGTCGCACCCGCCGCCGGTTCCAGGGCCAGAACCAGACCGGGGTTCTCTTCCGAACCGCGATGATGGATCGACCACATGCAGAACCGGCGGCGGAAATCGACCAGAGTGGCGCGACGCGTCTCGGCTACGTCGATGCCGGGATTCCAGACGAGGGAGCCATAGGCAAAGACCCAGAGCTCGTCGTCACCGCCGATCACGTTCGCCATGCGTCCTTGTCCTTTCGCGTTCCCTCTCTCCCGGATAGAGGGAGTGGAACGGATCGGAAAGAGGCGCGACATGGTGAAATGGCTGACGATTCTGGTTCTTGTGGCCGCCACCCTGTGGGGCGGATGGTGGTTTGTCGGCGCGTCCGCGGTGGACAGGGGCGCTCGAACGGCCATCGACAGCGCGCGGGCGCAGGGCTGGGGCATCGAGTACGGCGACCTGACAGTAGCAGGATTTCCGAACCGGTTCGACGTGACGCTGGACGCGCCGCGGGTGATGTCCCCGGACGGTGTGATGCGGTGGTCGGCCCCCTTCGTGCAGGTCCTGGCGCTGTCCTATCGTCTGAACCACGTCATCGCCGTCGCACCGCGCGAGATGACGATCGAAGTGCCGGGCGAAACGATCGACATCACATCGACCGACTTGCGGGCTTCGGCGGTGGTGACCCCGTCACGGCAGCCCGACCTTCGGCGCGCGACCATCACGGCCAGCGACCTGACGATCCGCGCCACCGATCTGGGGGCGACCTTCGCCACCGCAGTTCTGGCCGCGCGACAGAACGGGTCGGACGCGATCTACGATGTCGCAATCGCCCTGACCGGCGTATCGGCCAGCGATGGACTGCGTGCCAAGCTGGACCCGACCGGCACATTGCCGGAGGTGATCGACACGCTGGATATCGACACGATGATGGTCCTGTCCGACCCCATCGGCATAACCCGTGATCCGGTCTTGTCAGAGCTGACGATCCGGCGCGCGACGGTGAATTGGGGAGACGCGCGGGTAATCCTGTCGGGCGACCTAACCGTGGCTGCGGATGGCACACCAGACGGCGACCTGACGTTGCGCGCGCGCGGGTGGTATGACCTGTTAGCTTTCGTCGTGGCGCAGGAATGGCTTACCGCCGCGCAGGCATCGCTGATCGGCAGCGGACTGTCCGGGTTGGAGGACGCAGAGGGGTTCGCGGAAATTCCGGTATCGCTGTCGGGCGGTCAAATCATCGTCATGGGCCTGCCTGTCGGCCCCGCTCCCCGGCTCTGACGTCAGTGACTTCGCTCCGACAGAGGCGTGCGAAGGCGGGAACGGAATTTTCACCCTTGGCGCAGTGCAATAACCTGCATCCAGGCGAACCATGCCCCGGATGGCGGGCCAACCCTTTATGAACGCCAGGACAGCACCAGTCTGGTTTAGCCGTCGAGGCGAATCCGTGCGTTGGTGGGGTCGTAGGGGCTGTCCTCGGTGACCTCCGCATCCCAAAGCTGACGCTGCATCCGCACACGCAGCCTGGTTCCCGGCTGCGCCAGATCGGGCCGAACATAACCCATGCCGATCGACTTTTCGAATGCCACCGAATAGCCACCAGATGTCAGTCGTCCGACCTTGTCGTCTCCTACATACAGCGCCTCGCGCCCCCAGGGATCGGCATCTGACGGCCCGTCAATCAGCACAGTCACGCATTTCGAACGGATACCCTGCGCCTGCATCGCGTCCTTACCGTGGAAGTCCTTCGACAGATCGACGAAGCGGTCCAGCCCGGCCTCCAGCGGCGTGGCATCGCGACCCAATTCAGTGCCGAAAGCGCGATAGGACTTTTCCTGCCGGAGCCAGTTCTGCGCCCGCGCGCCGACCAGTTTCAGCCCGTGACCTTCGCCCGCATCCATCAGCCTGTCGAACAGATAGTTCTGCATTTCCATCGGATGATGCAATTCCCACCCCAATTCGCCGGTATAAGCCACGCGGATCGCATTCGTCGGGCACATCAGCAACTCAAGCCGCCGGGCCGTCAGCCACGGAAAGCGCTTGTTTGACAGCACTGTCGCAGGATCGGCATCGCGCACGATCCCGGACAGGATGGCGCGCGAATTCGGCCCGGCCAATGCGAAGACACCGTGCTGGCCGGTGCAATCATCCAGACACATCGGGCCAAAACGGTCCATGTTGTCTTTGACCGCCTGCACCAGAAAGTCGCTGTCGTAGCTTTGCCATGCGCCCGCCGACACGAGGTAGAACGTATCTTCGGCCAGCCGGACGATGGTGTATTCCGTGCGCGTGGTCCCTGCCTCGGTCAGCGCATAGGTCAGGTTGATCCGCCCGACCTTCGGCAGCTTATTGGTCGTGAACCAATCGAGGAATCCCGCCGCGCCCGGTCCGCGCAACTTGTGCTTGGTAAAGGCGGTCGCATCAATCAGGCCCGCCGTCTCGCGGATGGCCCTGGCTTCCTCGACCGCGTGCGCCCACCACGCACCCCGCCGGAAACTGCGGCTGTCGTGATCGAAGCTGTCGGGCGCATCCAGCGGTCCGAAATAGTTGGGGCGTTCCCACCCGTTGACGCAACCGAACTGTGCGCCGCGTGCTTTCATGCGGTCGTAACACGGCGCGGTTTTCAGCGGGCGGCAGGCGGGGCGTTCTTCGTCAGGGTGATGCAGGATGAAGACGTGATCGTAGGCTTCCTCGTTCTTGCGGGCGGCATATTCCGTCGTCATCCAGTGCCCGAAACGTCGCGGATCGAGCGAGGCCATGTCGATCTCGGCTTCGCCCTCGACCATCATCTGGGCAAGGTAATGCCCGACGCCACCCGCCGCCGTGATGCCAAAGCTGAACCCTTCGGCCAGCCACATGTTGCGCAGGCCCGGCACAGGCCCGACCAGCGGGTTGCCGTCGGGCGTATAACAGATCGGGCCGTTGTAATCGTCCTTGAGACCCGCGGTTTCCGACGATGGAATCCGGTGGATGAACGACATGTATTCCTCCTCGATCCGCTCCAGATCGAGGGGGAACAGATCGGCGCGGAAACTGTCGGGCACGCCATATTCAAATCGCGCAGGCGCGTTCTTTTCATATGGCCCGAGGATCCAGCCGCCCCGCTCCTCACGCACATACCATTTGGCATCGGCGTCGCGCAGGACGGGGTGCTGCGGGTTGGTCTTGCGATATTCGACCAGCACCGGGTCAGGCTCGGTCACGATATACTGGTGTTCGACTACCACGGCCGGAATTTTGATGCCCAGCAATTGCGCTGTGCGTTGCGCATGGTTGCCGGTGGCTGTGACAACGTGTTCGGCGTGGATCACGACCTGTTCGTCCGATGCGATCAGATTGCCGCCCTTTTCGACCATCCTGGTCGCGGTGACATCCCAATGCTCGCCGGTCCATTTGTATTCATCCACCTGCCAGCGCCGTTCGATCCTGACACCCCGGTCGCGGGCGCCCTTGGCCATCGCCATCGTGACGTCGGCGGGGTTGATATAGCCGTCGGTCGGATGGAAAATCGCGCCCTCAAGGTCTTCTGTCCGCACCAGCGGCCAACGCTCCCTGATCTGTTTGGGCGTCATCCACTCGTACGGAATGCCGACTGTCTCTGCGATGGAAGCATACAGTTCGTACTCATCCATCCGCGCCTGCGTCTGCGCCATACGCAGATTGCCCACGACCGAGAAGCCGGGGTTCAGCCCGGTTTCCTCCTCCAGCTGTTTGTACATTTTGACGGAGTGGTCGTGAATATGGCTGGTGGCGTATCCCATGTTGAACAATGGCAGAAGTCCCGCCGCATGCCACGTCGACCCCGCCGTCAGCTCGTCTCGTTCCAGCAGAACGATGTCCTGCCAGCCGGCCTTTGACAGCGCATAGGCAATTCCAGTCCCCACGGCTCCGCCGCCGACGATCAATGCTTTGACATGGGTTTTCATCGGACGTCCCCTCGCTACGCATGGGCCTTTCTGCCTGACTTCGGGGGACGGGGTAAATCAGGCGCGACGATCCCCACGCCGATTGCGACTTCGTGTCCTATCGGCGTGGCGGGACATCACTGCTGGATCGAGATCAGATATGCCGCAAGCGCGATCAGGTCGGATGGAATCGGCGTGCCGATGCCCTCCTCCTCCTCGACCACGACCGCCGGACCCAGATCGCCTGCCCCGAATTCGGGCATGACCGCGTCCGGGTCGCCGTGACGACCTAATCCGTCGATCTGCGCCAGTATCCGGTCGCGCGGAAAGGACCCTCCGTTCCGCTTCGACAGCGTCGTCAGATCGGGGGCGAGTCCGGGCGTGCCCATCGCGTTGGCCCCATGACAGTCGGCGCAGCTCTGCTGGAACAGGCTGGCACCATAGGCCGCTTCGGTGCGCAGTTCGGGCATCGGATTGCAGGCGGTCAGCAACGCGGGCAGCGCCACAACCAGCAGTGCATGACAGGAGATGTGGGCGGGCATCGGAATCTCCGGCTCGGGAATATCGCTGGCATCTGCCTAAGGGACCGGCGCGGACACTGGCTTGACCTGCATCAATCGCTTTCGACCTTTGGAGCGTATGCCGACCGGTCTGCGGCACGGCACGATTGGGCGACTCAGACAGGGCGGCAATCGTGGGACGTGCAGGCGATCTGGTCGCAGGGCGAGTGGTCTAAAGGACGCCGATTTCCGCCAAAGCAACCGACAGTTCGGTCGGCAGCCGCGCCTCAGACGCCCGTGCGGGGTCCATATCCATCGGCGCATCCTCGGACGGCAGATACCGCCATCCCTGAAACGGACGGCGCGGCGTCGGAATGACCGGAATCAATCCGGGCTTCAGCACGATTCCGCACCGCCGGATGCCATCGGCGCGCACCACCTCGTCAAGTCGCAGGATCGGCTGACGACATAGCAAAACGCCCTTCACGACCCAGTAAATCGATCCACCGTTCAGCAATTCCGCTTCGCGCCGGGGCCACATCCGGGTAACATGACGGGGCTGGCCATCCGGCCCCTTGGCGCGCGCGCTTGTCTGCCATCTGGTCATCGACTCGATCGACTCGGACCCGACGCTGAGCTTGATAAGGTTGATGGACATGACGTGACTCGCCCCCGGAAAGTAGGGTATATCTAGACCTCCCGCGCGCGCGCGCAACCATCCCTAGCGAAACGTGACCGCCATGCCCGATACCGCGACCGATTCGTCCTCGTCCTTCGCCGCCCCCATCGCGCGGCAGATCTGGGACATGAAATACCGGCTCAAGGCCGCTGACGGCACGCCATTGGACGCCGATATCGACGCGACATGGGACCGCATCGCATCCGCGCTGGCCGCACCCGAGGCAGATCCGGCGCACTGGACGCCCAGGTTTCGGTCCGCCCTGCAGGATTTTCGCTTCCTGCCCGCCGGTCGCATCATCGCGGGTGCCGGCACCGACCGCAGCGTCACGCTGTTCAACTGCTTCGTCATGGGCACCATCGAAGACAGTATGTCGGGTATCTTCTCCGCCCTGCGCGAAGCGGCCCTGACCCTGCAACAGGGGGGCGGCATCGGCTATGACTTCTCGACCATCCGGCCCCGGGGCGCGAGCGTGACCGGCGTGGCCGCCGATGCCTCCGGCCCGCTGTCGTTCATGGACGTGTGGGACGCCATGTGCCGCACGATCATGTCCGCCGGGTCGCGGCGCGGCGCGATGATGGCGACCCTGCGCTGCGATCATCCCGACGTGCTGGATTTCGTGGCGGCGAAATCCGACCCGACCCGGTTGCGGATGTTCAACCTGTCGGTGCTGGTGACCGACCCGTTCATGGAAGCGGTGGATGCCGACGGCGACTGGCCGCTGGTGTTCGGCGGCGTGACCTATCGCACCCTGCGTGCCCGCGATTTATGGAACGCGATCATGCAGGCGACGTATGACTATGCCGAACCGGGCGTGATCTTCATCGACCGCATCAACGCCGCCAATAACCTGTCCTACGTAGAAACCATTGCCGCGACCAACCCCTGCGGCGAGCAGCCCTTGCCGCCCTATGGTGCCTGCCTTCTGGGGTCGGTCAATCTGGCGCAACTTGTGGACAATCCGTTCACCGACCGGGCCAGTGTGAACCTCGATGCACTGGCCGACCTGACGGCCACGGCCATTCGCATGATGGACAATGTCGTCGACGCCAGCCGCTTTCCCCTGCCCGCGCAGGCGGACGAAGCCCGCGCCAAGCGCCGCATAGGGCTGGGCGTGACCGGGCTGGCCGATGCCCTGGCGATGTGCGGGCTGCGCTATGGCGCGCCCGAAGCGGTTGACGCCACGGCCAATTGGCTGAGCACGATTGCGAACAGGGCCTATCTGACCTCGGCCGAACTGGCGGCGGAAAAGGGCACCTTCCCGCTTTATGACCGCGAAGCGATCCTTGCGGCCCCCATGGTCCAACGGCTCGATACGGATACGCGCGACGCGATCGCCGAACATGGCCTGCGGAACGCGCTGCTGACCTCCATCGCACCGACCGGCACGATCAGCCTGCTGGCGGGGAACGTGTCCTCGGGAATCGAGCCGATCTTCGCGCAGGAATACACCCGCAAGGTGCTGCAACCCGACGGCACCCGCACCGAAGAGACGGTCGCGGATTTCGCCGTCGCCAAGTGGCGCGAACTGCATGGGGATACACCCCTGCCCGACCATATGGTCAGCGTCGCGGACCTGACGCCCGGCGATCACATCGCCATGCAGGCCGCCGCGCAGCTATGGACCGACAGTAGCATTTCCAAGACGATCAACGTGCCCGCCGACATAACGTTCGATGCTTTCAAGGACGTCTATCTTCAAGCATGGGCGACTGGCTGCAAGGGTTGCACGACCTATAGACCGAACGCGATCACCGGATCGGTCCTTTCGACAGAGATGCCCGCAGCGCCCATCGCGGAAACCCCCAAGATCGTCCACCTGTTCGCGCCGCTGGACCGGCCTCAACGGCTGACCGGCGAGACCTACAAGATCAAATGGCCCGCGTCGGAACATGCGCTCTATATCACGATCAACGATATCGACATTGACGGTCAGAAACGCCCTTTCGAGATCTTCGTGAACTCCAAGAACATGGAGCATTTCGCCTGGACCGTCGCGCTGACCCGGATGATTTCGGCGGTGTTCCGGCGCGGCGGCGATGTGTCTTTCGTGGTCGAGGAGCTGAAGGCCGTCTTCGATCCGCGCGGCGGGGCCTGGGTGCAGGGCAAATACGTGCCCTCGATCCTTGCGGCCATCGGCGGCGTGATCGAACGGCATATGATCGCCACCGGATTTCTGGCCGGAGAAGGCTTGGGCCTCAAGGTCGACCCTGCCCATCGCGATACCGCGCCCGCGCCCCCCGGACCCGCTTGCCCGAATTGCGGCAGCTTCGCCGTTCACATGGCTGAAGGATGCGCGACCTGCGCCAACTGCGGATTTTCGAAATGCAGTTGATCGCATAGAAAAAAGCCGCCCTGAGTCAGGACGGGCGTAGTTAGGTGTTAAGTCCACGCGATTACAATGAATACGAGGGCGAGAGCGGCGAGGTATCTGGCCGCCAACCGGTCGTATCTGCTGGCGATCCGTCGCCAGTTCCTGAGTTTGCAGAACATGCCTTCGATGACGTTGCGCCGACGGTGGGCTTCACGATCCAGCGGATAGGGGTGCGACGGCTGGCGGTGGAAGGGGTGACTGCCTTGATCTGTCGGTTGCACAACCAGTTACGCAGGTTGTCCGCGTCGCAGGCCTTGCCCGCAAGCAGCCGCCGGGGCGACATCCGCCAGCAAGAGTAGCGCCATCGAGATGCCGACGATGTTTCCAGGCATCAGGGCATAGGCGACAGCCAAGGGGGGGGACGTTAAGCAATTGATGCAATCGATGGCGCAGGAGCTGGCCTGTGAGAAAATACGCGTCAACGCCATCGTCCCGGGGGCCATTAAAACGCCCAAAGCCCGTGCGCGTTGGCAATGCTGCGGCGGATCGCCGCGACGCATCGGGGAGACGACCCGCATCGCCAAAAGGAAGCCTATCATGAGCAAGACGTTTCACGTCCTGAGGAGAAACCATGATCAAACGGGCAGGGAAAGCCTTATGGAATCCGCACAGTGGGCGACTTCCTCTAATAGATGATGCCTGCTGCGCTGCATTGTTCCGCAGTCACCTGTGAAAAGTCCGGCGCCTCCCCGTCCTCATCTCCGGAAGCAAGTTGGTCGACTGAAATCCCAAGTTTCTCAACGGAAAATGACGCAGGCCCAATGTCCGTTTCGCGCCTGTCTTCCTCGTCTCTTTCCACCCCAAAAACACGCGTAGCTTCTGCTTTCTCGGCGTCCGCCTGTAACCCAACGCAATGCTCTATGATAGCAGCCATGACGCTGCGGTCGTCAGTGCTGTATTCTTCCTCGCCAAGATAAAGCGGTTCCGCCCCCGCCGTCTTCGTGAGGCACAAACCCAGTATCAGACCTATCGTCGCGGCATTGAAAGAGTGGGTTTGGCTCATCGGATTACCTTCAATATTCTTCGGCAAGATATTCGCGCATCTCGGCCACCGCTTCCGCCGAAACCGCGCCGCTCCGGCGGTCTCCGGTATTGCGCAGGAAGGTCAGCAGGTCAGCGATCTGCGTATCGGTGAGTTTCCAAGCGAAGGGTGGCATTGCCAGCATGCTGGGGACCGTCTCGGTCGGCTGGGCGCGGGCGCCGCCGAGGATGATGCGGATCACGGTCGACGGATCCTTGGCGTGCAGCTTGTTCGACGTGCCAAGTGGTGCGAAGAAATAGGGCACGCCCGAAGCATCGGTCGCATGGCAGGCGGCGCAGTTGTCGAAATAAATCCCCTCGCCCGCCTCAAGCCGAGCTGTTTCGGGCGCTTCTTCCGGCTCGCGCGACGTATCGTCGAGGCTCTTGAGATAGGTGGCGACGGCCCGCAGGTCCTCCTCTTGCAGGAACTGGGTGGAAATCGCAACGACCTCGCCCATGCGCTGCATTGGCGCGCTATGCTCAGCCCGGCCGTATTTCAGAAATTCGAAAATATCGTCCTCGTCCCAATGAGCAATACCGCCATTCTCACCGCCGCGGATATTAGGCGCGAACCAGTTCTGTAGCGTTCCCCCGCGCAGGTACTCGTCATCCTTGCTGGCGCCGAGCAGGTTCTTGCCCGAGTGGCAGGCGCCGCAGTGCAAAGGCCCGTCCACAAGAAAACGGCCACGGTTCCATTCCTCAGAGCGATCCGGATTGATCACGAATTCCTCGTCATCGAAGAACAACAGCTTCCAGCCGCTCACTGACATGCGGATGTTGAGGGGGAACGGCAGATCGTTCTCCTGTTCCTCCACTTGCACCGGCTCGAGCGACTGTAGATAGGCAAAGATCGCATCGGTCTGCTGCCGCGTCATCAGGGTGAAATAGGGATAGGGCATCGCCGGGTAGAGGTGGCGGCCCTCGTCATCGATACCCTCGTTCAGTGCATTGTAGAAATCTTCGCGCGTCCAGCGGCCCAGTCCAGTCTCGTCATCGGGGGTGAGGTTGGCCGAATAAATCGTGCCAAAAGGCGTCATCAGCGCCCGCCCCCCGGCGAATGGAATGCCGTCGTTCTCAATATCAGTGTGGCAGGCTTTGCAATCGCCGGCCTGCGTCAGATAGCGGCCGCGCTCAACTTCTGAGGAGGAGAGCTCCTGCGCCTGTCCTTCACCAAGGGCAAAGCTCGCGCCGCAGAAGGCGGTTATCAGGGCCAGCCGTCTCACGCCTGCACCAGCGAGCCGGGATCGGCCATATATTGATCGATGATCGCCGCGACCGTCCAATAGGCCAGCGCCGCAACGGTTCCGGTCGGGTTGTAGCCCGCGTTTTGAGGAAAAAGCCCTGCCCCGGCTACGAAGAGATTATGCAGATCCCAGCTTTGACAATAGCGGTTGCAGACACTTGTCTGCGGGTCGTTCCCCATGATCGTGCCGCCGGTGTTATGGGTTGTCTGGTACGGCATCGAGTCATAGGACCCCTTGCGCTCGGCCACATTGACCTCGCGTCCCCCCATGCCCCGGGCAATCTCTTCGGCAACGGGGGTGATATGAGCAGTCAGGCGACGGTCGTTGAGAGTGAAATCATAGGTCATGCGCAAGAGCGGCCGACCGTGTCGGTCTGTATATGTCGGATCCAGGTCAAGGTAATTGCTGCGATGCGCCATCGAAGCGCCGTGCACGCCAACCGTGGTGGTCTTGAGGAAATTTGCCCGGACCGACTGTTTCCATTCGCTCCCCCACCCCGGCACGCCGTCTGGCACCGGATGGCTTTCGATCGGGCGGGCGTTGGTAGTGTAGCAGGCGATATACCCGCCCCCGATAAAGCCCAGCCCGGAATGGTCGAAGTTATCACCGTTATATTCATCCACCGCCATGCCGAGCGCGCCCGCGCCGACAAAGCCGTTGGTATATTCTTCGTCGAAGAAAACCGTCGCGCCGGACATTACCTGATAGCAGTAGTTCTTGCCCACTACCCCCTCGCCGGTCTGCGGATCATAGGGCGTGCCGATCTCGGACAAGAGCATCAGCCGCGTGTTCTCCAGAGGGTAAGCACAGAGCACCACCACTTCGGCGGGCTGGAAGAAGCGTTCGCCACTGGTATCCACGTAAGTGACGCCCGTGGCCCGCGTGCCGTCGGCGGATTTCTCGACCGAAAGCACTTCGGAATCCGTGCGCAGAGTGAAATTCGGCCGTTGCATCAAGACCGGAATGATCGTGGTCTGCGGCGAGGATTTGGCATAATTGCCGCAGCCATATTTCTCGCAAAAGCCGCAATAGGTGCAGGGGGCCAACTGCAGCCCAAGCGGATTGACATAGGCGCGCGACATATTTGCCGAGGGCACCGGGAAGGGGTTCAAACCCATTTCTCGCGCTGCGGCCTCGAAACGGTCCTGCGAGAAAGTCATCTCCATCGGCGGATTGGGGTATTCGTCGCTGCGCGGACCCTCAAAAGGATTGCCGCCCTTTTGGATATCGCCGCGCAGGTTGCCCGCCGTGCCGCAGATGCCGCAGATTTTCTCGAAATAGTCAAAATGCGGCTCCAACTCCTCGTAGGTGACGCCGTAGTCTTGGATCGTCATGTTCTCAGGCAGCGGGCCATAGCGTTCCGCGTTATGGCTCTTGGCCACGAAATCCGAAGGTAGAAAGCGGTAGGTCTGGCCGTTCCAATGCACGCCCGATCCGCCTACGCCATTGCCGGGCAGGAAGGACCCCCAGTGCCGCATCGGCAAAGCCGTCTGCGCGCCGTTGTTGCGAAACGTGACGGTGGACTGCGATGTCTCCTGGAACATTCCGTGGCGCCAGTAATAGCGCAACTCGTCCTGCGCGAATGTAGTCGCGAAATCTTTGGGCGTATCGCGCCACGGCCCGCGTTCCAGCGCCAGCACCTCCATCCCGGCGGCGGTCAGCTTCTCGGCGTAGATCGCCCCGGTCCAGCCAAAACCGACCAGAACCACGTCAACCTTTGGAAGATGATTCGTCATGCGTTCACCTCGTGTTTCACTCAAGGCTGTTCCATCCGGGGCGGCCCATCAGGCTGACCGGCGGCAGATCAATACGCGCCCCATTGTGCTTCACGAAATCGCGGTAATCATAGCGGGTGCCTGGAAATCTCACATATTGCCAAGCCACCATGTCGCGGTTGCCGCCATAGATCGGATCGGCGAAATAGCCCTCGATTGTGTTCTTCAGGATCAGATCGAAAAACGCCTTGGCCGAGACCCCTTCGAAAGTGATCTCTTCTTCGTCCATTCCTTTCAGGATCTCGTCCTGCTGCGCCTCTGACAAACCGGCAAAAGCGGCGTCATGCCGGTCGCGGCAGTAGTTGTCCAATTCGGCAAGCGCATAGCGGTAAAGCTGCGCGGGAGGGTGTTCGCTCTGGTAGCCTTGGGTTGCCGTGCCTTCAGCAAAGGGGCCCTCCATATACCAATGCTGCCCGCGGCCATAGAATCCGGCCATCTGCCGATCAAGAAAGGAGATGACATCCGCCTCGGTCGCGCCCGGTCCGTCCTCATCCGACGGAATCAACCGCGCGCAGATCACCGCAGTGGTCGCCCGTTCTTCGGCTGTGAAAAAGTTGTCCTCTTGTGTGCCGTAATAGGGCGGCTGGCCTTTCATTGGCTCCCACGGCATCCCTTCGCCCCGGCCATAAAGCGCGCCGAACACGGCTGAAGGGGCGGCCATGGCGGAGCCGCCCAACAGCAGGGATTTCAGAATTTTGCGACGCGTCGGAAAAGACAAGTGACCCCTCCAAATGTTGCTTGTGACCGGGCGCGCAATGCGCCGTCTGGTAAAAAGCTGGATCGGTTTAGTTGCGGGTCAAGAAAATTGATCGCGGAATTGATCGACGGTATGAAAACCAACCGTGTCTCATTTCGTGTGGAACGAACCACGCGCGCGCGGCGTTCCAGTAAGGGAACGACGGATGGGAAAAGAAGGCCTTGCTCAGCGATTCTTGGATCCGAACCTATTGTGGACCGGCACCGGGGCCGGAGGATTTTTGGGTTCGCTGGAACTTCGATCCGCTCCTTCTGACCGCATTGCTCCTGCTCTCCATGATCGTCATATGCGCCCGCAGCCACCAGGGGATGTTAGCCGTGGGCGTTCTGGTTCTGGCTTTCGTTTCACCGCTCTGCGCGCTCTCCTCGGCCCTGTTCTCGGCGCGGGTGGTGCATCATGTGCTACTGGTCGCCGTCGCCGCGCCGCTGCTGGCCTGCGCATGGCCCGCACGGCGGGCCGGTGGGGCGATGGGGGCCTTCGTGGTCTCTACGGCTGTGCTCTGGGGTTGGCATCTTCCAGCGGCCTATGATCTCGCGCTTTCGCACGTTGGCGTTTACTGGCTCATGCAGGTCACGCTCTTGGGGTCCTTCCTGTGGTTCTGGCGTGCCGTCCTTGCGCCCTGGCGCACGCCGGTGGAAGGCATCATGCTGCTTGTCGCCGGTTTTGCGCAGATGGGGATGCTGGGCGCGATACTGACTTTCGCGCCAGAGGCGCTTTACGCCGCACATGCCATAGCCCCCTTCGACTGGGGATTTACGCCGCTGACGGACCAGCAGCTTGGCGGCATCCTGATGTGGGTGCCCGCGGGCCTGCCCTATGCGGTCGTCGCAGGGGCCGTGGCCCGGCGCGGATGGTCGACGCTGCGGGTCGGCACCAAGTGAACGGCTGGTTGCCGGTACTGATCACACTCTTCAAGGGGGTGCATATTGCCGCGCTCATCCTGTGGTGCGCCGGTCTGCTGGCCCTGCCGCTGATGCTGTCGCGCCATGATCCTGACGCCACGTCGGAAGACTACGGCCGCATCCGCCGGGCCACCCATATGACCTATGCCATCCTCACCACCCCCGCGGCCATTGTCGCGGTGGTGGCGGGCACTTGGCTTATTTTCTTTCGCGAAGTCTTTGTCCCCTGGCTCTATGCCAAGCTGCTTTTTGTCGCGGCCCTTGCCGCCGCTCATGCCTGGATCGGGCATCTGGTGGTGCAGGTGGCCGAGAAGCCTGAAAAATACCGCCCGCCCCGGTCCTACCTTCCGGTCACCGCCGTGGGCATTCCCGTCATCGCCATCCTCATGCTGGTCCTCGGAAAGCCCGAACTGGGAGAGATCCCTCTACCCGACTGGCTGCGGGAGCCGCGCGGCGGTCAGTTGCCCTTCGACGTGCCCAAACGATAGTCAAAGACCAGTTTGCCCCCATGCCAACCCGTAAACCCCACCATCATCGCACCGAGCCCCGACAGGAGGATGCCATAGGGCAGCACCCCCGCCTCGTAGCCATAAAGCCTGTGGCCCCAGTTCGCCCCCAACACTGCCAGCAGGGTGACGGCGATGATCGCATGTGTCCATGCCGCAGCACGAGAGCGGATGCCGGTCACCAGCAAAAGCTCGGCGGTGCCGGAAACCCCTGCCAGCACGCCAAGGAAGAAGGCGGTACCCGCCGCCCAGAGTGCAGCGCGTGCCCAGAAGGCATCGCCGGTCCACCAATAGAACAGATCCGCACCCAGGAGACAGAAGGACAGCGCGATGGGAAAGGCCACGCTCATGGCATGGATCGGGTGCCCCTCGAGCGCGACGCGGGTCTCGGTCTCTTGGTAGCCGGGTTGGGAAGCGATCGGGTCGGTCAGCCGCTCCTCGGCCGTTTCGCTATTCTGCTCGCTCATCGGGGCAGGCTCCTTCGCGGGATGATTGCAGGGACAACGTTGAGCCTATTGATTGGTTGCAGCGGCGATCTGTCGGTGGTCGATCCGGCGGGCCCAGCGGCGCGCGTCATCGCAACGCTCTGGTGGGTGATGTTCATCGGTGCCGGGCTGATCCTTGCACTGGTGGTTGCACTGGTGATCGGCGCCTTCAGGGTACGCCGGACCGAAGGGGACGCAGCGCGGGATGAAAAGGTCTGGATCATCGGTCTGGGCCTGTGTTTTTCCATTGCGGTCCTCACAGCCCTGTTGGCCTATGGTCTGGTCGCCGGCGAGCGGCTGATGCCCCGCGTCGCGGCGGATGTCGTGCGGGTCCAGGCCGAGGCCCGGCAATGGGCCTGGCGTTTTTCCTATGACGACCGCCCCGGCTATATCACCGAGAACCTGCTGCACATCCCCGCCGGGCGGCCTATCGATGTTGCGATCACCAGCCGGGATGTGGTGCACAGTTTCTGGGTGCCGCGGCTGGCTGGAAAGCTGGACGCCATTCCCGGCCATGTGAATGTGCTACGGATCGAGGCCGATGCTCCCGGGACCTACCGTGGCCTTACCGCCGAGTACAACGGCGAAGGCTATCGCCGGCACGTCTTCTCGGTCAAGGCCCATGACCCGGCCGGCTGGGCCGCCTTTGTCGCGGAGGGGACACCATGAACGCGCTGCGCCGTCACCGTAAACTGCAGGCGATCTGGGCTTCCGATCCGGGCTGGAAAGGCTGGACCAGCAGCGTGAACCATTCCGACCTTGGTCGGATGTTCCTCTTTACCGCCTTCTTCTTCTTCCTTGTCGGCGGCGTGTTGGCCATGCTGATCCGCGCCCAACTGGCCACGCCCGACTCCGCCTTTGTCGATGCCGGTGCCTTTGCACAGTTCTTTACGATGCATGGCACGATCATGATGTTCCTCTTTGCCATTCCCGCCTTCGAGGGGCTGGCAATCTACTTGCTGCCGAAAATGCTGGGCACCCGCGATCTCGCCTTTCCGCGGCTCACCGCCTATGGCTACTGGTGTTATGCTTTCGGCGGTGCATTGCTGCTGGTGGCGATGTTGTTCGGCATCGCACCAAATGGCGGCTGGTTCATGTATCCGCCGCTTACCGGGCCGTTGTATTCGCCAGGGATTAACACTGATGTCTGGCTGATCGGCATCACCTTTGTCGAAATCTCGGCGATCTGCGCGGCGGTGGAATTCACCGTCTCGATCCTGAAATACCGCGCGCCGGGCATGTCGCTGGACAAGATGCCGATCTTTGCATGGTACGCGCTGGTCACCTCGCTGATGATCCTCACAGGTTTCCCGCCGCTCATCCTCGGCTCGGTGTTGCTGGAGGTTGAACGCGCCTTCGGCCTGCCGTTTTTTCAGGCCGATTTGGGGGGTGACAGCCTTCTCTGGCAGCACCTGTTCTGGCTTTTCGGACATCCTGAGGTCTATATCATCTTCCTGCCCGCCGCCGGAGTAATTTCGACCGTGATCCCGGTGATGGCCCGTACCACGCTGCTGGGCTACGGCTGGATCGTCGCCTCGATTATGGCACTGGCGTTCCTCAGCTTCGGGCTTTGGGTGCACCACATGTTCACCACCGGCATCCCGCTTATGGGGTTGGCGTTCTTCTCTGCTGCCTCGACACTGGTGGCGGTGCCGACCGGCGTGCAGATCTTTGCCTGGATCGGCACAATGTGGAAGGGTCGGCCAGAGTTGCACATGCCGATGCTGCACATCCTCGGCTTCTTCGTAACCTTTGTGATCGGCGGACTGACCGGCGTGATGGTTGCCGTGGTGCCTTTCGACTGGCAGGCCCATGACACCGCTTTCATCACCGCCCATCTTCACTACGTTCTGTTCGGTGGTTTTGTTTTCCCCATGCTGGCCGGTATCTATTACTGGTTACCGCTGGTGAGTGGGCGCAAACGCCTTTTCCGGCTGGGCGAATTGGCCTTCGCGCTGATTTTCCTCGGCTTTCACAGCACCTTTCTGGCGATGCATTGGGTCGGCCTGCTGGGCCAGCGCCGGAGGATTGAGACCTATGATGCCGAGTCCGGCTGGGGGACGATCAACTTCATCTCCTCCGTCAGCAGTTTCGTCATGGCGATCGGCCTCGCGTTGGTGCTGGTCGATATCATTATCCATGCCTTCGTAGCCGAGCGCAGCAGGCGCAACCCGTGGCAGGCCGGCACGCTGGAATGGGCCGGCATGTCGCCGCCAGCATCCTATAATTTCGCCAGCCTGCCCGAGGTGAGCGACCGCACCCCGCTCTATAACACCCCGGACCTGGCCAACCGGCTGGCCATGGGCGACGGCTATCTGGGCGCGCCCAAGGCGGCCCGACGCGAGACCTTGATGGTCGATGCTGCCAGCGGCCGCCCCGAGGCGCTTGTCATCTACCCCGGCAATACCCGGCTGCCGATCCTGATGGCGGCGATGACGGGCGGATTCTTCCTGTCGATCCTGCTCAAGCTCTTCTGGTTCACACCGCTGGCACTTGCGGGTGTTGCAGCGCTGGCGTTGGTCTGGGTCTGGCAATTGGGCGCGCGGGCCGATCAGGGGCTACAAGAGGCGGGGCGCGGCGAGCCACTGCCGCTGGCGAGCGAAGGCGACAGATCGCCGGGCTGGTGGGGCTCGATCTTCCTACTGGTGGCCAATGCCACCTTCTTCGGCTCCCTGCTCTTTGGCTATGCTTTCCTCTGGACGGTCGCGCCGGGCTGGCCGCCTGCCCAATGGTTTGTTCCCTCCTGGGCCGAACTTGGCCTCGGCACCGGTGCAGCGCTCACAGGCGCCATAGCCCAGCACCTGAGCGCCCGCCGCAACCGCGCGGGTGCCGCCCTTATGACCGCCCTCGTTCCGGCGCTGCTGGCAACAGCGGCCACGGTTGTGGTTTTCGGCCTGATGCTGTTCCGCCTGCCGCCCCCGGACGGCCATGCCTATGCCGCGACCCTGCTGATCCTCGGCGCTTACGGGCTGGCCCATGCCCTGCTCGTCATGCTGATGCAAAGCTTTTTGATCCTGCAAGTCCGGCGTGGCTACACCTCACCCCGGCGTCGAGCGGCATTCGCAGTGGTGGCGCTCTGGACTGACTATCTGGCGGCGATCACGGTGCTGATCCTGCTCGCGGTCCATCTGCCGGGGATGATCATGTGAAAGAGTTGCTGCGCGTCCTGTTGCCCCTGTTGGTCTGGCTGGCCAGTTTCAGCGCGATCTATGGGCTGCATGGTCTCGGCTGCGCCTCAGGCTGGACCGAAGTGGCCTTGCCCGTCATGTCCCTTTTTCGCTGGGTGCTGTTTCTGGCTTGGTCCGCTACCATCTTTTTCCAACTGCTCTTGTTGCTCGCACTGCGCACACAACGCTTCGACACAACTTCAAGCTTCATTCGCAGGTTGAGTATTACCAACTCCTGGACAGCTCTAATTGCGACGTTCTGGACTTTATACCCAATCGCTGTCTCCTCGACCTGCGGGTAAATCAGGGTAATTCCGGAGGTGTTCGATCCCAAGGTTTGCTTCGCCGCGATCTCCGGCACGGTCTTGTCACCACGTAGCGCTTCCAACGCCACCTTGGCAGACTGATCTGTGAAATTCCGGCGCCTCGCCATTCTCGTATCCTCCAAAGGTCTGGGACGCACCGCAAGACGGCCTTTCATCACTGTGCCGCCTGACCGTGCGTCAGGCGAACTTGCGGATTTCTCCCGAGTCGAGGCGCGCCATGTAGCTGTTCAGCTCGCGTTTGACGATCGGCATCAGCAGATAGAGACCGATGATGTTCACGATCGCCATCGAGAAGATCGCCGCATCCGAGAAGTCGATCACCGGCCCAAGACTGGCCGCCGCGCCGATCACGATGAAGACGCAGAACAGCAGCTTGAACACCAGCTCCGTCGTCTGTCCTTCGCCGAACAGGAAGGTCCAGGCCTTGAGACCATAGTAGGACCAGCTGATCATCGTCGAGAAGGCGAACAGGATCACGGCAACCGCCAGGACGTATTGGAACCCTCCGAAGGATGCCGAGAAGGCCGCCGACGTCAGCGCCACGCCCTTGTTGCCGTCGACCGTCTGAATGGTGCTCGCACCCTCATCCAGCAGGTAACGCCCCGTTTCGGCATCGACCACCAATTGCCCGGTGATGATAATGACCAGCGCCGTCATGGTGCAGATGATCACCGTATCGATCAGCGGCTCCAACAGCGAGACGAAGCCTTCGGTGATCGGCTCTTTGGTGCGCACCGCCGAGTGGGCGATGGCCGCCGAACCGACCCCTGCTTCGTTGGAAAATGCCGCCCGCTTGAAGCCCTGGATCAGCGCGCCAACCGCACCGCCCGCGATGCCCGTATTGGTGAACGCCCCGTCGAATATCTCGCCGAAGGCCCAGCCGATACGATCATAGTTCATCAACAGTATGATCAGCGCGGTCACGACATAAAGGATGCCCATGAACGGCACGATCTTCTCCGTGACCGAGGCGATGGACTTCAGTCCGCCGACGATCACCGAAAACACGATCACCGCGAAGACGATCCCAGTGATCCAGCCCGGATAATCACCGACCACGTTCGTGATCTGCGCATGTGCCTGGTTGGCCTGAAACATGTTGCCGCCGCCGAAGGCACCGAGAATACAGAAGATCGAGAACAGGACCGCAAGGATCTTGCCCATGGGCAGACCACGCTCCTCGAATCCCTTGGTGAGATAATACATCGGCCCGCCCGAGACGGTCCCGTCCGGATATTCGTTCCGGTATTTCACACCCAACGTGCATTCGGTGAATTTCGATGCCATCCCCAGAAGCCCAGCAAGGATCAACCAGAAGGTCGCCCCCGGACCGCCGATGCCGATGGCAACCGCAACACCGGCGATATTGCCAAGGCCCACCGTGCCCGACAGCGCTGTCGCCAGCGCCTGGAAGTGGCTGACCTCGCCCGCGTCGTCGGGGTCGGAATAATCGCCTTTCACCAGTGCGATGGCATGACCGAAGGCGCGAAACTGAATGAACCCGAAATAAATGGTAAAGATGGTCGCCGCGACGACCAGCCAACCGACGATCCAAGGGAAACTGGTTCCGGGAAACGACGAGAAGATCAGGTTCACGAACCATCCGGTCGAAGATGCGAAGACCGCATTGACCTGTTCGTCGATGCTCTGCGCCATGACCGGCACTGCCGAGACCGCCGCGCCAAGTGCCGCCAGTCCCAGTATCTTGACTTGGGTATTCATGATGTCACTCCTTCGGGGATTACGGAACGATCGTGACGGCGACCGGCGCCGCCTGTGCCAGCGAACCGGCAACCGATCCGAACAGTCGCGACGTCAGCCCGGAATGACCGGTTCGACCGACGATGATCTGTTCTGCTTTCTGGTCCCTTGCGATCTTGGCGAGGACTTCTGCGATGTTTCCGAACCGCGAAACGGTCTCGACGGTAACCCCCTTGGCGCCCAGGCCCGTTACGGCAGGCTTCAGAATCGCCTCCTCCGCGCGGGCGAGTTCCATATTGCGCCGGGCATGCCGTTCCTCAATCTCTTCCTTGGTCAGGAATGTATAGGGCGACCACTCGAGTACATGGGCCACGATCAGCCCGCTGCCGTTCGCGAGGGCGGCATCCAGCGCGAAGTCGAGCGCGCGTTTGGCGCTCGGACTCGCGTCGTAGCCAACCACGATTTTTCCCGTCATCAGTGTCTCCTCGTTCAGAACAGCGCGTCGCGTTGTTTGAAAAAGTCCAAATCCGACCCCATGCCGCGACGTCATTCACATTATCGTTATACCCCATGCCATCGACAGGGCGACAAATTATTAGACGCGCACTTAACCCACTGAATGTAATACTATTATATGGATAACCCTGCTTTTCCTGCTCGGCCTTAATCTTCCAGAACGGGCCAGCGGGTCGACCAGTCCTTCAGGAAGGCCAGAAATGTCTGAACCTTGGCCGTGCGGTGCAGGTCGACGTGGGTGACCAGCCACAACTGGCTGTTCCATTCAGGGCGCGGCGGGAAGATCATCTCTGTCTCGCCACAGTCGCGCTCGGCCCAGGTCGTCGAGAAGCCGATGCCCAGACCGGCCAGAACGGCAGGCCGCGCCGCCGTGATCTGATTGACGCGATAGCCGATGTTCCGCTCGGGGATGTGCTTTTTGAGCCATGCAAAGAAAGGCGCGCGCGGCACATCCTCGGCCGACCCGATAAACATGTGATCGCCAACCTCTTCCAACGTATCCGGGCGACCGTGCTTGGCAATGTAGTCCTTCGACGCATAAAGCGCGAAACCCTGATGATAGAACTTCTGGACTACGTTATCGGGCTGATCGGGCGGGTTTCCCGCGCGGATCGCGACATGCGCCTCGCCGTATTCCAGTCGGAACACACGTTCGTCCGTCAGGAACTTGATCGTCAGTTCAGGATGTTCCTCGCGGAAGGCAGCCAGCGCAGGCGACAGCAGCGGTGCCAGGATGGCCAGCGACGTGATGATCAATTCGCCCGTCATTTCGTTGCCGCGCCCCCGGATGCGGTTGGCCAGCTGCGCCAACTGATCGTCGGTCGACTGCGCCACAGTCAGCAGGTCCAGCCCCGCCTCGGTTGGGGTGTAACCACGGGCGTGCCGTTGAAACAGCTTGGCCCCCAGTTTACCCTCAAGACTGTCGATATGACGGATCACCGTCGCATGATGGACCCCCAGCACCTGTGCCGCGCCCGATACCGTGCCCAGCCGCGCCACCTGAAAAGCCGTGCGGACCTCGTCCCAGTCATTGAATGCCATCCGTGCGGTTCTCCACCATTCGACGCGATCCCGGTTCGGTCACAGTAACAGGCGCGTTTGGCCCTGTCGGTAAGGAACAAGGCAGATCCATGCCGTCCTTATCCATCATCCTATGCGATAAGCGCAATAACGCACAGTCAATCTGCGGCGATGCCTGTTTAATTGCCCGTTCGCACAGATATCTGTGACGCAAGACCAAAGCATCGCCAACACCTCCTCCATCCACTTCGCAAGGAACATTTTCATGAATATTCTACGTATCGACAGCTCCGCCAAGGCCTCCGGTTCGACCACCCAAGCCCTGCTCGACCGGATCGAGGAAAAAGTCGGTCGTGCCACTACGCGCCGCGACCTGGGGGCCAAGGCCGTACCGCAGATCGACGGAACCTGGGTTTCTGCGAACTTCACGGAAGCGCAGGCCCGCGACGATGCACAGAAATCCGCGCTTTCCCTGTCGGATGAGCTCGTCTCCGAACTTCAGGATGCTGATCTCATCCTGATCGCGCTGCCGATCTATAACTTCACCGTGCCCGGCGCGCTCAAGGCATGGATCGACCTCGTCTGTCGCGCAGGCGTGACGTTCAAATACACGGAGACCGGTCCGGTCGGCCTTTTGGAAGGCAAGCGCGCCATCGTGGCCGTCGCCTCCGGCGGCACGCCAGTCGGGTCCGAGATCGACTTCGCCACCGGATACATGCGCCACATCCTCGGCTTCATCGGCATCACGGACGTGTCTTTCGTTTCCGCCGATCAGCAAGGGTCGAAAGGTGAGGCCGCCGTGAACGAGGCGCAGCAGGAAATCGACGCGCTGGCCGCCTGATCCGCAGGTCTCTGAGCGTTTGTAAAAAAGGGCGTCGGCAGGTTTCTGCACGGCGCCCTTATTATACGGAACCGTCCCGACTGTCTGCGGCGTTGGACTGTGCATTTGCCCTCCAACATGAGGATAGCCCCATGACCCCCAACTTTCAGAAACTGTCCGCTTTATACTTTCTGCCCGTCGCAATGCTGGCCGAGGTTTCGGCGCATGCCGCGTCGCTCTGGGCGCATAACATCTCTGCAATCCTTGATGGAACCGGCCAGGATGATGTCGAACGCGTCGCCCTGTCCGTTCCGTACGACACTGCGCTTGAGGTGAACCAGATCGCCGGTCCTGTCGGCACTCTGCCCGGCTGATCCTTTGGCGTTGACCTAACACCGCTGCCTCTGCCTGCCTTGACAGGCGGGGGCACCCCGCGTATCCGCCCGCCAACCCGGAAGCGTTCAGACTTCCGGTCCCCGTGATCATGGGGATCGACCTCCGCCAGCGTTGTACGCCCGCGGGGGCGTTTGTGCATTTCGCCGGGGCTTCCCACATGTGGGAGGACCCAAATAGGAGAGAGCGATGTTCGAGAGCCTGTCAGACCGCCTTGGCGGCGTCTTCGACCGCCTGACGAAACAGGGCGCACTGTCCGAGGATGACGTCCGCACCGCGATGCGCGAAGTCCGCGTGGCCCTGCTGGAAGCCGACGTCTCGCTGCCCGTGGCCCGCGATTTCGTCAAGCGCGTCACCGCCAAGGCCACCGGCGCCGCCGTCACCAAGTCGATCACACCCGGCCAGCAGGTCGTGAAGATCGTCCATGACGAATTGCAACAGGTGCTTGCGGGCGAAGACGGCATCCCGCCCCTGAAAATCGACAACCCGCCCGCGCCGATCCTGATGGTCGGCCTGCAGGGCTCGGGCAAGACCACCACCACCGGCAAGCTGGCCAAGCGGCTCAAGGATCGCGATGGCAAACGTGTGCTGATGGCGTCCCTCGACGTGAACCGACCGGCGGCCATGGAGCAACTTGCCATCCTCGGCGGCCAGATCGGCGTCGATACCCTGCCGATCGTGCCGGGCCAGACCCCCGTCGACATCGCCAGACGCGCCAAGCAGCAGGCCGCGCTTGGCGGCTACGACGTCTACATGCTCGACACCGCCGGTCGCCTTCAGATCGACCAGGTGCTGATGGACGAGGTGGCCGCCGTCCACGCCGCTGTCCAGCCGCGCGAAACCCTGCTGGTCGTTGATGGCCTGACCGGTCAGGTCGCCGTCGAGGTGGCGCAGGAATTCGACGCCAAGGTCGGCGTCACCGGCGTCGTCCTGACCCGGATGGATGGCGACGGGCGCGGTGGCGCGGCGCTCTCGATGCGCGCCGTCACCGGCAAGCCGATCCGCTTCGTCGGCATGGGCGAGAAGATGGACGCGCTGGAAACCTTCGAGCCCTCGCGCATCGCCGGTCGCATCCTCGGCATGGGCGACATCGTGGCCCTGGTCGAAAAGGCCCAGGAAGTCATGGAGGTCGAGGCCCAGGAACGCATGATGAAGCGCTTCCAGAAGGGTCTGTTCAACATGAACGATCTCAAGGGCCAGCTGACCCAGATGCAGAAAATGGGCGGTATGGAAGGCGTGATGGGCATGATGCCCGGCATGGGCAAGATGGCCAAGCAGATGGACAAGGCGGGCCTGGACGACAACGTGCTCAAGCGTCAGATCGCGCTGATCGATTCCATGACGAAGAAGGAACGCGCCAACCCCGCATTGTTGCAGGCCAGCCGCAAGAAGCGCATCGCCAAGGGCGCGGGGCTGGAAGTGCCCGAGCTGAACCAGCTTCTCAAGATGCACCGTCAGATGGCGGACATGATGAAGAAAATGGGCAAGGGCGGCATGCTGAAGAAGGCAATGGGCATGATGGGCAAAGGCGGCGGCGCGCCCGACCCGTCGCAGATGGACCCGGCCGCCATGCAGGCTGCCGCCAAGCAGTTGGGTAACATGCCCGGACAAAACCCTTTTGGCGGTGGCGGACTGCCCGGCGGCGGTATGTTGCCCCCCGGACTGTCGGGCTTCGGCAAGAAGAAGTGACCCCACGTCCCGCCGATACCCCGGCGCTCGCGGCCGAGCGCCTGACCCTCCATCCGCCACAGGTGGTGGACTGGTCGGCCTGCGCTGATTTCATGCAGACCGATGCCGCAGGCTTCTTTGCGGGCCACGGCAATCCGACCGCCGCATGGCGCAGCTTCGGGTCGCTCATCTGGAACTGGCGCCATCCTGCCGCGAAAATCGCCGCATGATAACTCCGCTCACCATTCCCGTCACACCGCCCGCCGCTGCCCGCGCCTCTGCGCTCGAGGCCATCGTGCCGGTCCTGCATACGTCGCGCTGCACGCTGCGCGCGCCGCATCTGGCGGACTACGATGTGCTGCATTCCATTACCGGAAGCGACCGTGCCGTCTTCGAAGGCGGGCCATCGTCGCCGTCGGAAAGCTGGGCCGATTTCTGTGCGATGACGGCCACATGGCTTCTGCGTGGCCATGGCATGTGGACGATTGAACTGGCTGACCGGGCCATTGCAGGGTTCATCCTCATCGGAACCGAGCCGGGCGATGAGGAACACGAACTGGGCTGGCTTCTGACTGCCGAACACGAAGGTCGCGGCCTGGCATACGAAGCCGCGCGCATCGTTCACGAGTTCGCGTGGACCGCGCTCGGGCTGCCATCGCTGGTCAGCTACATCGCCCCTGGAAACACGCGGTCGGAAAATCTCGCCCGCCGATTGGGGGCCTATCCCGACGGCCTGTTGCTCAATGGCCAGGTCACCGTCTGGCGACACCAGCGGGGCACCGCATGATCACCTGTACCGTCATCTACGACTGCACCTTCACCCGCCCCGTCCTCGACGGCGCGTCCGATGTGGATCTCGGGCTATGATCATTGGCGCACCGCTCCACCAATCGCGCGTCGCGACCGTGCGCCAGCAAGGTATGACACGTATAATACCCGCGTATGCACTGCCGTATGCACGTCCCGCACAACAGATCGGAAGGCCAATATGACCGATGCTACAACCCGCGCCGCTGCCATTCTGGCGGATCACCGCGCCAGCATCGACCGTCTGGATGCGGTGCTGGTCTACACTCTCGCCGAGCGCTTCGCCCACACGCAGGCGGTCGGTGTCCTCAAGGCCGAACACGCCCTTCCGCCGTCCGATCCGGAACGGGAGGCCACACAGATCGCCCGGCTTGAAAAGCTGGCGTCAGAGGCGGGGTTGGACCCCGACTTCGCCAAGAAATTCCTTGCTTTCATTATCGAGGAAGTCATCCACCACCATCAGAAACATCAATCGTAAATTACGGAAAACAAGGAACAATATCATGGCAATGAAGATCCGGCTCGCCCGCGGCGGCTCCAAGAAGCGCCCGCATTACTCCATCGTCGCAGCCGACAGCCGCATGGCCCGTGACGGCCGCTTCATCGAGAAGCTGGGCACTTACAATCCGCTGCTCTCCAAGGACTCGGAAGACCGCATCAAGATGAACATGGAGCGGGTGCAGTACTGGCTCGGCGAAGGCGCCCAGCCCACCGATCGCGTGTCCCGCTTCCTCGAGGCCGCCGACGTGCTGCCGAAGAAAGAGCGTGCGAACCTCAAGAAGGGCGAGCCCGGCAAGCAGGCCGTCGCCCGCGCCGAGGAAAAGGCCGCGAAAGCCACCGCTGCCGAGGCCGCCGCTGAAGAGGCAAAAAACGCGCCCGCAGAAGAAGTTGCGGAGGAAGCCCCGGCTGATGAGGCTCCCGAAGCCGCCGCTGAAGAAAAGTCCGAGTAACCGGGCAAACGGGGCGTGGGCCACGTGCCTGCGCCCCATCCTCGGGCGAACGGAATTGACTCGCCCGGCGCTCACCCCGAAAGTCCGGTCCAATCGCATGGCACATTGGCATTTCAGTATCTCGATCCTGATGCCCGAAGCGACCGCTGGCATCGTCCCGCTTCATTTCCTGCGGGTCGCGGCGTCATCCGGCGCATCCGGGCCGCACTCTTGACCGTTGATGCATTGACAACCGGCTTCGCGGGACTGTCGCCCAGGCTCTAAGGATACACTATCCATGAAAGATCACGTCTGCCTCGGGGCCGTCATGGGCAGCTACGGTGTGCGCGGCGAATGCCGTGTCAAAAGCTTTTGCTCCGATCCCAGCGCCATCGGCGACTATGGTCCCCTGACTCTCGACAACGGGACGACATCCAAACTGACCGTGATCCGACCGATCAAGGGCGGCTATGCCGTTCACCTGTCCGGGATATCCCAGAAAGAAGCCGCCGATGCTCTCAAGGGGCAGCGTTTATGGGCTCATCGCGACGCCCTGCCCGAATTACCCGACGACGAATATTACTACTCCGACCTGATCGGACTGACCGCCTTCGATACCGGCGGAGTCGAGATGGGAAAGATTCACGCGGTCCACGACCACGGCGCGGGCGACCTTCTGGAATTACGCCCCAAAGGCGGCGCGACGGTGCTGCTTCCCTTTACACGGGCCGTCGCGCCGACCGTCGATCTGGCGTCGGGCCGAATTGTTCTTGATCCGCCGAAGGGTCTTATGCCCGGCGATGACGAAGATGCAGACAGCGACACCACCGATTGACGGTCGGCCAGTCCCCGCACGATGCTCTCCTGCCCGGTGGGCGGGTCGCGCCCCTGGCCAGTGCCGATAAACCGCGAGTTGTTTGGGGCGCGCACCCACTTCCGATGTCTTTGATGCGCATGGCTTGGGAACCACCTAGCCCCACTGCACGTTAGCAATGACATTTATTAACATCAGGAGACCGCTATGCTCGGTTGGATTCTCGCACTTCTCGCCATCGCCGCAATCGCGGCATTTCTCGGCATGGGCCGCGTTTCGGGGGCCGCTCTGACTGGAGCGAAAATCCTGATCGTCGTTGCGCTGATTATCTTCCTGCTGGCTGCGCTCGGCATTTTCGCCATCGCCTGATGCTTCCTCATGCCCCATCCCTTCGCTAAGGGACGGGGCATGACCTTTCCAACCCGATCCCACGGCCAGAAATCGATTCGCGCGTCTCGTGAGCCGCGTGACCTGATGGCCGAAACTCCGGTTCGCCCGAACAGTTGGCGTGCCAGTGTCGTGACATTGTTCCCCGAAGCCTTTCCCGGTGTGCTGGGCCACAGCCTGACCGGCACCGCATTGAAAAGCGGTATCTGGTCGCTGCGCACCGTCGATCTGCGCCGCTTCGGCCTGACCAGACATCGCAACGTCGATGACGCGCCTGCTGGGGGTGGTGCAGGGCTTGTATTGCGGCCTGACGTCGTGGGCGCCGCACTGGCCGAGACCAGGGGCTCCGATGGCAAGGGCGGCCCAATGATCTACCTCAGCCCGCGCGGTCGTCCGTTTACACAGGCCATGGCGCGCGATCTGGCGGCTGGTCCGGGTGTGACGCTGCTGTGTGGGAGATTTGAAGGTGTCGATGAACGAGTCATCGAACATTTCGACATGATCGAAGTCAGTATCGGTGATTTCGTCCTGACCGGCGGCGAGATTGCGGCGCAGGCCCTGCTGGATGCGACCGTGCGTCTGCTGCCTGGCGTGCTGGGAAATTCAGCATCGACCGAGGAGGAGAGCTTCTCCCACGGCCTTCTTGAACATCCGCAATATACCAAGCCGAATGAATGGATGGGCCGTAAAATACCCGAAGTCCTGACCTCGGGCCACCACGGCAATGTGGCAGACTGGCGGCGCGAACAATCCGAGCGTTTGACGCAGGACCGCCGTCCCGATCTCTGGGCGAAGTATCTGGAGAAGGACTGACCCACGCTTTCTGCTCAGAAACTGTTCCAGCGAACGCGAGGGAAGCCCCCCGCTCGCCGTCTGCAGCAGGCCCCGAGACCTCTTGCACCACCTCCGGCTCCGATGTAGGACGCGCGGACGTATCGCCCCGGTCTGCCGGGACGCTCTGCGTGCGCCGGACCGCCATGCGGCCGGAGAACAAAAAACAGCCGCGTCGCAAAGACGCAGGACATCATCCGCGGGCAAACCGCGTCGTAACCATAGGAGGGTCCGATGGACCTGATTGCACAGATCGAAGCGGAACAAGTCGCCGCGCTCGGACACGAGCTTCCCGACTTCAAGGCCGGCGACACCGTTCGCGTCGGCTTCAAGGTGACCGAAGGCACGCGTACGCGTGTGCAGAATTACGAAGGCGTCTGCATCAGCCGCAAGAATGGCAAGGGCATCGCCGGGTCGTTCACGGTTCGCAAGATCAGCTTTGGCGAAGGCGTCGAGCGGGTCTTCCCGCTGCATTCGACCAATATCGACAGCATCACCGTGGTTCGCCGTGGTCGCGTGCGTCGGTCCAAGCTGTATTACCTGCGCACCCGTCGCGGCAAATCGGCCCGTATCGTCGAGCAGACGAACTACCGCGCCCCCAAAGCCAGCTAAGGAGAGACGTGATGAAAAAGGATCTGCATCCCGAATACCACGTCATCGACGTGAAGATGGTCGACGGTTCGGTCGTCCAGATGAAATCGACCTGGGGCAAGGAAGGCGACCAGATGTCGCTGGATATCGACCCCAGCGTGCACCCGGCCTGGACCGGCGGCAACTCGCGCCTGCTGGATACCGGTGGTCGCGTGTCCAAGTTCAAGAACAAATACGCTGGTCTCGGCTTCTAAGCCTTCTGCAGCGACAATCGGAAACGCCGTCCTTCGGGGCGGCGTTTCACGTTTCCGGCGACGCGATGCGCAAATTCGCGCTGTTTTTGCCATCCCTGTGGATTTTCATTGGCCCACCGATTCGCTGATTCTGGGCATCCACGGTTTCTGCCCTTAAGGAAGGTCGGGACACAGAGTGGGGCAGCGGCCAATGGCGCACATCATCGTCTTCGGCAACGAAAAGGGTGGATCGGGAAAATCGACCACCTGCATGCACACCGCGACCGCGCTGGTCCGGTCCGGCCTGCGGGTCGGTGCGCTGGATCTGGACCTGCGGCAGCGGACGTTCACCCGCTATCTGGAAAACCGGATCGAATACGGCGCGCGCCATGACACGACGCTGCCGACACCTGTTGTCATGGGTTTGCCCAAGGTCGATCGCACCGATCTGGCCGAAGGCGAGAACCCGTTCGATAAATCCCTCGGCCTCGCCGTCGCTGAACTGGAGGAGACCTGTGATTTCATCGTCATCGACTGCCCCGGCAGCCACACCCGGCTGAGCCAGGTCGCGCACAGCCTGGCCGATACGCTGGTCACACCCCTGAACGACAGCTTCGTGGACTTTGACCTGCTGGCCCGCGTCGACGCCGATACCGGCAAGATCATCGGGCCATCGGTCTATTCCGAAATGGTCTGGCATGCGCGGCAGCTGCGGGCCAAGGCGGGCTTGAAGCCGATTGACTGGATCGTCCTGCGGAACCGTCTTGGCGCGCAGGAAATGCACAACAAGCGCAAGATGGGTCAGGCACTGGAAGACCTGTCGAAACGCATCGGCTTCCGCGTTGCCCCCGGTTTTACCGAACGGGTGATCTTCCGCGAACTGTTCCCTCGCGGAATGACGCTTCTGGACCTCAAGGACATCGGAATCGCCAACCTGAATTTGTCGAATATTGCTGCCCGTCAAGAGGTTCGCGATCTGATCCGGGCACTGAACCTGCCGGACGTGGATGTCGCAATCTGACCAGGTGCGTCGTAAAAGCTGGTTGACCTCCACCGCTGCGCTTGCAACCTTCTCTGCCAGACCCGTTCAGCGTAAATCCGGGTTTGCATTGCGCGACCCATACTCTGGGTCAGCCCCGTCGACTGGGTAGTCGATGGAATAATCTTACCACTGGGAGATGTGGATATATGAAGAAGTTTCTTATCACGACGGCCTTTGCCGCTGCGTCCGTCGGCGCTTTCGGCGGCGCTTTCGGCGGTGCCGCTGCCGCTCAGGAAGCCTGCGAAGGCGAGATCGTCATCACCGAGATGAACTGGGCCTCGGCTGCTGTCGTCACCGGCGTCGCCACGTTCCTGATGGAACAGGGCTACGGCTGCGACGTCAAGGTCATCCCGTCCTCGACCACGCCGGCGCTGGCCTCGGTCGCCGAGACCGGCAAGCCCGACATCGTGACCGAACTCTGGATCAACGGCACGCCCGCCTACGGCAAGCTGTCCGAAGCCGGTACGATCACCACGTTGACCGACGTGTTGTTGCCCGGCGGTGTGGAGGGCTGGTGGATCCCCACCTATCTGGCCGAAGAATATCCGGAACTGACCACCATTGAAGGCCTGCTGGCCAACCCCGAACTGGTCGGCGGTCGTTTCAATCAGTGCCCGGAAGGCTGGGGCTGCAAGAACACCAACGCGGGCATCATCCGCGCTCTTGATCTGGAAGGTAACGGCTTCGAGGTGTTCCAGCACGGTTCCGGCGAGACGATGGCAACCTCCATCGCCTCTGCCTACGAGAACAAGGAGCCTTGGCTCGGTTACTACTGGGGTCCGACGAGCATCCTTGGCAAGTATGACATGACGCAGGTCGATCTCGGGCCATACAACGAGAAGAACCATATGTGTAATGCCGACCCGGACTGCCTCGACGTAGGCATGTCCTCCTATCCGGTTGGGCCGGTAAAGACGGTCGTCACGACCGACTTCGAAGGGAAGTATCCCGCCATTGCGGAAATGCTGACCAACCTGACTTTCACCAACGATCAGATGAACGAGGTTCTGGCCTGGCAGGAGAGCAACAACGCCTCCGGCGAGGAAACCACGGTCTATTTCCTGACGAACTACTCCGACGTCTGGAGCGACTGGGTCAGCGATGCAGCCCGCGAGAAGCTTGCAGGCTTTATCCAGTAAGATGACATCCGGATCGAGCCCTTCGGGGCTCGATCCATTTCCGGCGAACGGCGACAGACCATAGCCGAAACAACAAGACGACGGGGAACTTCATGGCTGTATACGATGGATTGTTCAGGGTCACCGGCCTTGAAGGCTGGTGCAGCTCAGGCGGCCCGAACGAAGGCCCGCTGACCATGGCCGAGTTGATAGCACGCGCCAATGGTACACAGGTCGAAGGCGCACCCGTCCCGTCGGTACCTTTGATGGAAACGCCGTTTCCCTCGCTCGACACGCTCAACAAGTCCTGCAGTTCGATCCCCCGTTCCCGCGATATGACCCAGGCGGTCGAGGAAGGCTTCCTTGCCATCAAGGACCCGCTCAAGGTGATTCTGGACCCCTTGACGCAGCCACTCAGCTGGATGCTGGACTGGTCGCTGGACGGTTTTCAGGCGACGCCCTGGTTCATCATGATCCCGCTGCTGGTGGTCATCGCATGGTTCTCGACAAGAAAAATTGGCGTCACCGTCCTGGTGGCTTTGTCATTCCTGTTCATGGCCTTCATCGATTTCTACGACGACGCGATCAGCACCCTGTCGATCATCTTCGTGTGCACGATCATATCGGTGCTTCTGGGCGTGCCCATCGGCATCGCCATGTCACGGTCAGACACCATGCAGCGCATGACGATTCCGGTTCTGGACATGCTTCAGACCCTGCCGACCTTCGTCTATCTGATCCCGCTGATCTTCCTGTTCTCGGTCACCGAATCCAAGCTCTACGGCATCGCGATTATCCTTTATGCCATCGTGCCGGTGATCCGCCTGACCGATCTGGGCATACGACTTGTCGACAAGGATGTGATCGAGGCGGCAGACGCCTTCGGCATGTCAAATCGGCAGAAACTCTGGGGCGTTCAGGTGCCACTGGCGCTGCCCAACATCATGGCCGGCATCAACCAGACCATCATGATGTCGCTGGCCATGGTCGTGATCGCCTCGCTGGTATCGGCACCGGGTCTGGGTGTGAAAGTCCTGGCCGGTATCCGGAACCTTGAACTGGGCGTCGGCCTCGTCGCGGGTTTCTCCATCGTTCTTCTCGCGGTTATTCTGGACCGCTCCACCAAGGCCGCGCTTGGCCGCATCGACTCGAGTGTGCGCCAATGACCGACGATACAGACATCAAGATTTCGATCCGAAATCTCTACAAGATCTTCGGAACCAATCCGCAGGCAATGATGGAACATGTCCGGAACGGCATAGGCAAACCCGATCTGTTGGATGAGTACGGCCATGTGCTGGGCCTGCAGAATATCAATGTAGATATCCGGGCCGGTCAGATCACCGTCATCATGGGATTGTCCGGGTCAGGTAAATCCACTCTCATCCGCCATCTCAACCGTCTGATCGACCCTACGGCGGGCGAGGTCATCGTGAACGGCGAGGATGTGCTAGCCTATGGCGAGGCGCGTCTGGCTGAACTGCGGCAGAATACAATGTCGATGGTGTTCCAGAAGTTTGCTTTGTTCCCGCATCACACTGTCCTGAACAATGCGGGCATGTCCCGGCGCGTTCGGGGCGAGTCGGCCCAGATCGCCGACCGCGAGGGTCAGAAGTGGCTCGAACGGGTCGGTCTGGCCGGTTACGAAGAACATTATCCCGGTCAGCTTTCGGGTGGCATGCAGCAGCGCGTCGGCATCGCACGCGCCCTGTCGTCGGATTCGGAAATCATGCTGATGGACGAAGCTTTCAGCGCGCTTGACCCGCTGATCCGGACCGACATGCAAGATCTGCTTCTGGAGTTGCAGCGCGAGTTGCACAAGACCATCGTCTTCATCACTCATGATCTGGACGAGGCGCTCAAGCTGGCGGACCACCTGGTCATCCTGAAGGACGGTGCCGTCATCCAGCAGGGTGAGCCGCAGGACATCCTGCTGCATCCGAACGACGACTACATCATCGACTTCATTTCCGATATCAACCGCGCCCGCGTCCTGCGCGTAGGATCGGTCATGGAGAAAACCGACCGGCCTGGCGATGGACTGTCGGGCGAAGTCGATGTGGCGCAAAATCTGGAATCGGTTATCGCCGTTTCAGGCGGCGATACAAATCTGCACTATCGCGTCATGCAGGATGGCCAGCAGGTGGGCCTGCTGCATATGCGGGACCTGGTCCGCGCGTTGGTTCCCGTAGAAGCCGCAGACCCGGCACGCCGCGTCGCCTGATAGTCAGTGTCAAAAGGACCGACCTCTATTTATGGACTTTGCCTAGCTTCCGCTCCAATTTGCGCAATCCGAGCGACAACAGGATCGTCATCGTCAGATAGATCAGCGCAACGACATTGTAGGTCTCGAAATATCGAAAGTTTCCTGCGGCCGTCAGCTTTCCCAGCTGCGCGATGTCAAGAACGCCGACCACCGACACCAGCGACGAATCCTTGACCATTGCCACGAAGTCGTTGCCCAGAGGCGGCAGGATCGTACGGATCGCCTGCGGCAGCACGATATGGCGAAAGACGCGAAACCTTTTCAGGCCCAATGCTCTGGCGGCCTCGATCTGACCTTTGTCGACCGATTGCAGCCCGGCGCGAAAAACCTCGGCAATGAATGCGGAATAGGCAATCACAAGCGCCAGAACCGCGCGCCAGAGTAACGGAAAATCCCGCGTTCGCGCATCTGGCAGGCCCATCCAGTTCCACAATGCGACCAATCCGGGTGCCAGCACGAACGCGACATAGAGCAACATCACCAGGATCGGGATTCCGCGAATTATCTCAACATAAAAGCGCGCGGCCTGCCGCGCGACCAACGACCCAGATAGCAACATCAGGGCAAGCCCCAGACCAACCAGCGATGCTGCGGAAAACCCGGTAACGGTTACGAGGATCGTGATCCAGATGCCTTTGCGCAAGGTCAGCAGAACCTGCCGCGTCGCATCGTCCGTCAATACCATGACATAGGCCGCCCCGAGCAGGACAACCACGGCCAGAAGCCACCACGGAAAATCGCGGTCAGGGTCAGGGCGCGCGCGCAAAAGCCTGCTACAACGGAGTTTGCGGTGGGTTTCGAGACAAACCCGTCATTCGCCCAGCTTGAAATCGAGGAACCATTTCCTGTTCAGCGCCTCGATGGTTCCATCCGCCTTCATGTCCGCAATGGCTGCGTTCATCGATTCGACGAGATCCGAACCCTTGGGGAAGATGAAGCCGAAATCCTCGGTCCCCAGAGTCTCGCCGACGATCTTCAACCCGCCGTCCGACGCAGCGACATAACCGTTCCCGGCAGTGCCATCCGTCAGCACCAGATCAACATCGCCCGCACGCAGGGCCTGAACCGTTGCGCCGAAAGTCTCGAACAGTTTGATGCGGGTATTCGCCTCGTCGCCGTCGAGCACGTCATAGACACCGACGTAGAACGGAGTCGTGCCCGGCTGTGCGGCCATCAAAAGATCTTCATCGGCGGCGAATCCGGCGGCATCGGCGAACCGGTCCTCGTCGCCGCGGACCATCATCACCATCTCGGATCGCATGTAGGGATCGGAAAAATCGACGGTCTCCTTGCGATCGTCGCGGATCGTGATGCCCGTCATACCCATGTCCATCTGACCTTCGGATACGGCGGGGATCATCGCGTCCCAACTGATTTTTTCGTAGTCGGGCGTAAAATTGAGGCGTTCTGCGATTTCCGCCATCGCATCGTATTCCCAGCCGATGGCATCCCCGGACGCGGGGTCCTTGAACTGCAACGGAGGATAGGCATCTTCGGTCGCGATCGCGACGGTGCGTCCGCCCAGATCGGGCAGATGCCCGTCAGCCAGCGCAGGAGAGGCAACGGCCAGGGCGGCAAGAACAGCGAGGGTTTTCATGGGGAATCCTCCTGGGATTAGGACAAGGTGCGCTGCGATGATGCAGTACGGGCGCCGCGGAACCAAGAGCTCAGATACTGCCGCAGGTGGGGCAATCCGGTCGTTTGGCAACCGAAATACGCCGAGCGTCCGCGTCCAGCCCGTCCCAAAGCAGCAGAATTCCACGCAGCGTAGTGCCGGCACCGGTGATTTCCTTGATCGTTTCCAGCGCCATGATCGATCCGATGATGCCGGGAAGCGCGCCGATTACCCCCGCTTCGGCACAGGACGGCGCGAGTCCGGCGGCAGGGGCCTTGGGGAACAGACAGGTCAGGCAGGGCGCACCGGCGGCGGGATCATAGATTGTAACCTGTCCTTCCCACTGGGTGATCGCCCCTGCTATCAAAGGCTTGCTGGCAGCTACAGCAGCGTCATTCACCATCTGGCGGGTGACAAACGTGTCCGTGCCATCAACGACCAGGTCGTAGTCAGCGAAAATCTCGGGCGCGATTTCGGGCGTCAGGCGCTGATTGTAGGCGCGCACCGAGACATGCGGATTGATCGCCCGGATGCGCTTGGCTGCACTGTGGACCTTGGGACTGCCGAAATCGGCATCGGCATGGATGATCTGCCGTTGCAGGTTCGAGGTGGAGACCGTGTCGTCGTCGATCACCCCAATCGTCCCGACGCCCGCCGCCCCAAGATACAGAAGAACCGGCGCGCCAAGGCCCCCGGCCCCGACCACCAGAACCTTTGCATCCTTCAGGCGCTTCTGGCCGGGACCACCGACCTCGCGCAGGACGATGTGGCGCGCATAGCGTTCCAGTTCGTCATCGCTGAAGGGGCCTGTCCGACTGGCGGTGTCGTCGGCCCGATCTGCCTCGAGCACCCGTGCGCGGGCGCGCATGCGGGTCAATCCGGCGCGATACACTGCGATCAGCGCGACGAGACCACCCAGAACCAGCCAGGACCCCAACCCGCCCCCCAGCATCTGACGCAAGGGATGACCGTCAGGCAGGATCAAGTGAGCAAACAGGACCGCCACATAAAGCAGCCCAAGCATCAGAAAACGCGCCTTGACGGGCGTCTTCATCACTATGCCAAGCCCCCAGATCACGGCCCCGAGGATCAGGACCAGCGTCATGTCCCGGTTGACCCGAAGCCATTGCTCCCGCGGTTCGTGCGATCCAGTTCGGGCGCAAGATCATAGCGCGCCTGCACCACCGGAGCGACCACCGCCTGTGCGATCCGCATACCGTGCGTCACATCGAACGGGGCATCGCCCAGATTGATCAGGATCACGCCCAACGGCCCTCTGTAATCGCTGTCGACCGTGCCCGGAGCGTTAGCCAGCGTAACTCCGTGTTTGAGGGCAAGGCCGGATCGGGGACGGATCTGCATCTCGAATCCCTTGGGGATTGCGACCTGCAGGCCGGTGCCGATCAGCGACCGACCACCGGGCGAAAGCGTGATCGTCTGTCCTCCCGTATCGGCGCGCAGGTCCGCACCGGCAGCCCCCGGCGTCTCATAGCTGGGCAGGGGCAGATCGGGGTCCGAGCCGTCCGTGCGGGTGACGTGGATCTGAACGCTCATGTCAGGTGCCGAGCGATGCGGTCCGCCAACCGGCGCGCGGTTTCGGTTTTGGTCAGTCGGGGCCAGTCTTCGGCACCAGTGTCAGTAATCAGGGTCACGGCATTTTCGGTGCCGCCCATGATGCCGGTGCCGGGAGAGACGTCGTTGGCGACGATCCAGTCGCAGCCTTTGCGCAGGCGCTTGGCGGTCGCATTGGCAATTACGTCGTCGGTTTCTGCGGCAAATCCGACGACCAGCTTCGGGCGGGTCGCAGCCTTGGATACCGTCGCCAGAATGTCGGGATTTTCGGCGAAGGTCAGCGCCGGGGCAGTCGCGCTGCCGTCCTTTTTCATCTTGCGGTCTCCGGCATTCTCAACCCGCCAATCGGCAACCGCGGCGGCCATGACCGCGACGTCGGCCGGCAGGGCAGCAGTGACGGCATTCAGCATCTGCTGCGCCGTTTCGACCCGCACGACATCGATTCCGGCGGGCGGCGATGTGTCGGCGGGACCGGTGACAAATGTAACCCGCGCCCCCAAATCGCGCAGGGCTGCGGCGATGGCCGTTCCCTGGGTGCCTGATGACCGGTTGGCGATGTAGCGCACCGGGTCGATGGGTTCATGCGTCGGGCCGGATGTAACAAGGGCATGCCTGCCCTTCAGCGGCCCGTCGCTGAAATGCGCATCAATCGCACCGATGATATCCGGCACTTCCGTCAGACGGCCGGGGCCGAACTCACCGCAGGCCATCGCGCCGTTGACCGGACCGACGACCGCGATGCCGTCTCCTGTCAGGGTCGCCAGATTGCGCTGCGTTGCCGGATGCTGCCACATGCGGACATTCATCGCGGGAACGATCATCACCGGCGTGTCGGTTGCCAGCAGAAGGGTCGTCGCCAGATCGTCGGCAAGGCCCTGCGCCATCCGGGCCATCAGGTTGGCCGTGGCGGGACAGACAACAATAAGATCGGCGGCGCGGCTGAGTTCGATGTGGCCCATCTCGGCCTCGTCGGTCAGATCGAACAGATCGCGGTAGACTTTCGAAGCCGCGAGAGCCGAGACCGAAAGCGGCGTGACGAAATGTTCCGCTGCCGGTGTCAGAACCGGTGTGACGGATGCCCCCCGCTCGCGCAGTCTGCGCATCAGGTCGAGCGACCGGAAGGCCGCGATGCCGCCGCCGATGATGAGCAGGATTTTCTTGTCCGTCAGCATATCGCGCCTTCCCTGAATTCCACCCTGTCTAGGACAGGCCCGTCGCCAGCGGAAGGCCACGCTGGGATCGTCGCTGGGGCACCATTGTCTGTAGGGTGATGCTGCCGCGCCGGGTATTGCTGCCTTATACCGCATCATCGAAATGACATGCCGCTGCGGCCCGGTCGGTTCGGGCATTGCCGGTCAGGTGTTCGAAACGATTGGGGGTGCGCACTGAAACGCGTCTGCGTGATGAGAGGCACGGGATTGTAGAAATCTGTGCCCAAAATCCAGACACCAACCGGTGGCAATGTCTGCGCGCCGGCCGACGTAGCAAGCGTCGGACAGAAATCGCGTCTTACCCGAGGAAGCCGAGAACCTCCTGATTTTCCGCTTCAAGGGATTTACGCATCTTCGCGAAAGCCGCCGCTTCCAGTTGGCGGACACGTTCCTTGGACAACGACAATTCATTGCCGAGCGATTCCAGCGTCCTGGGATCTTCCCGCAGTTTGCGTTCCCGGACAATGAACCGTTCGCGATCGTTCAGCGACGAAAGGGCCAGCAGGAGCCATTCGCGAAGCATGTCATTGTCATGCCTGAGGGCCACGGTCTCATCGGCCTGGGCGCTGTCGTCTTCCAGTGCGTCAATCCATTCGCGACCTTCCTCGTCCGACGACTGGGTCGCGTTTAGGCTGAAGTCGGAACCGCCGAGACGACCCTCCATCATCTCGACATCGCGCAAGGGCACACCAACATCGGTCGCGATCCTTTCGCGCATTGTCTGACGGTCCAGAACGATACCCTCTGCGGCAGCCTCCCGCTCCAGCCGGGCCTGAACGCGGCGCAGATTGAAGAAAAGCGATTTCTGACTGCTGGTCGATCCGGTGCGAACCATCGACCAGTTGCGCATGACATAATCTTGGATCGACGCCTTGATCCACCACACGGCATAGGTTGAAAATCGAACACCGCGATCGGGGTCGAACTTTTCGGCCGCCTTCATCAGGCCCAATCCAGCCTCTTGGATAAGATCGTTCATAGGCGCGCCATAGCGGCGGAATTTAGATGCCATCGATATGGCGAGACGCATGTAAGCGGTGATCAGGCGATGCAGGCTCGCCTCACAACGATCGTCGCGCCACGCGTAAGCCAGGCGCAGTTCCGTCTCGGCATCCAGAAGCTCGGCCTTCATGGCGCGCCGGGACAGGGACGTGTCGCTGTTGAAATCGAGTGCCATTTGAATATCCCCCGAGGATAACATAGCCGCAAACCGGACACCCGGTTTCTGAAATATAACTCCGGGTGAAATACTCTTTTGCATGGCAGAAAGTTCCATCACGTGTCGGGAATCATGAACACCACGCTCGCTCTGGGTCACGCGGCATCCGGCAAATCAAACTGGGCTGAAACCGAAATCATGCAGTTGGAGGGACGCGCGGTCTATGTCGCTACGGCACGCGTTCTGGACGGAGAGATGCGCGCCAAAGTCGAACTGCATGCTACGCGACGAGGGGCTGAATGGTCGTTGATCGAGGAAGCGCTGGATCTGCCCGGGGTCTGCGCGGACCGGCGGAGAGGTGAGGTCGTCCTCATTGACTGTGCGACAATGTGGCTCACAAATCTGATGCTGGACGGTATGGACTGGGAAGAGCCGACCGAGGCATGGATCTCGGCCATGAAGTCGTCGCCAGCGCATTTCATAGTCGTATCGAACGATGTGGGTGGAGGCATCACGCCCGACAATGCCACGGCGCGGCAATTCCAAAGGGATCAGGGCGCGCTGAACCAGCGGTTGGCCGCAGCCCTGGATCGGGTGGTGCTGGTAACGGCGGGCATGCCGCAGCGTTTGAAATGACGCGGCTCTGGCTGATCCGTCATGGGCCGACCCACAGCCGCAGAATGGTCGGCTGGACGGATCTGCCCGCCGACCTTTCGGATACTGCGGCATTGGCGCGCTTGTCGGCAGCTTTGCCACAGGCCCCAGTTGTCAGCAGCGATTTGATCCGCGCCGTTGATACGGCGACCGCAATTCTGGGCGAGAGGCCGCGCCTGCCGCACGATCCGGCCTTGCGGGAGTTCGATTACGGCGCGTGGGACAACCAGCCTTTCGACGCGATAGACAGTCCCGAACTGCGATGTTTCTTCGATACCCCCGGCACCCCGAGCGCGCCGGGCGGCGAGTCCTGGAACGACCTGTCACACCGTGTCGAAACGGCCATGAACCGGCTGGTCGCCGATACGAACCCAAGTGACCTTATTGTCGTCGCGCATATGGGTGTCATTCTGACTCTCTGGGCGCGCGCGGCGGATCTGAGACCGTTCGACGCCCTGAGGCAGAAGATCGATAATCTCAGCCTGACACGCATCAATCTGACCCCGGCAGGTCCGGTGGCCATATCCGCCAATCACAAACCGTAATGCTGCCATCAGGGATTGCTGTTATGCCGAACTGAAAAGGCGATGCTAGGCAAGCGATATGACCTATGACCTTTTGATCGGCGACCGATCCTATTCTTCGTGGAGCTTACGCGGCTGGCTCCTGTTTGCGGCTTTCGATCTGCCGGTGCGTGTCCATATGAACGAGATGTATTGCAGCAGCTTCATATCGACTCTCGAAGACTGGGCACCTGCGCGCACCGTGCCCGTGGCGCGCGCCCAGGATGGGGCGCAATGGTCCGACACCATAGCCATAGCCGAAGGGCTGGCGGAGCGGCACCCCGAGGCTGGCCTCTGGCCTGACGACCCGAAGGCCCGTGCGCTGGCGCGGTCACTGGTAGCGGAAATGCATTGCGGCTTCAGCGCAGTGCGTGAGGCATGCCCGATGAACCTGCGTGTGAAATGGGAAAACTTTGTTCCATCGGACGGCGTTCGGGCTGACCTCTCGCGACTGGACAGGGTCTGGTCCGCCGCGCGGGGTATAGCCGGAGATGGTCCATGGCTGTTCGGCGTGTATTCCGCCGCGGACGCGTTCTTCGCGCCGGTCGCCATGCGGATCGCAGGTTACGGCCTGCCGGTCTCCGACCTGGTGCAGACCTATGTCGATGCGCATCTGAACCATGACCTCTTGCAGATCTGGCGGGCCGAGGGTGAGGCGCGGAATCGAACGCTGGCAAATTATGACATGGGCCTGCCGACATCGCCTTTTCCGATGGCCAAACCGCATTAACCATTCTTAAACCACTCGCCCGTTAACCTTTTCTCAAAGATGAGGAACGGACATGCTGGCACGCACCACCACGGTCGCCTTCGAGGGGCTGGAGGCGCGTCCCGTTGACGTCCAGTGCGCCGTCTCGCCGGGCTTGCCGGGCTTTTCGATTGTCGGTCTGCCCGACAAGGCCGTGTCCGAGGCCAGGGACCGCATCCGCACCGCCCTGTCGGAACTTGGCATCGCGCTGCCATCCAAGAAAGTCACCATCAACCTGTCCCCAGCCGACGTACCAAAGGAGGGCGCGCATTTCGACCTGCCGATTGCACTGGCCGTGCTGGCAGCGCTGGAACTGGTGCCGCTGGACAAGGTCGCCCGGTCCCTCAGTATCGGTGAGATGTCTCTTGATGGCGGATTGATCGCCGTAGCGGGCGCCTTGCCCGCGGCGATGACGGCGGCCGCGCTGGATGCCGTGCTGTTCTGTCCCGAAGCCTGCGGACCCGAGGCGGCCTGGGTTGGCGCGGCGGCGGTCTATGCGGCGCCTTCGATCAAGGCCCTGATGGACCATCTGACCGGTGCGTCCCCTTTGCCGGAGGCGACGGCAGGACACGTCCCGACGCCCTCCGGCGGCCCCTGCCTGCGCGACGTTCGGGGACAGGAACGCGCCAAGCGAGCGCTGGAAATTGCTGCTGCCGGACGGCACCACCTGTTCATGGTCGGCCCCCCGGGTGCTGGGAAATCGATGCTTGCGGCGCGCCTCCCCGGCCTCTTGCCGCCGCTTTCGGCGATGGAGTCGCTGGAAACCTCGATGATCCATTCACTGGCCGGAACTCTGGACGAAGGCGGCATCCTGTACAGACGCCCCTTTCAGGAACCGCATCATACCGCCTCGGTCGCGGCTATCGCAGGGGGCGGCAAACGGGCCGGGCCGGGTCAGATCAGCCTTGCGCACAACGGCGTTCTATTCATGGACGAGTTTCCCGAGTTTCCGCGTGCCGTCCTCGAAACCCTGCGTCAACCGATCGAAACGGGCGAAGTCACCATCGCGCGCGCAAATGCCCACGTCCGCTATCCCTGCCGATTCCTTCTGGTCGCCGCCGCCAATCCCTGTCGCTGCGGAATGCTGTTCGACCCCGGACTGGCCTGCTCCCGTGCGCCCAATTGCGGCGAGGATTACATGGGCAAGATCAGTGGCCCCCTGATGGACCGCTTCGATCTGAGACTGGAAATACCGGCGGTTGAAGTTTCGGACCTGGCCCAGCCGCCCGCGGGCGATACATCGAAAGAGGTCGCCCTGCGCGTCGCTGCCGCGCGCAATGTTCAGGCTGCGCGCTACGCCGATCGCGATGAAATCACGGTCAACGCGGACGTGTCGGGCGACCTTTTGATGGAAGTGGCCACAACCGATCCAGAAGGACAGGACATCCTGCTGAAAGCCACCGATCGTTTCCGCCTGTCGGCGCGCGGATACCACCGCGTGCTGAAAGTCGCACGAACGATTGCCGATCTCGATGGATCGGAACTCGTGCGGCGCGTGCATATCGCAGAAGCATTGTCTTATAGACTGGTGTCGGGTGCCTAGGATCGGGACTCACCGATCAGCAATCAATTGCCTGGAACCAGTGCCGACAACATGGAGCGTCATATAAGCTGTATGGGGGTCAGATGCCCCACCTTCGCCCCGTCAGTCTTCATCCTGCTTTCTGTCTTACTTGGCCTTAAGGGACATGGTAGGGTCAATCAGCGCCGTTTTTCGATCGCTTCCCAGATCAGTGCGCTGGCATTGATGCCATCAAACTTCTCCAATTCCTGCAGACCAGTCGGAGACGTTACGTTGATTTCGGTCAGCCAATCGCCGATCACGTCTATCCCGACGAAAATCTGGCCAGCATCGCGCAGACGCGGCCCGATCGCCGCGCAGATCTCGAGATCGCGTTCGGTCAGATCGTCTTTTTCCGGGCGTCCCCCGACATGCATGTTCGACCGGACTTCACCCTTCGCCGGCACGCGGTTGATTGCGCCAACGGGTTCGCCATCGATCAGGATGACCCGCTTGTCTCCCTTTGAGACGGCAGGCAGGAATTTCTGCATGATCAGCGGCTCACTGTTGATCGAACTGAAAAGCTCGTGCAGCGAAGCGAGATTCCGGTCCTCGGCGGTCAGGCGGAACACGCCCGCGCCACCATTCCCGTAGAGCGGCTTGAGAACGACGTCGCCGTGCCGGGCTTTGAACGTCTTCAGTGTCTCCAGGTCGCGGGCGACCACAGTGGGCGGTGTCAGGTCCGGAAAGTCCAGCACCATCAGTTTTTCAGGCCAGCCGCGCACCCAGGTCGGATCGTTGACCACCAGAGTATCCGGGTGGACGCGGTCCAGAAGATGCGTCGTCGTGATATATCCCATGTCGAAGGGCGGATCCTGCCGCAGCCAGACGACATCCAGATCGGCAAGATTGTAGTCCCGCAGCTCGCCCAATGTAACGTGGTTGCCTTTTTCGCGCCGGACTTCCATCGATTGACCGCGCGCGATGACCCGGCCTTCGATGTACGCCAGACGCTGCGGCGTCCAATAGATCAGGGAATGGCCCCGCGCCTGCGCCTCGAGGGCAATGCGAAATGTGCTGTCGGCGTCGATGTTGACGCCTTCCATCGGATCCATCTGGAAGCCGACCCTGAGCGATTTTGCAGTTGGCATGACGACATCCCCGAACATCTGAAGTTGCCCTTAGATGGCGCAGCTATCCGCCCCTGACAATGCGCCGCGGCGCAGATTGCGCCTGCCTTTCGGGCCGCATCAGGCGGCCAGAGCATTTTCGATGATTTCGATACGCCCGGCGGCATCAACAAGCGCCACATCGAAGCGAACCGAACTGAGCATGCCGTCCGGCAATCCGCCCATATATTCGCCCGCGCAATCGAACAGGCGGCGGACCTGACGGTCGCTTACCCGCAACGCGGCAGCGGCGTGGCTGTCGCTTTTCTTGACCTCGATGAAGATCGTATCGCCGCCGAACTGCGCGATGACATCAATTTCGCCACCCTTGCCACGCCAGCGACGTTCGACGACGCGGTGCCCGCTGCGGCTGTAATGGCGCGCGACACTGTCTTCGGCGGCAAGGCCCGCGTGGTAGGAAACCGATCCACTCATGTCTCGTCCTTTATAGCCAATGCCATCTGATACGCCATGTTACGGGCAATCCCGTAAGAATCGGAAACATCCTTTGCAGCGGATTTTAACGATCCTTCGCGAAGTGCGATCCGCAGGGCTGCGCGAATCGTGTCTTCGTCGATCGCTTGGGTCGCGGCGCGATCAATCAGGACGACGATTTCCCCTTTGGGGTCATTCGCAGCATAGCTTTCGGCAAGTGCATCCAGCGGTGCCTTGCGGACCTCCTCGAATTTTTTGGTCAATTCGCGACAGACGGCGGCATCCCGTGGACCCAGAACCTCGGCCGCATCGCGCAGCATCGCCTGCAGCCGTTTAGGCGATTCGTAGAAGATCAATGTGCCAGGCACTGTCGACAGGTCGCGCAGCGCAGCCTTGCGCGCCACAGATTTGGGCGGAAGGAAGCCGTTGAAGAAGAAGCGGTCCGTTGGCAATCCGGCGACGCAGAGCGCGGCAAGGACGGCGCTGGCCCCCGGCGCGGCGCGCACGGGCAGGCCGGCCGCGCGCACCTCGACGCCCAGTTGGAACCCCGGATCGGCAATCAGCGGCGTGCCTGCCTCGGATGCATAGGCAACCGACTTGCCCTGGCGCAGTGCCGCCATCAGACGGGGGCGCGCCGTCGGTCCATTGTGGTCGTGATAGGGGATGAGCGGGCGATCGCCCAGGGCGATGCCGTGAATATCCATCAATCGACGCAGAGACCGGGTATCTTCGGCAGCCAGAACATCCGCGACCGTCAATACATCCAGTGCCCGCAACGTAATGTCGCGCGCCGCGCCGATCGGAACGGCGATCAGATGCAATCCCCCCTCGATCCTGCCGATCTCTGCCATTTCGCGCCTCCTGTGGTTCAGTCGTTTACTCGCCCGACATGGCATATTAACCGTTGTGGGAAATCACGTGGCCGTGAAGGCCGACGCTGGGGAGATCGAGATCATGTTCATGCAATGGCCAACAGGGCCTTTCGTTTCATTCGCGCGCGCGACGCGCAAGCTCGCTGCGCTTGCGGCCGTCACTGTTGGACTTGCAGCCTGTAACGTCACAGGCGCCGGACCGAATTTGGAAACCGGATCCGGCGGGGGCGGCGTGAGCGGCAGCGGGCCGATGGTCGTGGCCCTTCTGGTCCCATATGGATCGTCGCGCGGAACCGATGCAGCCGTTGCCAAAGGCCTTGAAAATGCGGCCCGTCTTGCCGCCAGCGATCTTGGCGAAGGCGCCGTGAAGATAAACGTCTACCCGACGCAAGGCACCACCGGGGGGGCCTCCGCCGCCGCGACGCAGGCCATTGCGGCGGGTGCCCAGGTTATTCTCGGGCCGCTCTATGCAGACAATGCCGCCGCGGCAGGTGTCGCCGCTTCCGGGTCGGGCATTCCGGTGCTGAGCTTCTCGAACAACACTTCGGTCGCAGGTGGGAACGTCTGGGTTCTGGGTAATACCTTCGAAAACACCGCCCGCCGGGTGCTGGGCTTTGCCGCCGCACAGGGCCGCAATCGGGTTCTGGTAACGCATTCCAACGATGCCAGCGGCCAGATCGCCAATGCCGCCATCACCCGTGCTGCTTCTGAAACCCGCGCTCAGATCACCGGGTCGGTCCCTTACGAGTTGAACCAACAGGGCATCATGAACGCAGTGCCGGGAATCGCGGCGAAAGCCCGCTCGACGAATTCGAACGCAATCTTTCTGACCGGCAATACATCGGGCGATCTGCCGGTGATTTCGCAGTTTCTGACCGAGGCCGGTATCGGCGGAGAGGACTTTCGTTTTCTGGGGCTGACCCGATGGGATATCCCGTCCGAAGCGTTGCAGCTTCCCGGACTTCAGGGCGGCTATTTTACCTTGCCGGACCCCGGACCGCTATCACAGTTCCGCAGCCGATATGCCGCCGCCTATGGAGCTCAGCCTCACCCCCTGGCCAGCCTTGGTTATGACGGGATGGCTGCAATCGGCGCGATCGCCCGCAACGGCAAGACCGTCGGACGCGCTACATTGACGACACGGGCTGGATTTGCCGGCACGGGCGGGGTATTCCGCCTGCGTGGCGACGGCACCAACGACAGGGCGCTGGCCGTCGCGCAAATCGTGAACCGTCAGATACAGGTGGTCAGCCCTGCCCCCAACAGCTTCGGCGGCGCCGGGTCGTAAGACTCCGGCCCCGGTCTTCACCGCAAACGACCTGCCCGCCGCTACCGGCGCGCCGCTTATCGCCACGCCGGTCGAAATCTTCGACGAGGTGGCGACGGTCGGCGCGCTGCTGGCGGAAATCGACGGCACGTCCGACGCGATGGCGATCCGGCGCGCAACGGTGGACGTCCTGTCGACGGCGCAGGATCGGGGTCGCGCCGCGATCCGGTTGGGGTTCGAAGCCGATCCGACGCGTGCCCGACGGGTCACGAAGTCCTATGCCCATCTGACGGACCGGCTGGTCCAATGCGCGTGGCTGGTTGCCACCCGCATCCTGCATCCCTGCCCCAACCCGACCGAAGGCGAGCATTTCGCCGTCCTGGGAGTCGGCGGTTATGGCCGGGGCGAGATGGCGCCGCATTCCGATGTGGACCTGTTGTTTCTGACCCCGTGGAAGGTCACGCCATGGGTCGAAAGCGTCGTGGAATCGATGCTCTATATCCTTTGGGATCTGAAGCTGAAGGTGGGGCATTCCACACGCACCGTGAAAGACTGCATCCGACTGGGGGCCGAAGATTTCACCATCCGCACCGCCTTGCTGGAGCGTCGCCTGATCTGCGGCGAACAGACCCTGGCCGATACGCTGCAAAAGCGACTCTGGGAGGATCTGTTCCGCAAGACCGTCGCCGATTTCATCGAGGCGAAATTGGCAGAACGGTCCGAGCGTCATCGCAAGCAGGGCGGACAGCGTTATATCCTGGAGCCGAACGTCAAGGAGGCGAAGGGTGGTCTGCGCGACCTTCAGGCCCTGTATTGGATCGCCAAGTATCGCTACCGGGTTCATGACACCGCCGAGCTGGTGCCACTGGGTGTCTTTACCGAAGCCGAGTTCGACGCCTTCGAATCGGCCGAACGGTTCCTCTGGTGTGTGCGCTGTCACCTGCACCTTATTGCGGGACGTGCCGCAGACCATCTGACTTTCGACATGCAGGTCGATGTGGCTAATGCGATGGGATATCGCGATCATGCCGGGCGTCGGGCGGTCGAGCACTTCATGCAGGATTACTTTCGCCACGCCACACGCGTCGGCGAGCTGACCCGGATTCTTCTGGTCGCGCTGGAGGCCGACAATACCAAGCAGGAACCGGCTCTTCTGGGACTTTTCAAACGCCGCCGTCGGGTCCGCGCGCCTTATACCGAGCGTCAGGGTCGTCTGGACGTTGCCAACGAGGACGCGTTTCTCGGGACGCCGCTGAACCTGCTGGGCATCTTCGAGGAAGCCCTGCGGACGGGTCTGCTGCTGCATCCGCATGCGATGCGCCTTCTGGCGGCGAACCGGCACCTGATCGACCGCAATCTGCGCGAAAACCCCGAGGCGGCGAAACTGTTCATGGGTCTGCTGCTGAAACACGGCAACCCCGAAAGGGCGCTGCGGCGCATGAACGAGCTGGAAGTCCTGTCCGCCTTCATTCCCGAATTCGCACCCATCGTCGCGATGATGCAGTTCAACATGTATCATTCCTACACTGTCGATGAGCATACGATTCAGGTCATCTCCCATCTCGCCCAGATCGAACGGGGGGAGCTTGTCGAGGAGTTGCCTCTGGCCTCCGCCATCCTGCGGAAAGGCATCAACCGGCGTGTCCTCTATGTCGCGTTGCTGCTCCACGATATCGGCAAGGGGCGTCCCGAGGATCATTCGGTTCTGGGCGCGCGCATCGCCCGCGTCGTCGCCCCGCGCCTAGGCCTGAAACCCAAGGACGCCGAGACCGTAGAATGGCTGGTGCGGCATCATCTTCTGATGTCGGACATGGCGCAGAAGCGCGATATTTCCGATCCGCGCACGGTCCGCGATTTCGCCAAGGCAGTAAAAACGCGCGAACGGCTGGACATGCTGACCCTGGTGACGGTCTGCGATATTCGAGGCGTGGGACCGAACGTCTGGAACAACTGGAAGGCGCAGATGTTTCGTGCCCTGCACCGCGCAACCGCCGCCGCGCTGGAAAACGGGCTGGAGGACGTAAACCGGGAGACGCGTGAAAAACGGGCCAAGCAACTGTTCCGCGATGCGATGGCCGACTGGCCCGAGGGTCAGTTGCGGGCCGAAATGGCGCGGCATTACGGCCCCTATTGGCAAGGCATTCCGACGGCGGCGCACGTGCGGTTTGCGCATATGGTGCGCGACCTGCCGGAAGGCGATGTGCGCGTCGAATTGCAGGCGGATGAAGACCGCGACGCAACCCGCGCCATGATGGCCTGTCAGGATCACCCCGGTATCTTCTCGCGTCTGGCCGGTGCGCTCAGCCTTGTTGGGGCGAATATCGTCGATGCGCGGACCTACACATCGAAAGACGGATTCGCGACCAGCGTGTTCTGGCTTCAGGACGGCGAGGGCCACCCCTACGAACCGTCCCGCCTGCCCCGGCTGCAGACCATGATCGAGAAGATCCTGCGCGGCGAAGTGGCCACCCGGCGCGCGCTGGAAGGCCACGAAATCAAGAAGCGCGAGCGCCGGTTTCAGGTGCCGACGAATATCAGTTTCGATAACGACGGATCGGACATCTATACCATTATCGAGGTCGATACCCGCGACCGCCCCGGCCTGCTGTATGACCTGACGCAGGTGATGTCGCAGTCGAACATATATATCTCGCATGCCGTCATCGCGACCTATGGCGCGCAGGTCGTGGACGTCTTCTACGTCAAGGACCTGTTCGGCCTGAAGCTGTGGTCGAAACCCAAGCAGGATGCACTGGCGGCCAAGCTGCGCGAAGCTGTCAGCCGCGCGGCGGCACGGGCCGGAGCCTGACATGCCCACCCGTCTGATCAAGGGATTTCTGACCGTCGGCGGTTGGACCCTCCTGTCCCGCATCCTGGGCTTCGTCCGCGACATTCTGATTGCACGGTTCCTTGGCACCGGGGCGGCCGCCGAAGCGTTTTTCGTAGCCTTCAGCCTGCCCAACATGTTCCGACGGTTCTTTGCCGAAGGCGCGTTCAATATGGCGTTTGTCCCGCTCTATGCCAAAAAGCTCGAGGCCGGGGGACCCGATGAGGCCGATGCCTTCGCGCGCGATGCCGTGGCGGGGATGGTGATTATACTGACGCTGTTTTCGGTTCTGGGAATCCTGTTCATGCCGGGCCTTGTGCTGGCGATGGCGAGCGGCTTTGCCGAAGACGAACGGTTCACGCTGGCCGTAATATACGGGCGGATCGCTTTCCCCTACATCCTGTTGATCTCGCTGGCCGCGCTGGTGTCGGGCGTCCTCAATTCCAACGGCAGATTCCTTGCCGCCGCCGCAGCGCCCGTGCTTCTGAATGTCGTATTCATCGCGGCGATGACTGTGGTCTGGGTGCGCCCCGACCTCTGGGACTGGCTGGAGGCACCGACGCAGGCCCGTTTGGTCGGACAGACGCTCACATGGTCGGTGCCCCTCGGCGGGCTGGTGCAACTGGGCCTGGTCTGGGGGGCCGCCGCGCGGGCCGGGCATCGCCTGTGGCCCCGCCATCGTCCGCGCATGACACCGGACCTGAAACGCCTTCTGGTAATCGCCGCGCCCGCGGCACTCGCCGGGGGCGTGGTGCAGGTCAACCTGCTGGTGGGACGGCAGGTGGCCTCCTATTTCGACGGAGCCGTGGCATGGCTGAACTATGCGGATCGGCTGTATCAATTGCCGCTGGGGGTGGTCGGCATTGCCATTGGCGTCGTCCTGCTGCCCGATCTGGCGCGCCGGGTTCGCGCCGACGACCGCGCCGGGCAACGGGACGCCTATTCCCGCGCGTTCGAGTTCAGCTGGCTGCTGACGATTCCGTCGGCAGTCGCTTTGCTCGTGGTGCCAAGCCTGCTCGTATACGTCCTGTTCGAGCGGGGCGCCTTCGACGCCGATGACACCGCTCGCACAGCCATCGCCCTGATGATCTATGCGTTGGGCCTGCCCGCCTTCGTGCTGCAGAAAGTGTTGCAACCGCTGTATTTCGCGCGTGAAGACACGCGTCGCCCGCTGAACTATGCGATGGTGTCTCTTGTGGTGAACGCCGTGGCCGCCGTGGGTCTGGCACCGGTTATCGGCTGGCCGGCGGCAGCGCTGGGCACGACCTTTGCGGCCTGGGCAATGGTTGTCCTGCTGTGGCGCGGTGCCAGAACCTTGGGCGACGTGGCAAAGCTGGATCCGCGTGCGCGCAGCCGGGGATGGCGGATCATCCTGGCCGCCGTATTGATGGGTGCCGTGCTGTGGATCACCGCGCAGATCCTGAACCCGATGTTCGGCGGCAGCTGGCGCGGCCTGGCACTGGCGCTTCTGGTCGGAACGGGAATGCTCAGCTACTTCGGGTTCGCGCAGATGCTGGGCGCAGTGAAGATGTCGGAACTGCGGGGCGCACTTCGCCGTCAGCGTTGACGCATTCGGTCGCGTAACCGCGCGAGAGCACCGGGAAACATCAGTGCGGCCAGACCGTAGCCGGATGCGGCACCCCCCAGATCGGCGGACCAGTCCGGCAGCCATGCAAGGTTGCGCATCGTGATCAGGCCGAAGACCGGCTGGATCGCCAGCAGAAACCCGATCAGAAGAAAGGCGTTTTTGGGATCGCCGCGCGTCAGGCCTCGCTGCGTCAGATAGGTGAACGCGCCGATCAGACCATAGACCGCAGGATAGCCGCCCAGGAGCGGCGCCTGAGTATCGAAAACAATCAGATAGACAAATGCGCCGCCAATGGCCGCGCCGAAGAACAGCACCAGAATGCGCAGGTTCGGATACACGGGTGCCACGGCATTCCCCAGCGCCAGCGTGAAGACCGCGACGAAGGCCGCGTGGGTGAAACTGCCATGAAGAAACGGATAGGCGATGATGCGTGCGACCTGGCGCAGGGGCCATTCACCGCGGTCGATCATCCAGGCCCAGACGGACTCCGCCACAGCCCAGTCGCGCAGCGCACCAAGCCGCCAGCCCACTGCCTCTCGTCCACCGATCAAACCTGCGGTTCCGGCCTGAAACATCAATTCGATGCCGATGATTACGACGGCCAGTGCCACGACGACGGGTGGCAAGCTGTGAAAAGGACTTTGGTTGCGGGGGTCAAGCATGGCGGCCTCGTTGACGGGGTGTGTCCCGGTGGCTAAGCGATGACCCCATCCAAGGCCACCCCTGCCGGAGCGTTTCGATGCCTGAGACCAAGAACCAGTTCACCCCCCGCGTGTTTTCAGGAATTCAGCCGTCGGGTGGGCTGACGCTGGGCAACTATCTGGGTGCCATCACAAAATTCACAGACTGGCAGAACCGGGGCACGCATCAGACGGTGTTCTGCATGGTCGACCTGCATGCCATTACCGTCCCGCAAGCGCCCGAGACGTTGCGCCACAATACGCGCGAATTATGTGCGGGTTTCCTGGCATCGGGGATCGACCCGGAGCGGAGCATCCTGATCAATCAGAGCCAGGTGCCTGAACATGCGCAACTGGCGTGGATCTTCAACTGTGTCGCCCGCATGGGGTGGATGGGTCGGATGACGCAGTGGAAGGACAAATCCGGCAAGAACGCCGAAGCCGCGTCGCTGGGGCTTTTTGCCTATCCGGCACTGATGGCAGCAGACATCCTGATCTATCATGCGACGCATGTGCCGGTGGGTGAGGATCAGAAGCAACACATTGAATTGACGCGGGATATCGCGGCCAAGTTCAACCATGATTATGGCGTGGATTTCTTCCCGATGACCGAGCCGGTGATCGAGGGGGCGGCAACGCGGATCATGTCGTTGAAGGACGGCACGAAAAAGATGTCGAAGTCCGATCCGGTGGAGGCGAGCCGGATCAATCTGACGGACGATGCCGATGCGATTGCGAAGAAGATAAAGAAGGCCAAGACCGATCCCGCCCCCCTGCCCGGCACCGTCGAAGGGCTGGAAGGACGGCCGGATGCGCGGAACCTGGTGAATATTTATGCTGCCTTGTCAGAGAGTTCCGTGGCTGACGTGCTGGCCGCGAATGACGGCAAGATGTTCGGATACTTCAAACAGGACCTGGCGGATCTGGCGGTGACAAAGCTGGCGCCGGTGTCGTCGGAAATGGCGCGGCTGATGCAGGACCCGGCAGAGATCGACCGTATCCTGGCGCGAGGAGCGGAGCGGGCGCGGGAAATCACGGTGCCGATCCTGGAGCGGACCTATGACATTGTCGGGATGGTGCGCTGAGGGCCGGATTTCGGATTTTCCTGCCGTATTGCGGGTCGGGGGGCGACGGCACCCTGCCCTTATTTTCCGGCATATAACGGGTGTCACCCCCCGTGCACCCCCTGTGCACCCCCCGTTCATACCATCTTGCAGTCGCTTGCGAACGGTCGGGTCGACATGCGCAACACGCTGCGTTCCGGTTTACGCGCAAGGGGATTCGGATGCCGGACGAGAAGCCGCTTGACGGCCATTCCCCGACCCGACTAGAGCCGCGTCCTTCGGTGCGGTTCAGAGGGGACCGAACATGGCACGATACAGCCCCGCCCTGGGTGTCGATTTCGGCACATCCAATTCGGCCGCCGGGTATCTTCACGACGGTAAGCCCCGGCTGATCGAGATGGGGTCCGGCCAGGCCAGCCTGCCGACCACGTTCTTCTTCGACTTCGAGACCCGGCAGACCCTGACCGGGGAGGCGGCAAACCGCGCGCTGCTGGAGGGGGCCGAGGGGCGGTTCATGCGGGCGCTCAAGCGTGTGCTGGGCACCGCGCTGATGCACGAAAAACGCCAGATCCTGAACGAGCGTGTCACCTTCGTCGAGATCATCGCGCGGTTCCTGAACCAGATCAAAACCCGCGCCGAGACTGACACCGGGTTGACCTTCGACCGCGTTCTATCGGGCCGTCCGGTGGTTTTTCACGGAACGGGCGATGCGCGCGAGGCACAGGCCGAGGCGGACCTGCGGGCCTGTTATCTGGCGGCGGGGTTCACATCGGTGGACTTCATGTTCGAACCTGTTGCCGCGGCCATTGCCAGCGGCGCGACCGAGCAATCGGGCGAGGTCGGGCTGATCGTCGATATCGGTGGTGGCACGTCGGATTTCTCGCTGTTCCGGTCGGGTGGGGCGGATGTCGAAATTCTGGCGAGCCATGGCGTTCGCATCGGCGGCACCGATTTCGATCGTGCCATCAGCATCGAGCGGGTGATGCCACTTCTGGGCAAGGGAACGCAGCTGCGCAAGGTGATCGGTCCGGGCCTGCTGACCGCGCCCAACGCGATCTTCAATGATCTGGCAACATGGGAGAAAATACCCTTCCTCTATAACGCGCAGACCCGTCGCGCCGTCGATGAGATGACGCGCCTGTCAGAGGAGCCGGAGAAGCTGGACCGTCTGATTGCCGTTCTCAGGGATGAGCTGGGGCACGATCTGGCCTTCGCGGTGGAACGCGGCAAGATCGACGCGAATGGCGGGATGCAACAGGCGGGTATTGCGCTGGATCAGATCGAACGGGGGCTTGGGGCACCATTGTCGGCGGATACATTGAGTAAAATTCTGACACCCTGTGCCAGTGAGCTTTGGGCCGGCGCGCAGGAGACGCTGCAACTGGCCGGTCTGGACCCGTCGAGAGTCGACCGGGTGATCTATGTCGGCGGGTCCAGCCTGATGTCGATCGTGTCGGACACGATGAAAGCGCTGTTCCCGAACGCATCGCATTCGTTCAGCGATGTGTTTACCGCCGTGACAGACGGCCTTGCGCGGGCGGCCGGGCGTCCCTGATCGACAGGCCTGCGTCCGCCTCAGAGTTTCAGATGACGCGCCCTTGCACCGCGTTCGATGGCGGCGGCATGAAGCGGGTCGATCTCGAACTCGTAGCGAATTTCGCGCAAAAGCTCCAACTCGGTCTGGAATACCGTGCCGTCGGCGGCCGCGACGTCGCAGGCCAGTGCATATGCCGTCTCGAAGTGGGTGTCGGGCAGGGCGTCGCGGATCAGGCCGAAGATCGCGTCGAGGCCATCTTCCTCTTCCAGCAGATCGAAAACGGTTTGCGCGATGGCTTCCATCCGGTCCTCATCGAAGCCCGCGAAAATCGGCAGATGGTTGACGATGGATTGAATCGTCAGAAGCTCGGACGTGCGGATCGTCGCATCGGACGCGGAGACCGTGATCATCAGCGCCACCAAGGCATCCTGACCGGACATGGAGGGTGAAGATGTGTCTTGAGCGGGCATTGGCGTCTCCTTCCTCCAAGGATTTATTGACGACGCCGCACTGCCGCAATAGGTCGGATCGGCTTAAACCCATAGGATGACCCCATGACACGCCTGCGCGACGCCGCAATGACATCGAAGGCCTGGCCATTCGAAGAGGCCCGCAAGCTGGTCAAACGGTATGAAAAAGCCCCTCCCGACAAGGGATATGTCTTGTTCGAGACCGGCTATGGCCCGTCGGGCCTGCCGCATATCGGAACCTTCGGCGAGGTCGCACGCACGACGATGGTGCGGCGTGCGTTCGAGATGATTTCGGACATTCCGACGCGACTGATCTGTTTTTCGGACGATCTGGATGGAATGCGCAAGGTGCCCGAGAACGTGCCGGACCCCAAGGCGCTGGCCGGGTATCTGCAGATGCCGCTGACGAAAGTGCCCGATCCGTTCGGAACGCACGACAGTTTCGGCGGGCACAACAACGCGATGCTGCGGCGGTTTCTGGACACCTTCGGCTTTCAGTATGACTTCATCAGCGCGACGGAATTCTATGGCAGCGGGCAGTTCGACGCCGTGCTGTTGCGCGCGGCGGAGCGGTATGACGACGTGATGGCGATCATGCTGAAGTCGCTGCGTGAGGAGCGGCGGCAGACCTATTCGATCTTTCTGCCGATCCATCCCGAGACCGGACGGGTGTTGTATGTGCCGATGAAGCATGTGGACGCTGCAAACGGCACGGTGACGTTCGATGACGAGGACGGGCGGGAATGGACGCTGCCGGTCACCGGCGGGAAGGTGAAGTTTCAATGGAAGCCGGATTTCGGGGCGCGCTGGGCGGCCCTGGGCGTCGATTTCGAGATGTATGGCAAGGATCACGCCGCGAACACGCCGATCTATGGCGGCATCTGTCGGGCGCTGGGGGGCCGCGCGCCCGAGAACTTCACCTATGAGCTGTTCCTCGACGCGGAGGGGCACAAGATTTCGAAGTCGTCCGGCAACGGTCTGAGCATCGATGAATGGCTGACCTATGCGGCGACGGAGTCGCTGTCGTATTTCATGTACCAGAAGCCGAAGACCGCCAAGCGGATGCATTTCGACGTGATCCCCAAGGCGGTCGATGAATACCATCAGCAATTGCGCGCCTATCCGGGACAGGACCTGGTGCAGCAGCTGAACAATCCGGTGTTTCACCTCCACGGCGGGCAGGTGCCCGCGTCGGATATGATCGTGCCGTTTTCGATGTTGCTGAACCTGGCATCGGTTGCCGGGGCGGAAGACAAGGACGCACTATGGGGGTTCATCCGGCGGTATGCGCCCGATGCCGACCCCCAGACACATCCGCAGATGGATCGCGCCGCCGAAGGAGCGGTGCGGTATTACAACGATTTCGTGGCACCTGCGAAGGTATACCGCCTGCCGACCGATGCCGAACGCGCGGCATTGGAAGAGCTGCGCGACAAGTTGCGGGCCTGGGACGGGGCGGTGGACGATGAGGCGTTGCAGGGGGCGGTTTATGACGTCGGGCGCGAGCGGTTCGATCCGATGCGCGACTGGTTCAAGGCGCTGTATCAGGTGCTTCTGGGGGCCGACCAGGGACCGCGCTTTGGCGGGTTCATCGCGCTGTATGGCGTGGCGGAAACGGCCGATCTGATTGACCGCGCGCTGGCCGGAGAACTTGTCGGAAACTAATCCCGCGATTGATTCGTGCCTTCCGTGGTCTAGTTTCAGACATGCAATTCGGGAGGATACGGCGTGAAGGGATTGATTGCAGCAGTGTTGCTGGCAGCCGGTATGGCGCAAGCCGACGAGGGTGCGATCCGGGGCGCGATCGGCGGCCAGATCGAGGCGTTCAAGGCCGACGACTTCGACACAGCCTTTACCTTCGCCGCGCCGAACATCCGGGGCATGTTCGGGAATGCGGACAATTTCGGCCTGATGGTCCGGCAGGGCTATCCGATGGTCTGGCAACCCGGAACGGTCGAGTTTCTGGGCAGCGAGGACAATGGCGGCGTCTGGACGCAGGAAATCCTGATCACCGACGGGTTCGGGCGTCTGCACAGACTGGAATACACGATGGTCGAGACGCCTGACGGCTGGAAAATCGCCGGCGTCCAGATTCTGACGGCCCCGGAAGTCGGCGCCTGACACAAATCAGAACAGAGGCACGTGCGTTAACTCTTCTTTAACCGTTCGTCGTCAGTTTGGCCGTTGTTGAACCGGCTGAAATCGTGTTTGGCACGGAAAACCCTTCTTTTTCGAAGGCCGCTTTCCAGGGTGAAGGGCGACTTTCATCACATTACTCACAGATGAGGACTGTCCCGGCTGAACGCCGCTGGGGCGGTCCTTTTTCATTTTGCGCGACCTGCGGAAGGGGACAGGAATGAACAAGTCGATCACCGAGGGGCTCGTCCTCGCGCCCCCGGCCTTTGCGGCAGGGCTGAATGTCTGGTCCCGGCAGGACGGGCTGTCCGGATCGGATACCTATGACAATTCAGGCAACGCTGTGCTTGTGGCGGCCGATCAGGATTTCGGCGGCTGCCTGGAAATGGTCAAGACCGACAGCGTGCAGAAGCTGCGCTGGATGGGCAATACGCCGATCTTTCCGGGATGTTATTACCGGGTCACGATCCGGGTGAAGGCCATCTCGGGCAATCTGGCCCGCGTCCGTGCCGCCGCCACGCCGGTCAAGGCGAATGGCGACCTGGTGTTTGGCGCGACGACCGCAGGCCCCGAGGTGGCGCTGAGCGCCTATGGCCGGGTCGAAACCGTCAGCGTCATCCTGGGCACGGGTAACCGGGGCGGCGTGAACCTGACGTTTGGCCAGGACGTGGCCTTTACCCATGTCGGCCTTGACCTGGTCGGGCCCAACGGCGGCACGGTGCGTATCGACGACATCGAGGTCGAGGACATCACCAGCGCCTTCCTGCGGACGATGATGGACTGGGTCGACGTGCGCGATTATGGCGCGAAGGGCGATGGCGTGACCGACGATTCCTCGGCCTTCGAGCGGGCGGACGCCGATGCGAACGGACGGGCGGTTCTGGTGTCGTCGGGCACCTATCTGCTGAACAATCACGTGACGTTCAATAGCCCGGTGCGGTTCGAGGGCCGGTGCGAGATGCCCCGATCGAAGCGGCTGAGCCTTGTGCGGAACTTCGAGATCAACAGCTATATCGACGCCTTCGACGATGAGGAGGAGGGTTTTCGCCGGGCCATCCAGGCGCTCTTCAACTTCACCGACCACGACACGCTGGATCTGATGGGTCGCCGTATCGAGCTGACCGAACCGTTGGATGTGCAGGCGGCGGTCTATGACAAGACAACCTACGCCAATCAGCGGTCGATCAAGAACGGTCAGATCGACGTGCAGAACACCGCCAGTTTCGACACGACGACAGTAACAGCGAGCGGTGACTTCGACCCGTCCAGCCCGCGCGAATTGACCAATGTGCCGAACATTTCGTCCATCGCGGTCGGATCGCTGGTGCAGGGCCCCGTCGGGGTCGGGCGCGAAGTCTATGTCAAATCGACGAACGTCTCGACCGGGGTCATCACGCTGAGCGCCGCGCTCTGGGGCGCGCCGTCGCAGCAGGCCTACACCTTCAGGCGCTTCAAATATGCGCTGGACTTCAGTGGCTTCGACCAGTTGCAACGCTTTGTTCTGGAGGATGTAGAGTTGCTGATGGCGGGACGGTCGTCCGGTATCCTGTTGCCGCCCGCAGGTCTGATTTTCCACATCAAGGATTGTTTCATCAACGGGCCGCGCGACCGTGGCGTGACCAGTCATGGGCTGGGATGTCAGGGCATGCTGATCGACCGCTGCCAGTTCCTGTCGACCGAACAACAGAAGGACGTGTCGGCCCGGCAGACCATCGGTTTCAACGTCAATGCCAACGATACCAAGATCCGCAACAACAGGGCCGTCAAATTCCGCCACTTCGCTGTGCTGGGGGGATCGGGGCACATCGTGACCGGCAACCACTTCTTCCAGGGCGACAACGATACCCTGGGCGAACGCACCGCCGGGATCGTCTTTGCCGACGCACAGGCCAAGACGGTCTTCGTCGGAAATTATGTCGACAACGCCTATCTGGAGTGGACGAACGAGCATGACGGCGCGCCCGATTTCCAGTCCGAATTCTCGTTCGGGGGGCTGCAAATTCTGGGCAACATCATTTTCTCGTCAAACGTGCCCAGCAGTTATCGTCCGATCCACATCAAGCCGTTCGGTCAGGGTCACTACATCAACGGGATGACGGTCACCGGCAATAACTTCAAGACGATCCGGGGGCAGTCTCTGGAGCGGGTGGATATGGTCGATACCACCTATGCCGAACTGGACTATGGCCGGTTCACCGATGTGAACGTCCATTCCAACACCTTTCAGGCGGTCGCCAAGCAGTTCCAGAATCCGGTCACGGTGCCTGTGGTCGTAAACACGGCGGCGGCGACATGGGAAACCGACCTTGCGGATTACATGCCCTTCAAGGGTCGGGCCAAGGTGGTAACGGCGGTCCTTCCCGACGGGGCGATCCGCACCGGCAGTAACGCTGCGGTCTGGACGATGCCCTATGCCAGCGGCAGCATCGGCGCAAACGGTCAGTCGGCGCGGGTCGTCTGGTCCGAAGCGGTGAAGGGAAAGGTCTTCGTCACCGCCCGGTGCGACGCGCCCACCTGACGGCACGAAAGACGGAGACCGGCGTGGCGGCGACCTCTCTCAGGGTTGACGTCACGCTGCGTTTCAGCGTGGCGGTTCCGCGAATACCCGAAGGTTCGGCTTGCAGGCCCAGAAGCCCTGCAATCATCAGCGCGCGCGGCAGATGCCAGCGGTTGGACACGATCAGGACCGTGACGTCGTCCGGAAGCAGAGCCTTGGCGAACGCAATATTCTCGAACGTATTGGTGGACCGGTCTTCGACCAGGATCGCCCTTTGCGGCAGGCCGAGCGCCAGCGCGACATTGTGGGCCACTTGGCCTTCGGGCGGACCGAAACGGCCGCGTCCGCCGGTGGTGCAGATTGCGGATACGCGCCCCGTCCGCCACAGGTCTACAGCGCGTCGAATGCGCAGATCGAAGGTCGGCGACGGGGTGCCGTCGGACGACACGGCCGCCCCGAGGATCAGGGCGACGGTCTTGGGCGCCACAGGATGCGGCGGGCCATCGGGGGCAGGTCGGAATGGTGTCATTGGTCCTTCATGTCGGCAAGCTTTGCATCTGCGCAAGGGTCGCTGGACGCGGTGATGCCGCACCCCTATCGTCGATGCGACCAAGGGTACGATACAGACTGGGAATGACATGGCTTTCGGCAAGGTGATCCGCACGTATTTCGATGGCACATGGCATGACGGCGATGTCCCGGTGATGCGGGCCGCCGATCATGGCATGTGGCAGGGATCGTCGGTCTTCGACGGCGCCCGCAGGTTCGAAGGCGTGACCCCCGATCTGGACCGTCACTGCGCCCGCGTGAACCGCTCCGCCGAGGCGCTGATGCTGACCCCGACGCAGACGCAGGACGCGATGGTCGAGGCGATCCGCGAAGGGCTGGAGGGTTTCGCCCCCGATGCCGCGATTTACATTCGTCCGATGTACTGGGGCATCCACGGAAGCGAGCTGGGGCTGGTGCCGTCGGGCGAGGAAACCGGTTTCGCCATCTGTCTGGAGGAAGTGCCGATGCACGCGCCCGACAGGACCACGACCCTGACCACGACGCGTTTTCGCCGTCCGGTGCTGGAGGATGCGGTCTGCGATGCCAAAGCGGGGTGTCTGTATCCCAACAACGCCCGCATGCTGGCCGAAGCGCAGCGCGCCGGGTTCGGCAACGCGCTGGTCGCGGATGCGCTGGGCAACGTGGCGGAATCGGCCACGTCGAACGTCTTCATGGTGCGCGACGGCGAAGTTTTCACCCCCATCGCCAACGGCACGTTCCTTGCCGGGATCACCCGCGCACGTCACATCGCCAATCTGGCCCGCGACGGGGTCACCGTGCATGAAGACGTGCTGACCTTCGACGACATCCGGAACGCGGATGAAGTGTTCCTGTCTGGGAACCTGACCAAGGTCACGCCGGTCACGGCCTTCGATGACTGCCAGTATCAGGTCGGCCCCGTCACGCGTCGGGTGCGGGACATGTATTGGGACTGGGCGCTCTCGGCGGCATGATCCTGCGATTGCTCCGTGTGTTGCCGTTGATCGTTACGGTGACGGCAACTGTCTGGGCGCTTTCGACAAATCCGCTGGCACGGCCTTTCGTGGATCGGACCGCAAACGACCTGCGCATCGCGTTGGAGCGAAAGGTCAGTCGCGCGGCAACGTCGGATTGGATCGAGGGCGCGCTGGCCGATGCCGTTACGACCCGAGACGTCGACCGGGCACGGATGCTGATGGATCTGAGTGCCGATCTGAACCGGCCCGTCGATACCCGTTCGGCCGAAGCCATGATCGACGCACGTTCGGGTTGGATCACCATGGCCGCCGATTGCGCGGCCTGTATGGCGGACGTATCGACCTGTCCCACACTGACCCAGGTCGCCGCATGCGCCGTCCCGTTCGAGATGTCGCCGCTGGGCGATCTGAATGCGCTGCGTCGCGCCGGCGTCGCATGGGTTGGCGACAGGCCGGTGGACGAGTTGGATGCGGGTCTGGCGCTGGTCGGCCTGGCGGCGACGGGGGCCATTGTGGTTTCCGGCGGATCGTCGGTCACGATCAAGGCGGGCACAGGCCTTTTGCGACTGGCGCGCCGAATGGGATCGGTCACACCGGATCTTGCCCGGATGCTGCGGCTGCCCGTTCGCTGGTCGCGGGTGGACGAGGTGATGACGGGCGTCGCCCGCCTGGAGGACGCGATTGACGCGCCTGCACTGGCGCGTATCCAGTCGCTGGCGGGCGATCTGGGCCGGGTGGCCACCGCCACATCGCCCGCCGAAGCGTTGCGTCTGGCGCGCTTCGTGGACACGCCGGAAGATGCGGCGAAACTGGCCCGCGTGGCCGAGGCCGCCGGCCCCCGCACCACGCGCAGTTTTGCGGTATTGGGCAAGACCCGCGTATTTCGCGCGACCGTCAGGCTTGGCCGGATGGCGGCGGGAACGTTGCTTCTGATCTGGCTGACGGCCGCGCAGATCGCGGTCATCATCGGCACGCGGCTCAGCGGTATTGTCCTTCGGGGCCTGTTGCGCCCTGTGATTGTCGCACCAACCCGGTGGACAGAACCGCCCGCGCAAGGCAATGCTGAAAGCCATTGAAACGACGACCGGGGCACCCATGCGCAAGTTTCTCGTCATCCTGGATGACAGTCGAGAATGTCTGAACGCGATGCGTTTCGCATCGCTGCGGGCAGAACATACTAGCGGCGGCATCGAGGTCCTTTCGGTGATCCCGCCGGACGAATTCAACCACTGGATCGGCGTCGGCGACATCATGCGCGAGGAAGCCCGCGAACGCATCGTCGCCCACTTCGAGGTTTTCGCAAAGTGGATGCGCGACAAGCACGGGCTGGAACCTCATCTGGTGATCCGCGAGGGGGAACCGGTGACCGAAATTCTGGCACAGGTCACGGAAGATCCGGAGATTGGCGTGCTGGTTCTGGGCGCGTCAGCGGAAGGCAAGGGTCCGGGCCCACTTGTGACGCAACTTGCACGATCGGCGGGCAGTCTTCCGGTACCGATCACCATCGTGCCAGGCACATTGTCCAAGGAGCAGCTGGAAGATATCGCGTGACAGCCCGCCCGAGACCCTGATGCTTCGCTGATCCAGTTTAGAACGGTTCCAGATCGTTGACATCGGGGGATCGGAGGCTCACATTAGAGTCCAACCCGGAGGCACCCTCATGTTCATCCAGACCGAAACCACACCGAACCCCGCAACCCTGAAATTCCTGCCGGGTCAATCCGTGCTGGACTCGGGCACTGCCGATTTCCCGACCGCCGAAGCCGGGGAAAAGTCGCCGCTTGCACGTCGCATTTTCGCCATCGGCGGTGTGACCGGCGTGTTCTTCGGCAATGATTTCGTCACCGTGACCAAGGACGACGGAACCGAATGGGACCATGTGAAGCCTTCCATTCTGGGCGCCATCATGGAGCATTTCCAGTCGGGTGATCCGATCATGGAGGGCGAGGCCGAGGCTGCGCACGGTGCCAATCACGCCGAAGAAGACAGCGCCATCGTCGGCCAGATCACCGAGCTGCTGGACACCCGCGTCCGTCCCGCCGTGGCCCAGGATGGGGGTGACATCACCTTCCACGGGTTCGAGCGGGGGGTGGTCTATCTGCAGATGAAGGGGGCCTGCGCGGGTTGCCCTTCGTCGACCATGACCCTGAAGATGGGGATCGAGAACCTGCTGCGGCACTATATTCCCGAAGTGCTGGAGGTTCGCCCCGTTGGTCTGTGACCATGGCGAGCGTTGACCGGCTGACCCTGGGGTTCGATACTTCGGCCGCGCATTGCGCGGCCGCTTTGGTGTCGGGCGACAGGGTTCTGGCGCATCGGATCGAGGAAATGCGCAAGGGTCAGGCGGAACGCCTTATGGTCCTTCTGCAAGAGGTTCTGGCCGAGGCAGGTGTCGACTGGGCCGAACTCGCAGCGTTGGGTGTCGGTACCGGGCCGGGCAATTTCACCGGAACGCGGATTTCGGTTGCCGCCGGGCGTGGCCTTTCGCTGGGGCTGGATATTCCCTGTGAGGGGGTGAGCCTGCCGGATGCTTATGCCGACGGGCGCGACGTGGTCGTCTGCCTGCCTGCGCCGCGCGATCTGGTCCATCTGGCATATCGCGGAGAGGTCATCGTCATGCCGCCCACGGGCCTTCCGGCCGATTGGTTGGCTCCGCTGACCGGACCGGCTGCGGAAAGGGTGGCGACGGCGACCGGACGCGCTGTCCTCCCTACACCCGACCTTGCCCCGCAGATCGCACGCCTTGCCGCTTGCCGCGCCGGGCGGGACCGTCCGCGCGCCGCACCGGTCTATCTGCGACCCGCCGATGCCGCGCCCGCGTCCGACCTGCCGCCGGTCATCCTGCCGTGACGCCAAAGAAGATGGCCGCCCTGCACGCGCAGGCCTTCGACGGGTCGGCGCGCTGGTCCGCCGAAAGCTTCACCGCGATGCTCGACAGGTCCGACACGATCATCGTGAGCGGGAACGATGGCTTCGCGCTGGGCCGTGTCGTGGCCGATGAGGCGGAGCTTCTGACGATCGTGGTCGCATTGGCACAACGGGGTCAGGGCACCGCCCGCACCCTGTTGAGTGGTTTCGATCGCGAGGCGCGCAAACTGGGGGCGACGCAGGCGTTTCTGGAAGTCGCCGCCGACAATGCCCCCGCCCGCGCGCTTTATGCCGCGACCGGCTGGATACAGGTCGGCTTGCGGCCCGGTTATTATAACGGCACAGACGCCCATCTGCTGCGCAAGACCCTTTGACCACAGGTCATAGCCGCCAGACTCAGGTTGACCTTCCGCCGTCCCTGCGGCCTTATCCCATGCATCAATGGTGACGTGGCCCCTTCGGGGTGCAAACAATAACGTCCGTTCGACGGGAGAGACCAATGACCATCAACAAGACCCTCATGGGTGCCGTGGCAACCATAGCGCTGACGGCCGGAACGGCCTTCGCCGAGCCCGGCCTGATCATCGACCTTGGCGGCAAGTTCGATAAATCTTTCAATGAATCCGCTTACAACGGCGCACAACGCTGGGTCGAGGAGACCGGGGGCGACTACTCCGAGACCGAACTGGCCAACGAAGCCCAGCGCGAACAGACCATGCGCCGCATGGCCGAACGCGGTGCGAACCCCGTCGTCGTTCTGGGCTTCGCCAATGCCTCGACCCTCGAAGTCGTCGCGCCCGACTATCCGGACACCGAGTTCGTGATCGTTGATATGGTCGTCGATCAGCCCAACGTGAAATCGGTCGTCTTTGCCGAACATCAGGGCAGCTATCTGGTCGGCATGATGGCCGCCATGGCGTCCGAGACGGGCACCGTGTCCTTCATCGGCGGCATGGACGTCCCCCTGATTTCCAAGTTTGCCTGTGGCTATGCCCAGGGTGCCAAGGCCGCAGACCCGGATGCCAATGTCATCGTCAATATGACCGGCACGACACCCACCGCATGGAATGACCCGGTCAAGGGTGCCGAACTGACCCGCAGCCAGATCAGCCAGGGTTCCGACGTGGTGTTCGCCGCCGCCGGTGGCACCGGGATCGGTGTGCTTCAGGCCGCTGCAGATGCCGGTATCCTTTCGATCGGTGTCGACAGCAACCAGAACTACCTGCACCCGGGCCAGGTTCTGACATCGATGGTCAAGCGCGTGGACAACGCCGTCTATGACGCCTTCACCAAGGGCGCCGCGGGTGAGCTGGAGACCGGCATTTCGGTCATGGGACTCGATAACAACGGCGTTGGCTTCGCGATGGACGACAACAACGCGGATCTGGTCACCCCGGAAATGGTCGCGGCCGTCGAAGAGGCCAAGGCCAAGATCATCGCAGGCGAAATCGAAGTCCACGACTTCACAACGGACGGCAGCTGCCCCGCCTACTGAGGCAGCGACACCGACAAGACCGGACGGGGCCCTTCGGGGCCTCGTTCCCGTATCACGACCGGCCGGGGGATGGGCATGGACGAGACACTTGCGATCGAACTGCGCGGCATTTCCAAGGCGTTCGGGCCGGTGCAGGCGAACAAGGACATCTCAATCCAGGTCAAACGCGGAACCATTCATGGCATCATCGGCGAGAATGGCGCGGGCAAGTCGACGCTCATGTCGATCCTTTACGGATTTTACAGGGCCGACTCGGGTGAGGTATTCATCGGCGGCAAGAAAACCGAAATTCCCGATAGTCAGGCCGCCATCGACGCTGGCATCGGCATGGTGTTCCAGCATTTCAAATTGGTCGAGAACTTCACCGTTCTGGAGAATGTCATTCTGGGCGCCGAAGACGGCAGGCTGCTGAAGCCGTCGCTGGCGAAGGCCCGCAAGCTGCTGAAGAAGCTGGCAGACGATTACGAGATGGACGTCGACCCCGACGCCATCATCGAGGACCTGGGCGTCGGTCAGCAGCAGCGCGTCGAGATCCTGAAGGCGCTGTATCGCGAAGCCGATATTCTGATCCTGGATGAACCGACGGGTGTGCTGACTCCCGCTGAAGCCGACCACCTGTTCCGTATTCTGAAAGGTCTGCGCGACGAGGGGAAAACGATCATCCTGATCACCCACAAACTACGCGAGATCATGGAGATCACCGACACCGTGTCCGTGATGCGGCGCGGCGAGATGACCGCGACCGTCAAGACCGCCGAGACCTCGCCCGAACAGCTGGCCGAGCTGATGGTCGGCCGCAAGGTCTTGCTGCGGGTGGACAAGACGCCTGCCACACCCGGCGCTGTCGTGCTGGAGGTCGAGAACCTGCGGGTGGTCGACGACCGAAACGTCGAGCGTCTGCGCGGCATCGACCTGACCATCCGGGCGGGCGAAGTGCTGGGCATCGCGGGCGTATCCGGCAACGGACAGTCGGAATTGCTGGAGATTCTGGGCGGCTATGCCAAGGGCACCGGCGTGATCCGTGTGAACGGCCAGCAGATCGACATCACCGGGTCCGCGTCCGACGCGCGCACCCGTCGCGCGCGTGGCATCGCCCATGTGCCCGAAGATCGGCAGCGCGAAGGTCTGATCATGGATTACCGGGCGTGGGAAAATATCGGCTTCGGGTATCATGATGACCCGAAATTCAACTCGGGCCTGCTGATGGATAATTCGGCGCTCAAGGCCGACTGTGTCGACAAGATGGAGCGGTTCGACGTCCGCCCGCCGGACCCGAATCTTGCCGCCAAGAACTTCTCGGGCGGCAATCAACAGAAGATCGTGCTGGCCCGCGAAATCGAGCGAAACCCCGACCTGCTGCTGATCGGCCAGCCCACCCGCGGCGTCGATATCGGCGCCATCGAGTTCATCCACCAGCAGATCGTCGCCCTGCGCGATCAGGGCAAGGCGATCCTTCTGGTCAGCGTTGAACTGGACGAGATCATGGCTCTGTCCGACCGCATCGCCGTCATGTTCGACGGCCGGATCATGGGAGAACGTCTGCCGTCCGAGACAAATCAGGGCGAGCTTGGACTGTTGATGGCGGGCATCACGGAGGATGCGGCATGAACGACGCCATGCCGAAATGGGCCGACATCGTCCTGATCCCACTTATCAATCTGGCTCTGGCACTGCTCGTTTCGGGGCTTGTCGTGGCGCTGATCGGCAAGAACCCGTTCGAGGCATTGTATATCCTCGTGAACGGGTCGGTCGGATCGGCCTATGGCTGGGGTTACACGCTGTTCTATGCCACCAATTTCATTTTTACCGGCCTGAGCGTCGCGGTCGCGTTCCACGCGCGTCTGTTCAATATCGGCGGCGAAGGTCAGGCGGCATTGGGCGGGCTGGGCGTGGCCCTGGTCGCGCTCTCCATCGACTGGCCGCACTGGGCAGTGGCCCTGCCCGCCGCCGTGATCGGGGGAATGATCTTCGGCGCGCTCTGGGCTGCCGTACCAGCCTACCTTCAGGTCCGGCGGGGCAGCCACATCGTCATTACGACGATCATGTTCAACTACATCGCCGCCGCGCTGATGGTCTATCTGCTGGCCAATGTGCTGAAAGTGCCGGGCAGCGCCTCGCCCGAAACCGCGCGTTTCATCGAAGGCGCGCGCCTTCCCAATGCGGCGGATATTCTGCCGTGGGTCGGCTTTTCCAGGTCAACGCCGCTGAACGTCAGCTTTCTGGTCGCGGTTCTGGCCTGTATCGGGGTCTATTTCCTGATCTGGCGGACCCGCCTGGGCTATGAAATCCGCGCTTTCGGCCATTCGGAACCCGCTGCGCTCTATGCCGGTATCTCTCCTGTCAGGATCACCATGCTCGCGATGCTTATTTCGGGCGGTCTGAGCGGGTTGATGGCGATCAATGCCGTCATGGGCGAGGCGGAACGTCTGGTGCTGGACCCGGTTCAGGGCGCGGGATTCGTCGGCATTGCGGTCGCGCTGATGGGTCGGTCGCATCCACTGGGCGTGTTCATCGCGGCGCTGCTGTTCGGGGCGTTGTATCAGGGAGGAGCCGAACTGACGTTCGAGATGAACGGCATGACGCGCGAAATGATCCTGGTGATTCAGGCGCTCGTGATCCTGTTTACCGGCGCGCTGGATAACATGGTGCGATCGCCGGTTGAACGAATGTTCCTGTCGCGGAGACGTCAGCCCGAGGCGCCGCTGCCGACCACACCGTTGCAACCGGGCGGCCATCCAGACGATGCGAAGATCGAGCCATGAGCGGCCCTTTGCACGTCCTTTCCGGTTTGCTGCCGCATCCAGGCATGCACCAACCATCTGCGGCCTTCCGCCTCGCCACCGACAGGAGCTGACATGGACTTCCTCGGCGTCATTCAACTGCTCGACTCCTCGCTGCGTCTTGCGACACCGCTTCTTCTGGCCTGTCTGGCAGGCCTGTTCAGTGAGCGGGCAGGAATTTTCGACATCGGGTTGGAAGGCAAGATGCTGGCCTCGGCGTTCTTTTCGGCGGCGGTCGCCAGTTATACCGGCAGCGTCTGGATCGGTCTGATGGCGGGTATCGGCGCGTCATTGGTGCTGGCGGCGATCCACGGTGTTGCGTCCATAACTTTCCGCGGCAACCAACTGATTTCGGGCGTGGCGATCAACTTTCTGGCGTCCGGCCTGACCGTCGTGATCGGCGAAGCATGGTTTTCGCTGGGCGGACGGACCCCGCAACTGGAAGGCGCGGCACGGTTCCAGGAAATCACCCTGCCCTTTGCCAATGCGGTTCGCGATGTCCCCTATCTGGGGCCGATCTACGCGGACTTTCTGTCGGGCCATTCGATCCTCGTCTATGTCGCGCTGGCCCTTGTCCCGATCACTTGGTGGGTATTGTTCCGCACCCGGTTCGGCCTGCGCCTGCGCGCGGTTGGCGAAAATCCTGCAGCGGTGGATACTGCGGGCGTCAGCGTCGTGGGCTTGCGATATGCCGCGGTGATGATCTGCGGTGTGCTCACCGGCATCGCCGGGGCCTATCTGGCGACCGCCCTGTCGGCAGGCTTCGTCAAGGAGATGTCGGCCGGACGCGGGTTCATCGCGCTGGCCGCGCTGATCTTTGCCAAGTGGCGGCCCTGGTATGCTTTGGGGGCGACGCTGCTGTTCGGCTTGCTGGAGGCCCTGGGCAACCGGTTCCAGTCGCTGGACCTGTTCGGCATCCCGATCCCGACGCAGTTCATGCAGGCCCTGCCCTATATTCTTACTGTCGTGATCCTGGCCGGGTTCGTCGGTCGGGCCATCCCGCCGCGCGCCGGGGGGGAGCCCTATGTCAAGGAACGCTGAAACCCTGACCACCCTGATCCGCGACCGGGCCGGGGTCGAGGCACCGCGTCTGGGTCTGATCCTCGGGTCCGGCCTGGGTCATCTGGCGGAGCAGGTCGAGGGCGTCGCCATCGACTATGCCGACCTGCCCGGTTTCCCGCATGCGGGCGTCTCGGGGCACAATCCCAGGCTGGTGATCGGCGATCTGGGCGGGACGCGCGTTGCCGTCTTCGGCGGGCGGACGCATTATTACGAACAGGGACGTGCCGATGCGATGCGCCTGCCGCTGGAGGTCCTGGCAAAATTGGGCGCCGAGGGTATGATCGCCACCAACGCCGCAGGCAGTCTGCGCCCGGACATGCCGACCGGATCTCTGATGCTTCTGTCGGACCACATCAATTTTTCGGGACTGAACCCCCTGATCGGAGAGCCGACCGATCGCAGGTTTGTCCCGATGGGCGATGCCCACGATCCTGCCTTGCGTGCCGCGCTGCGCAATGCGGCACAGGCCGAAGCGGTCGAGATGCACGAAGGAGTCTATGCCTGGTATTCCGGCCCGTCTTTCGAGACGCCCGCCGAAATTCGCGCGATCCGCGTTCTGGGTGCCGATGCCGTGGGCATGTCCACGGTGCCGGAAATCATACTGGCCCGGTTCCTGGGGATGAAGGCAGCTGCGATCTCGACCATCACCAACATGGCGGCGGGACTGAGCGACGAAGCGATCAGCCACGACCACACCAAGGCCATGGCCCCTATCGGAGCGGCCAAGCTGGAGCGGGTGCTTCATCGGTTTCTGAGTGAACCGGACTAGCCGGACAATGTGGCCAGTCGCACCTTTGGCTTAGGTCCAGAAGGGGAAGTTTACGCCGTCTCGGGGTTTTCAATCCGGCAGGGGGTTTGACCGCCTGCCCCCAATCTTGTTTAGGGGTGATATCCACCGCATGAGGTGCCCCTTGCAGATATATCTTCCGATTGCCGAAGTTTCGGTCAATGCCTTCCTTCTTTTAGGATTGGGTGGACTGGTAGGCATCTTGTCCGGCATGTTCGGCGTGGGTGGCGGTTTTCTGATGACGCCACTCCTTTTCATGATCGGCATCCCCCCCGCCGTCGCCGTCGCGACCGAGGCGAACCAGATTGTCGCCTCGTCCTTTTCCGGCGTTCTGGCGCATTTCAAGCGAAAGACGGTGGATTTCCGAATGGGGCTGGTCCTGCTCGTCGGGGGTCTGATCGGGGCCGCGGTCGGCGTTCAGGTCTTCGCCATACTGCGCGAACTCGGGCAGGTCGATCTGCTGGTCAAGCTGTCCTACGTGCTCTTTCTGGGTGTGATCGGCGGACTGATGTTCCTCGAGTCCCTGAACTCCATTCGCAGGGCCCGCAGCGCAGGCCCTGCGCCCAGAACGGTGCGCCGTCAGCGAAGCTGGATTCACGCACTTCCGTTCAAGATGAAGTTTCGCACGTCCGGCCTTTATATCAGCGTGATCCCCCCGGTTATCGTCGGCTTGCTGGTCGGTGTTCTGGCCGCGATCATGGGCGTCGGCGGAGGGTTCATCATGGTGCCCGCGATGATCTATCTGCTGGGAATGCCCACCAAGGTCGTCGTCGGCACATCGTTGTTCCAGATCATTTTCGTCACCGCTTTCGCGACGATGCTGCATGCCACGACCAACTATACCGTCGATATGGTGCTGGCCGTCCTGCTGCTGCTGGGCGGCGTCGTGGGTGCACAGATCGGAACGCGAATCGGCGTCAAAATGAAAGCCGAGCAGCTTCGCATCCTGCTGGCTATCCTGGTTCTGGTGGTCTCCGGCAAGCTGGCGCTGGACCTTCTGATCGAGCCGGCCGAACTGTATTCGGTCGGTTTCGGAGGTCAGGAATGATCCGCCTTCTGCTGATCCTGCTGGTCGCGGGCCTGCCGCTTCGCGCCGAAGAAATCGTGGCTGACCTGAGTCAGGATCGCATTTCGATATCGACCAACTTCGATGGCTCCGAAATTCTCGTGTTCGGCGCCATCAAGCGCAATGCGCCACAGCCGGTCGGGACCGACATGGCCGTCATCATTACCGTAACCGGCCCGCGCGAGAACATCACGGTCCGACGCAAGGCGCGGCGGTTCGGCATCTGGGTCAACACAGACTCGCGCGAAGTGAATGGTGCACCGAGCTTCTATTCCGTGTCGTCGTCGATTCCGCTGTCCCGTGCGCTGACCCCCGCGGAAGATGACCGCTGGCGCATCACCACGGCCAGCGCCCTGACCGCGCCGGACATGACCACGATGACGGATAACGACCCGGAATTCCTCGAGGCGCTGATCCGTGTCAACACGGCGGCGGGCACCTATGGAACCGCCGAAGAATCGGTGCAGGTCCGGGACTCGACGCTCTTTTCCGCGGATATCGCACTGCCTGCGGACCTGACCGAAGGCAATTACAACACCCGCATCTTTCTGACCCGCAACGGCGAGGTCGTGGACAGCTATGCGACGTCGATCTACGTCCAGAAGGTCGGGCTGGAACGCTGGATCTATGCGCTCGCCAATGAAGAACCGATCCTCTATGGGCTTCTGTCGCTGTTCATCGCCATCGTCGCCGGCTGGGGGGCCAGCGCGGTCTTCCGCCTGTTCAAGAACTAGCACACGTCAGCCGCGCCCGGCCCCATAGGGCGTCGCGCTCGCCACGATCGTCATGGTCAGCACGTTCGTTTCTTCGGGCACCGACGCCATGTGCAGGACGGCCAGAAAGAGTTTCGTCGTGGCCGCCCCGATGCCCGATGATGCACCGGTGATGAGGATGCTTTTCAGGCGTCGTCGCTTTGCCGTTCCAGGGTCAGGGCCACAGGCTCCACCCGCAGGTCCGATGTATCCAGCGGCACCCTGGGCATCGCCAGCGCGTAACGTTTCACCCAGATCAACCGGGTGACTGCGCGGGTGATGGCGACATAGGCCAGACGTTTCCAGAGCTGCTGCCCCGCCTCCATCCGACCGGCCCGGCTCGCGGCATAAAGATCGGGCGCGAAAACCTGCACGCTGTCCCACTGGGACCCCTGCGCCTTGTGGGTCGTGACGGCCGCCCCGTGCAGAAACGCCGCTCCCATGCGAGCGGCAAAGGGCAGGAAAGGCTCTTCTTCGTCGGGGTGTTCGATCTTGACGATACTGCTGACCGAAATTTCCGGGTCGGGCGCGCCGACAACGTGCAGTTTGGAAAACCCCGGCTTGCGACCCGGCCCCAGATAGACGACCTGCGCCCCCTTGATCAGGCCCCGCGCTTCAAGGTCGATCCGGCGCTTGCGATGTTTCAGGGGCAGTTCCAAACCGTCGCAGATCAACGGCTCACCCGGCAGCAAGTGGGTATCGTCGGCCCCGTGCGCCTGCCGGAAAGCGCGGATCAGGCGGATGCGGGTTGCATTGCGCCAGACCAGAACAGGCGACCGCGCCATCAGATCACTGTCGACCCGGCCTGCGACGACGACGCGATCGTCCCTGGCCGCCGCCGCTTCTATCATCTGTTCGAAGCTGTGGAAATCGAGAGCCGGGTCGCCCAGCGCGTGTGCCAGGTCGAGGATCGGGTTGTCGGCCTCTTGTCGATGCACCCGCTCCAGATGCAGATGATCGGTGCCTGAAAAGCGGTCGAAGACCATCCGCCCGGACTGGTTCACCGGGGCCAGCTGCGCCGGGTCGCCGAACAGCACGAGGGTCGGGAATATCTCTTTCAGATCTTCGTACTGCTTGTCGTCCAGCATCGAGGATTCGTCGACAAATCCGATGTCCAGCGGGGCTTCGCGGCGTTTCCAGCCGGTTATGAAATCCGACCCGCGCAACCCGGCGGAGGCCAGAGCACCGGGCACCGATGACGTCTCGTCATAGACCCGTTTGGCGCGGTCGAGCATTTCGTCGCTGATTCCCTCGACCTCGGGCCGGTCGGCGTCGCCCGCCAGCCACTCGGCGATCCGCTCGTACTGTGGGTCATAGACCGGGGTATAGAGGATGCGATGGATCGTCGTGGCGGGCACACCCCGCGTGCGCAGGACTGACGCCGCCTTGTTGGTGGGGGCCAACACCGCCAGCGTGCGCTTGTCCTTGCGCTTGCGTTCATAGTCACCCGACACCAGATCAAGGCCCGCTTCGCGCATCGACTTGACCAATTCGGCAAGCAGCAGCGTCTTGCCCGACCCGGCCCGACCCGTCACCGCCAAAACGCGGCTGTCTTCATCGGGCCGCTCCGATGCCCAGCCGTCGGCCAGGGAAATACCGCTGTCGGACAGTATGTCGGCAATGCGGTCCCAGGCTTCGGCCTGATCGCTGGAGAGTTGGGGGGCGGGATCGCTCATCGCCCCCTTCTATAGCCTCAGGCGCGGACGGGAAGGGGCAGGACGTCGCCCAGTTGCGCCTCGTACCAATCGCGCGAGGCCCGCGCGGAAATGCCGGTCGCCCCGCAAAGCATGTCGTGCGTCTGATCCGAGAACGTCCATATCCCGGCGGAGATGCCATCGGCACTTCTCAAGACTTCGGGCGGCCAGCCAAGGCGTCGATAGATGCGCACCATCGGAAAGTCGAAAACGCCGACGGCATGGGACAACCCCATGCCCAGCCCCAGTTCGCTCGCCGCCAGCAAGAGCCGTCGCGCCACGGTGCCATCAGAGCTGGGCGACAAGCAGAAGCGGGTGCATTCCCAGATCAGCCGGTCGCGGATCGCCCGCCCGCCGGTCAGATGCGGAAATACGTCGCGCAGCATCGTCGGACCTGTTGTCGGCAGAAACCGCAGCGACCCGGCATGGCCGCCCGTGGCGTCTTCGGCGATGACATACAGCGGATCGAGGGCGTCGAATTCATCCGTTTCCCAGCCCAGCGGGTCGACAATGACATCCCAACCCATTCGATCGCGAAACTGGGCCGTCCTGTCGCGGAACATCGCGGATGACAGATCGCAGTGCTCGTCCAGTTGCGAGCCAAAGAGATAACGGATCATCGTGCGGTCCTTCCGGTCGTTGATGACGGAAGGGATTCAGCCCGAGCAGGTTAAAAGACGGTAAGCGGTCGGCAGCTCGGATAATACGGAACGGCCCCGCGTACGGTATCACGGGTCACAGGCCGATCAGGCCGCGCGACAGGGCACTGGCGACAGCATGCGTGGTATTGAGCGCGCCCAGTTTGAACCGGGCGCTTTCGATATAGACCCGCAAGGTATGTTCGCTGATCTTCAGGCGCTCCGCCGCCTGTGCGCGCGATCGCCCGGCGGCCAGAAGGGTCAACGCATCGGTTTCGCGTGGCGACAGCGACTGATGGGGGGCATGACCCTCGCCCTCCAGCGCCAGCGCGCGTTCGTTGATGTAATGTGCGGCCAGCAACAGGTCGTGCATGTTCTGGCGGATGAACCGCGCCCAACTGTCATCCCCGGCCTTGTGATTGACGGTAAACAGCGCGAACTGCCCCGACGGCCCCCGTATGGGCAGACTGACCCCCTGATTTCCAAGGCCGTTCGCCAACCCTTCGCCCAGAAGCGTCCGGGCCGGGCGACCCGACCAGTCGAGAGTCTTCCAGTCGATCGGCCTGAACCCGCGAAAGCAGGACAGGACGACGGGGTCTATGGTCTGGAAATTCTCGGCGACATAGGTATCGACCCATTCGGGCGCATAGGTCAGTGCGGCCCACTGCGCACCGCTGGATTTTACCGAATGGTAGACGAGATGTTCGACCTCATAGGCGTCGCGCAGGTCGAAAACGGTTTTTTGAAGATCGCAAAGACTGGTGGTTTTACCCAACCGCTCCAGCATGTCGTCCAGTTTCCGCGCCATCCGGCCCCGCCTGCGTTCCGGGCGACGGAGCGATTTCGAGGGCGGCCACGACGAGCGCCTCCTCCAGCTGATCTGCCAGAACAGGCATGGCATTGGCCCGAGCGAAACCGCGAAGATCGCCCAATACGTCGATGATCCATTCCTTCGACATCCGACATTCCTTTCACGGAGGTTAATGAATGATTAACCACAGCTTAGTCGGGGCAGATGACGTGGGGATATTCGCGGATTCCTCCTCCCCCGATCTGGTGGGGTGCCGGAGTGCAACACTCTGACCCTGCAAGCGCTCCGGAACGAAATGCGAACATTTTGGACCTTGTCATGGTGGTATCCGACAGAATCGGTTCGGTCAGTTGGACGGGCCTGCCTCGATCACGTCTTCCAGGGTTCGCAAACCTGTCACCGGAGCCTGAACCAGCACCGCCATGTTGCCGGGCTTATGCTCGTTGCGCCGCATTTTCATGTGAGCCTCGGGCAAATCCGACCATTCGAAACATTCGGACATGCAAGGGTCCAGCCGACGCTCCACCATCAGCTTGTTGGCCGCCGCCGCCTGTTTCAGGTGTGCGAAATGGCTGCCCTGTAACCGCTTCTGGTGCATCCACATGTAACGGACATCGAACGTCAGGTTATATCCGGTCGTCCCGGCGCAGATCACGACCATTCCGCCTTTCTTGCAGACGAACGTCGATACCGGGAACGTCGCCTCACCGGGATGTTCGAACACCATATCGACGTTGTTGCCCTTGCCGGTGATGTCCCAGATCGCCTTACCGAACTTTCGCGCCTCGGTGAACCAGGTGTTGTATTCGGGCGTATTGACAGTGGGCATCTGGCCCCAGCAACTGAAATCGTTGCGGTTCAGCACGCCCTTGGCACCCAGTCCCATGACGAAATCGCGCTTGCCCTCGTCGCTGATGACACCGATGGCATTGGCCCCGGCGGTATTGATCAGCTGAATGGCATAGCTGCCAAGCCCGCCCGACGCGCCCCAGACCAGAACGTTCTGGCCGGGCTTCAGGTCATGCGGTTCGTGCCCGAACAGCATCCGGTACGCGGTGGCCAGCGTCAGGGTGTAACAGGCCGATTCCTCCCACGTCAGGTGTTTGGGACGGGGCATGAGCTGCTGAGACTGGACGCGGGTGAACTGGCTGAAGCTGCCGTCCGGCGTCTCGTATCCCCAGATCCGCTGCGAGGTCGAGAACATCGGGTCACCGCCGTTGCATTCCTCGTCGTCGCCGTCGTCCTGATTGCAGTGAACGACGACCTCGTCCCCGACCTTCCAGCGTTTCACTTTGTCACCGACCGCCCAGACGATGCCCGATGCGTCGGACCCGGCGATATGATAAGGGGCCTTGTGGCCATCAAACGGACTGATCGGGACACCGAGCGCGGCCCAGACACCGTTGTAATTCACGCCCGCAGCCATCACGAGGACCAGCACATCGTGGCTGTCCAAGGCGGGAACGTCCACGATTTCCTGTTGCATCGCCGTGTCGGGTTCGCCGTGACGTTCCTTGCGAATGGCCCAAGCATACATCTGCCTTGGCACATGGCCCATAGGGGGCATCTCGCCCATTTCGTAAAGATCCTTGGCCACCGCGTCATAGGTCGGCGGTGTGGGGTATGTATCCAGAGCCATTTCGGTCATCTCCATCATGCCGCGGCGCGGAATTCTTCGCGCTGCATTGCAGTGAAAATAACAAGGTGCGCGTAACTTTCCAACCCCGAAAAGTTCATACACGTAATTTTATGTCTCGTCAGATTTCTGCGTCGGCAAAGTATTCGCATAGTAGGCAATCACCGGCAGCCAGTCCTCGGCGACGACAATCCGATCCCCATCGAGTCGCAAAGCCTTTCTAACCCCGAGCATTCGCAGCGCTACCATTGCCGTATCGCGGGCCTCGCGTTGGGCATAGTAGACGGCGCGGCCTTCTTCGCGCCAGTCTTCTGCCCGCGTCTCCAGGTGCGCGGCCACCACGGCAACATCGCGGGCCCCTTTGTTCAATGCCTCGCAGACCAAGGCCATCGGAAGCACCGGCAAAACTTCCCCGATCCGGTCAATCAGCGCATTGCCCAGGGCCGCAGCCGGGTCGGCGTGGCCCTGCCAAAGAAAGCGGTGCAACGAGAGCGGCCGCCCGAAGACGACGGCAGCATAGCCGAACCGCGTGAAACGCCCCGTCAGGCGCAACTGCAGATGCCGCCACAGGTAACGCGCCACCATCCACCAACGCAGGCGGAAACTGTGCGCCGTCTCGCCTCCGGCCACAATCAGGACGCGGTCTTCCAGAACACGTTCGTAGTTCACCGCAACCGGAACGAAGACGACATCCCGCGTATCTTGCGGATCATGATCCGCAAGGATGTAGCTGAGAATGCCCAGTTTCGGCGCCTGCAACGCCCCGTCCCGCGACAATCGACCTTCCGGGAAAACCGCCTGCGTCACGCCGTTGGCCGTGGCAAGCTGGACATACCGAGCCAGAACGCGACGATAGAGCGGGTTCAGATTGCGCCGCCGCACGAAATACCCCCCCATTGCACGGATCAGCGGGCCCAGGGGCCAGCGTCGGGCCCATTCGCCAACGGCGTAGGCCAGTGCGGCCTGGTGCGCGGCAAGCCATGTGACCAGCACATAATCCATGTTGGACCGATGGTTCAGGACATAGATGACCGTCGCTTTCGGATCGATGCCCGCCAAGGCTTCGGCCTCGCCCGTGACACGCACGCGGTAGAGTGACCGGGACAACCATCGGGCCAATCGGGTTGCCACGCCGAAATACAGCAGCGCCGAAAATCCCGGCACGATCTCGCGCGCATAGCGGCGCGCGGTTTCATAGGCGACGTCTTCGGGCATGTCCTGTTCGCGGGCGTGATCGACGATCGCTTGCGCGACCTCGGGGTCATGGATGAGCCGGTTGATCGTATCCATCCGCCGCGCCAGCTTGAACGGCTGAATCGGGCGATTCAACTTGGTGTTCAACTGCGCGATCAGACGTTCCGCCCGCTTGCGGAAGTACCATCGGACAGATGGAAACAGGAAATGGGATGCGAAAGTTACGGCCGCGAAGATGACCAGAAGGATGACGGTCCACAGTGGCAGCTCGACGGTGCGAAACATATGCGAACGGTCAGCCGAAACAGAAAATAATGGCGATCATATCACGGTGCATACCATGGTATTACCCGGGTCATACAGATTTGCGCACATAATATTGCCGCAGCGCGGCGAATTGACACTTGTCTGATCTTCCCCATAATCGACCTGACAAGAAATAATATTACCCATGAGGTCGCCGTGTCGCAGAAAGATCGCCCCTGGCTGTTCCGTACCTATGCAGGTCATTCAACGGCGGAAAAATCGAACGCGCTGTACCGGTCGAACCTCGCACGCGGGCAGACCGGATTGTCGGTGGCTTTCGATCTGCCCACGCAGACCGGATATGACAGCGACCATATTCTGGCGCGGGGCGAAGTCGGCAAGGTCGGCGTTCCGGTCGGTCATCTGGGCGACATGCGAGCGCTGTTCGCGGATATTCCGCTGGAACAGATGAATACCTCGATGACGATCAACGCGACGGCTCCTTGGTTGCTGGCGCTGTATGTCGCGGTGGCCGAGGAACAGGGCGCGGATATCGCCACGTTGCAGGGAACGGTCCAGAACGACATCGTTAAGGAATACCTGTCGCGGGGCACTTACGTCTTGCCGCCAAAACCCTCGATGAAATTGATCTCGGACGTTGCGGAATATTGTTATTCCGAAATTCCGAAATGGAATCCGATGAATGTCTGTTCCTATCACCTGCAGGAAGCAGGGGCGACTCCGCAGCAGGAACTGGCTTTCGCACTTGCGACGGCGACGGCGGTTCTGGATGAATTGCAGGGCAAGGTTCCGGCCGAGGATTTCCCGAGACTGGTCGGGCGCATTTCATTCTTCGTGAATGCCGGCATCCGGTTTGTGACCGAGATGTGCAAGATGCGCGCCTTCGTCGAATTGTGGGACGAGATTTGTCGCGAGCGTTACGGAGTCGAGGACGCGAGATACCGGCGGTTCCGCTATGGCGTTCAGGTCAATTCGCTGGGCCTGACGGAACAGCAACCGGAAAACAACGTTTATCGCATCCTGTTGGAAATGCTTGCCGTCACGCTATCGAAATCGGCACGGGCCCGCGCCGTTCAATTGCCCGCATGGAACGAAGCGCTGGGATTGCCGCGTCCCTGGGATCAGCAGTGGTCGCTGCGAATGCAGCAGGTTCTGGCCTATGAAACGGATCTTCTGGAATACGGAGACCTGTTCGACGGATCACCGGTCGTGGCGGCAAAGGTCGAAGCCCTGAAAACCGAGGCGCGGGCGGAATTGGCCATTCTGGATGGAATGGGCGGTGCGGTCGCGGCCATCGAATACATGAAATCGCGGCTGGTGGAATCGAATGCCGCGCGTCTGGGCGGCATCGAACGCGGCGAAACCACCGTGGTCGGCGTCAACGCCTGGACCGAAGGCGAGCCATCGCCGCTGGTGGGGGAGGACGGCGGCATCATGACCGTCGACCCGGCGGTCGAGGCCGATCAGATCGGGCGGCTGGACGCCTGGCGCGAGGCACGCGATGCCCATGCAGTCGAGGAGGCATTGGTCGCCCTGAGACAGGCTGCGCGGGACGGCACGAACATCATGCCGCCATCGGTCGCGGCGGCGAAGGCGGGCGTGACGACCGGCGAATGGGCGGGCGTGATGCGCGCCGTTCATGGTGAATACAGGGGGCCAACGGGCGTATCGGCGTCGCCATCGAATGCGGTCGAAGGACTGGACGAGTTGCGCGCGGCGGTCGATGCGGTCTCGGACCGGCTGGGCCGGCGTTTGACCTTCATGATGGGAAAACCGGGTTTGGATGGTCATTCCAACGGTGCCGAACAGATTGCCGTGCGAGCCCGCGATTGTGGAATGGAGATCCGCTATGAAGGCATTCGCCTGACGCCCGAAGCAATTGTCAGCGCAGCAATCGATAATGGTGCGCATGTCGTCGGATTATCGATCCTGTCGGGAAGCCATCTGCCGCTGGTCGAGGAATTAATGACACGAATGCGGGATGCCGACCTGGCCCACGTTCCCGTCATAGTGGGAGGCATCATTCCCGAGGAAGATGCAGATCGATTGCGCAGCCTTGGCGTATCCGCCGTCTATACCCCCAAGGATTTCGAGTTGAACCGGATCATGGCCGATATCGTCGCACTGGCAGACCCGTCGGGAATGGCGGCCGAATAGCAGTCATTGCAAATGAAATTGACAGCGGCTATTGCGGATTGGTGTCTGTGATAAAAAGGGGGAAATCATGAAGCTCGACAACATGAGCCGCGAAGAACTGCAGAGTCTTCAGAAGCAGGTTACTTTGGCGCTCAAGAATTATGACGAACGCAAGAAGCGGGAAGCCCAGTCCAAGCTGGAGGCGATGGCCAAGGAAATGGGCTATTCGCTGAACGACTTCGCTGGCGGGAAAAAGGGCAAGTCCGGGGGAGCCGCTCCGAAATACGTCCATCCGGAAAATCCGGGAAAGACCTGGTCGGGCCGCGGGCGTCAGCCGCAGTGGTTCAAGGATGCGCTTTCTAGCGGCAAGTCCGCCGAAGATATGGCGATCTAGACTTTCACTTCGGAATTCTGGGAAAAGGGACGCCGATCCGCGTCCCTTTTTCATATCCGAGGCCCCGTCATGACCCCCCACATTCGCGCCGGACGCGGACAGATTGCCGAAACCGTACTGATGCCGGGAGACCCGCTGCGCGCCAAATGGGCAGCGGAGACGTTTCTGGATGGTCCCGAACTGGTTAACGACGTGCGTGGGATGTTGGGGTTCACGGGGATGTGGCGCGGCAACAGGGTCACGATCCACGGCTCCGGGATGGGAATGCCCAGCCTGTCGATTTATGCCAATGAGCTGATCACGAAATACGGGGCCAGAACGCTGATCCGGATCGGGTCGGCCGGCGCGATGCAGCCATATGTCAAGATCCGCGATGTCGTGCTGGCGCAGACCGCCAGCAGCCTCTCGACCCCGTCGCGCGGCATCCTGCGCGATATCAACTTTGCCCCCTGTGCCGACTTCGGCCTGCTGATGGCAGCGTATGCGGCAGCGCAGACCAAGGCGAACGATGTTCACGTGGGTGGCATCTATTCGTCGGACGTCTTTTATGACGAGCGGCCGGATCTGAACGAACAGATGACGCGACACGGTATTCTGGCCGTCGAGATGGAAGCGGCGGAACTGTATACTCTTGCGGCCCGGCATGGATGCCGCGCCCTGGCCGTTCTAACGGTCAGCGATCACCTGCTCACGCAGGAGGCCCTGCCCGCGTCGGACCGCCAGTCATCCTTCGGAGACATGGTGGAGATCGCCCTGGAAGCGGCATTTGCCTGAACGGATCTGCGAAGCGGGTTGAAGATGGCCTCGGGCCAGTCGCGGGTCGCGGGGGACCATGGCGGCGGTGTGCAGGCGATGCGCACAGACATGCAGGACAGTGCAGACGTGAAAATGCCCCCGCCGGGACAGGCAGGGGCATATGACGGTCCGATACGATGGCCTGCCTCAGATGACGATCTGATCCAGCGGCGGGAAGCCGTTGAAGCCGACAGACGAATAGGTCGTCGTGTAGGCGCCGCAGTTGCGGATGATGATCTTGTCCCCTGCTCTGAGGGTCACGGGCAACTGTATCGGGCGCTTTTCATAGAGCACGTCGGCGCTGTCGCAGGACGGGCCGGCCAGAACGCAGGCGCCGGTCTCGTCGCCATCGCGGGATGTGACGAACTGATAGCGGATCGCTTCGTCCATGGTTTCGGCCAGACCCGAGAACTTGCCGATGTCCAGATAGACCCAGCGGTGCAGGTCGTCCTCGGACTTCTTCGACACAAGGATGACTTCGGCGGCAATGGCACCGCAATCGGCGACCATGCTGCGGCCCGGCTCGGCCATGATCTGGGGGACGTCGCCGAAGCGGTCGGCAATCAGACCCATCACCTCGGCGGCATAGGAAGTGGGGTGCTGGATATCTTCGCCATAGAAGGCAGGAAAACCGCCGCCGATGTTCAGCAGTTGCAGGCCAAAACCGGCCTCATTGGCGCGGTGCCAGATGGCGGCGACCTGATCGAGCGTGCCGGTCCACATGCGGGCCTGTCGGGTCTGCGATCCGACGTGGAACGACAGGCCGAAGGGGATCAGGCCCAGGTCGCGGGCGCGGCCCAGCAGCGTCATGACCTTGTCGGCGGCGCAACCGAACTTGCGCGACAGCGGCCAGTCCGCCTCGTCGTTGTCGACGATGACGCGGATGTAGACACGGGTGCCGGGCGCATTTTCGGCGATCTTGTCCAGCTCTTCCTCGGCATCGGCGGCGAACAGGGTGACGCCGGCGTGATGGGCGAAACGGATGTCAGACGCCTTCTTGATGGTATTGCCGAAGGAGACGTGATCGACGTCGGCACCCTGACCCAGAACCAGCTCGATCTCGCCACGGGAGGCGGCATCGAAGCCCGAGCCAAGCCCGACCAGACGCTCGATGATGGCGGGATGGGGATTGGCCTTGACGGCGTAATGGATGTGGGCACGACCGGTGCGGGTCATCAGGCCGTCAGAGAGAGCGTTGAACTGACGCTCGACCGCATCGACGTCCATGACCAGCGTCGGATGCGCGAAATCATGGGCGGCAATGTAGGACGCGACGCGCGAGGAGGCGAATTCGACGGCGGGTGTCGCGACGAAGGGCGGACGGCCAAAGCCGGTTACTGCGTTCATGGTCATCTCCAATAGACCCGGCCATTTTGGGGATTCCCCAACTAAGACCGCTCACTTCCAAGGAGACGTTACCGTCGCTACGTAACCGTGCGTTAAGCCGTGCCAGAGGCGCGTGCGTTGGCGTCTATGCGGGCCATGTGGGGCCAAACCGGATTCGGGTCAATACGGAAAATTCAGAAAATACGCTCTGTGCTTCCGCGATATCCTGCCTCACCGCGAAGATGCGGAACATTCGACCCAACCGCGAGGTTTACCCGAAGACTGAAACGGAGAAAGACCCTATGTCCAGGACCGTGAAGCTGAGCCTTGCCCTTCCCTTGATGGCACTGGTTGCAGGTTGCCAGACCGCTGCCAACAACCGCGTCGACACCACCGCCGAAATCGAAGCGACGACCGATACCGCCATTTCGGGCGGTACGGTCACAAGCTCGACCGGGGCACAGGTTCAACCGTAAATTCCCTGAGCTTGTCGAAAGGGCCCCGGTCATCCGAGGCCCCGTTCGGGGCGGGTCAGGCCGTGCCGCGCGCCGGATAGTCATTGTCGACGATGAAGCCGACCCCGGAGATCAGGTCGCCCATGCCCGGTCGGGCAAAGGGCACGGATTGCTGCCAATGGGCAAAGACGCTGCCGTCGGCACGCACCAGCGTCATGCCGGGTTCGCAGAAAATCTCGGGTTCGGTGCTGCCATTGCGGGCGCTGGAAATATATAGCCCCCATTCGCGCGCCGTGGCTTCCGTCAGGGCGTATCCTACGCGCAGGTCACCGAAATTCCACTCCGCTTCCTGCTTGCGGGCGCGCTCCTCCTCGTCCATCGAAACTGCGACGACATCTACGCCCTTTTCAGCCAGTGCTTTCAGGTTCGGGACTACATCCGTTTCGATCTGCTTGCGGCAAATCGGGCAGTGCAGACCGCGATAGAAAATCACCAAGGTGAAGTTTTCGGGCGTTTCCCCGGTGAGGTTGAACCTGTCGCCGGTCAGCAGCGGAAAACCAAGGGCGGGTGCCGGGGCGTTGATCCTGAGCATAGGGGGGCCTTTCAATTGTGTTCCTGATCTCGTTTGTTCAGGCAATAGAGCGCCGCCGCCCATCCTTCACTCCCGCATACCGGCCAAGGGGAGGCTTCGCAGATGCACGCAGATCACGGAACAGTCAGACACCAGAATGGCCCGGCTTGCGCCGGGAGCCGTTTCAGTGCGGTTCAGGTTCAGAGCTGTCGCTCGACCATCATCTTCTTGATGTTCTGGATCGCGCGCGCCGGGTTCAGACCCTTGGGGCAGGTCTTGGCGCAGTTCATGATTGTATGGCAGCGATACAGTTTGAACGGATCTTCCAGATCGTCCAGCCGCTCCCCGGTGGCCTCGTCGCGACTGTCGATGATCCAGCGATAGGCATGCAGAAGCGCTGCCGGTCCCAGATAGCGATCGCCGTTCCACCAATAAGACGGACAGGCGGTCGAACAGGATGCGCACATGATGCATTCATACAGCCCGTCCAGCTTTTCACGATCTTCGATGGATTGGCGCCATTCCTTGGCAGGTGCATTCGACTTGGTTTCCAACCACGGCATGACGCTGGCATGCTGCGCATAGAAATGCGTCAGGTCGGGAATAAGGTCCTTGATGACCGGCAGGTGCGGCAGCGGATAGATTTTCACGTCGCCCTTCACCTCGTCGATGCCCCAGGTGCAGGCGAGGGTGTTCACGCCGTCGATATTCATCGCGCAGGACCCGCAGATGCCTTCGCGGCAGGAGCGGCGGAAGGTCAGCGTCGGATCGACCTCGTTCTTGATCTTGATCAGCGCGTCCAGAACCATCGGTCCGCAGGTATCAAGGTCCACCCAATAGGTGTCGAGCCGCGGGTTTTTCCCATCCTCCGGGTTCCAGCGATAGATCTGGAACCTGCGCAGGTTGTCCGCGCCTTCGGGCTTGGGCCAGGTCTTGCCGACGGTGATCTTCGAGTTCTTGGGAAGGGTGAATTGGACCATGTCTCGGACCTCCTAGAGGGTGTTCAGCAACACCGGCAGACCTTCGGTCGCGATGCACCGGATCGTGTCGGGACGCTGGGCGATATCCAGCACGATGCGCGTGGCGGCGTCATTCGCGCCTGAACCGGCCAGGGTCGCCAGTTGCACGATTTCACCGGCCGAGGCGTTGTCGATAATGCAGTTCGTCGCCGGTTCCAGCGGAATGCCGGGAAAGCGCGCCGCGATCACGGGGTTCACCGCAGATTTGGCCGCATCCCGCGCCAACGTATCGGCGATGGGCGACGTGCAGGCCGCCAAGAGCAAGGGAAGCGTCAGAAGCAGGTCAGGCCGCATTGCGAACCTCCGTTAGCCAGTTGGTCGGATGGGTTTCATAACCGAGGGTCATCAGTGCGTCACCGTGCCGCGCGGCATAGGCCTGTGCCACGTCGCCCGGCAGCGCGTCGCGCCAGCCGGAACCGGAACCCCCGGTGACATGTGCCTTGACCCGGTCGGCCCGCGCCTCGGGTGCGGCCAGCCCGCCGAACAGGGCGCTGTCCCAGAAAATACGCGCGCCTTGGGCCACCTCGACCTCGGGAAGACCCAGATTGCGCAGATGATCGCTGAAGCCACGGGTGTCATGGTCCTGCATCAGATCCTCGAACCGGGCTTCGATCGTATTGTCACGGGCGTAGTCCCACGCGGTCATCGCGGTCAGGGTCTCCGCATGTTTTTCGCCCATCTCGAACATCAGGCGGGCGCTGTCGTGGGGCAGTGCGTTCAGATGCTGCTGATAGGTCAATCCGTCCAGATCGGCGCGGGGGGTATGCAGGAATTCCTCGCCGCCCGCAGGCGCGGTGCGATGATATCGCATGCCGGACAACAGCACGTCGCGCGGGTCGCGGATCACATGCAGGATGCGCGCGTCGGGGCGGTCGAGGATGACCGGCGGAAATGCCGACGACCACTGGAACAGAAACACCCGGTCGGCGGCAGGGACCATGCCGTCACCACTGCCCGCAAAGACCTGATGCGACTCGATACCCAGCGCCTGCGCCAGTTTGCGGAACACGGTCCGCATCCACAGCGTCCCGGTCTTGTGGTGCGTGCCGATGCACAGGACGCGGGGGGCGATAAGGTCCATCAGCGACCTGCCCTGTCGGCGGTGCAGGTCAGCAGCGCCTCGATCTCGGCATCGCTCATGTCGGCGTCGGGGTCGGCGGCAACATCGGAACGCCCGATGGCCGTCAGGCAGGATGCCAGCCCGGGCTGGACCGACCCGTCGGCCACGGTGACCGGAGCTCCGCCCGTCGCGGCGTTACAGCCGGTCAAAACGATGCCGACCAGAAGGATCGCGGCGCGCGTCATGTCCGGCCTCCGATGGAAACGCCGAAAGTCGTCGGCTCCGGGCGGCCTTCCATACGGCGGGCGATGCAGTCGGCGACGAACTCGGCTTCGGTCTGCGGGTTGAAGACACGGTTGGTGATCGTGATCGAACCAGTCCCGAAGGACCCCCGGTTGCTGACCCCCGCGCCCACGCTGCCCGAGATGCCGTCGGCCTGCGAAGCCTCGGCGCGGCACTGGCGGGCAGCCCGTTCCGGCGTCATCGGAACCGGTGCACAGGCTGTCGCGACCAGAGGCAGAAGAAAGAGCATGTGCCGGATCATCGGGGCAACGCCTCGCAGGCATCCAACCGCGATAGATCCGCGCTGGACGTGCGGATCGTATCGTTCTCCACGACCAACCCCTGATCGCGGGCGCAGTCGAGATAAGCCGCGCGCCTCGCCTCGGGCGTGTTGGGGACGCAGGCTGCAACGCTGGTCAAAGCGAAGGCCGCCGCGATGTGCCCTACGGTTGCCAATGGGCTTCGATCAATAAACACGGGCTTTCGGCGCGATCTTCTTGAGGTCGATGCCGCCGTCGTTGTGACTGGTGAGTGGGTTTACGTGGACACCGCGATATCCCAGATCGGCCTTCATCGCGTCGCCCCTGAACCAGGTCAGCGAGTGCTTCCGCCAGTTTTCATCGTCGCGATCGGGGAAATCCTCGTGCGCGTGGGCACCCCGGCTTTCCTTGCGGGCTTCGGCGGCGACCACGGTGGCCACGGCATTGGGCATCAGGTTGGCCAGTTCCAGTGTCTCCATCAGGTCGGAGTTCCAGATCAGCGTGTTGTCCGTGACGGCGACATCCGACAGTTTGCCTGCGATATCCTCCATCTTGTCCTTGCCCTGGGCCAGGGTTTCGGAGGTGCGGAAGACGGCGGCGTCGTCCTGCATCGTCTTCTGCATTTCCAGACGCAGCTCGGCGGTGGCGACCTGACCGCGCGCGTGGCGCAGACCGTCGAAGCGGGCCAGTGCCATCTCGACCGAGCGCATGTTCGGCTCGGGAACGCGGGTCGATGGGTCGACGATTTCGCCAGCCCGGATCGCGGCGGCGCGGCCGAAGACCACGAGGTCAATCAGGGAGTTCGAACCCAGACGGTTCGCACCGTGAACGGAGGCACAGCCCGCCTCGCCCACTGCCATCAGACCGGGCGCTACGTTATCGTCCTTGCCGTCAGACGGGGCCAGCACTTCGCCCCAGTAATTCGTCGGGATGCCACCCATATTGTAGTGGACCGTAGGCAGAACCGGCACAGGTTCCTTGGTGACATCGACGCCGGCGAAGATGCGCGCGCTCTCCGAAATGCCCGGCAGCCGCAAGGCCAGCGTTTCCGGCGGCAGGTGGCTGAGGTTCAGGTGAATATGGTCGCTGTCCTTGCCGACACCGCGCCCCTCGCGGATTTCCAGCGTCATGCAGCGCGATACCACGTCGCGCGACGCCAGATCCTTGTAGGTCGGGGCATAGCGTTCCATGAACCGCTCGCCCTCGGAATTGGTCAGGTATCCCCCCTCGCCGCGCGCGCCCTCGGTAATCAGGCAACCGGCGCCGTAAATGCCGGTCGGGTGGAACTGCACGAACTCCATGTCCTGCAACGGCAGGCCCGCACGCGCGACCATACCTCCGCCGTCGCCGGTGCAGGTATGGGCCGAGGTGGCCGAGAAATAGGCACGGCCATAACCGCCGGTTGCCAGCACCGTCATCTTGGCGCTGAACAGGTGCAGGGTGCCGTCGTCCAGCTTCCAGCAAAGCACGCCCTGACAGGTGCCGTCCTCCGACATGATCAGGTCGATCGCGAAATATTCGATGAAAAACTCGGCCTTCTGCTTCAGGCTTTGACCGTAGAGCGTGTGCAGGATCGCGTGGCCGGTACGGTCGGCGGCGGCGCAGGTGCGCTGCACCGGGGGGCCTTCGCCGAATTCGGTGGTGTGGCCGCCGAAGGGACGCTGGTAGATCTTGCCCTCTTCGGTGCGGGAGAACGGCACGCCGTAATGTTCCAGCTCATAAACCGCCTTGGGCGCTTCGCGGGCGAGGTATTCCATCGCATCGGTATCGCCCAGCCAGTCCGACCCCTTGACGGTGTCATACATGTGCCATTGCCAACTGTCGGGGCCCATGTTGCCAAGGCTGGCCGCGATGCCGCCCTGCGCGGCAACGGTGTGCGACCGGGTCGGGAATACCTTGGTCACGCAGGCGGTGCGCAGGCCCTGTTCGGCCATGCCGAGCGTCGCGCGCAGGCCGGCACCGCCGGCCCCCACCACGACCACATCATATTCATGCGTCTCGTATTCGTAAGCAGCCATCTGTCGTTCTCCTTACAGCGCCAGGCGGGCGATGGCGTAAACGCCCGCCAGCGCAGCAGCATAGCTGACACAGTTGGTCGCGACGATCATGAACTTGCGGGTCGAACCGGACACATAGTCCTCGATCAGAACCTGAACACCCTTGGCGAAGTGAACCCAACCCACAACCAGCGTCAACAGCGCAATCAATGCCGGAACGGGGCGGGAGTAATAAGCGACAATCTCTTCGTAGGTGCCGCCAAGAACCGTGCCGAACGTGAAAATGAACAAGGGGATCAGAACGACCAGCGCGATGGAAAGGATCGTCTGCTGCCAGTGATGCGTCGTGCCGGAGCCTGCGGCGCCAAGACCTTCGACGCGCTTGCGATCGGTGAGATATGACATGTGTGCAGGCCCCTTACAGGATAGCGATGGTGATGAGTGTCAGCAGGATCGACCCGCCGACCATGCCCCATCCCATCATTTCAGCGGTCGCAACGTCCAGCGCGCGGCCGGTGTCCCAGATCAGATGGCGGATCCCGCCCAGCAGATGATACCAGATCGCCCAGATAGAGCCGATGAACACCAGTTTACCGAACCACGACGTGACGAAGGCGTCGGCGGTCGCAAAGGCATCCGGCCCTGCGGCGGCAGCCACGAACCACCATGTGATCATCAGGGCCGCCACGATCAGCGCATTCCCCGATATCCGCATGAGGATCGAGGATATCGACGTCATCTGCGGGCGATAGATTTGCAGGTGCGGACTGAGCGGGCGATTGCCCCGGTTCACGTCGGCCATCGCGGACCTCCTTGGCTGCTGCGACCGGGACCGATGGAGTCGCCCAAGTCGTCGGATTGTTCTCGTTCGCCGTAGTCCTAGCGGATTTCACGGCGGAGTCACGGGGGCGCACGGTCGCAGACGCCGGAAATATCCCGAATACCTGCAATCCGTGATCACAGGTTGGTTGCCGTGATCACAAGAATTGCCGGAACCGTGGTCCGGATGCGCAGGTTTGAAGCCTGAAGGTGCAAAACCGGGGAAAGTCATGTCGAAGTCACGCGAAACCGTCTGGGACGAATGGAGAGATCTGGTCAACATAGCCCCGAAGGAGCTGGAAGACTGGCTGGAAACGGAAGAAAGCAAATCGGTCGGTGCCGGCGAAGGCGAGTCCAAAGGTCACCGCTCGGGTCGTCGCATCGTCGAGATCCGACGCGCCACCAAGGACGACCTGACCGACGCCGACTGGGATCACATGGCCAAGGTCGTGGGCTTTATCAAACGGCATCTGGCACAGGGCGGCCCCGATAGCGGTGTCCGGACATCAGCATGGCGTTATTCGCTGATGAACTGGGGACATGACCCGCTGAAATCCTGACGCTGGGGTCCGGCGCATCGGTTCCGTCAGTCACGTTTCCGACTTTTGTCCGGCGTCTGTTACCACGGTCAGCGCAGGGCATCCCGACGCAGCCCGGTGACCAGTTCGGCACAGATAACGATTCGATCATCGTACTGATAATAATAGGCATTGTCCTCTCCGCAGTTTTCGATGGTTACCGGCGTTGGACGCGGCAGTGCGATCTCCTTGTTCAGACGCGCGATGTCCGGGGCCAGCAGGCGCAGCGCCTTGCCGGTGGCGGCAACCCGCAGGCTGACGCCGCCTGTCCCGTCGGGTCGAAGATCATCAAGGATCGGTGTCCACGCGGAGCGCAGGGCGCGGGCATTCTCGATGCAGGCCCACTCTTCCTGGGGGGGCATTCCCAATGCGCGGGCATGATCGCCGCGCTCCGTCGGTTTCAGGCCGAACCACAGACAGATCGCGCGCGACATCCGCTGTGCGCCGGGCATGTATTCGGACCAGGGGTCGAATATTTCCCGCGCCGCCTCGGTCCGGCCAAGACGCGTCATATCGGTGATGATCTCGCGCATCTCGGTTTCGGAGTGCAGGCGGTCGGCGACCATCAGGCCAAAGCCGTCCGCCGCCGTCTCCCCGGACCCGAACAGCGGCACACGCATCTGGTCTATCACGGCATGCCCGACCTCGTGATACAGTGTGAACCGCAGGTTGCTCAGCACGAAATCCGCTGCGGCGGGCGTGGCGGCCATCAGGCCCAGAAGCAGGGCAGCCGCTCGGATCATACGACGATCAGACCGCATTTCGCCCCGTCGAACAAGCCTCAGGCCGGTATCAGTGCCCAATAGTCGAGGTCCAGCAGGACGTCGGGCAGATATTTGCCGTCCTCGCCCCGCAATGCGAACGCCGCCCCCCGCGTCGCCACCAGCCGCAGGCGCAGCGCCGCAATGCCGGGCGCGACCTGAGCCCGGTCCAGCACCTCGGACCAGGCCCGCACGGTGTCGCCCGCAAAGCACGGGTTCGCATGAGAGCCGCCGTTGATCGCCGCGATCATCTGCGCGTTGGCCAACCCGTTGAACGACAGGGCACGCGCAAGACTGATGATATGGCCGCCATAGATCAGACGCCTGCCATCCTCGCGATGCGTGGCATCGAAATGCACCTTGGCCGTGTTCTGCCACAGGCGCGTGGCGAACATATGCTCCGCCTCCTCGATGGTAACGCCGTCGACGTGGTCGATGCGCTCGCCGATCTCGTAATCGGCAGCGCGATGCGGCTCTCCGGCCAAGGCGAAATCGTAGCTGTCGAAGGTCAGCCCCTCGGGCACGATCAGGGCCTCGGGCGGAACGACGTCGGCCAGATCCGGGATCACCGTCTCCGGCGCGGGGGCATCCACGTCGCGCTTGCGGACCATGACCCAGCGCACATAGCTCAGCACCGGCTCATCCGACTGGTTCAGACCGGTGGTTCGAACCCAGACCACTCCGGATTTGCCGTTCGAATTCTGCTTGAGCCCGATCACCTCGGATTCCGACCGCAGCGTATCGCCCGGAAACACGGATTGCAGGAACCGGCCTTCGGCGTATCCAAGATTGGCCACGGCGTTCAGCGAAATGTCGGGGACGGTCTTGCCGAAAACCGTGTGGAACGTAATCAGATCGTCCATCGGACTGCCGTCCAGCCCGCACTCCAGCGCGAAGGCGTCCGACGACGCGACGGCGAATCGCTGAGGATAGAGCGCGGTGTATAGCGCCCGTTCCCCTTCCGCGACGGTCCGGGGGACGGCGTGACGAATGGTCTGGCCGATCGTGTAGTCTTCGAAGAAGCGGCCCGGATTGGTCTTGGTCATTGCGCTCCCAGCTTCATGTCGGGTGTGTACTCCGCATCGATGTTCTTGGTCACCGCCTGCGCGCACCGCATGACGTTCGTCGCCGGGTCGAAAGCATAGCAGGGGGATCCATGCAGAACCCATCCCTTGGCCAGTGCATCCGTGATCTTGTGACAGAATGCCGATGAATCCTCGGCAGTCAGCAGACGGTAGAGCGTGGACATATCAGCCTCCGAACGGGTTGACGCCAAGCCAGATATGGATGGCGATGGCGATGGACATGACAATCAGACCGATCACGAGAGCTTTCGCATCGCCCTTGATCGACACGTCGGCAGGACGGACCCATGTGGTGGTTCGGTTCAGCACGATCACTTCGGCAATTGCCCAGACGAGCAGCCCGCCAAACAGGACGATGGCCGACAGATCGCCGTTCACCAGCAGGTGCGCGACGGCCCAGACAATCACGGCAGACAGTTGCGGATGGCGCAGCCAGCCTGCGGTCGTGCCCTTGGCCGCGCCGACACCGAACAGGTAGAATGCCACCACCATCAAAAGGTAGTTGAGATGCCGCATGCCCGCTGGCGGTTCCCAGATCACAACGAAATCGGTCGCCCGGTATCCCATCACCATCAGCACGATGGCCAGGACGGACAGCGCCGCCACCAGCGCCTTGCCCGAAGCGCTCATCTTTGCGCGGACGGCAGGGGCCAGGCGTTTGAAGAAATGGGCCCCGGCCCAAAGGGCAAGTCCGAGAATCAGAAGATACATGGTTCAGCTCTCCAATGCGGCAATCGCGGCCAGCTTTGCCAGTGTCCGGCGGGCCGTGTCCACATGAAGGTTCTCGATAATGCGCCCATCCAGCACGGCAACGCCCTTCCCTTCGGCGATCGCGGCGTCAAAAGCTGCGATCTGGCGCCAGGCCAGTTCGGCCTCGGCATCGGTCGGACCGAAGGCGGCATTGGCGATGGCGATCTGTGCGGGGTGAATCAGCGTCTTGCCGTCCATCCCCAGGTCGCGGCCCTGTTCGCATTCGGTGCGCAGACCGTCGTCATCCCTGAACGCGTTGAAGACGCCGTCGACGCAGGGGATCCCCGTCGCCCGCGCCGCCAGCAGACAGGTCTGAAGCGCCGTCATCAGGGGCAGACGATCCGCCCGATCCCGGCAATTCAGGTCCTTGGCCAGGTCGTTCGTGCCCATCACGAATCCCCCCATGCGCGGTGCACGGGCAATGGCGGCGGCGTTCAGAATACCCTCCGGTGTCTCCATCATCGCCCAGATTAGCGTCTCGCCGGTCAACTCTTTCGCAGCCGCAGCAACGTCCTCGGACGTGTTCACCTTGGGCAGCAGGATCGCGTCGGGTGCCAGTGGCGCGAACATCGCCAGGTCGTCGGCACCCCATTGGGTATCGGTCCCGTTAATGCGCACGATGCACTGACGCGGCGCGAAACCACCTGCTTTCAGGGCATCCGCCAAAGTATTGCGGGCGCTTACCTTTTCGTCCGGTGCGACGGCGTCCTCCAGATCGAAAATGATTGCATCGACCGGCAGCGTGCGGGCCTTTTCCAGCGCCCGCAGCTTGGAGCCGGGAATATAAAGGACGGAGCGGACAGGACGGTCTGATTGGCGCATGACAAGGCCTCCTTGGCGTCGCTTCGAAGCACCATGCGCAACGAATGGCAAGAGTTTTTGCCCCCAGCCGCACGAATCGTTCGCCTGTGCCTGCTGCTTCGCGGCGTGGCGGGGCGTCCGATCGTTAACCGTTTATTCGCAGGTTTCAGGCAGCTTCCCTGACATCACTTCGGGCCAAACGACCTGGCTGCCAACGGATGAGACGGCCCAGCAGCTTTCTCGTTCCTGTCGCGGCCGGTCATCGCCACGAAAGGAATGCGATATGACGAAGACCCAGTTGATGATGTCCCTCTACGCCACACTGATCGGCGCGGCCCTGGCCCTGTTCGCCCTGCCCGCGCATGCCCAACAGGCCGCCTGCGGGCCGCGCGGTGATATGGTCGCGAAACTCTCCAGTCAGTTCGGTGAAACCCGTCGCGGCATCGGCATCGGGAAGAAAAACCGCGTCCTCGAGGTTTTCGCGTCCGAGGCGACGGGCACGTGGACGATCACCGTGACACTGCCCGACGGGCGCATGTGCCTTGTCGCGTCCGGTCAGGCCTGGGAAGACCGGATGGACGATCTGGCATATCTGGCCGACGCCGAAACCTGATCGCGGGCGCACAGACCCCTGGCCTGACCGGCAAGCGTCGGGCCGTTCGCCGCCGCGCCAACATGTCAGCGGTGATCACAACATCCGCACACCCTTGCGCTTGGGGGCGCGCATCCGCTACGCCTCCGCCGGATTCATGCGGACATATCGGAGACAGACATGGCCCGACCCAAGATCGCTCTCATCGGCGCCGGACAGATCGGCGGCACGCTCGCCCATCTGGTCGCCCTCAAGGAACTGGGGGACGTCGTCCTCTTCGACATCAGCGAAGGCACGCCGCAGGGCAAGGCCCTCGACCTCGCCGAGTCCGGCCCGGTCGAGAAGTTCGACGTCAAACTGCGCGGCACCAACGATTATGCCGATATCGCGGGTGCAGACGTCTGCATCGTCACCGCTGGCGTGCCTCGCAAGCCGGGCATGTCGCGCGACGACCTGCTGGGCATCAACCTCAAGGTCATGAAGGCCGTGGGTGAAGGCATCCGCGACAACGCCCCCGACGCCTTCGTCATCTGCATCACCAACCCGCTCGACGCGATGGTCTGGGCGTTGCGCGAATTCTCCGGACTGCCGCATGAAAAGGTGGTCGGCATGGCCGGGGTCCTCGATTCGGCCCGTTTCCGTCACTTCCTGGCGGAAGAATTCGACGTCTCGATGCGTGATGTCACCGCCTTCGTTCTGGGCGGACATGGCGACACGATGGTGCCGCTGGCGCGCTATTCCACGGTCGGCGGCATTCCCCTGCCCGATCTGGTCGAGATGGGCTGGACGAGCCAGGAGAAACTCGACGCCATCATTCAGCGCACCCGTGACGGCGGCGCGGAAATCGTCGGTCTGCTCAAGACCGGCTCGGCGTTCTATGCCCCGGCGTCCTCCGCAATCGAGATGGCAGAAGCCTATCTCAAGGATCAGAAGCGCCTGTTGCCCTGTGCGGCCTATGTCGATGGCGCGCTCGGGTTGAACGGCATGTACGTCGGCGTTCCGACGGTCATCGGGGCCGGTGGAATCGAGCGCGTCGTCGATATCAAGATGACCCGCGACGAGCAGGCGATGTTCGACAAATCGGTAGATGCCGTGCGGGGTCTGGTCGAGGCCTGCAAGGCAATAGACCCCAGCCTGACCTGAAGGTTTCATACCGTGTAGAACAAAGGGCGACGTCGAAAGGCGTCGCCCTTATTCGTTTGCCGATCGCCATACCTGACTGCGGCAGAACTGGGGGCAGCGGATGCAGAACAGACCGTCGATGCTGTGAAAATCGCAGGATGAAGTCGGACTCAGCTTCTTGTGATCACAGACCCTTATCATGTGATCACAAATGTACATTATGCGGCTGAAATCCGCACAATTGCCGATATACCCGTTTTATTGCCAACCGGGGCATGGCAAGGCGATGCCCAAGCTTCATTGACCCAGCGGGGGCGCATCCCATGAATATCCACGAATATCAGGCCAAGGCGCTGCTGCGCGAATACGGGGCCCCCGTCAGCGAAGGTGTGCCGGTCACCAAGGCGGCGGATGCCAAGGACGCGGCAAGTCAGCTCGATGGGCCGCTCTGGGTTGTGAAGGCGCAGATCCATGCCGGTGGACGCGGCAAGGGCAAGTTCAAGGAGGCCGATGCCGGCGAGAAAGGCGGCGTTCGCCTGACCAGATCCGTTCAGGAAGCCGCCGAGGAAGCCAAGAAAATGCTGGGCCGCACCCTGGTCACTCATCAGACCGGCCCGGCAGGCAAGCAGGTCAACCGCATCTATATCGAAGACGGGTCCGACATCGCGCGCGAACTGTATCTGGCGCTGCTGGTCGATCGTCAGACCAGCCGAATCGGTTTCGTCTGTTCCACCGAGGGTGGCATGGATATCGAGGAAGTCGCCGCCAACACGCCTGACAAGATCGTCAGCTTCAGCGTCGATCCGGCCACCGGCTATCAGCCCTTTCACGGCCGTCGTATCGCCTTTTCGCTGGGGCTGGAGGGCGCGCAGGTCAAGCAGTGCGTGCAGTTGATGGGCAACCTCTACAAAGCCTTCACCGAGAAGGACATGGAGATGCTGGAGATCAACCCGTTGATCGTGACCGACACCGGCACGCTCAAGGTGCTGGACGCCAAGGTCAGCTTCGACGGCAACGCGATGTACCGTCACAAGGACATCGCCGAGTTGCGCGATGAAACCGAGGAGGACCCCAAGGAACTCGCCGCCTCCAAATACGACCTGAACTATATCGCGCTGGACGGTGAAATCGGTTGCATGGTCAATGGTGCAGGCCTTGCCATGGCGACGATGGACATCATCAAGCTGTATGGCGCGGAGCCCGCCAACTTTCTCGACGTGGGCGGCGGCGCGACCAAGGAAAAGGTGACCGAGGCGTTCAAGATCATCACCTCCGATCCGCAGGTGAAGGGCATTCTGGTCAATATCTTCGGCGGCATCATGCGCTGCGACGTCATCGCCGAAGGCGTGGTCGCCGCCGTCAAGGAAGTCGGCCTCAAGGTGCCGCTGGTCGTCCGGCTGGAAGGCACCAACGTCAAGGAAGGCAAGGCGATCATCAACGAGTCCGGTCTGGACGTCGTGGCCGCCGACGACCTGAAGAACGGGGCCCAGAAGATCGTGAAGGCGGTCAAGGGTTAGGAAAGACCGGGTGCCGCTCCTCCGCTCCCTCGTGGTTGCCACTATGATGGCTGCGCCCGTTACAGCTTCTGCGCAGGCTGGTGACGATACGATATTCGCCGCCTTCGCAGCGAACTGTCTGTCGCCTTATCTGACAGCGGATCAGGCCGTCGACAGGATTGGCAGGACCGGTGCGCGCCTCGATTACTACGACCGCGCGCCCGCTTCGGACGTCGCCCCGTCGCAAGTCGCGCGCGGCACCGATCAACGCCCCGTCACCCCCGGCACCGACCGCCGCTGTGACGTCGCATTCGATGGCGACCATGGCATGGCGGCGGCAGAGGCGGCGATCCGAACACTGGCGTCCGAGGGCATCCGGACGCTGGCCCCCCTGCCCGAAACCCATGCGGCCGCCGCGCTGCCCGGCACGACCCTGCTGGCGGCCCGCGCCCTTAACCCGGCGCGCGTCGCGGTCGTCCACACCGGCACGCGCCCCGGCCCCACCGGTCCCGAGACGTTCCTGTCGGTCGAACGCCTGACCCCGGACGCCAGCCGCGAGGCGATGAAATGAAACGCGCGCTGCTTCTCCTGCTGACATTGGCCGGGTGCGCTTCCACGGGGCCGAACGGCTTCGGTCCCGGCGTGTCTGACATCGCGGCACAGCGCGTGCGCTTCGCCGCCGAAGCCGTCTGTCTGAACAACCGGACCCTCCGCACGCAGGACGCTGCGGCGCGGGCGCTGAATTTTCCGGTCCGCGAACGCGACGGCGACTCCATCGTCTATGCCAACCCCGGAACGCTGACGTTCATCCGCATCGGCCCGGCACCGGATCAGAGCTTTACCGACGATCAGGGCCAGCGCCAGATCGTGAGCGGCACCGGCTGTTCCGTCGGGTCGCCCGCCGTCGGCACCGCGACAGCCAATCGTCTGGCCGGGGAAATACTGGCGCCGCGCCTGGTCGACGGCAGCGACACCTTGCTGGCCCCGCGCGGGGCGGGCCGCAATCCGGACGGCGGCGTCGGATTCTTCTTCGATAACCTGTCGGTGACCCTGCCGCTTGCGCGCACCACGTTTGTCGACCCCGAAACGGGCGAAGGCGTCGCCTTCGACCACCCCGTCATCCTTATCGTTCATAACTGACCAGCCGGAGGCCCCATGGCCATTCTCATCGACAAAGACACCAAGGTGATCTGCCAGGGCCTGACCGGCTCGCAGGGGACATTCCACACCGAACAGGCAATTGCCTATGGCACGAAAATGGTCGGCGGCGTGACACCCGGCAAAGGGGGGCAGACGCATCTGGGCCTGCCGGTCTTCGACAGCTCCCACGAAGCGGTCGCCCGCACCGGCGCGACGGCCAGCGTGATCTACGTCCCGCCCCCCTTCGCCGCCGATTCCATCCTCGAGGCCATCGACGCCGAAATTCCGCTGGTCGTCTGCATCACCGAAGGCATTCCGGTGCTAGACATGACGCGCGTCAAACGCGCGCTGGACGGCTCGAAAACCCGGCTGATCGGGCCGAACTGCCCCGGTGTCATCACGCCCGGCGAATGCAAGATCGGCATCATGCCGGGTCACATCCACAAACGCGGGTCGGTCGGGGTCGTATCCCGCTCCGGCACGCTGACCTATGAGGCAGTCAAACAGACGACCGACATGGGGCTGGGCCAGTCGACCGCCGTGGGCATCGGTGGCGACCCGATCAAGGGGACCGAGCACATCGATGTGCTGGAAATGTTCCTCGCTGATCCAGAAACGCACTCGATCATCATGATCGGCGAGATCGGCGGAACGGCGGAAGAGGAAGCCGCGCAGTTTCTGGCCGACGAACGCAGGGCCGGCCGCTGGAAGCCGACCGCCGGTTTCATCGCCGGGCGCACCGCCCCTCCGGGTCGCCGCATGGGCCACGCCGGCGCCATCGTCGCGGGCGGCAAGGGTGACGCGGAATCGAAGATCGAGGCCATGAAATCGGCTGGCATCGTCGTCGCCGACAGCCCGGCGACGCTGGGCGAAGCGGTGAAGGACGCGATCGGGTGACGTGATCCATCGACCCCGACTGGAGTGACGGCATGAGAACCGCCGAACAAAGCGAAAAAGGCTGCGCGCGCCCCGGCGGGATCGTTCGGACCCGGCGCAATGGCGGGCATCGTGCGATCGCGTTCGGCGTCTTCGCTTCGATGCTTTTCATCACGCCCGCTGCCGCCGACATCGCGACGGCCTGCGCCGGGACGAGCACATTCCCCGACGCCGTCACCCAGCTTGAATCCGAGGGCTGGACCGTCCTGACCCGCGATTCCGACCTGACAGAGGCGCAGGTCGATGCCCTCGCCTGGACCCTGATGACCGGCTATCTGGCCGGGGATGACGGTGGCGAGGACATTGCCACCCTGCTCGATCTGCAACGCCGGTCCGCGCCCGGCCTGCTGGCCCGGCGGGATACCGATACGACGAAATCTCGCGTTCTGACCGACGACGATGGCGTCCTGACCATCGTCCAGACCCGCACCCTCCCCGGACGGGTCGAGCGGATCTGCCGATTTGCCACGACAGGGAACGCGGCTGCGGATGCGCCCGTTGGTCTGACGATAATCAACACCACCGAGGTCGACGGCGCGCCCGAAACCCTTGCCGAAATCACAACCGTCCTCACCGAGGAAACGAAGCCATGACCGACCAATCCGACAACGACGTCTTCCGCTCCACCAGTTTCATGCAGGGGCATAACGCGGAATACCTCGAACAGATGTATGCCCGCTACGCCAATGATCCGACCGCCGTGGACGAGACGTGGAAGCAGTTCTTCGCCGCCATGGGCGACGAGGGCAAGGTCGCGCAGGCCGAGGCCGCCGGGCCAAGCTGGGCGCGCACCGACTGGCCGCCGGTGCCGGGCGACGATCTGACCGCGGCGCTGACCGGCGAATGGCCGGCGGAACCAGAGGGCAAGGCGGCTGGCGACAAGATCAAGGCCAAGGCGGCGCAGGCCGGCGCGGCCCCCTCCGACGATCAGATCAAGCGCGCCGTGCTGGACTCCATCCGCGCCATCATGCTGATCCGGGCCTATCGCATTCGTGGCCATCTGGCCGCCGACCTGGACCCGCTGGGCATGCGCAACGACGTGCCCCACCCCGAACTGGACCCACGGTCCTACGGCTTCACCGATGCCGACATGGACCGCCCGATCTTCATCGACAACGTGTTGGGGCTGGAGGTCGCGACCCTCAACCAGATCATCGCGATCCTGAAGCGGACGTATTGTGGCACCTTCGCGCTGCAATACATGCACATTTCCGACCCCGAACAGTCCGGTTGGCTGAAGGAACGCATTGAGGGTCTGGGCAAGGAGATCGAGTTCACCCAGAACGGCAGGCGCGCCATCCTCAACAAGCTGGTCGAGGCCGAGGGCTTCGAGAAATACCTGCACGTCAAATACATGGGAACCAAGCGCTTCGGCCTGGACGGGGGCGAGGCACTGATCCCCGCGATGGAACAGATCATCAAGCGCGGTGGGCAATTGGGCCTGTCGGATATCGTGATCGGAATGCCGCACCGGGGTCGCCTGTCGGTCCTCGCGAACGTGATGAACAAGCCCTACAAGGCGATCTTCAACGAGTTTCAGGGCGGCAGCTTCAAACCCGAGGACGTCGACGGATCGGGCGACGTGAAATACCACCTCGGCGCGTCGTCGGACCGCGAATTCGACGGCAATACCGTGCATCTGTCGCTGACCGCGAACCCCTCCCACCTCGAAGCGGTCAACCCTGTCGTTCTGGGCAAGGTCCGCGCCAAACAGGATCAGATCGGAGACACCAGCCGCAAGAAGGTCGCGGGCCTTTTGCTGCACGGCGATGCGGCCTTTGCCGGTCAGGGCGTGGTGGCGGAATGTTTCGCTCTCTCGGGCGTGCGTGGTCATCGGACCGGCGGCACCATCCATATCGTCGTGAACAACCAGATCGGGTTCACGACCGCGCCGCACTTCTCGCGCTCCAGTCCCTATCCCACCGACAACGCGCTGGTGGTCGAGGCGCCGATCTTCCACGTCAACGGCGACGATCCCGAAGCCGTGGTTCACGCCGCCCGCGTCGCCATCGAGTTCCGGCAGAAGTTCGGCAAGGACGTCGTGCTCGACATCTTCTGCTATCGCCGCTTCGGCCATAACGAGGGGGACGAGCCGATGTTCACCAACCCCCTGATGTACAAGCAGATCAAACAGCAGAAAACGACGCTGACGCTCTATACCGAGCGGCTGGTCAAGGACGGACTGATCCCCGAGGGCGAAATCGAGGACATGAAATCCGCCTTCCAGGACAAGCTGGCCGAGGAATTCGAGGCCGGGCGCGACTACAAGCCCAACAAGGCCGACTGGCTGGACGGGCGCTGGTCGCATCTGGATCGCCGGAAAGAGGACGATTACATCCGCGGTGAAACCGCGATCCCAGAAGCGACCTACACGGAGGTCGGTGCGGCCGTGTCGGCGGCACCCGATGGCTTTCCGCTGCACAGGACCATCGGTCGCCTGCTGGATGCCAAGGCCGAGATGTTCAAGACCGGCGCGAACTTCGACTGGGCTACCGCCGAAGCGCTGGCGTTCGGGTCGCTGCTGACCGAGGGCTACAGGGTTCGTCTGTCGGGGCAGGACAGCACGCGCGGCACCTTCAGCCAGCGTCATTCGTCCTTCGTCAACCAGCAGACCGAGGAACGCTATTACCCCCTCAACCACATCCGCGAAGGGCAGGCGCACTTCGAAGTCATCGATTCCGCCCTGTCGGAATACGCGGTGCTGGGGTTTGAGTATGGCTACTCGCTGGCCGAACCCAACGCCCTGACCATGTGGGAAGCGCAGTTCGGCGACTTCGCCAACGGTGCGCAGATCATGTTCGATCAGTTCATCAGTTCCGGCGAGTCCAAATGGCTCCGCATGTCGGGCCTCGTCTGCCTTCTGCCGCACGGCTACGAAGGTCAGGGGCCGGAGCATTCGTCGGCGCGCCTGGAACGCTTCCTGCAGCAATGCGGCTCCGACAACTGGATCGTGGCAAACTGCACCACGCCCGCCAACTACTTCCACATCCTGCGTCGTCAGCTGCACCGCGACTTCCGCAAGCCGCTGATCCTGATGACCCCGAAATCGCTGTTGCGCCACAAGATGGCGGTCTCGAAGAAGGAGGAATTCACCCTCGGCTCCTCCTTCCACCGCGTCCTCTGGGACGATGCGCAGCACGGCAATTCGGACACGGAACTGGTCGCCGACGACAAGATCAAGCGCGTCATCGTCTGTTCGGGCAAGGTCTACTTCGACCTGCTGGAAGAGCGCGATGCGCGTGGCATCACCGATGTCTATATCCTGCGGCTGGAGCAGTTCTATCCGTTCCCGGCCCTGTCGATGGTCAACGAGCTGCAACGCTTCCTGAAGGCCGAAATCGTCTGGTGTCAGGAAGAGCCCAAGAACCAGGGCGGCTGGACATTCGTCGAGCCGAACATCGAATGGGTGCTGACCCGTATCGGCGCCAGCCATACCCGCCCCCGTTATGTCGGTCGCGCCGCCAGCGCGTCGCCCGCAACGGGCCTCGCCAGTCAGCATAAATCCCAACAGGCAGCGCTCGTCGACGAAGCGCTGAGCACGGAGTAACCCGCCATGACCATCGAAGTTAAAGTCCCCACCCTGGGAGAATCCGTGAGCGAGGCCACCGTGGCCACCTGGTTCAAGCAGCCCGGCGATACCGTCGCCGTCGACGAAATGCTCTGCGAGCTGGAGACCGACAAGGTCACCGTCGAAGTGCCATCGCCCGCCGCCGGAACGCTGGGCGAGATCGTCGCCGCCGAGGGCGAGACCGTCGGCGTCGACGCCCTGCTGGCGACCATATCGGAAGGTGAAGGCGAAGCCCCGGCACCCAAGGCCGAAAAGTCCGCCCCCAAGGCCGAGCCAGTCGAAAAGGCCGAACCGGTCGAGGTCAAACCCGACGTCAATACCGACCCCGGCAATGCCCCCGCCGATACCGGCGGCGAGGCGATCGACATCATGGTGCCTGCCCTGGGCGAGAGCGTGACCGAGGCCACCGTCGCCACCTGGTTCAAGCAACCGGGCGAGACCGTCTCCGTCGACGAAATGCTCTGCGAGCTGGAGACCGACAAGGTCTCGGTCGAGGTGCCCAGCCCTGCCGCAGGCACCCTGACCGAAATCCTGGCGCAGGAGGGCGAGACCGTCGCCGCCGGCAGCAAGCTGGCCCTTCTGACCACCGGGGCCGGGGCGATCGCCACGCCAAAGCCTGCCAGTCCTGAACCCGGCTCCGATGCGGGCAAGCCCGAAGCCAAGGCCGGTGACGCGGCCAGGGGCGACGTCGAGAACGCGCCCTCGGCCAAGAAGATGATGGCTGAAATGGGCCTGTCCGACGCGCAGGTCAAAGGCACCGGCCGCGACGGTCGGGTGATGAAGGAAGACGTGCTCAAGGCCGGCTCCGCCGCGAAATCGACCGCGCCTGACGCGAAACAGGCCCCGCGCGCGCCCACCCCCGCCGGGGACGATGCGCGGGAGGAGCGGGTGAAGATGACCCGCTTGCGCCAGACCATCGCCAAGCGTCTGAAAGACAGCCAGAACACCGCCGCCATGCTGACCACCTATAACGAGGTGGACATGGGCGCAGTCATGGACTTACGAAGCGAATACAAGGACCTGTTCCAGAAGAAGCACGGCGTGAAGCTGGGTTTCATGTCCTTCTTCACCAAGGCCTGCGTCCACGCCCTGCGCGAAGTGCCCGAAGTTAATGCCGAGATCGATGGCACCGACGTCGTCTACAAGCACTTCGTCCACATGGGCATCGCGGCAGGCACGCCGCAGGGCCTCGTCGTCCCGGTGATCCACGACGCCGACCAGATGTCGTTTGCCGAAATCGAGAAGGCCATCGCCGAAAAGGGCGCCGCCGCGCGCGACGGTAAACTGTCCATGGCCGACATGCAGGGCGGCACCTTCACCATCTCGAACGGCGGCGTCTACGGCTCGCTCATGTCCTCGCCCATCCTGAACCCGCCGCAATCGGGCATCCTCGGCATGCACAAGATCCAGGACCGGCCCATGGTCGTCGGCGGCGAAATCGTCATCCGCCCGATGATGTATCTGGCGCTGAGCTACGACCACCGGATTGTTGATGGGAAGGGGGCGGTGACGTTCCTCGTGCGGGTGAAAGAAGCGCTGGAAGATCCACGACGGTTGTTGATGGATTTGTAAATGATTGACAATTGAAGGCATAAAAGAGTGGCAAAACCAAAGCTAATGTTTGATCGGCTTTATTCTGGTGATGTAAGCTTCGATGATATCCTATCGGAGCTAAGCGATCGAGACCATGCTTTTTGGAACAGCATCGAAGAAGAAAGTGATCGCGGATTTGCTATTTGCGCCTCATGTCACTTCGAGAATCTTCTGGAACGATGCCTTTCGTGCTACTTTCGAGACAGGAAGAGGTCAAAAGATATTTTGGGAGGGGTTGCGACAGCAGCGACGGCGCGAGCAAAACTGTCTAATGTTCTAGGCATCCTAGATGATTTTCATTACTCGCAGATGATAAGGTTATTTGAGATAAGAAACGCTTTCGCTCACGATATCATGACGGATTTCCTAAACCCCAAAATAGCAGGGCTGGTTGATCGATTTGTCAGTTTAAGGTTCGAAGGAAATACGGATTTTATATTAGAAATGCCTACCGAAAATCCACAAAGCGCGCATCGTCAAAAATTCTCATTTATATGCATGACCATGTCAATTGAGCTTCAGTGGCGAGAGATCGACGTACTTAAATATTCCCAAAACCTTGAATCTTTACAGGACGATGGAGGCACCATTCCGTTTCTTGACTATAATGAGAACGCCTCTAGCTAAAACAAATAGTTTTTGGCTAATTCGGAGCCACCCCATGAACCTCCTCACCCACCACACCCCCGCCTCCTACGACGCCTGGAAACAGGACTTCGATGCCCATGCCGAAACCCGCCGCAACGCGGGCCTGACCCTCCTGCAACTCTGGCGCAACGTGGACGGCAACGGCGTCACCGCCCTCTTCGAAGTCAACGACCGCAAGAAGGCGCAAGCCTGGGTCGACCGCGAAGACCAGACCAACGGCCCCGTCACCGCCCGCTTCATGCGCACCGCATGACCCCCGAACTCACTGTTCTCGCCCTTGCCGCCCTGCTGCAGGCCGCGCAATTCATCGCCTTCGCGATTCCCGCCAACCGGGAGATCGGGCCGGGCTACACCATGTCGGCCCGCGACCGTCCACCCAGCCGCGCCATGTCGCAGCGCACGCTGCGCCTGCAGCGCGCATTGAACAACCATGTCGAATGGCTGCTGTTCTTCACCATAGCCGTTGTCGTCGTCACCCTGTCAGATCAGGCCTCGGCCTTCACCGCGCTCTGCGCCTGGGTCTATCTGGGCGCACGCGTTCTGTATGTCCCGGCCTATGCCTTGGGCTGGCGGCCGGGTCGGTCGATCATCTGGGCCGTGGGGTTCACGGCGACCGTTCTGATGGTTATCTCAACCCTTATCTGATTTCCGATCCACGTCCGACGCAGATCACCCGTGGATCACCCGTTCATCACCCACGCCCCGGAGGCACCATGGCCCAATACGACGTCATCATCATCGGCAGCGGCCCCGGCGGCTATGTCTGCGCCATCCGCTGCGCACAGCTCGGTCTGAAAACCGCTGTGGTCGAGGGCCGCGACACGCTGGGCGGTACCTGCCTGAACATCGGCTGCATCCCGTCCAAAGCCATGTTGCACGCGTCGCACATGCTGCACGAAGCCGAGCATAATTTCGGCAAGATGGGCCTGAAGGGCAAGTCACCCTCGGTCGATTGGAATGGAATGCTGGACTACAAGCAGAGCACTGTCGACCAAAACACCAAGGGCATCGAGTTCCTGTTCAAGAAGAACAAGATAGACTGGATCAAAGGCTGGGGTTCGATCCCCGAGGCAGGCAAGGTCAAGGTCGGCGACGACACCCACGACGCCAAACATATCATCATCGCGTCCGGCTCTGAATCGGCCAACGTGCCGGGCGCGGACGTCGAGATCGACGAGAAGGTCATCGTCACCTCCACCGGCGCGCTGGAATTGTCGTCCATCCCGAAAACCATGGTCGTGGTCGGCGGCGGTGTCATCGGACTGGAGCTGGGGTCGGTCTATGCCCGCCTCGGCGCCGAAGTGACGGTTGTGGAATACCTCGACGCCATCACCCCCGGACAGGACGCCGAAGTTGCCAAGGCATTCCAACGGCTTCTGCAAAAGCAGGGTCTGAAATTCATCACCGGCGCAGGTGTGTCGAAGGTCGAGGTCAAGGGCGGCAAGGCGCATGTATCCTATGCGCTGCGCAAGGACGACAGCGCGCATGAGTTGAAAGCCGATGTCGTCCTGGTCGCCACGGGCCGCAAACCCTATGTCGAGGGGCTTGGCCTTGACGCGCTGAACATGAAGATGACGAAGCGCGGGCAGATCGCAGTCGACGACGGATATGCGACCAGCGTCAAAGGGATATACGCCATCGGCGACGTGATCGAAGGTCCGATGCTGGCCCATAAGGCCGAGGACGAGGGCATGGCGATTGCCGAGATCCTGGCCGGTCAGGCGGGTCACGTGAATTACGACGTCATTCCCGGCGTGATCTACACCCATCCCGAAGTGGCCAGCGTCGGCATGACCGAGGAGCAGCTGAAGGAGGAGGGCCGCGCTTACAAGGTCGGCAAATTCAGCTTCATGGGCAACGCACGGGCCAAGGCCAACTTCTCGGGTGACGGCTTCGTAAAAATGCTGGCGGACGCCAAGACCGACCGAATTCTGGGTTGCCACGTCATCGGCCCGATGGCTGGCGATCTGATACACGAAGTCTGCGTCGCGATGGAATTCGGAGCGGCCGCCGAAGATCTGGCGCGTACCTGCCATGCGCACCCCACCTACAGCGAAGCGATGCGAGAGGCCGCCCTTGCCTGTGGCGACGGCGCGATCCATTCCTGACCCGCGTTTCGACAAAGGGGACAAGAAAGGCACATTCAGAAACAGCGGACACAATTGAGCCGAAGGGTATCAAAGTTCTGCCGCGTTCCAATGATTTAAGGGTGTTAACTATTCTGCCCTTGGTGTCTGCTAATGCCTCGCTCTCTTGCCCGCTTTCCGCGGCTTCTAACCGGATTCGCCTTCCCTCAAACCGCCATTGCGGGCGAGGGCTGGCATACCTCTTTTCTGGGTCCGCTTTCCGAACCCATTTGGCGCTGGCTGGACAGTCCGGCGATGCTGCCTGCGATCGCGATTGCAGTGGCCGTCATCGGGCTGTGCGTTTTGGTCGCCGGGAATTTGCGGATGCGACGTCGTCATGCCCGGCTGGCGATTTCCGGCTTGCGGAACGGCGCGCGGTTCCGCGTCGTCGACGCGATGTGCCACGCCGTCTGGGACGGTCGCACGATCAACACGGTTCGTGTAAAACGCGCATTGCAGATCGCGCGCGATACCACCGGGATGGATTTCACATCGAGTCATATACAGGAAATGGCTCAGCGCGCCGATCGCATTATCATTCCGACAAATTTCAATTGGATGCGCGAAGACCTGAACCGCGAAGAAAAGCTGCTGATTTTCAATGCCACGCTGTCCGTGCTGCTGGCGGACGGACCCATGGGTCGATCGGATCGCGTGTTTTTGCGGACGCTGGCGCGGGGGCTGCGACTGGGACGTACGGATTTACGCGCCCTTGCCCGATTGATCACCACGTCCTGAAGAAGGCGGAATGCCGGTCGGTCTGGTCAAGCCCTGCCTGAACGGCGACAGTGGGTGCGGAAACAGCCGCAGCGAAAGACCCGCCATGCAGATTGACCTTCTTTACGGACGCGATGGCCTGACGCTGGATATGCCCGACGGGGCCGAAACGCATCTGATCGAAAAGCCCGCCTTTCCGGCCTGCGATCCGCCCGCCAAACAGATCGCCCGCGCCCTGCGTGACCCGCACGGCGCCGCCCCCTTGGCCGAATTATGTCATGGCAAATCCTCGGCCTGCATCCTGATCTGCGACATCACCCGACCCGTACCCAACTACCTGTTCCTGCGCCCGATGATTGAGATCATGACCGCGGGCGGCATCCCCCTCGACCGCATCACGGTCCTCATCGCGACGGGTCTGCACCGCCCGAATGAAGGCGCGGAGATGGATGAGCTGGTCGGCGACCCCTGGGTGCTGGAGAACGTGCGGGTCGAGAACCATTTTGCCCTGAATGACGCGGATCACGTCGATCTGGGCGTGACCGAGGGACGCGGCGTTCCGATCAAGCTGGATCGTCGTTTTGTCGAAGCCGAGTTAAAGATCGCGACCGGACTGGTGGAACCGCATTTCATGGCCGGATTTTCGGGCGGGCGCAAAGTCGTGGCCCCCGGCGTAGCCCATCACGAAACGATCCGCACCTTCCATTCCGCCCGCTTCATGGAAGACCCCGCCGCGCGCGAATGCAACCTGACCGGCAACCCCCTGCACGAGGAACAGTTGGAGATCGTGCGGCGACTGGGTGACGTCTACGCCCTGAATACGGTGATCGACGACAAGCGAAATCTGGTGTTCTGCAGCTTCGGCGAAATCATCGAAAGCCATCTGTCCGCCGTCGATTTCGTGCGCGGCTATACCGAAATCCCTGTGGGGCGGAAATTCCGCACGGTCGTCACATCATCGGCGGGCTATCCGCTGGACCAGACGTATTATCAGACGGTCAAGGGCATGGTGACGCCTCTGGACATTCTGGAAGACGGCGGCACCTTGATCGTCGCATCGCAATGCGCCGAGGGCATCGGGTCTGATCATTTCCGCGCCGCACAGGAACGGCTGGTGCGGCTGGGGCCGAAGGCGTTTCTGAAGACGCTGCTGGCCAAGGACTTTGCCGACGTCGATGAATGGCAGACCGAGATGCAGCTCAAACCGATGCGCGTGGGGCGCATTCAGCTCTATTCCGGCACTCTGTCGGATTCTGATCATGCCGTGACGGGGGTGGACCGCATTACCGACCTGCACGACGCCATTGCCGCCAGTATCGCACATCACGGCGATGCTGCGGTCGCGGTCATTCCCGAAGGGCCGTATGTCGTGCCCAAAGCCGCCGCCGGGCCAGGCTGATCCATGGCAAAACATCTGCATCTGGACGTGACGGGCGGGATTGCGGGCGACATGTTCCTGTCGGCCATGCTGTCGGCCTGTCCCGAATTGCGCGGGGCGATGCTTGACGATCTGCGCGCCGCCGGAGTTCTGGAGCATGTCACGCTGTCCATTGATACGGTGCGCGAAAAGGGTTTCGCGGCAGTGCGGGTCAAGGTCACCACGGCGTCCGACGCGCCACCGACATCGCAGTGGCGCGATATTCGCGCGTTCATCGACGGCAGCGGGCTGGACGCACCGGTGAAGGCCCGTGCCTTGGCAATTTTCGCCTTGCTGGCAGAGGCCGAGGCAAACTGCCACGGGGTCGCCCCGGACGACGTGCATTTCCACGAGATCGCGGACTGGGACTCGCTGGCCGACATCATCGGCGCGGCTTCGGTCATTGATCGGGCCGGGGTCGAAGGGTGGTCGGTCAGCGCCCTGCCGGTGGGCAGTGGTCGCGTGAAGACAAGGCATGGCATCGTTCCGGTACCGGCCCCCGCGACCGCCGAGTTGCTGATCGGGTTCGAAATGTTCACCGACGCGGGTAAGGGAGAGCGGATCACCCCGACCGGGGCAGCAATCCTGCGGCACCTCGCCCCCGTCCAACATCTTGTCGGGCCTCGCGGTCGCCTGAGCGCGACCGGCACAGGGGCGGGGCAACGACAGATGGAGGGAATCGCGAATATACTGAGGGTTCTGGTCTTCGAGGATGGCACGCGCGCACCGGAAACCGTCAGCCTGATCCGGTTCGAGGTGGACGATATGACGCCCGAGGAAATCGCCGTCTCACTCGACCGGCTGCGCTTGACCGATGGTGTCCTTGACGCCGGATACGCGACCGCATTCGGCAAAAAGGGTCGGGCGCAGTTTGCCGTGACGATCACAGTGCGAACCGATGCAACGGCCGCTCTGATCGAAGCCTGTTTCGCGGAAACCAGCACAATTGGGTTGCGGGTTCAGACTGTCGCGCGACACGTTCTGCCGCGTCGGGCGGACGTCGGACTGACCCGCACCAAGACGGTCGAACGCCCCAAGGGCGCGACGCGCAAAGCCGAAAGCGACGACCTGACAGGCGTCCCGACCCTTCAGGCCCGTCGAAATCTTGCCCGTGCCGCCGAGGCCGAGCATGACTGATCCCCTCGCCCGATTGCAGGCGGAGTTGCAGCGCCTGCCGAAACTGGCCGTTGCCGTCAGCGGTGGCGTCGACAGCCTGACGCTTGCCCATGTCGCATCGGGCATCGTGCCGGATTTCCACGCCATTCACGCCATATCTCCTGCCGTGCCGCCCGCCGCGACCGATCGGGTGCGGCAGCAGGCCAAAGCGCACGGCTGGAGGTTGCGCCTTGTGGACAGCGGCGAATTCGCGGACCCGCACTATCGCGCGAACCCGCACAACCGATGCTATTTCTGCAAGTCCAATCTCTATGGCACGATGCGGCGGGTGTTCGACGGGCCGATTGCCGTAGGAACCAATACGGACGATCTTGGCGAATATCGCCCTGGCCTGGTCGCCGCCGATGACTACGATGTCCTGCATCCCTACGTCGCGGCCGATATTGCCAAGGATGACATCCGGGCCATCGCGCGGGCCTGCGGCCTGGATGAAATCGCCGACCTGCCCGCGCAGCCCTGCCTGGCCAGCCGCGTCACCACCGGCATTGCCATCCGTCGCGACGATCTGGATTTCATCGACATGGTCGAGACGCTCGTGCGGGCGGACACTCCGGGAATAGATATCCGTTGCCGCATCACCGGGGACGGCGTCGTGCTGGAGACCGGCACCCCGATGCCTGATGCCATCGTGGCATCCGTCGCCGACCTGTGCCGTCGGGCGAACCGGCCCTTCGCAGGCAGCCGCACCTATGTGCGCGGCAGTGCTTTCGTCATTCCCGGGGATTGAGCGTTGGAGCGGCACACGATCTTCGACTGGTCCCGCAAGGCGCGGACGGGCATCCCCGAGGCGGTATTCGCTGAAGGCAAGGCGCTGTCGCATCTGCATGATGTGATCCGTGAGCACATCGACCGAAATGCGCCACTGTTGATTACGCGTTTGACCCCGGCGCAGATCGACGGGCTGCGTGACCTGCCATTGTCGGTTGACGATCTGGCGCGCACTGCCACCCTGGACGCCCCGGAACCGGATCATGACGCGCCCGTAGTCGCCATCGTCACGGCGGGCACCTCCGACCTGTCCGTCGCGCGCGAGGCCGAAGTCGCGGCAAATTTCATGGGATTGCGAACCGAATTGATCGCTGACGTCGGTGTCGCAGGTCTCTGGCGGCTGGAAGCGCATTTGCCGGCGCTGACCGCGCACCGCCTGATCATCGCCGTCGCCGGAATGGAAGGCGCGTTGTTCTCGGTGCTGGCCGGGCTTGTCACCGCGCCGATCATCGCTGTTCCGACATCGGTGGGATATGGCGTGGCGAAGGACGGGTCGGTGGCCTTGGGATCGGCGTTGGGCGGCTGTGCGCCGGGCGTGGTCTGTGTGAATATCGACAACGGATTCGGTGCAGCCGCCGCAGCGGCCAAGATTTTGAACATCGCTCAGGCGCTATAAATATTAACTTTTTCAATTACCTGAACGCCAGAAATTCTGAATTCCTGAAAAAGATTGACGTTCATCATTCTAGCGACGATCTAGGCGCAGGAGAGAGATATGCCGCGACCGACGATTCATGATGTGGCCGATGCAGCACGGCTCAGCCTTGCGACTGTGGATCGCGTCCTGAACAACAGGGGCGGCGTTGCCGAAAAATCGGTTCGCAAGGTGACCAAGGCCGTGGCCGAAACTGGCTATGTCCGGGATATCGCGGCGGCCAACCTGTCCCGCAAAAGGCGGTATCGCTTTGCTTTCATCCTGCCTGGCATCGCGACCGGATTTGTCGCTTTGCTGCGCGCCGAACTGGCAAAAGAGCAGATTCGCCTGCGCCCGGACAAGATCGAGCTGGAGATCATCGAAACCGCCCCTTTCGATACCCCGTCGCAGCTGGCCGCATTGCGCAGCTTGTCTGGCGACACAACGAACGGGGTTGCCGTTTTTGCCACTGAGGCGCCAGAAATACATGACGAAATTGCGCGTCTGGCCCATCAGGACGTTCACGTCCTGACCCTGGTTTCTGATTTACCCCGGTCGCAGCGGGACGCCTATGTCGGCCCTGACAATGTCGCCGCCGGGCGGACGGCTGCGGCCTTCATGGGGCGATTCAGCGCGGGCCGGTCTGGCACGATCCTGATGGTTACCGGAAGCTTTGCGTCGCGCGATCACATGGAGCGGGTCATGGGGTTTCGCATGGTTATGGCCGAACGGTTTCCCAATCTGACGTTGCTGCCTGCCGCGCAGGGGTTCGATAGCGCGGAGACCGTCCGCAAGCTGATCTCAGATACGCTGAAGACCACGCCATTGGCCGGAATTTATGCCGTAGGTGCTGGCAATCGCGGACTGCTGGAAGGTCTGCGCGACACCTCCCCGCGCCCGGTGACGATCGTACATGAATTAACCGATATTTCGCGCGCGGCGCTGCTGTCCGGCGAGATCGACCTGGTGATCGACCAGAACCCCGTCGCAGAGGTGCGGGCGGCGATATCCATCATGCGTGACCTGAGCGATAATCGCGATGTGACCACCGCTCGGGGTGCGATCCCCCTCAACATTTTCATCCGGGAGAACATCTAGGTGTCTCAATATTTTGCCGACCTCCAGCCTATCACTTTCGAAGGCAGGGACAGCACGAACCCACTGGCCTTTCGTCATTATGACGCCACCGCGATGCTGGGCGACAGGACGATGGCCGAACATCTGCGCTTTGCAGTCTGTTACTGGCATAATTTCGTCTGGGACGGCAGCGACCCGTTCGGCGGGCAGACCTTTGACCGCCCATGGTTTCCGGCGGATACAATGGATCAGGCGCGTCAGAAGGCCGACGCCGCGTTCGAGATGTTCCGCATTCTGGGCGTGCCGTATTTCTGCTTCCACGACCATGACGTCAGGCCCGAGGGCGATACGCTCGCCGAAAGCCACGATCGTCTGAACGAGATCGCCGATTACTTCGAGCAGAAGATGGAAGACGGAGGACAAAAGCTGCTCTGGGGCACGGCCAACATGTTCTCGAACCGGCGGTATATGTCGGGTGCAGCGACGAACCCCGACCCGGATGTGTTCGCATATTGTGCGTCTACCGTGAAAGCCTGCATGGATGTGACGCACCGATTGCAAGGGGAAAACTATGTTCTCTGGGGCGGACGCGAAGGCTACGAGTCCCTTCTGAACACTGATCTGGACCGCGAGTTGGAGCAGATGGGCCGATTTCTGTCGATGGTGGTCGAGTACAAGCACAAGATCGGTTTCAAGGGTGCCATCCTGATCGAACCGAAGCCGCAGGAACCGACCAAGCATCAGTACGATTACGATGTTGCGACCGTTTATGGCTTCCTCAAGCGGTTTGGGCTGGAGGATGAGGTCAAGGTCAATGTCGAGCAGGGGCACGCCATTCTTGCCGGTCATTCCTTCGAGCATGAACTGGCGATGGCGCGCACGCTGGGCATCTTCGGGTCCATCGACATGAACCGGAACGATTACCAGTCAGGGTGGGATACCGACCAGTTTCCGAACTCGCCCGGTGAGGCGGCGCTGGCCTATTACGAAGTGCTGCGCGCGGGCGGGTTCACCACCGGCGGCACCAATTTCGATGCCAAGCTGCGGCGGCAATCGCTGGATGCTGAGGACCTGATCGCCGCGCACGTCGGAGGTATGGATATCTGCGCGCGCGGCCTGATCTCGGCCCACGCCATGATCGAGGACGACGCGCTGGAAGGGCCGCGCCGTGTCCGTTACGCCGGTTGGGAGGGCGAGGCCGCACAGGCGATGCTGGCCAAAGGTGCTACGCTGGACGGAATTGCGGCGGACGCCGAGGCGCGCGATGTGAACCCGCAGCCGGTGTCGGGCGCGCAGGAGAAGCTGGAGAATATCGTCAACCGCTATCTCTGAGGGGGGTAGACGGTCGGGCCCCATCCGGCCCGACAACTCACCATGGTTCTGCCGCGGTGACACCCCTTCTGACCCTATGCTGCTGGCCGGAAAGGCGGTGCCTTCCGGTCAGTTGGCCTGTCAGGCCATCCCGCGCGCAGGCCGGTCGTGGGCGATGTTGAACTTCATGCCATCCAGCAGTTCGACCAGATCGGGCCGCGCCGCAGGGCCGTTGGACAGACACGCAATCTGAATGATGCCATCGGGACGGACGCAGAATACGGCGGGTTCGGCAAAACGGCGGTCGGTTTCCTGCGGGGACAGCGGGTCCGAGATATAGACGCCCAAATCGCGCATCTGCGCCTCCGACAGGTCGTAGCCTATCGGGAACCGCCAGCCATATTCGTCCAGATCGGCCTGCGCCTTTTCCAGCGGGTCCGCAGACACGGTCACGATATCGAAGCCTGCGGCTTCCCAATCGCCCGCCATGCCATCAAGCGATGTCAGGTATTTCTTGCAACGCCCGCAGTGCTTTCCGCGGTAGACAACCAGCAGCATATGACGTCCCCGTGCGCCGCCAATATCGATGGTGCCACCACCCAGCTTCGGGAGGGATATGAGGGGCAGTGGCATGCCGACGGCTGGTTTAGAATGGGTCATTAGGATCCTTTACGAGGTCGGCTTCGCAGCCCGCACTCACCACAATTTATATGTTGTATGATGAATAATGAGTTGCTAGCAAGCAAGGCATAATGTTGGAAGCGGAGTGTGAAAGATGGGAGGGAGCAATGGCATTCGCGCCCTCGGTGTGCGTCCGAAACTGAGCGAGAATGTCGCGACGCAGCTTCGTGAGTTGATCCAGCAAGGCGATCTGGAGCCCGGTGCCCAGTTGCCGACCGAAAGTGCCATGGTCGAACAATTCGGGGTCAGCCGCACGGTCATCCGCGAAGCCGTATCCGCCCTCAGCGTTGATGGCTTGGTCAACGCACAGCAGGGCCGCGGCGTATTCGTGTCCGACGACCCGAGCCAGCAGCCCTTCCGTTTGGGCCGTAACGGATTGAGTGAAGCCGATCACATCGTGCAGATGATGGAATTGCGCCTGAGCCTTGAAGTCGAGAGCGCGAGCCTTGCCGCCGTACGCCGCGATCAATCCGATTTGCGGGCGATCAATGTGGCCTGGCAGAACCATTCCGATGCAATGATGGCGGGCCAGACCGGGCACAAGGAAGACTTCGGCCTGCATCTGGCCATCGCCGAGGCGACCAAGAATGCCTACATTGCCGGATTCCTGCGTTACCTCGGCCCATTCATCATTCCGCGTCCCGCGATGACGCAATTCACCGGCGAGGAGCGCGCCACCTATCAGCGCGTACTGGAACACGAGCATCGCGACATCCTGACCGCGATCACTGACCGAGATGCGTTGTCCGCCGCCGATCTGATGCGGGGGCACCTTGCCCGCGGCCTCGACCTGAACCGACGTCTGCTGCGCCAAGGCGACGCGACCTGACCCACCCAGCAAAGCGAACTGATGGATATCCGACAATCCTGCAGCCCCGGCGAAACACGCGGCTTCGACACCACACAACTGCGCACGAATTACCTGATCGAGGATCTGTTCCGCGCGGGCGAAGTTTCGATGACCTACAGCCATCTGGACCGCACCGTCGTGGGAGGCGTGGTGCCGCAGGTGCAGCCGCTTTTGCTGAAGTCGGAAAAGCAGATCGGCTCGCCCGGCTTTCTGGACCGCCGCGAGATTGGCGTCGTCAATATCGGCGGCGAAGGGCGGGTAACGGCGGACGGCACAGATTACGATCTGGCGTGGACGGACGCGCTCTACCTGCCCATGGGCACGGCGGATGTAGCGTTTAGCAGCACCGATGCGGCCAACCCGGCGCGGTTCTATTTCGTCTCGACCCCCGCCCACGCCACGCACAAGGCGCAGAAGATCACCGCCGACGATGCCATTCTGTTAGACTTGGGCACCCAGTCCGACGCCAACGTCCGCAAACTGCGCCAGTACATCCATCCCGAGGTCTGTGCGTCTTGCCAACTGGTCATGGGCGTCACCCTGATCGAGGACGGCAGCGTCTGGAATACCATGCCCTGCCACACCCATGACCGCCGATCCGAAGCCTATCTGTATTTCGACATGCAGCCCAAGACGCGAGTCATCCACCTGATGGGCGAGCCGCAGGAAACGCGGCATCTGGTCGTCGGCAATGAACAGGCCATCCTGTCGCCGGGCTGGTCGATCCATTCGGGCTGCGGCACCGGGCGGTACGGGTTCGTCTGGTCGATGGCGGGGGACAATCAGGATTTCACCGATATGGACTTCGTCGACATGGGCGACCTGCGATGACCTTGTTCGACCTTACCGGCAAAACGGCCATCGTGACCGGCGCGAATACCGGCCTTGGTCAAGCGTTCGCCATCGATCTGGCGCGTGCCGGGGTGCGGGTCGCCTGCGTCGGACGGTCGTCGATGAACGATACGCTGGCGAAGATCGGCGACCCGGATCGTGCGCTGGCGGTTCAAGCCGACATCGGATCGCTTGAACCGATCGGGCGGATCGTTTCGGAGGTGACGGAGTGGGCCGGGGACATCGATATTCTGGTGAACAACGCCGGTATCATCCGTCGGGCCGACGCGCTGGATTTCACCGAGGACGACTGGGATGCGGTGATGGACGTGAACCTGAAATCTCTGTTTTTCCTGAGCCAGGCCGTTGCGCGCCAGATGGTGCCGCGCGGATCGGGCAAGATCATCAACATCGCTTCGTTGCTGTCGTTTCAAGGCGGCATCCGCATTCCGTCCTATACCGCCAGCAAAAGCGGCGTGGCCGGTCTGACCAAGCTGCTGGCCTGCGAATGGGGTCCGAGGGGCGTCAATGTCAACGCGGTCGCCCCCGGATATATCGAGACCAACAACACCCAGGCGCTGCGCGATGATCCCGCGCGGAACAAGGCCATTCTCGACCGGATACCGGCGGGACACTGGGGGCAGCCATCCGATATTTCGGGTGCGGTGATGTTTCTGGCCTCCAAAGCGTCGGACTACGTGCACGGTATCACATTGCCGGTCGACGGAGGATGGCTTGCCCGATGAGGGGCACACGGAATGGCAAATATGCGATTCCGCACGAATTAGACTTCACGCCGGAAACTGGTATGCTAGTATACTTACCGACACGTTCCGGGAGAAGAGTGTGTCGAACGACACTTTATGGGAGGACGAAAATGAACATGATCTTGAAAACCGCTCGGACGACAGCCATTGGTGCTGCGCTGGGTGCCAGCCTTCTGGCCACCACGGTCAGCGCGCAGGAATTGCGTGGCTGGAACATTCACGTCGAGGATTACCCCGTCTCCATCGGGATGGAGAGCTTCGTAGCCGAGGTTTCGGAAAAAACCGACGGTCGCGTGACCGGCAAGGTTTTCCATAACGGCGTGCTGGGCGATCAGCCCGATGCCATCGAACAGGCCCGACTTGGCGCGATCGATTTCGGTGTCTTCAGCCTTGGGCCGATGGGCCAGGTGGTGCCGGAAACGAACGTCGTCTCGCTGCCGTTTATCTTCAAATCCACTGATCAGATGTACCGCCTGATGGACGGTGACGTCGGCGATGAAATCGGCAAGGGTCTTGAAGCCAAGGGGCTGGTCGCACTTGGCTGGTATGACGCGGGCGCCCGATCCTTTTATAACTCGATCAAACCGATCAACACGCCGGAAGATGTTGTCGGCATGAAGGTCCGCGTGATGAACAACGACCTGTTTGTCGGCATGGTCGAGAGCATGGGCGGCAACGCCACTCCGATGGCATTTGGCGAAGTCTATCAGTCGCTGCGCACGGGCGTCGTGGACGGGGCCGAGAACAACCCGCCGTCGTATGAATCGACCAATCACTATGAGGTCGCCAAATACTACTCCCTGTCCGAGCACCTGATAATCCCGGAGTGCCTGTGCATGTCCAAAGCCACGTGGGACCGTTTCTCCCCCGAAGATAAGGAGATCGTCATGGCCGCAGGTCGCGCCAGTGCCGATCTGCAACGTGGTCTGTGGCAGGAACGCGAAGCCGCGTCGATGGCCAAGGTCGAAGCGGCCGGTACCATCGTCAACAGGGTCGAGAACAAGGTCCCGTTCCAGGAAGCGATGGCGGGTGTCTATGCCAGTTTCCTTGAGGACAACCCGGACCTTGAAGGTCTGGTGAAGATGATTCGCGACGCCGAGTGACGCGTCCCGTGGTGTGACACGACCCTGGGGCTCGACCGGATCATCCGGTCGGGTCCCATTCCATCCAGCGCCGTCAGAGCGTTTGTCCGGGGACAGCCATGACCGAACTCTTCGCCCGTCTTGACCGCCTGTCCGGCTGGGTCAGGACGCTCCTCATTCTCGTATGCAGCCTGATGATGGTGACGCTGATCGTTATCTTCGGATGGCTTGTCTTTGGGCGATATGTCCTGAACGCGACGCCGACCTGGGTCGAGCAGCTGGCGCTTCTGCTGGTGGTCTATATCTCGTTTCTCGGTGCGGCGGCGGGTGTCTATGAAGACACGCATCTGGGCGTGACCTTCATCCGGGAGTCGATGCCGAGCAAAATTCGCCGTCCCCTGCGCCTTCTGTCCGATCTGGGTCTGTCGGCATTCGGTCTGGCGATGGCCTTCTACGGGGCCAAGCTGGTGCAATTCGGCTGGGATACGAACCTAGCGATGCTCAACATTCCCGAAGGTGTCCGCACTCTGGCTGCTGCCGTCAGTGGCGGACTGATCTTCCTGTTCGCGGGACTGCGGTTCCTGTCGCGAACGCATGAATACTACTTCAACGGGTCGGGCCGGCAGGGGGCACTCTGATATGGGTCTCGCACTTCTTCTGGGCGTCTTCGCCATCGCCGTCGCCATCGGCATGCCCGTGGCCTTCGCCATGGGTGTCGCATCGGTCATCGTTTTCTTCTACGAAGGTTTCCCCCTTCTGATCCCGTTCCAGCGGATCATCTCCGGCATGTCGATCTTTTCGCTGATGGCGATCCCGTTCTTCATCTTCGCGGGCGAGATCATGTTGCACGGGGGTATCGCCATCCGCCTCGTCCGCTTCGCTTCGTCTGTGGTGGGTCATGTCCGGGGCGGGTTGGCATCGGTCAACATCTTCTCGTCGATGCTGTTCGGCGGCATCTCCGGGTCGGCCATCGCCGACATCTCGGCACTCGGCTCCATCCTGATCCCGGTGATGAAGGAAAAGGGCTATGACGGCGATTATGCTGTCAATGTCACGGTCACGTCGTCCATCGCGGGCGTCGTCATTCCGCCCAGCCATAACATGATCATCTTCGCCATCGCGGCGGGGGGCGGCATTTCGATCTCCAAGCTATTTCTTGCGGGCGTCGTGCCAGGCATCCTGATGTGCATCTGTCTGGCCATCGCCGCCTATGTCATTGCCATCAAGAAGAACTACCCATCCGAGCCATTCCCGGGCATTCGCGTCGTCATGCTGACTGCGGCGCAGGCTCTGCCGGGGTTCGTCACGGCCGTGATCATTGTCGGCGGCGTATTGTCCGGCGTATTCACGGTGACCGAATCCGGTGCGTTCGGTGCAATCTATGCGGTGCTGCTGACCGCTTTCGTCTATCGTTCGCTCAGCTGGGAGGGGTTCAAGCTCTCGGTCACCAATTCGGTTCGCACGACATCCATGGTGATGATCCTGATCGGCTGCGCAGGGGCCTTCGGGTATCTGCTGGCCTTCTACCAGGTGCCGGGCCTGCTCAGCACGTTCCTTCTGGCGATCTCGGATAATCCGATCATGATCCTGCTCATGATCAACGTGATGCTGCTGCTTCTGGGCATGATCATGGACATGGCAGCCCTGATCCTGATCTGCACACCGATCTTCCTGCCCATCGCGCGCGACATCGGGATGGATCCGACGCAATTCGGCATCATGCTTCTGATGAACCTTGGGCTGGGCCTTTGCACGCCGCCGGTCGGGTCCTGCCTCTTCGTGGGCTGTGCCGTGGGCAAGGTGCCGATCGAACAGGCCATTCGTACGATCTGGCCGTTCTATCTGGCCATTCTGGCGGCCTTGCTGCTGGTAACTTTCGTGCCGGCGGTATCGCTGACGTTGCCCGCCTTGCTGGAGTAAGGGCGCGCGGTCCTGCGCCCCGAACAGGAGGGCCGGATCAGTCCTGAAAGTACTCGCTGTGGGATCGGTGGATCGCTTCGATCGTCGGGCTCAACCGATCCAGATGCCGCCGGATCGACCGGTCCAGCTTGGTACCGTCACCCGCGCGCAAAGCGGCAAGGATATCGGTATGGTCGCCGTAGAGCGCCTCCATCCCGTCCTTGCCGGTCAGGCTCAGGATGCACAGCCGGTCGACCTGCGCCTTGTTGGCAGCGATGGTCTCGAATGCAAAGTCAGCCCCGGCGGATTCGCACAGCAGACGGTGGAAATCATAATCGATCCTGTGGAAGCTTTCCGGATCGTTCGCATCTATCGCAATCCGCTGTTCGGCCAGGTTGTCGTCCAGCGCGTCGTCGAAGTCGCCGGTCCAGTTCAGGCAGGCACGGCGCAAAACCTCGACTTCGACGGCTGTGCGAATAAAGCGCGCATTCTGGATGCCTTGCAGGGAAAAATGGCGAACGACCGTCGCCTTCTGCGGGCGGATCACAAGCAGGCCAAGGTTGCCCAAGCGGCTGAATGCGTCGCGCACCGGCTGTCGCGATACGCCGAAACGCTTGGCGACTTCGACCTCGGACATCTTGGCACCTGGCAACAGGTCCAGCGCGACGATTTCCTCGAACAGACTTTCGAAGACCACATCGGCGCTTGTACGGCGTTCGTTGATTTCGTGTACGAAGACCATGTCGGCTTCCCTCTGTTCTGGATCATGGTATACTAGAATACCAATAGTTGCCAACCAGAGCCGGATGATGCGTCTGGACCCGTCATATGTTTGGTCAAGACGGTTCAGGCAAAGGACGAAATATAACGGACCGTCTACATATGACTGAATCGAAAATCGGACAATGGGTCGTCATCGGAGAAGGGGCGCGTCGCAAGGTTCTGTCTGATGCGCCCGATCTGATGATCGTGGAGTTCGCGTTCGACAAGGGGGCTGTCGGTGCAATGCATAATCATCCGCACATTCAGGGCACTTATGTCGCATCGGGCCGCTTCGCGTTCACCATGGATGACGAGACGTTTGAAATCGGACCGGGCGACAGCATGGTCATCCCGAAGATGGTGATGCACGGCTGCACCGCGCTGGAATCCGGCAGCCTGATCGACAGCTTTACTCCCCGTCGCGATGATTTCCTGTAACGCCACATCCTATCTGCGCAGCATCATGCGATCATCACCAAGCCGATGCGGTGTCGCATGGCCATCCTCCAAGCTGCGTTGCGGGCAACTGGATGACCTGTCCAGAATTTCCGGCAACCGGATTTCGATATGTCGCGTTTTTATGCCGCCCCCGGTGCCGACGGAATGATTAACGACAATCTTCAGACGTAGGCCAAGGCGCCCTGCAATTGCCGCGAGATCCCGATGACTGGCCGGGCTATCAGTCCTTGGGGTCGTTCTGGCTGGAGGTGATGAAATCATATGCCAAAAGCGCCATGGTGATCAGGATCACGATCACCAGGTCCGGGCTCGGCACCTCGAAGGCGAGGATGCCGACGAAGATCGCGAAGACGACGAAGGCAAAGAGGGCGAGGAAGCGGTTCATGCGGTGTCCTTTCGAGACATCATTGGTCGGCCCATTCATAAAGCCAGCGCGCCGTGCGCAGCAGTCGCGCGTCGTTGCCATCTGCGCCCACCAGCTGCACGCCCATGGGCATCCCGTTGGAAGCCGTCAGCAAGGGCAGCGTGATGGCCGGCAGGCCGCAGAACGTCCAGAGGCCGTTGAAGACCGGATCGCCGGTGGTCTGGACGTCGCGAGGCGCGGGTCCGGGTGCCGCAGGACAGAGGATCGCATCGCAACGCTCGAAGATTTCCTCCAATGCAGCGTTCAGGACGGGTTTCCAGTCCAGTGCGGCAAGGTAATCGCGGGCGAGAACGGCCTCGCCCTCTGCCATCGCCTCGCGCACTTCGGGGCCCAGCGTATCGGCGGCATCGCGCCCGTATCGGAAGTAATACCGCGCCATCTCTGCGAAATTGATGCGCTTGCGCTCATGTGCGGCGGCCTCGAAGGGGGCGGGCAGGTCGAGCTCCACCACCTTGTCTCCCAACGCCGCGACCAGTTCGTGCAGCGCATCCCTGGTGTCGGGCTCTGCCTCCTCCCAGCCCGGCAGACGGAGGAAAACGAAATCGGGCTTCACTGGCGGTTTCGACAGCGCGGTCTGCGACAGGCGCGGAAAGGGCGCGGGGGTGGTTGCCGGATCAGAGGCGTCATGGCCGAAAAGCACCTCGGCCAGAAGTGCCGTACCGGTCGGGTCGGCGGCGAAGACGCCGATGGTATCGAGGCTAGGCGACTGCATCAGAACGCCGCGCCGGGGAATCGCGCCGAATGTCGGCTTGAACCCCGTCACGCCACAGAAGGCGGCGGGCCGGATCACCGAGCCGCCCGTCTGCGTGCCCACTGCGAGCGGGATCATTCCGGCGGCCACGGCGGCGGCGGATCCGGCGGAGGACCCGCCCGCAGTGTGCGCGGGGTCATGCGGGTTGCGCGTCTTCGATGGGCGCATGTAGGCCAGCTCGGTGCTGACCGTCTTGCCCATGATGATGGCACCCGCCGCTTTCAGGCGCTCGACGACATAAGCGTCCTTTTTCGGCACCCGGCCCCGGTCTAGCTCGCAGCCATATTCAGTGGGTATCTTCGCCGTGTCGATGATATCCTTGAGGCCAACCGGCAAGCCGTGCAGCGGACCGATGGGACGCCCGGTGACGCGCAGCGCGTCCAGCGCGCGCGCCTGCTCCAGCGCGTAATCACTTTCGAACCAGGCCCAAGCCTGCACCTCCGGTTCGCGCGCCGCGATGCGGGCGATGCAGGCCTGCACCAGTTCGACCGCCGACAAGGCGCCCGAAGCCAGTCTGTCCCGCAACTCAAGAACCGGAAGCGCCAGAATGGCCTCTGCCCGTTTCATGTCAGCGCCCATAGAACAATTCCGGCAGATAGAAGACGATTTGCGGGAAGGTGTACATCAGCACCATTGACACGATCACGCAGAACAGGAACGGCATGACACCCGAAAAGATCTGCGTCAGGCGAATTTCCGGCGGCGCGATCCCCTTGAGATAATAGGCCGACATCGCCATCGGCGGGGTCAGGAAACTGGTCTGCAGGTTCAGCGCCACCAGGATGCCGAAGAACAGCGGGTCGATCTCGAAGATCGCCAGCAGTGGCAGGAAGATTGGCACGAAGATGATGATGATCTCGGACCATTCCAGCGGCCAGCCCAGCAGGAAGATGATGAGCTGTGCAAGGATCAGGAACATGATTGGCGACAGATCAAGCGATTGCACGAACTCCGAGATCACTTGTTCACCGCCGAGGTAGGAGAAGACCGCAGAGAAAGTATAGGAGCCGACGAAGAGCCAGCTGACCATCGCTGTGGTGCGCACGGTCAGGTAGACGCTTTCGCGCATCCGCTGCCAGGTCATCGCGCGGTAGACGAAGGCCAGAAGTATGCCGCCCAATGCGCCGATCGAGGCGGCCTCGGTCGGGGTTGCCAGCCCAAAAAGAATCGACCCCAGGACCGCGAGGATCAGGAAAGCCAGCGGCAGGAAAGATGTCAGGATCATCATGAACAGCTTGGACTTCGATACATCCGGCACCTCGTCCGGGCCGGGCCGTGGGGCCGAGGACGGCTGCAGGATCGAGCGCCCGATGATGTAGACGAGATACAGCCCCACCAGCGTCAGCCCTGGAAAGAGCGCCGCCGCGTACAACCGCACGATGGAGACGTTCGTGGCCGCCGCATAGACGATCAGCATGATCGACGGCGGGATCAGGATACCCAGCGTACCGCCCGCACAGATGATGCCGGAGGCGAAGGACGGGTTGTAGCGTGCCTTGAGCATCGCGGGCAGGGCCAGCAGACCCATAAGTGTCACGACCGCGCCGACGATTCCGGTCGCGGTTGCAAAGAGTGCGCAGGTAATGAGCGCGGCGACACCCATCGAGCCGGGAATGTTCTTCGACGCAATATTGAGCGTGACAAACAGCCGGTCGACGATATTCGACCGCTCCACGATGTATCCCATGAACAGAAACAGCGGCACGGCCGTCAGCACTTCGTTCGACATCACTGTGAAGGTCTGGTTGATGAAGAGATCGAAGATGCGGTTGTTGTAGAACCCCTCGAACCAGAGAGACCAACTCTCCCAATTGCCGACGGTCTCGTCCAGCCGATTAAAGCCGCGCCATTGTCGGTTCGGGTCGAAATAAGCATAGTAGCCGAAGCCGATACCCATGGCCATCAGGGTGAAGGCAATGGGAAAGCCGAGGAAGACGAAGATGATAAAAAGCCCCAGCATCATCAGGGCGACTTGAGGGTCCGTCATGGATGGGCGTCCTTTTCGGCCTTGTTGGCCTGTTGCATCATCAGGTCTTCGGTTTCAAAGACATCCTCGCGCGCGGGCACCCACCTGTTGGTGCGCATCGCGATGATGCAGCGACAGACCTGGGCGATGCCCTGAATGAACAGCAGGATGCCCGCGGCGACGATGACCATCTTGAATTGATAGATCGGCACGCCCGCGGGCGAATTTACCGACACCTCGCCGTACCCCCAGGAGCGCGAGGCGTATTTCCACCCCGACAGGATCAGGGCGGTAACGCCGGGAAAGTAGAAGATGAGGTAGAGTACGAAGTCGACCTTGGCCTGCGTGCGCGGTTGCCAGAGCCGGTAGAGGAAGTCCCCGCGCACATGCCCTCCGCGCGACAGGGTATAGGCACCGCCCATCATGAAGAGCGTGCCGTACATGATGAAGGATACGTCGAGCGCCCATGCGGTCGGGCTGTTGAGCACGTATCGGACAAATACTTCGTAACCTGTGCCAATCGCCATGAGTACGATCAGCCAGGCAAAAGCCTTGCCGAACCAAGCCGACAGGTTGTCGGCGAAATGGATAAATCCAAGCATCGTTTCCCACCTCCCTATAAGAGCCCCCCGGCACGTATCGTGCCGGGGGGCGCCATTCAGGCCGCAATACGGCCGGTCGTCAGAGAGACAGCTTGCCGGGGAAATAATGCTCGAACGCGAGTGCGTAGTCCGGCGAGTTCATCAGTTCGTAATAGCTGACCCGCTCCACCCATTCACGCTGGCTGTCGAGGGTTTTTTTCATGAAATCGTCCGCTTCCAGTTCCGGGATAAGCTCGTCCCAGGCGCCCAGCTGTGCTTGCAGGATCTCGGACGAGGTGCGGCGCACCGTCACGCCGTCTTCGTTGGCCAGCGTTTGCAGGTCAGCCGAGTAACGGTCCATCGCCTTGGCGGTGTTTGCCGTCGATACGGCTTCGACACCGTATTTCAGGATCGCCTGAAGATCAGGATCGAGGTCCTCGAGGAACGACTTGGAGAACAGGAACTCGAAGCTTTCTGATGCCTGGTGGTAGGACGACAGGTAGTAGTTCTTGGCCACGTCCTGTGCGCCAAAGTCGCGATCCGACGAGGGGTTATTGAATTCGAACGCATCGATCACACCGCGCTCCATCGCCGGCACGATCTCGCCGCCCGGAAGCTGTGCGACGGACATGCCGAGCTTGGCCATAAGGTCGGCCGCAAGTCCCACCGTCCGGTATTTGAAGCCCTGAAGGTCGGCGACAGTGTTAACCTCTTCCTTAAACCAGCCGAAAGGCTGCGCGAACATCGGGAAACCCAAATAGCCCTGAATATCCAGGCCCATGATATTCTGAGTCAACTCGTCATACAGCGCCTGCCCTCCGCCGGCATAGAACCAGCTGAGCATGGTTGTGGCGGAACCGCCAAAGACCGGGCCGGTTCCGAAGAGCGAGGCGGCCTTGTTCTTACCATACCAGTAGACTGGCACCGAGTGGGCCGCATCGAGCACACCGTCATTGACGGCATCAAGCACCTGAAACGCCGCGACGACGGCGCCCGCCGGCAGCACGTCGACCTGAAGGCGGCCCCCGGACATCTCGCCTACGCGAGTGGCGTAATCCTTGGCGAATTCGTCCCAGATATTGGCCGCTCCCCACGACGTCTGCATCTTGATGACGATGGGCGCCTGCGCCAGTACGGCCGGCGCCGCAAGGGCTCCACCCGCAAGCGCACCTCCTGCAAGGGCCGATTTGCGCAGAAAGGATCTACGGTCGATAGTTTGTTTGACAGTCATTAATCTTGGCCTCCCAGTGCGCTCAGTTCAGAGCGTTTCATGCGCCGACACTTGAGCCTCCCGCTCTGCCGACCTGCCGAGCCTTGTGAAGAGGCACGACACTGCACAAAATCCTAGCAGGCCTGCGGAAGAACGCAAACACAGTTCAAGGCGGCTCAAGCGGAGTACCTTTCTGGATCAAATCACTGACGCCGTTAGACGGTTTGGGATGGATGGCAGGCAGGCATGAGCGCGTCCGATCTGTGTCGGAAGCACGGGATTTGGCCTGCTGCTGTGTCGCTGGCAACGCCCTTCCGAACTGTCCCATCGCTATTGCGATTGTAGCCACTTAATTACAGAAGCGCGCTTTGCTTCCATATGCTTGAGCAGAGTGATAGCAAGTTGCTTACCATCCCGTGCGACAAGGTACTGCAGAATTTTCTCGTGTTCCTGTACGGCATCGAACCAACGGCCATCCGTCATATTTGCCAGGTAACGTGCGCGTTGCATGCGCAAGGACAGCGCCTGACAGGAGGTGGCCAATGTCCCGTTGCGCGCCGCGGTCAGGATGGCCCGGTGGATCTTTTGGTTGATGCTGAAATAGGCATCCAGGTCCCGGCGTTCATAGCTTTCGATCATATCCGCGTGCAATGCGCGAACCTCTTCAATTTCGGCGTCCGTAATGTGTTTGCACGCCAATTCACCAGACAAGGCTTCAAGCGCGCCAAGCACGGGAAAAACCTCTTCCACTTCCTCCTCGGTGACCTGCGTGACCCACGCCCCGCGGTTCGGTTCCAGCCGAACCAATCCATCCGATGCAAGCACTTTCAATGCTTCGCGCAGCGGCGTACGTGACACACCAAACTGATCACACAGTTCCTTTTCCGGCACTCTGCCACCGGGTTTCAGTTCTGAATTGATGATCAAGGTCTGCAACCTGTCCACCAGCTCGTGATGCAGAGATTTCCGAATGATCGTTTGTGAAGTGTGAAGGGTCATCGCGTTGCCTTATTGCTTCAAAGCACGTTCAAGCAGACGCGCAATATGGATAGGTTTCCGATCGGTCAGGTCGGCAATTTGATGACGGCAAGACGTGCCATCCGCAACAATGATTGTGTCCTGTGCCGCATCACGCACCGCCGGGACAAGATCAATCTCAGCCATCTTGCGTGATACGTCGTGCGTTTCCACGCCATAGCCAAAGGCACCCGCCATGCCGCAACAACTCGTCTCCACCACCTCGACTTCAGTGTCGGGCAGGCGCGCAAGGGTCTTTTCGATTGAGGACATCACGCCCATCGCCTTTTGGTGGCAATGGCCATGCAGCAGCACTTTGGGCGCCGGTGAGGTCAGGGGGAGCGCAAAATCAGGATTGTCGCCCTGGTCAGCAATGAATTCTTCCAGCATCCGGGCATGTTTGGCCAAGAGTTTCGTATCCTCGCCGGGCAAGAGGTCCGGAATTTCATCGCGCAGGGTCAGCAGGCAGCTGGGCTCCAGACCGATGACAGGGATGCCTTGTTCGGCAAAAGGCAACAGTGCATCGACAAGGCGTTGAGCCTCTTGCTTTGCCTCATCCACCAGACCGGCGGACAGAAATGTGCGGCCGCAGCACAGGGGTCGTTCGCCCTTGGGGGCCGATGCCACTTGCACGGCAACATCAGCGGCAGCCAACACATTTGCTGCAGCGCGTAGATTCTCCGGCTCAAAATGGCGGCTGAACGTGTCCGCAAACAGAACCGCTTCGGGCGTCCGTGTCGCCGCAACCTCGGTATCCTTAAAGGGCCGCGCATGCCACTTGGGTAGATCGCGGGTCGCCGTGAAGCCGGTCAATCTTTCCGTCAGCTTGGCAAGACCCGGCAAGCTGTTGCGCAGGTTCATCAGGAACCGTACCCGCGCAGCCCAGAAAGCATAGCGCGGCAGATAAGCGACCAGACGGTCATGTCGGCTGAGCCCGTCCTTCCTGATGCGTGCGGATTGCACTTCGATCTTCATCCGGGCCATATCAACCCCTGTGGGACATTCCCGCTTGCAGCCCTTGCAGGACACACAGAGCTTCATAGTCTCGGCCATCTGATCCGCTGTGAGCGCCTCTGGTCCAAGCTGCCCCGAGATCGCCAGGCGCAACGTGTTTGCGCGGCCCCTCGTCAGATCCTGTTCCTTGCGCGTCACCCGGAAGGAGGGGCACATCACGCCGCCCTTCAGCTTTCGGCACGCCCCGTTGTTGTTGCACATCTCAACAGCGCCCTGAAATCCGCCGCCGCTGCCGGTCCATTCGGACCAGTCAAACTCGGTCTGAAATTCTGGCACCTTGTAGTCTGGCCCATAGCGAAAGAGGGATCGGTCATCCATCTTGGGTGCATCTACAATCTTGCCGGGGTTGAAGAGGCCATTGGGGTCAAACCGCCGCTTAACTTCGGCGAAATTTGCAACCATCCGGGGGCCGAACATCTTCTCGTGAAACTCCGACCGGACCAGCCCATCACCATGCTCACCCGAATGCGAGCCCTTGTAGCGCGCAACCAGATCGAAACATTCCTCCGCGATCGCGCGCATCTTTTTGACGTCCTGATCCAGTTTCAGGTTCAAAACGGGGCGTACATGCAGACACCCAACCGAGGCATGGGCGTACCAGGTGCCCCGCGTGCCGTGTTTTTCGAAAATCTCGGTCAGGCCCGCCGTATAATCAGCAAGGTCCGGCAACTCCACCGCGCAATCCTCGACAAAGGATACCGGTTTACCGTCCGTTTTCATCGACATCATGATGTTCAGACCAGAGCTTCGCAGGTCTGCTATGCGGGCTTGCATCCTGGGGTCTGCAACTGCGGTGACTCCGCCCCGGTTCTTGCCGCTCTTGTCCCAGGAAAAACCAAGATCGCCCATGACCTCTTCAAGCTCTTTCAGCTTTTTGGGATGCTTGCTGGTGTCTTCCTCCGCAAACTCCACCAGCAGCAAGGCATCTGGTTTGCCGGTCACGAACTCTTCGATGGTATCGCGGAACATGGGAATGTCGCGGGCCAGTGCGATCATTGTGGCGTCGACAAGTTCGACCCCCTGCGGGTTCAGTTTGACCAGATGCTGTGCGGCGTCCATAGCCTGATGGAAGGTGGGGAAATGACAGACACCCAGCACCTTTTCCGACAGGATCGGCCAGAGTTTCAGTTCAACCGCCATTGAATAAGCGAGTGTTCCTTCCGAGCCGACCAGAAGATGGGCAAGATTGTTGGGCGTGTCCTTAGGCACCAGCGCGTCGATGTTATAGCCGCCCACCCGGCGCATCACATTGGGGAATCGGGCGTCAATCTCAGCGGCTTCGCGTGCGCCCAGCCTCAACAGATCGTCGCGCAACGCGACGAAATTAGCTGCGCCGTTATTACCGACAGGACCAAAGCGGTGCTTGCTGCCATCCGCCAAAAGCCCTTCTATCGACAAGACATTGTCGCGCATCATGCCATAGCGCAACGACTTGCCTCCGCAGGAATTGTTGCCGGACATCCCGCCAATGGTCGCACGGGACGCAGTCGAGACATCGACCGGGAACCACAGGCCATGGGGCTTCAGCGCGCGGTTCAATTCGTCAAGTACGATGCCGGGGCGCACGACACAGCGCATGCCCTCCACGTCCATTTCAATAATATCGTTGAAATACTGTGTGTTATCCAGAACCAAAGCGTTGCTTACAGTCTGCCCACATTGTGAGGTTCCGCCGCCACGGGCAAGGACGGGAACGCCTTGTTCACGCGCAATGTCGATGGCTGCACATATGTCATCTTCGGATTTCGGAGACATGACCCCATGTGGCATCATCTGATAGAACGACGCATCCGTCGCATACCGCCCGCGCGAAAATCTGTCGAACATCACATCACCCTCCACACGGTTTCTCAGGGCGTCGGCGAGCTGCGGCATGATGTGTCCACTGTGGTTGGAAGTTTCTTTTTGTTTGACATAATTATGAATTCAAAATTACGCTGATACAACAAAATTCAAATCTTCCGGGCGAAGGTGCTGCGCCGAACCCACATAAACACCCGATTGTGAGACCTCCCATCATGAGAAAAGCCGGCCGCCATTTTCTGCAGATCCCTGGGCCAAGCGCCGTGCCGGATCGGATCCTAAGTGCCATCGGCCAACAGACCATCGACCATCGCGGTCCCGATTTTGCCAAGGTAGGTTTGCGCGCACTCGACGGCATGAAATCGATTTTCAAGACCGAAGAGCATGTATTCATCTACCCCGCGTCAGGCACTGGGGCCTGGGAGGCTGCACTGGTTAATACCTTGTCGCCCGGTGAACGGGTCCTGATGTTCGAAACCGGCCACTTTGCGACCTTATGGAAGAAACTGGCCGAGAAATTGGGGTTAAAAGCCGAGTTCATCGAAGGCGACTGGCGCGGCGGGGCTGATCCTGAACAGATCGAAGCCTATCTCGCCGAAGACAAGACCCATGAGATCAAGGCGGTCTGTGTTGTGCATAACGAGACCTCAACCGGATCAGTCTCTCCGATTGCCGAGGTGCGCAAGGCAATTGACCGTGCGGGGCATCCGGCGTTGTTCATGGTTGATACTATTTCCGGCCTGGCCTCGATCGACTACCGCCATGACGAATGGGGTGTGGATGTTACGGTATCGGGTTCGCAGAAAGGGCTGATGTTGCCGCCGGGTCTATCGTTCAATGCGGCGAGTGCCAGGGCGATGGCAGCCAACAATACCGCCAAACTGCAGCGTTCCTACTGGGACTGGGAGGATATGGTTGGGCCGAACAAGGCAGGGTATTTCCCCTACACGCCGGGAACAAACTTGCTTTACGGCCTGAATGAAGCCATCGACATGCTGCACGAAGAGGGATTGGACAATGTCTTTGCCCGCCATGCACGCCACGGCGCTGCGACACGTGCGGCTGTGCGCAGATGGGGGCTTGAGGTACTCTGTGCCACGCAAGGTCAGGAAAGCGGCGTTCTTACAGCCGTTAAATTGCCGGAAGGCCATAGCGCGGATGCCTTCCGTGCCACCACGCTTGAGCACTACGACATTTCCCTGGGCAATGGTCTGTCCAAGGTCGCCGACAAAGTATTCCGCATCGGACATCTTGGGGACTTTAACGATCTGATGCTGATTGCGACCCTTGCCGGGGTCGAAATGGGGCTGAAACAAGCCAATGTCCCGCATGCGACAGGCGGTGTGCAGGAAGCCATGGCCCACCTCAGCTAATTCAATCGCCCGAAAAAATTGGGCCAAGACCAAAAAACATGAACTGAAGCTCTCTGGGAGGAGAATATCATGAAAGTAATCTTTAGAATCCTCGCTGCAACCACAGCGATTGGCATGGCCACGGGCGCCTTTGCTCAGAACGTAACAATGAAATTCGGCCATGTCGGCAATCCCGGCTCATTGTTCGAGGCCACGGTCGACAACTTTGCCGCATGTGTGAATGATTCCATGGGCGACAAGGTCGAAGTCCAGACTTTCGGGTCATCGCAGTTGGGCAAAGACAAGGAACTGCTGCAAAAGCTCAAACTGGGCCAGGTCGATTTCGCTCTGCCTTCTTCTGTGATGTCCTCTGTGGACGACACATTTGGTATCTTTGAAATGCCCTACATCATCTCTGATCGCGATCACATGCGTCGCGTGCAGGCCGAATTGATGGATGTGTTCCAAAGTGCGGCCAACGACAATGGATATCAGATCGTGGGTCTGGCCGAAAACGGGTTCCGCAACATCACCAACAACACGCGTCCCATCAATGTGCCTGCTGACCTTGAAGGGATCAAACTGCGCACACCGAACGGTGTCTGGCGTCTCAAGATGTTCCAGGAATATGGTGCCAACCCGACGCCGATGGCATTCTCTGACGTGTTCACCGCATTGCAAACCGGCGTCATCGACGGTCAGGAAAACCCCTATGCGCAGATTGCATCGGCCAAATTCCAGGAAGTGCAGAAATACCTGTCGATAACAGAGCACGTTTACACGCCCGCATATATTCTAATGTCCAAAAAGAAATTCGACAGCCTGGATGCGGATATTCAGGCAGGCCTGACCGATTGTGCGAACAAGACGCAGGATTTCACCTATGAAAAAGCGGCTGAGCTGGAAACCAGCCTGTTGAAGGTGATCGAAGATGCGGGTGTTGAGGTGAACACCGCCGACAAGGCAGCGTTCATCGAGGCCTCTGCGCCGATCTATCAACAGTTCGCGGATGAAGTCGAAGGCGGTCAGGCCATGATCGACAAGGTTCTCGGCCTCGGCACTCCGGGCTGATCCACCTGCGTACGGCAGTATACATCTGCCGCACGACTTACGGCCATATGCACGCAGCTCTTTCGCCTGCAGCAAGCGGGCGAAAGAGATTTGATGGACTTCCAACAGGTTTGCCGGCATGGAAAATGAAGCTTACCCAACCTTGTCGCGGTTAAATCGGGCGCTCAGCAAGGTTTTGGAGTGGGCGACGATCGGCCTGATGATCCTGCTGACCCTCGTCGTCTCCGCCGCGGTTCTGGCGCGCCTGATGGGGCAGAGCTTTTCCTGGTATGACGAAGTTGCCGCAATCATGTTGGCATGGATTACTTACTACGGGTCGGCCCTTGCTGCCTTGCACCGTCGCCACATCGGCTTTGATACGGTGCTTTTGAGTCTGCCGCAGAACCTGCGAATTGCAACTGTTCTGATTGGCGAAGCTATTGTTCTGATTTTCTTTTTCCTGATGGCGCGCGCCGGACTGCAAGTGCTTGAGGTGCTCGCAGGCGACACTTTGATTTCGCTGACATGGATGCCCATCCAGTTCACGCAATCGGTCATTCCGATTGGGGCGATCCTCTTCATGCTCTGCCAGCTGTTGAGCCTGCCGGGTTACATGCGGCTCACGGCTGCCGGCATCTCGCTCGAACATGCGGAAATCGAGGAAGAGGTCGAAACCGAACTCGAAAAGAACAAGGATCGCTTCTGATGTTGATGGCCGGTATTTTCATAGCGATGCTGATCATGATTTGCATCAATATTCCCATCGCCGTGGCATTGGCCATGAGCGGAGTACTTGGACTATTGCTGACTGAAGGCACGGACAGCCTGGTGACCATCGCGCTGGATATGTACGATGGGTCCACCAAGTTTTCGCTGATCGCCATCCCGATGTTCGTACTCGCGGGCGCCATTATGAATGCAGGCGGGATCACGGATCGGTTGATTAATTTCGTCGGTGCCATCATCGGCTTTATTCGTGGCGGCCTTGCCATGGTCAACATTGGCGTGTCGTTGTTTTTTGCCGAAATTTCAGGCTCGGCGGTGGCAGACGTGGCAGCTATGGGCTCCATCCTGATCCCGCAGATGAAAAAGCGCGGCTACAGCAAGGAATTTTCCGCGGCTGTCACTTCATCTTCGGCATCCCTTGCCATCATCATCCCGCCGTCGATCCCGATGATCCTTTATGCCGCGTCTGCCAACACATCGGTTGAGCAATTGTTTGTCGCGGGCATCGTGCCGGGCCTTTTGGGGGCTGGAGGCCTGATGACCGTCGCCTACATTTTCGCCAAACGCTACAACTTTCCGACCGAGGATGCCTTTCGGCTCTCGCGCCTGCGGGCGACTTTCATCGACGCGCTGCCTGCCTTCACCCTGCCGGTGATCATTCTGGGCGGCATCTTTGGCGGCTATGTCACCGCAACCGAGGCCGCCGGGCTGGCGGTTCTGGCCGCACTTGTGGTCTCTGCCTGGTATGGCAGCCTTGACCTCTTGCACCTGCGCCGCGCGATGCTGGATGGGGGCATTCAGACCGCCGTGGTGATGCTGCTGGTCGCGGCTTCCGTACTTATGGGCGGGTTCCTCACACGCGCACAAATCCCGCAACAACTTGCCGAGGGCATCCTGTCCATCACCGAACAGCAATGGGCGATTCTGCTGATCCTGAACTTCTTTTTCCTGATTGTGGGGTTCTTCCTGCACTCTGCCGCCGCGATCATTCTGGTGATCCCGATTGTCATTCCGCTGATCACCGCTGCGGGCATTGATCCGGTCCATTTCGGGCTGGTGGTCACACTGAACCTTGCCATCGGACAACAAACCCCGCCGGTTGCCTCGGTACTGGTCACCGCCTGTTCGGTGGCGCGGGCCAACATCTGGGAAGTTTCCAAGGTCAACATCTGGTTCATTGGCGTTCTGCTGTTTGTTCTGATGCTCAGCACCTATGTCCCCTCGGTTCCAATGTTTCTTGTGGAGTATTTTTACAGATGAGCGCGGAAATCACCGATGAGCTGTGCGATGGGATCCTCTGGGTGACATTCAACCGGCCACAGGCGCGCAATGCGCTGACCTTTGAGATGTACAAACGGCTGGCAGAGTTGTGCAGGCAGATGCCCACCGATGGCTCCGTTCGGGCCATGGTCCTTTCAGGGGCGGGCGGCAAGGCCTTTGCCGCCGGGACCGATATGACCCAGTTTCGCGCCTTTGAAACCCCCCATGATGCGCTGAACTATGAACAGCAGATTGATGACGTGCTGGAGGCCGTGGAACGCTGCCCCGTACCCACCATCGCCGCAATTCATGGTGCCTGCACCGGCGGTGGTGGATCCATCGCAGCGGCGTGCGATATACGAATTGCGTCGGAAAGCCTGAAGTTCGGCTTTCCCATTGCCCGTACCCTGGGCAATTGCCTGGCAGCAGGCAACCTTGCGCGCCTGTCTGAGCTGATCGGCGCAGGGCGGGTGCGGGAGATCATCTTTACCGCCCGACTGATCGAAGCGCAGGAAGCCTTGCAAACGGGGCTGGTCAGTGAACTTCTGCCCGACGAGACCGCATTATTGTCCCGTGCATCAGAGCTTGCGGACAAGGTTGGCGGCATGGCACCGCTCACGCTGCGCGCCACCAAGGAGGCGCTGCGCCGCAACCGCGCCGCCTTGCAGGTAGACGATTCCGATCTCATCGTCTCATGCTACATGAGCGATGATTTCCGCACTGGAATGGAAGCTTTCCTCGCCAAGAAGAAACCCGAATGGAAAGGCAGATGAGCGCTAGGACCGGCCCGTTGAGCGGTATGCGCGTAATTGAGCTGGCGCATATCATGGCCGGGCCTGTCTGTGGATTGATGCTGGCGGACATGGGGGCTGACGTCATCAAGGTTGAAAAGCCAACCGGCGATGACAGCCGTCGTTTCGTGCCACCCGATATTGGTGGCGAGGCGGCGGCCTATATGATGATGAACCGCAACAAGCGCGGTATATCGTTAAATCTCAAGGATCAGGGGGCGGTCGAAGTCTTGCGCAAGCTGCTGGCCGAAGCGGACGTGGTGGTTGAGAACTATCGCTTGGGCACGATGGAGAAACTGGGTCTGTCCTATGAAGATCTTGCGGCGGCAAACCCCCGCTTGATCTATTGCGAGATATCCGGCTTTGGCCGCACGGGTCCTTACGCCGAACGCGGTGGGTTCGACCTGATCGCACAAGGCATTTCAGGCCTGATGTCGATTACCGGCGAGGGGCCGGGCCGACCGCCGGTGAAAGTGGCCGCCCCAATCTCGGACATCAACGCGGGTATCCTGGGGGCGATGGGCGTATCGGCGGCCTATGCGAACATGTTGCAAACGGGGAAGGGCCAAAAGGTAGATACATCCCTGTTTGAAGCTGCCATCGTGCAAACCTACTGGCAGTCGGCGATTGCCTTTGCGACGGGGATGAAACCGGAACCGCTCGGCTCAGCGCATCCGCTCAACGCGCCCTATCAAGCTTTCCGGACAAGCGATGGCTGGATCAATGTTGGTGCTGCGAACCAAAGCAACTGGTTGCGGTTTCTTGATGTCATATCGGCGCCAGAACTGGACGAGGACCCACGGTTTAATTCAAACGCCGCCCGCATTCAGAACCTTCCAGCCCTGATCGAGATTTTGAACGGCTATCTGGCGCGGGACACTACTGAAAACTGGCTGGCGCGCATGGAAAAGGCACAGCTTCCCGCCGGGCCCGTCAACGATATTCTGCAAATGCACAATGACCCCCAGGCGATTGCGCGCGATATGATTATTGACGTGGATCATGCCTCGGTCGGCATGGTCAGAACCATCGGGCATCCGGTCAAATTCAGCCGCACACCTGCGAAAGTTGATCATGCAGCCCCTGTATTGGGCCAGCACAGTCGAGAAGTTCTGGCCGAGATCGGATATGAGACCGAGAAGATTGACGCATTGATCAGGTCGAATGCCGTGATCGCCGCATAAACCATAAATTTTCTTAATTTCCACTTTAATATCAAAGTGTCATTTGTAGAAACCGGACCTGCGAAAGGAAACCACCGTGCCACTGACGCTGAAACAGGCTCAAAGTATCATCAACGATTGTCTGGAATGGCGCACGGCGAACGGCCTGAAGCCTCTCACCGTCGCAGTGCTGGACAGCGCGGGGTGCCTTTTGGCATTGGCGCGCGAGGATGGTGCCAGCAACCTGCGACCAGAGATTGCACAAGGGAAGGCGCGCGGTGCCATTGGCATGGGTTTGGGTTCAAGGGCCCTGTTCGAGAGAGCAAAGGTTGAACCATTCTTCATTCAGGCGATGAACGCCTTGGCGGAAGGCTCGCTTGTTCCGGTTGCGGGCGGGGTTCTGATCAAGCAAAAAGGTGCGATCATAGGCGCTGTCGGTATCACGGGTGACAGTTCCGACAATGACGAGGCTTGTGCAATCGCAGCAATCGAGAAGGCCGGCTTTGTCGCCGAAGGGGGATAGCCGTCAGGTCATCTGAAGGTCTAACATCCATTGATTGGCTCTTCCTGGCAACTTGCAAGGCGGGGTTATTCCGGAATGTCGGGAATCCCGTATAGAACTGCAGGATTATCCACCAGGATCTGCTTGCACAGTGGCGCGCCGCACCCCCAATCGCCCATCAGATCGAGCCATGCACCATCGTTTGGCATAAAGGCGGGATGACGGACATGGGGCCAGTCCGATCCCTAAATCAAGCGGAACGGTTTGCACCCATCAATGCGTGCGCCATGCCAGCAATGTCGGGATAGGGCGGCCCGTCGATGTTACTGATCCGGTAAGGGCCAGTCAATTTTACCCAAGCCTGACCTCCTTTGAAGGCCCAACCGGCCCGAACGTGCATATATCGACGTCTTGGTGACCGTTTTGTGAAGGGGTCCCTGATGCGCAGAGATGCATGGCGACGTTTTCGGCTGTCAATTTGAACCCGCGTGCGCCGGCGACACTTTGTCTGAACGTTTACCGCATCGCTCCGGCAGGAAACGGGGTTTCCCGACCACGCACAAGTTGTGGGTCTGCAAATTGGCTGCTACGATTTGATCGAATCCGTTGGGGTGCCCTTTCCGGGGCTGAGAGGCGAAAGCCAACCCATCGAACCTGATCCGGGCAATACCGGCGTAGGAAACGGAGTGCGATCTGGCGGGGCTGAAGTTTGCCGCCTTGTCTTCCTCCTTCCTTGGCCGGGGAGAGGAAGCGATGACGCCGCACCCATCCGCACTAACGATAGCTGGCTCCGACAGTGGCGGAGGTGCGGGCATCCAGGCCGATCTGAAGACGTTCTCGGCGCTCGGGGTCTACGGCACCAGCGCGATCACAGCGATCACCGCACAGAACACGCGCGGCGTACTGGCCGTAGAGACGGTTTCGCCCGGCGTGGTCTCTGCGCAGATCGCTGCCGTGCTCGACGACATCACGCCGCAGGCAATCAAGATCGGGATGCTGGCCTCGCCAGAGATCGTCGCCGCGGTCGCCGAGGCGATCAAGGGCTATCGTGGTCCCGTCGTTCTCGATCCGGTGATGGTTGCGAAGTCAGGGGACAGGTTGCTGACCGAAGCGGCCGAGGTGGCGCTGATCCAGAGGCTGCTGCCCTTTGCCGACGTCCTAACTCCGAACCTGCCCGAGGCCGCGCGCCTGCTGGGCCGCGGCGAGGCCTGCAACGCTGAGGAGACCGTGGCGCAGGGCCAGGCGCTGCTGGCGCTTGGTGCCCGAGCGGTGGTGATGAAGGGCGGCCACGCGGAAGGGGCGATCTGTATCGACCGGCTGGTGACGCCCTCCGCCGTAACGGCGATGGAGCAGCCGCGGCTGACAACCCGCAACACCCACGGGACGGGATGCAGTCTTTCCTCGGCGATCGCGGCTGAACTGGCCAAGGGAGCCGGGTTTGAGGCTGCGGTTCGCCGGGCGCAGGCTTGGCTACACGGCGCGATCCGTGCGGCGGACGGGCTGGGCGTCGGCAGCGGTCATGGTCCGGTTCATCATTTTCACGAGGTGTGGCGATGAGGCGGGCGACCGTCATGGGGGGCGGCGTCGCCGGGCTTTGCGTGGCGACCGAACTGGTCGCGCGGGGCTGCGAGGTAACGGTCTTCGACCCCGCAGCCCGGCCAGGCCCGCACAGCTGCTCGTGGTGGGCCGGTGGGATGCTGGCGCCGTTCTGCGAGGGCGAGACGGCAGAGGAACCGGTCGTCCGGCTGGGCAAGGAGGCGGCCGACTGGTGGGCGCAGCAAGGCGTTGCAGTCGCGCATCGGGGAACGATCGTGGTGACGCTCGGTCGCGACCGGCGGGAACTGGATCGCTTCGCACGACGCACCGATGGACATGAAACGCTTGACGCCGCGGCGCTTGCCCGGCTGGAGCCGGATCTTGGCAGCCGCTTCGACCGCGCCCTGCACGTTTCTGCCGAAGGCCATCTCGACCCACGCGCGGCGCTGATCCACCTGCGCGAAAGGCTGGACCGGGCCGGTGTCGCTTTCGTCGCGGAGCCCGGCCGTCCCGATGGCCTGACCTTCGACTGCCGGGGGCTTGTGGCACGCGACAAACTGCCGGATCTGCGCGGCGTGAAAGGAGAGATGGCGGTGCTGCACTGTCCCGACATCCGCCTGAGCCGACCCGTGCGCCTCCTTCATCCGCGGTTTCCGCTTTACGTCGTCCCGCGCGCGGGCGGTTTGTTCATGCTGGGCGCGACGCAGATCGAAAGCGATGACCGCAGGCCCAGCGTCCGTTCCGTCCTCGAACTGCTCTCCGCGGCCTACGCGTTGAATCCTGCCTTCGGCGAAGCGGAGCTGGTGGAAATCGGTGTCGACGCGCGACCCGCCTTCCCCGACAACCTGCCCCGCCTGCGACGGCAGGGCAACACGATCCACGTCAACGGCCTGTTCCGCCACGGCTTCCTGCTCGCGCCGTCGCTGGCGCGGATGGCGGTGGAGGCGGCCTGCGACGGCACCAAACCGGAGTTTTGGCATGAAGATCACGATTAACGGTACTTCGACAGATGTGCAGGCCGACACGCTCGCGATGGTTCTCGAAGAACTTGGCTATGGCGCGGCGAAGGTCGCCACCGCCGTCAACGAAAGTTTCGTGCCGATGGCCCTGCGCGGCCTGACGGCGCTCGCCCACGGCGACCGGATCGAGATCGTCACCCCCCGGCAAGGAGGCTGAGATGCGGTTTTACGGAACCGAGATCGACTCGCGCCTGATGCTTGGCACGGCGCAGTATCCGTCGCCGCGCGTGCTGGCAGATGCCTTTCGCCGCTCCGGCGCGGGCATTGCGACAGTCTCCGTCCGCCGCGAGGCGGGGGGCGAGCGGGCCGGTTCGGCCTTCTGGGATATCGTCAGCGACCTCGGCGTGGCAGTTCTGCCCAACACCGCAGGCTGCCACTCCGTCCGCGAGGCCGTAACCACAGCGCAGATGGCGCGAGAGCTTTTTGACACGAATTGGATCAAGCTCGAGGTCATAGGCCATGCCGATACGCTCCAGCCGGACCCCTTCGGGCTGGTGGAGGCCGCGCGCTACCTGACTGAGGACGGCTTCAAGGTCTTTCCCTACACGACCGAAGATGTGGTGCTTGCGGGCCGCCTTCTGGATGCGGGCTGCGAAGTGCTGATGCCCTGGGGGGCACCGATCGGCACCGGGCTCGGGCTGACCAACATCTACGGATTGCGCACGCTACGCGCCCAGTTTCCCGATGTGCCGATGGTCGTGGATGCCGGGCTTGGCCTGCCCAGCCAGGCGGCGATGGCGATGGAAATGGGGTATGATGCCGTCCTGCTCAACACCGCCGTCGCCAGGGCAGGCGATCCGGCGGCGATGGCCGAGGGGTTCGCTCGAGCGGTCGAAGCGGGGCGACTGGCGTTCGAGGCCGACCCGATGGAGCCGCGCGATATGGCCGCGCCATCGACCCCCGTCATTGGCAAGGCGTTCCTGACATGAGCCTCGACCGTTTCTATCCGATCTTCGGCGGGCCGGATTGGCTGAAGCGGATGCTGCCGCTGGGGGTGAAGCTGGTGCAGCTGCGCATGAAGGATCTGCCCGAGGACGGCCTGCGACAGTTCATCGCGCAGGCACAGGCGCTGTGCCGGGCATATGGCGCGGTGCTGGTGGTGAACGACCACTGGCGCATCGCAATTGACGCGGAATGTGACTGGGTGCATCTAGGGCAGGAGGATCTGGACACCGCCGACCTGCCCGCGATCCGCCGCGCCGGTCTGAAACTCGGCATCAGCACCCACGACCACGCCGAGCTTGACCGGGCGCTGTCGATTTCCCCGGATTACGTGGCGCTTGGCCCGGTCTATCCGACGATCCTCAAGAAGATGAAGTGGAAGCGGCAGGGCCTCGATCGCGTGACCGAGTGGAAGCGGCTGGTGGGCGACATGCCCCTTGTCGCCATCGGCGGGATGAGTGTCGAACGGGCGGAGGGCGCGCTCGAAGCCGGGGCTGATATCGTCTCTGCCGTGACCGACATTACCCTGAACGACGACCCCGAGGATCGCGTGCGCCAGTGGATCGAGGTGACGCGATGAGCCGTTACGCCCGTCAGATCGCCGTCCCCGAACTCGGGCTGGATCGTCAGGCGCGCCTACGGGACGCACATGTGCTGCTCGTGGGCGCGGGTGGGCTTGCCGCTCCGGTGTTGCAATATCTTGGCGGCGCGGGCGTCGGCCGCATCCGGCTGGTCGATCCCGACCGGGTGGAGGTGACGAACCTGCACCGCCAGACGCTCTTTCGCGAGACTGACATCGGCGTCCACAAGGCCGAGGCGGCCGCCGCCGCCGTCACCGCTCTCAACCCGGACTGCCACGTCGCACCTGTCATCGCGGCCCTCGATCCAGCCAATGTCAAGGCGCTCTGCGAGGGTGTGGATCTGGTGCTCGACTGCGCCGACAGTTTCGCGGCGAGTTACATCCTGTCCGATACCTGTCACTCAGTCCGCAGGCCGCTGGTCAGCGCCTCAGTAATTGGAATGGAGGGATATGCCGGTGCCTTCTGCGGCGGTATGCCAAGTCTGCGGGCCGTCTTTCCGGACCTGCCACAACGTGCGGGGTCCTGCGCCGATGACGGGGTCCTGGGGCCGGTCGTGGGCGTGGTCGGGGCGCTACAGGCGCAGATGGCGGTGGCACTGCTGGCGGTAATGGACCCGTCGCCGCTGGGCCAGCTCGTCACTTTCGATGGGCGAGGTTTCCGCTTCGGAGGCTTCCGATTCATCGATGCGCCAGAGCCTCCTCGACAGCACCGATTTCTTGCACCGTCGGACATCGCAGACACAGATTTCATCGTGGACCTTCGGACCGAGCAGGAGGCACCGTTAGTGCGTCCCACCGCCCGCCGCCTCCCCGTTGCGGCCATCGGCCCCGGCGAACCCGTCCCCGCCCCCGGCCAGCGCGCTGTGCTCTGCTGCCGCTCGGGCCTGCGCTCGTGGCAAGCCGCCGAACGGCTCGCCACCATCTGGGACGGAGATATTTACCTCGTCGCTCTCGGCAACCCAAAAGGAGAAACCTGATGATCGCAAGACTGACCGCCTTCGCCCTTCTCGCAGCTACGCCCGCCGCAGCACAGGACGCGATGACCGTCGTGCTCGACTGGTTCGTGAACCCCGATCATGGTCCCATCATCATCGCGCAGGAGCAGGGCTACTTCGCTGACGCTGGGCTGGAGGTTGAGGTGATCGCCCCCGCCGACCCCGCCGATCCGCCCAAGATGGCCGCCGCGGGGCGCGCCGATCTTGCAATCTCCTACCAGCCGCAGCTGCATCTTCAGGTGGCCGAAGGGATGCCGCTCATTCGCGTGGGCACACTGGTCGCGACGCCGCTCAACTGCTTGCTGGTGCTGAAAGACGGCCCCATTGAGGAGATTGCGGATCTCGCTGGCCTCAAGGTCGGCTTTTCCGTGGCGGGGGTCGAAGAGGCTTTGCTGTCTGCGATGCTTGAGACCAACGGCCTTACCATGGACGAGATCGAACTCGTCAACGTCAACTGGTCGCTCTCGCCCGCGCTCATGTCGGGACAGGTCGATGCGGTTATCGGGGCCTTCCGCAACTTCGAGCTCAACCAGATGGAGATCGAAGGTCTCCCGGGCCGGTGCTTTTACCCCGAGGAGGAAGGTGTTCCGACCTATGACGAGCTGATCTACGTCGCCAATCCCGAGACGATGAACGGCGATATGATCCGCCGCTTCCTTGCCGCGACGGAGAAGGCAACGCAGTTCATCGTCAACTACCCACAGGAAAGCTGGAAGATCTTCTCAGACACCTCGACCGAATTGCAGGACGAACTGAATGAACAGGCCTGGGCCGACACGATCCCACGCTTTGCCCTGCGCCCCGAGGCGCTGGACCAGGGCCGCTACGCCCGTTTCGAGCTTTTCCTGAGCGAAGCCGGACTGATCGAGGGGGTTCGCCCCGTCTCTGACCTCGCCGTCGACCTGGGGACACAATGAGTTACGGTACCACATTCGCGCTATGGCGTATCGCGGCGGGCGGCATCTGGCGGGACTACACCCACCATGCCTTCGTCGAGGGCATGCGGGACGGCACTCTCCCGCGCGACGCCTTTCTGCGCTATCTGGTGCAGGATTACCTCTTCCTCGTCCACTTCTCTCGCGCCTGGGCACTGGCCGTGACCAAGGCTGAGACTCTTGAGGAGATGCGGGTCTGCGCCGCCACGGTTCATGCGCTGCTGAACGAGGAAATGCGCCTGCATGTGGAGACCTGCGCCGCTGAGGGCATTTCCGAGGCGGAGCTGTTTGCGGCGCGCGAGGCTTCGCAGAACCTTGCCTACACCCGCTATGTCCTCGACGCCGGTCATTCCGGCGACTTCCTCGACCTGATGGCCGCCCTCGCCCCCTGCGTGCTGGGCTACGGCGAAATCGGCGCACGACTGGCGAGCGAGGCCGAGCAGACCCCATACGCAGAATGGATCGCGACGTACTCCGGCGCGGACTACCAGCGCAGCTGCCGCGAGGTGGGCGCGCTGATCGACGCGGCGGTCGTCCGCCGTCTGGGCGCAGCTTCCGAAGACAGCCCCCGCTGGCCCGGTCTTTGCGCCCGCTTCCAGACGGCGACGCGGCTCGAGGTGGACTTCTGGAGCATGGGCCTGTCCGGATGAACGCCGTGCCTGCCCTGCACTTGTCGGGGCGTGCGACCATTGACGGCGTGTCGATCTTCGGTCCCCTCTCCCTCAACGCTCCGGCCGGGAAATGGACCTGCCTGCTCGGCCCCTCAGGCGTGGGCAAGTCGACGATCCTGCGTCTGCTCGCAGGCCTTGGCGACGAGATCGTCTTCGACGGCGGGGTGGCGACGGGCGACGGCGCGTCCCTTGACGGACGCGTGGCCCTGATGGCGCAAAGCGACCTGCTGATGCCCTGGCTGGATGTGAACGCCAACGTTACCCTTGGCGCGCGCCTTCGGGGCGAGGTGCCGGACCGGGACCGGGCGCGTGCGATGCTGGAACGTGTTGGCCTTACCGAGCATGCCACAAAACGGCCGCATGCCCTGTCGGGCGGGCAACGGCAACGGGCGGCGCTGGCCAGGACACTGGTGGAAGACCGGCCGGTCGTGCTGCTGGACGAACCCTTTTCTGCCCTCGACGCGAGATCGCGGGCGCTCATGCAGGATCTGGCGGCCGAGTTGCTGGCCGGGTGCACCGTCCTGCACGTAACCCATGACGCCGCCGAGGCCGCGCGGTTGGGCGACAAGGTGCTGCTGATGAGGCGGGATCGCATCACCGCCGTCACCCCGCCCGAGGGGCCGACGCCTCGTGTCTACGATGCGTCCGACACGCTCGCCTTCCAGGGTCGCCTGCTGCGACTGCTCATGGCGGCCCAATGAGACGAGACTTTCACATCGCCGCGGTCGCGTTTCTGGGTCTTCTGGTCTGGCAAGCGATCATCACCCTCGCCGACCTGCCCCGTTTTATCCTGCCCGGCCCGTATCTGGTCTTCGCGACCCTTTGGAATAGCCGAATGCTTATAGCCGAGCACGCGCTGGTTACCGGCGTCGAGGTCCTGCTCGGTCTCATCCTAGGCGCGGCCTTGGGCTTCACCTCGGCGATCCTGATGGTCGCTTCTGCGCTGGCGCGCTCTGTGCTGCGCCCCATGCTCGTCTTCAGCCAGGCGGTCCCGGTCTTCGCCCTGGCACCGATCCTGACGCTCTGGCTGGGCTACGGGCTCTGGTCCAAGGTCGCGATGGCGCTTCTGATCATCTACTTCCCGGTGACCTCCGCCTTCTTCGACGCCCTGATGCGCACCCCGTCGGGCTGGCTGGAACTCTCCCGGGTGATGGCCGGGACGCCGCTCCGCGTTATGTGGCGCATCCGCGTTCCGGCCGCGATGCCCGGCTTCGCCTCGGGACTGCGGCTTGCCGCCGTCTACGCCCCGATCGGCGCGATCATCGGCGAATGGGTCGGGGCGTCACGGGGACTCGGCTACCTCATGCTTCTGGCGAACGGCCGCGCGAAAATCGACCTGATGTTCGCCGCTCTGATCGTTCTGGCCGTCCTGACGCTCATCCTCCATACTGCCGTCGACGCGCTCTGTCGGCGGCTTTGGGAGACCTGACGTTCCTCCATGCAGGTCTATTTCCCTGACGCCGCACGCAACAGTGGTGAATGCGCAAGGTCGGGATGGTCATCGGAAAGGGTGCGTCACGCGATCATAGCGTGATTCTGCCACGAGGCGTCCGCCGGAGCCAGAATCAATAAAGCCTCTGGGTCGCTGGAAGACTCGTCAAACGATGAGGTGGCGTTGATGTAAACCGGACGTAAGCGTCCGGTCTGACCGCCCTACGGGGTAGTTTTCATGGCAGCAGATCGTCAACGCGGTTGATCTTGTAGTCTGAGATGCAGGCGAGTGTGTCGGCCAGCCAGGCTTGCGGATCGACGCCGTTCAGTTTGGCGGTTTCGATCAGGGTGTAGGCGATGGCGGCAGCCTTGCCGCCGGTCTGTGATCCAACGAACTGTTAGTTCTTGCGCCCGACGGCGACGGACCGTATCGCTTTTTCTGATGTGTTATTATCAACTCCAAGATGCCGTCGTCGAGGGACGGCCTGGGCCGTGACATGCGCGTCAGGGCATAACGTATTGCTCACTCCAGCGGCGATTTACCGGTGATACTGGGGAGTTGGGCGTGCAACCGGCTTCCAGATCAGCAAAGATTGGCTTTGCCTTTTTCTGTAGGAGTTCGACCCGCCGATCTGGTGGCGCCTCTCGCGCGTCCATATCGTGGATCACGCAGCCATTTTAGATCATGTTCGCGTTCATTGCGTAATGACGTGCAACCTGTGCCAGAAACGTCCGGAGCCGTCGTCTGAAAAGCAGCACCGGGAAGCCAAGGGTCTCTCGCAGGAGCAGCTTGCGTTTTGAGGCCGACCTGCACCGCACATATGTCAGCGGCGTTGAGCGCGGTATACGAAACCCAACAGTCCTCATCGTCGCTAAGCTCGCGAACGCGCTGGGCGTCGAGCCGTCGAAACTACTGGAATTAAATGATTAATTTGAGAAGAATGGTGCCGGTGATAGGACTCGAACCTACGACCCCATCATTACGAATGATGTGCTCTACCAGCTGAGCTACACCGGCATCCTTCTCTTGTTCGGCCCTACTATGGCCCTACCAGAACCTCAACCCACCGTCTAACCCGCTGGCCTCAAACGTCAATTGCGGGTGGACACGCGCATTACGAAGGACCTGCTCTATCAGCTGAGCTATTGAGACAAGCGACGGCCCGTTTAAACGCAACGAGCGGCCCGTTCAAGCCAGATTCAGAACGGAATGTCAGCGTCAGTCGGAGCGTCACTCTCCGCAGTCTGCGATGAAGAACCAATCACCACGGTCACGGTTCATCTTCCGTGGGATGGCGCAAGATTCCAAGGCACATGCAATCCGCAGATAACCTGCTCGCCCGCCTTGTTCTTGCCAACGAGCTGCACGATATGATCGACCTCGTGCGGTAGCTTTGTAGCCGAAAAACATAGTTCGGTTTTCGAGATGGGTAGTTTTCTGGTAGCCAAGTGCGAGTGCAATCGCGCGATCAGCATGATGGCCCTTGCCCCTGCCCTCGAGGATCAGATTACCAGCAGACGTCGAGGTCAGCTCAAAAGACCCGATTTCTCGATCTAGCAAGGCCCGGTCGGGTAGGTCTGACGCGATGGTCAGGTCGCCTGTCTCAAGGCCCGGTGCCAAATTCTCCAGAAGCACGTTCTTGGAGCAGTTGACTGCCTTGCCGTTGATGTTGATCGAAGACCCGGCAGTCATCGTTACGGCCCAGTGATCAACACCGGCCTGAGACAACGTGCTGCTGAAAGGCCCGCCAGGGGCAAAAACGCGGCCAGAGTCGAGACGATGCCTAGCGTCGCCGCAGATTGAGCCATTCGGGCGATAAGCTGGGTTGGTAATGGCGACGCGTTGGATCAAAGAAATTGCGTCACCATTGCTGACACATATCGTTGTATCTTGAAACAGTCTTGAAAACACCGGCGCAATGGCAGTCGCCTGAAAGCAACCGATTGCTCTACCAGCTGAGCTACAGCGGCACCGTAGCGCGGTCCTAGCAGGGGTCCGGGGCCGTTTCCAGCCCCGAAATGATGCTAGATCCGGGGCGACGAAACCGTCTCGTCCTGATCGCGCGTGGTCCCGACAACGGCGGGATTCACGACATGTGGGGGCGTCGGTTCGACCTCAGAAGAAGACGGTGGAACCTCTTCCGCCTCTGGCACGTCTTCGTCGGCAGGGACGGAGGGCACAGGATCGCTCGATTCCACATCTGGCACAGCGGGGCCCATCAGCAGAGGCAGCATATCCGAAGACACCGCCGCCGGTGTGCCGCCGGTCGGTGGCTCTTTCCATGACAGGCTGTCGAAGGCTTCGCAATTCGTGCAGACCGGAAGCCAGTCAGCATGGATCGTGCCACAGGTGTCACAAACCCATTGCGCGCCGCGCGGTGCACTCAACGCCTTTGCCAGCCAGCCGCGGACTACCGCCTCGGATCCGCCTTCGCCGCGTTCTATGGCCGCCATAAGGGACAGGGATCGCGACGTGGGATGCGTTTCGTACAGCTTGCCAAGAACACGACGTGCGCCGGGAAAATCCTCGGCGGCCAGATACAGTTCGGCCTCCAGCATCTTGGTCTCGGGCGCATCGGGCGCAACTTTAAGGAAGGGCTGGAAGCGTTTGATGCGCGCTTCAGGCGTCTCGTCAGGCTCGATCTCAGCGAAAGCGGCGGCCAGATCGGGATGCGCTGTCTTGGCGCGCGCGATCTTCAGAACCTTGGCGGCGCGCCGCTTTTCTCCCGCTTCGATATGAGCACGCGCCGCAAGGACGGCTGCGGGTACCAGTTCAGGCGACAACCGGTTCGCTTCGAGCATTTCAGCACGGGCCTTGTCGACATTGCCACGCCGCAACTGATCGCGCGCGTCGGCCAGCGACAGAACCGCCTCGCGGCGCTTGTACACATCCTTGGGCAACGACCCGGATTTCAACTTGGCAGACAAGACACGACGCGCCCCGTCCCAGTTTTCGTCCCGCGCCTGCAAGCGCAACAGGGTATCTTGCGTCTCGACATGCCGCGGCTTCAGCGCAAAGGCCTTTTCGGCCAGCTTCATCGCCGTTTCCGTATCGCCTTCTTCCAGTTTCTGACGCATCAGACCACGCACACCGACGAACCGGGTCTTGTCGTGCGCCACAAGGGTTTTCCAAGCCTCGGTCGCCCGCTGCGTCTCGCCCGCTGCTTCGGCAGCCTGCGCCACGACCAACGTCGTGACTTCGGGACGCTGAAGATACTTTTCGGCCTTCTGCGCTTTGGCAGCCGCTTCCCGCGGCTCGCCCGAGGCAAGTGCGATCAGGCTGTCGGACAGGGCGGCATAACCCTTACGTTCCCGGTTACGATCGAAATATGCGCCCAGCGCGGTATCGTCGCCATTGATGAACCGCAACGTGGCAATCAACAGGCCGGCCAGCTTGAAAACGACCCAGAGCACCAACATCAGAACAAGGATACCCAGCACAACCACCAGCGGCGGCAACAGGTATTCCGACCCGTTGAACGTTATCAGCACCTCGCCCGAGACGGCCAGGAGCCACTGAACACCAAACGCCAGAGCCGCGACCAGCGCGACGAAGAGGAGGATCTTGAAAAGCGACCAGAGCATCTAAATCCTCATCCGTCCTGAAGGTAATCGTCGGCTGCGGCCAATGCCGCAGCACGGGCACGGGCGCGTGTCGTCCAGTCTTGCAGGACAGCCTGAACCTCGGCTGGCAGCGCCTCGATCTCGGTCAGCGCTGTTTCCAGGTCGCCCTCGCGAACGGCGGCCTCGGCGCGGCTGAGAACGGCATCGGGGTCGCTACCCTGCTGCGGTTCAAGACTGCGCGGGTTGAAAGCGTTGCGGAACAACGAACCCACACCCGCCGCCTCGGTCGTACGCGCGGTGCGCAAGGCGGCGCGCGACAGATCGGGGAATTCGGCGATCAGATCAGATTGCGACGGCACGCCGGTTTCGGCATTCTCGGCCAATGCGGCGGGCGGATCGCCCAGCACGGCCAGCGGCTCGGCAAAGGGTGCGCCTGACTGCAGGGCCAGCCTGATCTGGTTGCGCGCCGCTTCGCGGGCCAGCGCGCTGGCCTGGTCCTCAACAGATGCGGCAAGGCTATTGGCTTCGGCCAATCCTGCTTCGACGGCGGCGATGCGCGGCTCCAGACCGGTGCGAAGCGCCTCGACGTCGCCGCGCAGCGTTTGGATATCCTCGCCAAGGGCCTGATTTGTGCCGGTCAACTGGCCGATCTCTGCACGCAGCGCGTCAATTTCGGCTGTCGACGCATCGACTGCCTCGTCCGGGGCAACAGCAACCGTGGAAGGATCGCGCGTTTCAAGACTGTCGAGACGTGCCGTCAGCGTGTCGAGTCGCGCAGTCAAATCGTCCTGCGCCCTCTCGATGGGTGTAAGGTCGGTGATCGGCGGGGCATCAGCAGCCTTGAGGGCTTCCACTTCGGCAGCCAGCGCATCAATGCGTTCGGTCTCCAGGATTGGCGGGCCGGATGCGGGCACCAGAAAAAAAGCGGCTGCGAATCCGATGGCCCCGGCCAAGACACCTCCCAGCAACAGCGGGACAAATCCCGACCCCCGTACGGTTTCGGGCGCCGGAACGACGGCGATAGCGGTTTCGGCCTCCGTGTCCTGCGGCGTCTCGATCCGCGATGTAGCGCTGGCGTCGGATGTTCCGTCATCGCCATTGGTTTCCGTATCGGTCACCGGCGGAATTGTGCCCTCGGGCTCAATGTCGTGCGGGGTCTCAGTGTCTTTCGCGGATACATCTTGGGGCTTCTCTCCATCAGCCGAGGCGTCATTGCCCGTCGCAGAATCATTGCCGAGGATGATTGCATCTTCGACCTTCGCTGCTTTGGCTGTCGCGCGTTTGGCCGTCTCGGCCCCCTTGGCGGAGGCCCCTTCGGTCGTATCCGTCACGTCTGCGGCAGCCGGGGTATCTTCGGCTGTGACATCGGTCACCTGCGTCTCGGACGGTGAGGCGTCCTTTGATTTTCTCGTGCTGCGCGCCAAGACATCCCCTCCGGCTGGCTTAGCAAGTCATTGAGTCACTTCTACCTGCTAACGTGCATACCTAGTCCGTCCGACTGGACCTCTCAACCGTCCATCGTCGTGAAATATCGAAGCACTGCCCGCAACATGGCCGAACCATCGGGTGTTTCCGCCTGTTCAACGGGTGGAACCGGGCTGGCGGAGGCCACTGCGGGGCTAAGCGCAATGATCCGCAGGTTTCCATATGCGGTATGGGGGCAGGCCTGAAAGAACAATTCAGCACTGCGGGGGGAATACAACGGCACCACCACGGGACCAGTCCGCAACAGGTCGGCTGCGGCAGCGGTCAGGGCGATACCATCCTGCCGGTAGATGACGGCCTCGTCTGCCGTAAGGCCCCTTGCCCGCAATGCCACGGCCAGATCACCGCGCGCCACGGCACCGCGCAGATGCATTAAAGGCGGTGCGGTTTCGGGGATCGCCTGCCCCAAAGCCTCGGCATCCGGGGCGGTGCCTTGAACGTCCAGCCCTGCGGCACGGGCGCGATCCGCCGTGCGCGGCCCAACAGTCCATGTCGGCAGACCTTTTGGCCCCTTCAGTTCAACGTAGGTATCGACGGCATTGCCCGACGTCAAAATTATGCCGCCCGGCAATTCGGGCAGCGGCCCGGTCGCGACAATCCGCATGAGCGGCGACACTTCGATACGTTGTACGCCTGCTGCACGCAGCTCATCGGCAAGGCGCAGGGCATCGGCGCGCGGGCGGGTCAGCAGGACGGGCAGCGTGCGCATTGTTCCCCCTCGGCGCAGGCGATAGACGGGGCCTGAGACTGGACCCGGACCCACCATGGCACAAGAGCAGACGATACTGGGCTTGGAAAGCTCCTGCGACGACACTGCCGCTGCCGTGGTCCGCCGCTCCGCCGACCGGGGCACGATCCTGTCGAACGTTGTCATGCGACAGGATGATCTGCACGCGGCTTTCGGCGGCGTCGTTCCCGAAATCGCCGCCCGCGCCCATGCCGAAAAGATCGACCTGGCCGTCGAAGCGGCGCTGGACCGCGCGGGCCTGACGCTTCGCGAGATCGACGGCATTGCCGTGACCGCAGGTCCGGGCCTGATCGGCGGCGTGCTGGCGGGCGTGATGTGCGCCAAGGGGCTGTCGGCTGCGACGGGTTTGCCGCTGATCGGGGTGAACCATCTCGCCGGCCATGCCCTGACACCGCGCCTGACCGACGGTCTGGCCTTTCCATACCTTATGTTGCTGGTATCGGGCGGTCATTGCCTGTTTCTGCGGGTCGACGGGGCCGACACCTTTACCCGTCTGGGTGGCACGATCGACGATGCGCCGGGCGAGGCCTTCGACAAGGTTGCCCGTTTGCTGGGCCTGCCTCAACCCGGTGGCCCGGCGGTGGAAATCTGCGCTCAAGGGGTCACGCCGACGATTGCCCTGCCCCGCCCCCTGCTCGACCGCCCGGACTGCGACGTGTCGTTTTCGGGTCTCAAGACCGCCGTCCTGCGCGCGCGGGATGCAGCGGTGGCCGACCATGGTGGGCTGCCGGAAGGAATACGCGCCGACATCTGCGCCAGTTTTCAGGCCGCCGTACGCGCCGTTCTTGCCGAAAAGTCGCGTCGCGCGCTGGCGCTTGGGCCAGTCAGCGCCTTTGCCGTTGCCGGTGGCGTCGCTGCGAACACTGCGCTGCGGGTTGCGTTGCAGGATGTCGCGGCGCAGGCGGATGTGCCCTTCGTCGCGCCTCCGCAGGCTTTGTGCACCGACAATGCCGCGATGATCGCCTGGGCCGGGGCCGAGCGTCTTGCCCTGGGCCTGACCGACGGTTTGTCGCTGGCCGCCCGACCACGCTGGCCTCTGGATGAAGGCGCGGCGCCGATGCTCGGGTCCGGCAAACGCGGGGCCAAGGCATGATTGGCGTTCTGGGTGCCGGAGCCTTCGGCACAGCGCTTGCCATCACGCTGGCCCAGACCGGTCGCCTTGTCTGCCTCTGGGGCCGCGACAAGGACATGATGGAACGGATTGCTGCCTTCCGGACATCGCCCCGTCTGCCCGGTGTCACCCTTCCGGACAGCATCGCGCCGACCGGCGATGCGGCCATGCTTGCAGATTGTGAAACCCTGATCCTGGCTGTGCCGATGCAACAGCTTGCGGCGGCGCTGGCCGATTTGGCGCTGTCCCCGCGCCATGCTGTCGCCGCCTGCAAAGGCGTGGATCTGATCACCCTGCACGGCCCGACCGCGATCATCGAATGCGCTTTGCCGATGGCGCAGGCCTCCATCCTGTCGGGCCCCAGCTTTGCCGCCGACATCGCGCGGGGCCTGCCGACGGCCCTCTCGCTGGGGTGCGCCGACGATGCGGTTGGCGTAACTCTGCAGGATCAACTGTCGACCGCGACCCTGCGGATTTACCGGACGACCGATGTCGTCGGCGTCGAATTGGGCGGGGCGTTGAAGAACGTCATCGCCATTGCCTGCGGCGCGGCCATCGGTGCGGGCCTTGGCGATTCGGCCGGTGCGGCGCTGATGACACGCGGCATGGCCGAAATGTTGCGCCTTGCCACCGCCATGGGTGCCCGGCCCGAGACATTGATGGGCCTGTCCGGGCTGGGTGACCTGGCGTTGACATGCGCCTCACCGCAGTCACGCAACTTTGCCCTGGGCCACGCCATCGGGGCTGGAACAGATGCCCCGACTGCCCTCAGCGAAGGCGCGGCAACGGCGCAGGCAGCACTTGCACTGGCCAACGACAGGGGTGTCGATTTACCGATTACCCGTGTGACGGCGGCCCTTGTTAAGGGCGATCTGACCGTCAAGGATGCAATGCGCGACCTTCTGGACCGCGATCTGACCAAGGAATGACCATGCTCCACGCCCTTATCTGCACCGACAAGCCCGGCCACCTCGAGGTCCGCAAGGCAAACCGCGAAGCGCATCTTGCCCACCTGAGGTCAGATGCGACCGTCGTGCAGGCCGGGCCTTTCGTGAATGCCGCTGGTGAAATGAGCGGCTCGCTCATCGTTTTCGACACAGACAGCCGGGAACACGTCGAAGCTTTCGCCGCCGCCGACCCCTATGCCAGGGCCGGTCTGTTCGAGGATGTGCGCATCGAAGGCTGGAACCGCGTCATCGACGCCTGACAGGAGGCAGCGCCATGAAATACTGGCTGTTCAAATCCGAACCTTCCACATGGTCGTGGGACGATCAGGTCGCCAGGGGCGATGCGGGCGAGGAATGGGACGGGGTGCGCAACTACCAGGCGCGCAACTTCATGCGGGACATGGCTATCGGCGACCGCGCCTTCTTCTATCACAGCCAATCGGAAAAGGCGGTTGTCGGAACTGTCGAAATCTGCGCCGCCGCACACCCCGATTCCACGACCGATGACGACCGGTGGGAATGTGTGGATATCCGCGCCCTGATACCGCTCAAGACACCTGTGTCTCTGGCTGATATCAAGGCCCGGTCGGACTTGGCCGACATGGCACTGGTGCGCAGTTCCCGCCTTTCGGTTCAACCGGTGACGCCGACGGAATGGTCGATTGTCTGTCGTATGGGTGGGATTGACCCGTAACATCAGCGCGCCACCACCCGAGCCCTTGCAGCACAGGCCGACCCAAAGCTCCGATCTGGACAGAGCGCGTGTCGTCGCCTAGGCCCCGAACCGACCGAATAAATGACAGGCCTGCCCCATGTCCGATGACCGCCTTATCGTCGCCCTTGACCTGCCCGACGCGCTGAGCGGGTTGCAGATGGCCGAACGGCTGGGCGATGCGGTGTCGTTTTACAAGATCGGTCTGGGCATGTTGACCGGCGGTGGTCTGGCCTTGGCCAATGAGCTGAAATGCGAACATGGCAAACGCATCTTCCTCGACATGAAGCTTTTCGATATCGGCGCGACAGTCGAAGCGGCGGTTCGCGGCCTGGCGCAGTTCGATCTGGACTTCCTGACGGTCCATGGCGATCCGCATGTCGTCCGCGCTGCGGCGCAGGCCAAGGGTGATATGAAAATCCTCGCCGTCACGATCCTGACCTCGCTCGACCGTGCCGATCTGGACGCGGGGCTGATCGTTCCCGGCAATATCGCCGATCTGGTTCAGACGCGGGCCGCCCGCGCCTTTGAGGCCGGGGCCGATGGCGTCATCGCCTCGCCACAGGAAGCCGCGTTGATCCGCGCGCTGCCCGAAGCGCACGGAAAGCTGATCGTGACACCTGGCGTCCGGCCCGCTGGCGCGGCGCTTGGCGATCAGAAGCGGGTTGCGACACCGGGTCAGGCAATCGCCGCCGGGGCGGATCATATCGTCGTCGGTCGTCCGATCCACACAGCTGACGATCCCCGCGCTATGGCGCAGGCGATATTGTCACAATTGGCTTGATTCAGGTCGACGTGGCGGCGGGGTCAGGTTCGTCGAATATGACCTTCTCTCCGCTCTGAATCTTGATATTTTCGGTGCCGAATGAACCCCGCCCGAAATGCCCCGGTTCCACCCTCAGTCGTTGATATCTTTCTCGAAGGTCTGGACGGTGCCTCCGGGCTTGCCGAAAACTGCCCTCAGCACCAACCATGCGATCAGCGACAGGATGGCAAAGGTCACGATAAGCCATGCAACCCCATAGGCAGTCGCGGCCATTCCGCCCAGAAGGCCGGTCAACAGGCCTAGGGACACAATGCCCGCGCCAATGGCGAAACCCAGCAGAATATAGGTCGGGGCGACCACCTCAAGAATGGCAAGCACCAGTCCCGCCAGCGCCCAGACCCACCATGCTGTGAACATCAGCCGCGTCCTTTCAGCATCTTGAAGGCTTCGCCAAACGCATCCATCGCCGAGGCGGGAACGACGATCGTCTGCGTGCCACCGCCTTTACCAAGGCTCGACAATGCCTCCACCTGCTTTAGGGCGACCTGGTATTGCGCGGCCTCCAGCCCGTTTTCCGCAATGGCCTGCGCCACAACGCCTGTGGCATACGCTTCGGCGTCGGCGGCGATACGGCGGGCCTTGGCGGTCTGCTCGGCAGCATACAGTTCCGCATCGGCGGCCAGTTCGACAGCGCGGCGCTTGCCTTCGGCCTCGGTCACCTGCGCACGACGGGCGCGTTCGGCATTCAGTTGCTGCATCATCGCTTCGCGGGTCTGCGCATCCAGATCGACATCCAGAATTTCGGCGCGCGTCACCTCGATGCCCCAGTCGTTCACGGCATCCGCCACTTGTGACTTGATCTTGGCGATCACTTCGGATCGGTTGGACTGCACTTCATCCAGTTCCATCATGCCAATCTCGGCGCGGACGATGCCAGCCACGGTCGTCGAGATTGCGGCATCGACATCGCGAATCCGGTAAACCGTCTTTTCAGGCTGAAGAATGCGATAAAAGACGCTTGTTTCGATCTGCACCAGTACGTTGTCGCGGGTGATGGCATCCTGATTGGCATTGGGAAGCTGGCGCTCCAAAATGCTGATCTTATGAGCCACCTTGTCCAGAAACGGGACAATGAGGTTGATGCCCGGCCCCAGCACGCTGCGCAAACGACCAAACCGTTCGACGACGAATTTCTCCGACTGCGGCACGATCCGGACACCCAGCAGGATGGATACGATTACAAACAGGGCGACCGCGATGATGACGGCGTTCTCGCCCGCGAAGGTCAGCAGTTCTTGTTGAATGTCCATGGACCAGATCTCCGGTAGTTCCAGATCCAGCTATAGAGAAGTCTGTCGGACCACCGATGTCTCATCGTCAAATTGAATGAACATGTGGCCCACATGCCGCATTGCAGAACGCGAAAAGGGGTACCCGGCTGGGCACCCCCTTCAACTCTTTGCGACGGGACTTTTGATCAGTTGCCGGTCGCGGCCTCATTTGTCGCGTCGGCTGCGCCTTCAGCGGCATCGCCGATTGCGCCAGTAGCACCTTCGACCGCGGTTCCAACGGCTGCCGCACCTTCTGCCGCGTCGTTGTCGTTGGACACATCCGCCCCTCCGGCGAAAATGAAGAACAATACGAGTGCCACCAGTACCCCGCCCAAGATCAGCCAAAGCGCGGAATTGCCGCCGCCCGATCTTGCAGTTTCGACGTGCGTGACGGTGCTTTTGGGAGTTTCCGTCGTAGTCGTATGATTAGGGTCTGCCATATTGTCCTCCGAGTGTGGTTGCGTGTGGTCCTGCCAAACACCGCGTCACAGCACCCGGTTCCATAATCACATCAGAATAAGTAGAATTCCGCTCATGCCATCGATGTGCCGCCAATGCCTGACCACCTTTGACGACGGGGCACGTTGCCCTGCGTGCCGGTCTCCGCGCATCACGTCCCACCCGGAACTGTTCGATCTGTCCATCGCACACATGGATTGCGACGCCTTCTACGCCAGCGTCGAAAAGCGGGATCGCCCGGAGTTGGCTGAAAAGCCGGTTATCATCGGCGGCGGGCGACGCGGTGTTGTATCGACTGCGTGCTATGTTGCACGTATTCGCGGCGTCCGGTCCGCGATGCCAATGTTCAGGGCGTTGCAACTTTGCCCCGATGCCGTTGTCCTGAAAGGCCGGATGGGCCTGTATGTAGACGTCAGCCGACAGATCCGCGCAATGATGACGGATCTGACACCCGCTATCGAACCCCTGTCATTGGACGAGGCATTTCTGGACCTGTCCGGCACAACGCGACTGCACGGCGCGCCTCCCGCTGTGATGCTGGCGCGGCTGACGCAGCGAATGCAGTCCGAAATCGGCATCACTGGCTCTATCGGTCTGTCGCACAACAAGTTTCTCGCCAAGATCGCCTCGGACCTTGACAAGCCGCGCGGCTTTTCGGTGATCGGCCGGGCCGAAACCGAGGCGTTCCTCGCGCCCAAACCCGTTGGCATAATCTCCGGTATCGGCCTTGTCGGGCAAGAGACGCTGAAGAAAGCCGGCATCAACACTATCGCCGATCTGAAACGCTGGGACAGGCATGACCTGATACGGCGGTTCGGAACGATGGGCGAACGCCTTTGGCATCTGGCGCGGGGCGAAGATACGCGAAGGGTCAAACCTGAACGCGCCGTCAAGTCGATCTCCAAGGAGACCACGTTCCACGACAATACCGATGATACCGACATCCTGGACGGTCATCTCTGGCGGCTGTCGGAACAGGTGTCCGCCCGCGCCAAGGCCCGCGATCTGGCCGGACGGGTCGTGACGATGAAGGTCAAGCGCGCCGATTTCAAAACGCTGACGCGCCGCCACGCCCTGTCCGATCCGACACAGATGGCCGACCGCATTTACCGCGAGGCGCGGGCATTGCTCGACGCGACCGACCGCTTGGGGTCGGTCCGGTTGATCGGCGTCGGCATCTCGGATCTGGTGTCAGGCGACGGGGCTGACCGGGGTGGCGATTTGCTGGACCCCGGCGCGACCCGACGGATGAACGCGGAACGGGCGACTGACGCGATCCGCGCGCGGTATGGACAGGACGCCATCCGCAAGGGGCGTGCCCTGCGCTGAGGTTATTCTGCGGCGAGGTTCCGGGCCGGGCGTGCGCAGTCGCAGAACCGGGAAACCGCCTCGGTGATCGTGTTCTGAAGTACATCGAACTGCGTATTCGGGCGGATCGAACCCTCGTCCAGATAGAGCGATCGATCGATTTCGATCTGGATCGCGTGCCAGCCGCGCTCGGGGTGGCCATAGGCCTGCGTGATATAAGCACCGGCAAATGGCGCGTTGCGCGCAACCCGAAAGCCGAGATCGGTCAGGGTTTCCTCCAGAATGTCGACCAGAACGGCATTGGCGGACGACCCGAACCTGTCGCCCAGCACAATCTGCGCAGGCGCACCGCTTACGACGGTGCCCTCGATCGCCTCATGCGGCATGGAATGGAAATCCAGCAGGATCGCCTGTCCGAACCGGTCCCGCGCATTCGACATCAGGACATCCAGCTGCCGGTGATAGGGGCGCCAGAAGGTGTCGATGCGATGTTGCGCCTCGGCATGGGATATCTTGCCGCTATAGATCGCGCGGCCCTGCGCCACGACACGGGGAATCACACCCAATCCCGAGGCGACACGCGGGTTCATCGCCCCACGCGGCACATCGTCTATGACTGCCGGGTCCAACTCCTCGGGCGCGCGGTTCAGATCAAGGAAGGCGCGCGGCATCTGCGCTGAAAGCACCGGCACGCCCAGGGTCGGGATCCGGTCCAGCAGCACGTCGACATAGGCGTCCTCGGACGACCGAATCCTGGCGGCATCAAGAACCGTGGACGCCATGAAATCCGCATCGTAGATACGGCCAGAGTGGGGGCTGGCCACCACCACCGGGCTTTCAATCGCCGCAGGCAGCATCAGCTTGAACGGGGGTCGGGACATGGAAACGGACGCTCCTTCAAGAGCAAGATAGGGGTTCGTCGAAACTCTAGAAAGCCCCCTTGCACGCCATCGTGAAAGACACTATCCACCGCCCACCAATCGACGGAGGAACGGTTTTGTTCCGCTTCTTCGAAGAGACGGGTGATTAGCTCAGCGGTAGAGCACTTCGTTGACATCGAAGGGGTCACTGGTTCGATCCCAGTATCGCCCACCATTCACCGTTCCCCATATCCGGGAACACGCACGCAACCCCGGGGTGTCGCCCCGCAGGCATCAGGAGAGCTTACCCATGAAGGTTCGCAATTCCCTCCGGTCGCTGAAGAACCGTCACCGCGACTGCCGTGTGGTGCGCCGCAAAGGCCGGGTCTACGTGATCAACAAGACGCAGCGCCGGTTCAAGGCCCGCCAGGGCTGAAGACTGCCGCGCCGTCACGATATGACAAGGCCGTGCCGCTTGGCGCGGCCTTTTCCTTTGGCGATAGGTCACACATCCTTCATCCACCCAGATACCTGAAAAAGTGGCTGGATCGTCAACGTGTTGACCTTCCGTAAGGCTGACAACGTGAAAGCCGCCCGTGCGGCGCGCACGGGCGGCTTGTCTTTCTTGTTCGAAGATGTGCCATTTGGGCGCGTGGTCGAGACACTGCTCGACCGGCTGGGTTAGGCCGAAGGGTCCTTGGTCATACGCAGATAGGGGAAGTGCGTCTTGAAGTCGCCGAACTTTGCCTTGGCATCCGCATCGGAAACCGTAGCGGGAATGACGACGTCGCGCCCCTGTTCCCAGTTCGCTGGCAAGGCAACGCCATGTTTCGCTGCGGTTTGCAGCGCATCGACGGCGCGCAGGATCTCGGCGAAGTTGCGGCCGACGTTCATCGGGTAGGTCATTGACAGCTTCAACTGCTTGTCCGGCCCGATGATATAGACCGACCGCACCGTCGCCGTGTCGTTCGGTGTGCGCCCATCGGGGAGGTAGGCATCTGCGGGAAGCATGTCGTAGGCCTTTGATATATCAAGGCTTTCGTCTGCGATAATCGGAAAATTCGCCTCGGTCCCCGCGAAAGTGCCGATGTCGCCCTTCCATTTCCGGTGATCCTCGACCCCGTCGACCGAGATGCCGATGACCTTGACGCCGCGTTTCTTCCACTCGGCGTCCAACTGTGCAACGGCACCGAACTCGGTCGTGCAAACGGGCGTGAAGTCCTTGGGATGGCTGAATAAAACTGTCCAGCTATCACCGATCCAATCATGGAAGCTGATCGGGCCTTCGCTGGTGTCGGCCTTGAAATCAGGGACGGTCTGGTTGATGCGCAGGCTCATGATGGCTCTCCTTTTCGAGAATATAAACGAAACATAGGTGCGCCCGGCAAACGATACCAGAGACCGGGATCGGGGTATGAATCTGACGTATTGCGACGGTGCATACCAGGGTATTACGCCGGTATGACGTTCCTCAGAAGGGGCAGGACGCTTCCAGTCGCATCATCTGCCCCGAAACCGGGTGTTCGAATTTCAGCCCTTCGGCGTGCAGCATCATCCGGGGAAACGCTTCGGCATCGTCGGAATAGAAAGGGTCGCCAAGGATCGGGTGGCCCAGCGACAGCATATGAACGCGCAACTGATGGCTACGCCCGGTGCGCGGCATCAGGCGCATTCGGGTGGCGCCGTCCGCGACCCCGATCCGTTGCCAGTCAGTCACGGCTTTCTTGCCAGTCTCGTGGTTCACATGCTGCAAGGGGCGGTTCGGCCAGTCGACGATCAGCGGCAGGTCGATCACGCCCGTCGGCTCTGACACCTCTCCGTGAACCTGTGCGATGTAGCGTTTCTTGACCCGTTTGACTTCGAACATGCGGCCCATCTTGCGCTGTCCTTCCTTGGTCAGCGCAAAGACCATGATGCCGGAGGTATCGCGGTCCAGCCGGTGGCAGAGCAGAACCTCGGGATGCGTCTCGGCCAGCCGCGACAGCAGGCAATCGGCCAGATGAGGTCCGCGACCTGGCACCGACAGCAGGCCCTCGGGCTTGTCGACCACCAGAAGATGTTCGTCCTGGTGGATTACAGGGATCGGGCCGGAAGGCGGATCGTAAGGAGTCGAGGGACCGGACATGCCCCGCGATTAACGTGACCGCCCGCCCAAGGCCAGCCGCATCATATCGTCATCAGGATCACCACAGTCACGACACCGCAGACCACAAGCGCGGCTGTCAGCCCCAGCCAGAGCAGACGCCGGAAGCGGGTCAACGGATCGCGGAGATAGCTTTCCATGGCGTTGGTCCCGACGTCCGCCGCAGAACCGGTTTCGCGCCGCGAAATGGCCCGCAGGGCCATGCCGATCAGGATGGCGAGAGACAGAACGACCCAAGCTGCAAAGATCACGCTTTGCAGACCGAAGAATATCAAAAGGGCAGGTTCAATCATGGGCGGATCATCGGCAACCCGCCCCGGTTTCGCAAGTCAGACAAGATAAAAGTCAGGCAAGATAGACGCGGAACCAGGCGATCGTCTTTTCCCACGCGGCTTCGGCAGCCTCCGCATCGTAGCGGGGCGTGGTGTCGTTGTGGAAACCGTGGTTCACATCGGGCCAGATTTCCGCCTGATAGACCTTGTCGTTCTCCTCCAGCGCCTTCTGCATCGCGGGCCAGCCTGCATTGATACGGTTATCGAGCGCAGCGTAGTGGAACAGCAGCGGCGTTTCGATCCTGGGCACATCTTCCACCGCGGCCTGCCTGCCGTAGAACGGCACGCCCGCCGACAACTCGGGATAGGCGACCGCAAGTGCGTTCACCACGCCGCCACCGTAACAGAAGCCGGTCGCCCCGACCTTGCCGTTGATGCCGTCCAGCGCGGCCAGGTATTCGTAGCCCGCGAAAAAGTCGTTCATCAGTTTTTCGCCGTCGACGCCACGCTGCAATTCGCGCCCTTCGTCGTCGTTGCCGGGGTAGCCGCCGACGCTGCTCAGCCCGTCGGGGGCCAGGGCGATGAATCCGGCCTTGGCGACCCGGCGCGCAACATCGCGGATATAGGGATTCAGGCCCCTGTTTTCGTGGACGACCAATACGGCGGCAGGCGGGGTTTCGGTTGTCGCGGGTCGCACGAGGTAGCCGTTGACGCCGCCGTGACCGTTCGGACTGTCGTAAGTGATGTCTTTGCCCGAGATGTCCGGGTCATCCTCGGCCACTTGCTGCGCCAGTGCATAGTTCGGCGACAGTGTCGTCAGGATGGCCGCGGCGGTCAGTCCGCCGACGGCCCATTTTCCGGCGCGGTCCAGAAACTCGCGCTTGGTGATCTTGCCATGGGCGTAGAAGTCATAGAGGTCCAGCAAGTCCTGATCGAAGTCCTTGGCCGTCATGCGTGTCATGATCGTCTCTCCGTATTGGCATCTGCGTTATATCACGTGGCGGCATGATAGCGTGTCCCGGCGATCGTGTAACGGAACGAAATCGCGGTCCGGAACGTTCGCACAGATGATACGAACAAGCTTTGCCGCACTGGCCTCCGCCCTGATCCTGACCCCCGCCGCCACAACCGCCCAGCAAGTCGGCGAGGTCGGCGTCGATTGGGTCGGGAACGACATTATAATCGAAGCCATTCCGGACCCGAAAGTCCAAGGCGTGACCTGCCACATCGCCTATTTCGACCGCTCGCTGATCGACCGCCTGTCGAATGGCAACTGGTTCGAGGACCCGTCGAATGCCTCGATCGCCTGTCGCCAGACCGGGCCGATCAGCGTCGGCGACATCGACCTGTCGGAAGACGGCGAGGACGTGTTTCGTGAAAGCCGGTCGATCATCCTTAAATCGCTGCGAATCAAGCGTATTTTCGACGAGGCGAACCAGACCCTGATCTATCTGGCGCATGCGCAGGAACTGACGGAAGGGTCGGCGAAGATGTCGATCTCGACCGTGCCGCTTTATGGTGCGACGCTGACGGCTGACGAATAACGCCTGCGCATTTCGGACCGAACGCGAGGTCGCCGCGGATCATCGTCACCGGCCTGATCATGGCACATATCGGGCCATGGTCCGTCGCGCCCAGGGACTTCAAATTTACGTATTGCCCTGTTGCCCTGATCGTTTTTCGTGTCATGTCCATGACCAGAAAACGGGATGCGCAACCGCTCGCATCGCGCACCGGTCGCTGACATGCAGACCCAAGAAACGACGAGCAGGATACCGTTTGCCTTTTCCAAATTCGACGACCCCGCCCCGGCGCATTGCCGTCATCGGCGGCGGTATCAGCGGACTGGCTGCCGCGCATGCGCTGGCCCCGAACCATGCCGTTACCCTGATCGAAGCCGCGCCGCGTCTGGGCGGTCATGCCCGCACCGTTCTGGCGGGCAGGCGCGGGGATCAGCCGGTGGATACCGGCTTCATCGTCTATAACAAGGTGAACTATCCCAACCTTGTCCGGCTGTTCGACGATCTGGATGTGCCGATTGCCGACAGCGACATGTCTTTCGCGGCTTCGCTGGAGGGCGGGCGGATCGAGTATTCGCTTCAGTCGCCCGATACGGTCTTCGCCCAGCGCCGCAACCTGCTGTCGCCGCGCTTCGTGCGAATGGTACGCGACATCTTCCGGTTCAACGCCCGCGCCGCCGAGGCCGCCATCGACCCGACTTTGCCGTTGCGTGATTTTCTGGACCGGCTCGGTATGGGGCAGACCTTCCGGGACTGGTATCTGGGGCCGATTTCCGGCGCGATCTGGTCGACGCCCAGCCGGAACGTGATGGACTTTCCGGCGCAGGCGATGATCCAGTTCTTCCAGAACCACAACCTGCTGAGCCACACGGGCCAGCACAAATGGTATACGGTTCAGGGCGGGTCGATTGAATACGTCCGCCGGTTGCAGGCGCATCTGCAACGGCAACATGTGACTTTGCGCATGGGTGCGCCGGTGCAGGGCATCCGCCGCATACCGGGCGGAGCCGAAGTGCGGACACATGGCGGAGAATGGGAGGTGTTCGACGATGTGATCCTTGCGACCCATTCCGATGACAGCCTTGCCCTTCTGTCCGATGCCACACCCGGTGAGATCGCCATGTTATCGCGCATCCGGTATCACGATAACGACGCGGTCCTGCATGCCGATGCATCCGTCATGCCGAAACGCCGGAAGGTCTGGGCCTCGTGGAATTATGCCGAGCAGGCCAAGCGCCCCGACCGCATCGGCCTGACCTACTGGATGAACCGCCTGCAGCCCATTCCGCAGGACGATCCGATGTTTTCCACCCTGAATTCCCAGCAGGAAATTCGCGAGGAACTGATCTACGACCGCACCACTTTCCGCCATCCGATCTATGATCTGGCGATGATGAAAGCGGTCGAAGGTATCCGCGCCCGCAACGGCACCGACCACACGTGGTTTTGCGGTGCATGGATGAAGAACGGCTTCCACGAGGACGGTTTCGCAAGCGCGCTCGACGTTGTGGAAGCCATGGGACGGCGGCAACGTCCGGCCATCGCGGCCGCGTGAGACGGGTTCTCGACCATATTCCAGGCATGACCTTTCACGGTCGCAATGCCGAGGGGGTCGAGAACCGCTTCAGCTACGGTGTCGATTATATTCTGCTGGACCCGACCGACGATGGCCCCCTGCCCGGTCTGTTTTCACGCAAGCGCCGCACCTTCGCGCAAATCCGCGACCGCGATCACGGCGGTCCGCCGGGGCAGGGACGCGGTGTCGGATGGGTGCGCGACGTGCTGGCCGATGCCCTGCCCGAACTGACGATCGGGCGTATCCTGCTTCTGGCACAACCCCGCGTGCTGGGGCATGTCTTCAACCCGGTCAGTTTCTGGCTGATCGAGGGGGCGGAGGGCGAATTGCGGGCCGTTATCTCCGAAGTGACGAATACCTATGGCGACCGTCATTCGTATCTGTCGCACGCTGACGATCTGGCCCCGATCACGCCGGACATGAAGCTGTCGTCGGTCAAGGTGCTGCACGTCTCGCCGTTTCAGCCTGTCGCGGGTGGATACACGTTCAACTTCGACATCCAGCCGGAGCGGATTTCGATCCGCATCGATTACCGGCAGGGTAACGGGCGTCTTCTGGCAACGCTGACCGGCCCGCGCCAGCCGCTGACCAATCGCGCGTTGATCCGCGCGGCGCTGCGCCGGCCGTTCGGCACGCGGCGGGTTCTGGGACTGATCCACTGGCAGGCGCTGAAGCTGTGGTGGAAAGGCGGAACGTTCCGGGGCCGCCCGACGCCGCCTTCGCCTGAGGTTTCGCGGCCCGCATCCCGATCCGAAACGCATTCATGACGCCTGGTCGCGGGCTTGTCCGCTATGCCGGTTTTGCCGCAGTGCTGTCCGCGGCGGGGCTGCCGATTTATATTCACGCGCCCAAGTTCTACGTCGACACACAAGGCGTCACCCTGGCACAACTGTCCATCGCTCTGTTCGCTCTGCGGCTGTTCGACGTGGTGCAGGACCCGCTATTGGGCCGTTTGTCCGAGCGGACGCGGGAGTTTCGCGGGTCGATGGTCGCGGGGGCAGGCGCAATCATGGCCACAGCGATGGCGATGCTGTTTGCAATTCCACCGATGCTGCCACCGATCTGGTGGTTCGCCCTGTCGCTGGCCCTGCTGTTCTCGGCGTTCTCGTTCCTGACGATCTGTTTCTATGCCCAGGGTGTCGCCCGCGCCGCGGGAACCGATGGCAACCATGTGCGTCTGGCCGCCTGGCGTGAGACCGGCGCGTTGATCGGTGTCTGCATAGCTGCCGTATTGCCCACGGTGCTGACGGGAACCGGTGCGCCGTTCCTGTGGTATGCACTCGCATTTGCTGCCGCGACCGCGCTGGCCCTGCTGCTGATGGCCCCCGAATGGTCATCGCGCGGCACAGCGCCCACGTCCACGGGCCTGCGAGCCGTCCTGTCCGATGCTGTTGCGCGACGCCTGTTGCTGATCGCGCTGGTGAACGCGGCTCCGGTGGCGGTCACATCCACCCTGTTCCTGTTCTTCGTTGCCGACCGCCTTGGGGCGGCCGGACAGGAAGGCTGGCTTTTGCTGCTGTTCTTTCTGTCAGCGGCGGCCGCCGTCCCGGCCTGGGGCAAGGCGGCGGCGCGGTTCGGCGCGCGACATACCCTGATGGCCGCAATGACCCTGGCCATCGTGGCGTTTGCCTTCGCCCTGCCGCTGGGAACGGGAGACCTTTGGGCCTTCGCCGCTGTCTGCATCGCATCGGGCGCAGCCGTGGGTGCGGACCTGAGCCTTCTTCCGGCGCTGTTCGCGCGGCGAATGGCCGTGATCGCGCCATCCGCGGCGGACGGATTCGGGCTGTGGTCCTTTGTGAACAAGGCGACCCTGGCCCTTGCCGCGATCGCATTGTTTCCTGTTCTTAAAGCCTCGGGCTTCGTTTCGGGGGAACTGAACGGGGGTCTCGCGCTTTGGTCTCTGACACTGCTTTATGCGGGCGTACCGCTTGGCTTGAAAGCGTTGGCGCTGGCCCTGCTGGCACGAACCGGGAAAGGTATTGATGTATGACCGCATTCATCTTGGGCATCGTGATCGGTCTACTGCTGATCTGGGCGATGCGCCACTTCACCGGGTTCACGTCGCAGAAGGCCGATGAATATGTAGGAAACCTGCCGACTTTTGATATGCATCGGCATCTGACCGGAGAGCTTCTGTGCGAGGGGATGATCTTCGGCCCGACCGGACGCGTCACCTCGCGGTTTCGCGCCACGATGAAAATGCAGTGGGAAGGGCCACGCGGCACGATGGACGAACACTTCATCTACGATGACGGCAGCACGCAGGACCGGGAATGGCGGCTTACGCTGGACGACGATGGCACTGTCCGGGCCGAAGCCGACGACGTGGTCGGTACAGGTCGCGGCACTCTGGCGGGCAATACATTGGGTCTGCGATATCGCATCCGTCTGCCTGAATCGAATGGCGGGCATGTGCTGGATGCCGTCGACTGGATGTATGTTCAGCCCGATGGCGTCATCCTGAACCGCAGTCAGTTCCGCAAGTTCGGGATCAAGGTGGCGGAGCTGTTCTGCACGATCCGCCCGATGGGTGCACAGCATGCGTGAGTGGCGCGGCAAACGGTACTGGCTGATCGGCGCATCCGAAGGTCTGGGCGCGGCACTGGCCGAGACGCTGTCACGTGCCGGGGCCGAAGTGATCCTGTCGGCCCGTTCGGAAGACAAACTGCAGACGCTTGCCGATCGGCTGCCCGGCAAATCGCGGGTGATTGTCTGCGACGTGTCCGACCGCACATCGGTCGAAGCGGCGGCGGCGAAGGCCGGACATATCGACGGGCTGGTCTTTCTGGCCGGGGTCTATTGGCCGCAAAAAGCGCAGGAATGGAACCCCGAACAGGTTGAGGCGATGTGCGATGTAAACTTCACCGGTGCGGCCCGTGCGGTCGGCGCGGTGATCGGCGACATGGTCGCACGCGACGCCGGACATATCGTGCTGACCGGGTCTTTATCGGGGTTTCGCGGGCTGCCCGGTGCCACCGGATACGGCGCGTCCAAGGCGGGGGTGATGTGGCTGGCCGAGGGGTTGCATGCCGATCTGCGAAAGACCGGTGTGACGGTGCAGGTCGCCAATCCGGGCTTCATCAAGACGCGCCTGACCGAGAAGAACGATTTCGACATGCCTTTCCTGATGGAGCCGGAAGACGCCGCCCGCCAGATGTTCGAGCTGATGTGCACCGACGATTTCAAGAAGAGCTTCCCGAGGGTCTTTTCGTGGATGTTTCGCGGCGGGCAGTTTTTGCCCGACTGGCTCTGGTACGGATTGTTTGCGCACAACCGCTGAGGCGGGGGCGAGGGGCCAGCCCCTCGCGCTCCCCGGAATATTTTTTCCAAGAGGAAGACACAGGTTCACGATCGGAAACCGGCATCGTCGTTTCAGGGGGACACGGTGTCGTGCATGGGCTTTCGGGTTTGGCGCGGCGCTTCTAGGGTTGGCCCCGAGGGAGGGCCGCGCCCATGTCCAACACCATTCGCTTCACGCTTGACGGTCAGCCGGTCGAGGCCGTTCCCGGTGATACCATCTGGGAGGTGGCGCATGGGCGGGGACTTGTGATCCCGCATTTGTGCCACAAGCCTGCACCGGGCTATCGACCTGACGGCAACTGCCGCGCCTGCATGGTCGAGATCGAGGGCGAGCGGGTCCTGGCGGCGTCCTGTATACGCGAACCGTCCGAGGGCATGGTGGTGGTGACCGACAGTGCGCGGGCCAGGGGAGCACGCAGGATGGTCGTCGAGATGCTGCTGGCCGATCAGCCGGAACAGGAAGTGGCGCACGACAGGTCCTCGCATCTGTGGGACGTGGCCGATGCGCAGGGCCTGCAGGAGAGCCGTCTGCCGACGATGGAAGTCGAGCGCATTCCCCTGCTCGACGACAGCCACGTCGCGATGCGCGTCAATCTGGACGCCTGTATCCAGTGTGGTTTGTGTGTGCGGGCCTGCCGCGAAGTGCAGGTGAACGACGTGATCGGCATGGCCGGGCGCGGGCACGACACCTGGCCGGTGTTCGATTTCGACGATCCGATGGGGGACAGTACCTGCGTGGCCTGCGGCGAATGCGTCCAGGCCTGTCCGACCGGGGCGCTGATGCCCGCGACGATGGTGGCGACGGATCAGGTCGGCGACAGTCGCGATTTCGATACGGAAACCAAGTCGATCTGTCCGTTCTGCGGTGTCGGCTGCCAGGTCTCGCTGAAGGCCAGGGCGGGCCGCATCGTCAAGGTCGACGGCATCAATGGCCCCGCCAATGAAGGGCGGCTCTGCGTCAAGGGACGGTTCGGCTTCGACTATATCCATCACGAACATCGACTGACCAAACCGCTGATCCGCCGCGACGACGCGCCGGCCAAGGGTCTGAACGTCGATCCGGGCGATTTCGGCGCGGTATTCCGCGAGGCGACCTGGGAGGAGGCGCTGGACGTCGCAGCGAACGGTCTTAAGGGGCGCGGGCGCGAAGTCGCGGGCTTCGGCTCGGCCAAGTGTTCGAACGAGGAAGCCTATCTGTTCCAGAAATTCATCCGCCAGGGCTTCGGCCATAACAACGTCGATCACTGCACCCGGCTGTGCCACGCGTCCTCCGTCGCCGCCCTGATAGAGAATGTCGGGTCGGGCGCCGTCACCGCCACCTTCAACGAGATCGAGAACGCCGACGTCGCCATCGTCATCGGCGCCAACCCGGTCGAGAACCATCCGGTTGCTGCGACCTATTTCAAGCAGTTCGCCAAGCGCGGTGGCAAGCTGATCGTGATGGACCCGCGGGGTGTGGGCCTGCGACGTCACGCATCGCACATGCTGCAATTCCGTCCGGGTGCGGATGTGGCGCTGCTCAATTCGATCATGCACGTCATCGCCGAAGAAGGATTGGTGGATCGCCAGTATATCGAGGCGATGACCGAGGGCTGGGACGCGGAGCGGGAGCATCTGAAAGGCTTCGCGCCCGAGAAGATGGCCGACCTGACCGGCATCGATGCGGACATGATCCGCGAGGTGGCGCGCATATTCGCGGGCGCAAAGTCGGCGATGATCTTCTGGGGCATGGGCATCAGCCAGCACATCCACGGAACCGATAATTCGCGCTGCCTGATTTCGCTGGCCCTGATGTGCGGCCAGATCGGGCGACCGGGCGCGGGGCTGCATCCGCTGCGCGGGCAGAACAACGTGCAGGGCGCGTCGGACGCGGGCCTGATTCCGATGTTCCTGCCGGACTACGCCAGCGTGTTGTCCGACGATGTGCGGGCAAAATATGCGGCGCTCTGGGGCGATGACGGCGGCTTTGGCGGCGAGATCCTTGCCGAAAAGGGTCTGACCGTCACCGAGATCCTCGATGCGGTCCACGCGGGCGATATCAGGGCGATGTATATTCTGGGCGAAAACCCGGCAATGTCCGACCCCGACGTGGCCCATGCGCGCGACGCGCTGGCGGCGCTGGATTGTCTTGTGGTGCAGGACATCTTCATGACCGAGACGGCAAATTATGCCGACGTCATCCTGCCCGCTGCGGCCTTTGCCGAAAAGACCGGCACCGTCACCAACACCAACCGGCAGGTCCAGATGGGGCGTCCCGCAGTCTCTCCACCGGGTTCGGCAAAGGAAGATTGGTGGATCACGACCGAGCTGGCGCGGCGCTGCGGGCTGGATTGGCACTATAGCCATCCGTCCGAGGTTTTCGCCGAGATGGGTCAGGTCATGGATTCGCTTTCGAACATCACATGGGACCGGCTGGAGACCGAAGGGGCCGTCACATATCCGTCGCTCTCGCCCACTGATCCCGGACAGGCGATCGTGTTTGGCGACGGCTTCCCGCGCCCCGAGGGACGGGCAAAATTCACACCCGCGTCTGTCATTCCGCCCGACGAGGTGCCGGATGCGGACTACCCGATGATCCTGACGACGGGACGGCAACTGGAGCATTGGCACACCGGCTCGATGACGCGCCGGTCGAAGGTTCTGGACGCGGTGGAGCCTGAGGCGAATTGCTCGCTGCATCCGTCCACCCTGCGCAGACTGGGCATCGTGCCCGGTGGCCAGATCCGTCTGACGACCCGTCGCGGCACGGTTACCCTTCTGGCCCGCGCCGACCGGGCCATCGCCCCCGACATGGTCTTCCTGCCCTTCGCCTTCGTCGAAGCCGCCGCCAACCTCCTGACCAACCCGGCGCTTGATCCGTTCGGCAAGATCCCGGAGTTCAAGTTCTCGGCGGTGAAGGTCGAAGCGGTTGATGTGGTAGCCGCCGAATGACCCTGTCAGTGCGTCAGAACGAGACCGCGAAAGAAAAGTTCACCACGCCATCCACGTCATCGCCATAAGGCAGAACGCTCAGGCGGTATTCGACGTTGCGGATGCGGTAGGCCCCGGTGACCGCAGCGACCGGAAGGAACCCACCGACACTCGGGAAGTCGTATTTGGCTTCGAGAACCTCCGACAGCTCCTTGTAATAGGCCATTCCGACGCTCGCCCCGAGCCGCAGGTCGCCCGGTCCGATCCGGGCGACGCGGGTCGATACGCCAGCGACGACGATGGGCGAGACTTCGCGGTAGCTGTTGTAGAAGACACCGCCTTCGACGTGGACTTCTGTGCCGTTGGTCCCGACGCCCCAGCGTCGCCCGTAGGTCAGGCCCGGATTGAAGTCATTGTATTCGTCGCTGCCGATGTGCTGGGAGCCGACGAAGACGCCGATGTAGCGATCCTCCTCCGCCCGGCCGGGTCCGGCAAGGGCACAGACCAGGGCCAGACTGGTCGGCAGAGCATTGCGGATCATGGCTGAACCTTTCGTGTCAACTGACGGCGCGCAGGGACATTACTCCGCCGCGAGCCGGGTGATCAGCACCGTGACTTCGGGCCGCTTGCCGATCTCGTCCTGTGCGACCTTGCGGATGCCTTTGACGATCAGGTCTTCCAGCTTCTCGTCGTCGCCCGCTGTCCGGGTGTCGACGCGGGCCAGCTTACCGGCAAGATGCTCCTCCATCATTTCAGCCAGAGGGGCAGAGCCGCGGACCACTTCGGGCAGGCCACGAATGTCGACCCAGGTGTCTTCGAGAATCTGGTTGTCGTCATCGACCATCACGGCGACCACGACATGGCCGTTCAGCGCCATGCGGATCCGGTCCCGGACCACGCCATCGAACTGGCCCACAAGAGCCGAGCCATCCAGATAGACACGCCCGGTTTCGACGTGATCGACGACTTTGGGTGCGTTGCCCGAAAGCTCCAGCATGGTGCCATTGGGGACGACGACGCCAACCCGTCCCAAGGCATTGGCAACCTTGGCATGCTCACGCAGGTGACGGTGTTCCCCGTGCATCGGGATGACAATCTGCGGATCTGTGATCGCGTGGACCGTTTCCAGATCCGGGCGGTTGGCGTGACCGGAGACGTGATACAATCCGTCGTCGTCCGTCACCACGTCAACGCCCATTTCGGACAGGTTGTTCATGATGTGGGCAACTTCTTTTTCGTTCCCCGGAATGGTCTTGGAACTGAACAGGAAGGTGTCGCCGTCTTTCAGCTCCATCCCGAAGTACTTGCCACGTGACAGTTGCGCGGACGCGGCCCGGCGCTCGCCCTGCGACCCGGTTACGATCAGCATCAGGCTTTCGCGCGGCACGTTCGCCGCATCCTCGGGCGAGATCGTCTTGGGGAAATCCGTCAGGATGCCCTCTTCGCGCGCGGCTTCGGTCATGCGGCGCATGGCCCGGCCCATCAGACAGATCGACCGACCGGCAGCTTCGCCTGCGATGGCCAGCGATTGCAGGCGGGCGACGTTGGACGCAAACGTCGTCGCGACGAACATGCCCTTGGCGGCGGCCACGAGGGGTTTCAGGTTCGGGGCCACTTCGGCCTCGGACCGGCCGGGATGCTTGGAAAACACGTTGGTGGAATCGCAGACCAGCGCGCGGATGCCCGGCTTCGCAGCTTCGGCCCAGAGCGCATCGTCGAACGGCTCCCCGACGACGGGGGTTCGGTCGATCTTGAAATCGCCGGTGTGGATGATGCGCCCGCCGGGTGTGTCGATGACCAGCGCGTTCGATTCCGGAATCGAGTGCGACACCGGCAGGAAGCCGACTTTGAACGGTCCGGCCTCGACCATCGCGGGGTAAGGCGCGGCGGTTTCGACGACAGAGGGGTCCTGCCCCTTTTCCTGCAATTTGCGGCGCGCAAGGTTCGCCGTGAACTTGCGGGCATGAACCGGTTTCTGAAGTTGCGGATACAGGTGGCCGATCCCGCCGACGTGATCTTCGTGACCGTGGGTGATGAACACCGCTTCCAGCCGGTCCAGACGCTCGGACAGCCAGCTTATGTCGGCCAGAATGATGTCCACGCCGGGGGTGCTGGCCATATCCGGGAAAGCGATTCCGATATCGACGAGGATCAGGCGTTCCTTGCCCGGTTTTCCGTAGCCGTAGACATAGGCGTTCATGCCGATTTCGCCTGCCCCGCCGAGGGGTAGGTAGATAAGACGGTCTCTGCCGCTCATGGATTTTCCTTGTTGTAGCTGTGGATGACGGTCAGGCCGTGCATCGTCAAATCGTCTTCGTAAGTGTCGAAGAGGTCTTCCGCTTGCTGAAATAAGGGCGCAAGCCCCCCGGTCGCGATGACTTTCATCGGGCGATCGCGCTCAGCCCTGATTCTTGCGGTAATTTCCTTGATGAGGCCGACATAGCCCCAGAAGACGCCCGATTGCATGCAGGCGACGGTGTTGGTGCCCACTACGCGCTGTGGCTGGGTAATGTCCACATGCGGCAGCGCGGCAGCGGCCATGTGCAGCGCCTCCAGCGACAGGTTCACGCCGGGCGCGATGACACCGCCGATATAGGCGCCGTCGGTATCGGCCACGTCGAAGGTGGTGGCGGTGCCGAAATCGACGATGATCAGGTCGCCGCCGTGGCGATCGAACCCGGCCACGGTATTGACCAGACGGTCCGGCCCGACCTGTGTTCCCGCATCGACGCGGACGCCAACGGGAAGTTTCGTTTCAGGTTTGCCTACGACGTAGGGGCGGGTGCTGAAGTAGCGGTCACAGAGAACGCGCAGGTTGAAGACGACACGCGGCACGGTCGACGAAATGATGACATCGGTGATCGCCACATCGATGCTGTTCAGGTTCATCAACGTGCGAAGCCACGTATAATATTCATCCGCCGTCCGCTGATGCTGCGTCGCGCAACGCCAGTTTGCCACGAAGGTCCGGCCGTCCCAGATGGCGAAGGCCGTGTTGGTGTTGCCGCAGTCGATTGTCAGAAGCATCTCAGCCCCCTCCGAAGAAAACGTCGCCTGCGGTGATCCGGCGCAGGCCATCCGGCGTCTTCAACACCAGATGGCCGTCGTCGTCCACGTCGGTGAAGGTGCCGGTGATCGTGTCACCCGGCAGTTTGACGGTGATCTGCTGGCCCTTGCGGGCGGCGTATTTCATCCATTCAGTGCGGATCGGCGCAAAGCCCCATGTGGTCAGCTGTGCCTCGCGCGCGGCGAAGGCCGGGGCCAGTGCGTCCAGCATCGTTTGCGGCTCGACCCGAAGGCCGGTTGCTGCCAGCAAGGACACCGGCGGAACAGCTCCGGGTTCCAGCGTGGCGGGGTCCGGGGTTGCGATCAGGTTGATACCGATGCCCAGCACCAGAAGCCCGGGGGTCGGGTTTTCCAGCAAGATACCCGCCAGCTTGCCATCGTTCAGCAGGACGTCGTTTGGCCACTTGAGCGACATCCCCTTGACCCCCAAACCGCGCAAGACGTCGTGCAGGGCCAGCGAGGCGGTAAAGCTGCGCAGCCCCATGGACGCCGGGTCAACGCCGGGGCGCCATGCGAAAGAGGCGGCGAAATTGCCCTCGGGCATGGACCAGGCCCGGCCACGGCGACCGCGCGCGGCGGTCTGACGATGCGCCATGATCCAGGTCGGTACGGTCGGCGCGCGGCGCGTGGCTTCGGCAGATGTGCTGTCGACATCCGCCAGAACGACGCGGTCGACCCCCGGGGGCCAGGGGCCTGACGTCACTTACCTGACCAGCGATTCGGCGGCGATGGCGGCCAGGGGTTCAAGACCCAGAAGTTCGGGCAAAAGCGCCAGCATCAGAACGGCGGCACCCACCAGCGCAACCATCTGAACCATCGGTACATCGGGGGCGAAAGGTTCGTCCGCCTCGCCGAAGTAGATGTAGAACACGATCCGCAGATAGTAGAAGGCGCCGATCACCGATGCGACGACGCCCAGCACCGCCAGCCAGACCAGGTCCGCTTCGACTGCGGCCAGCAACACACCGTATTTGGCGAAAAATCCCAGCGTCGGCGGAATTCCGGCAAGGCTGAACATCAGGACCAGCAGGGCGAGCGACGCGCCGGGGCGTGTCCTGGACAGCAACTGGAGCGAGGCGATATCGGTTACGTCACGCCCATCCCGCTGCATCGACAGGAGGAAGGCGAAGGTGCCGATGTTCATCACCACATAGATCGCCATGTAGAGCAGCATGCCACTGACACCTGCGGCGGTCCCGGCAGCCAGACCCATGAGTGCATAGCCCATATGGGCGATCGACGAATACGCCATCAGTCGCTTGATATCGCGTTGCCCGATCGCGGCGATGGACCCCCAGAACATGGATAACACAGACAACAGCGCGACGATCTGTTGCCAATCGTTCAGCACACCACCGAAAGCGTCGAAGACGACGCGCGCAAACATGCCCATCGCGGCCATCTTGGGTGCGGTGGCGAAGAACGCGGTGACCGGCGTGGGCGAGCCTTCATAGACATCCGGCGTCCACATGTGGAACGGCGCGGCCGAGACCTTGAATGCCATACCGGAAATCATGAACACGAGACCGAACAGCAAGCCCAACGGTGCTTCGCCCCGTGCGACTTCGACCACGCCTGCGAAGTCCAGCGTTCCGGCATAGCCGTAGGTCAGCGAGATGCCGTAGAGCAGCAGACCAGACGATAAAGCGCCCAGAACGAAGTATTTGAGGCCCGCTTCGGTCGACTTCAGGTTGTCGCGCCGCATCGAAGCCACGACATAGAGCGCCAGCGACTGAAGCTCCAGCCCCATGTAGATTGTCAGAAGGTTGCCCGACGAGACCATGACCATCATGCCGATCACAGACAGGACAATCAGCAGCGGATACTCGAATTTGAGCATCTGGGTTCGGGCCATGTAATCCTGACCGATCACCAGAACGACCGCAGCCGACAGAAGGATCGTGACCTGCGCGAACCGGGCGAACGCGTCCTTGACGATCATGCCGTTGAAGGCATGGGTGCTGCCCGACGACAGGGCGACCCAAAGAGCCACAACGGCCAGAACCGCAGCGGTCAGCCAGATCAGCGGACGGGCCAGCGCATCCTTGCCGGTATAGACCGCCACGATCAATGCGCCCATGGCATAGATGGCCAGGATGATCTCGGGCAGGATGGTGTTCAGATCAGCGCTCATGGCGACCTCTCAGTTGTCGGACACTGCGACATCGCGCGTCAGCACGAGATCGGTAGTGGCGACGTCATAATTCTCGACAAGATTGGCCACGGACGGCCCGATAATGTCGGTGATGAGGCTCGGATAAACCCCCAGAAGGATCGTGGCGAAGACCAAGGGTGCGAAGATCGCCTTCTCTCGTCCGGTCATGTCGCCGATGGTCCTCAGGCTTTCCTTGATCAGGTCGCCGAACACAACCCGACGATAAAGCCAGAGCGCATAGCCGGCTGACAGGATCACGCCGGTCGTGGCGACCACGGCAACCCCGATGTTGACCTGGAACACGCCAACCAGTGTCAGGAACTCTCCCACGAACCCTGACGTTCCGGGAAGGCCGACATTCGCCATCGTGAACAACATGAAGATCAGCGCGTAAACGGGCATCCGGTTCACCAGACCGCCATAGGCATCGATGTCGCGGGTGTGCATCCGGTCATAGATGACGCCGACTGACAGGAACAGCGCGCTCGAGATGAAACCATGGCTGATCATCTGGAAGATCGCGCCGTCGATGCCTTGTTGATTCGCGGCAAAGATGCCCATGGTGACGAACCCCATGTGCGCGACGGACGAATAGGCGATCAGCTTTTTCATGTCCTGCTGCATCATCGCGACCAGCGAGGTGTAGACAATGGCGATGGCCGACAACCAGAGCACCAATGGCCCCATCACGTCGGACCCCACCGGGAACATCGGCAAACTGAACCTAAGGAAGCCGTAGCCCCCCATCTTGAGCAGGATTGCCGCAAGCACGACCGATCCGGCCGTGGGGGCCTGAACGTGCGCATCCGGTAGCCATGTGTGGACCGGCCACATCGGAATCTTGACGGCGAAGGACGCGAAAAACGCCAGCCAGAGCATGGTCTGGAGGCCGCCGACGACATTGAAACCCAGCACCTTGATCGCAGAATAGCTGAACTGATGGTTCAGAAGCGTCGGGATATCGGTCGTGCCCGCATCGCGATACATCACGATCATCGCCACCAGCATCAGCACGGATCCCAGCAGCGTATAGAGGAAGAACTTGAACGACGCATAGATGCGGCTTGCCCCGCCCCAGATGCCGATAATCAGGAACATCGGGATCAGACCGGCCTCGAAGAACAGGTAGAACAGGATCAGGTCCAGAGCACTGAACACGCCCAGCATCAGCGCCTCCAGCACCAGAAGCGCGACCATATAGTCTTTCACGCGGGTCTCGACGTTCCAGCAGGACGCGATCACCAAGGGCATCAGAAAAGTCGTAAGCATGATGAACAGCACGGAAATGCCATCGACGCCCATCTTGTATTGCAGGCCGAAGATCCAGGTCCGTTCTTCGACGAACTGGAAGTCGGTATTCGAGGCATCGAACCCGACCAGCACGAAAATCGACACGAGGAATGTGAACCCCGTCGCCCCCAGCGCCAGCCACTTGGCATTGCGTTGGGCCGCGGCATCGTCGCCCCGCAAAAACAGCGCCAGAATCGCGGCGGCGACCATGGGTGTGAAGGTGACGATCGAAAGCAGGTTGTCCATGTCTCAGTTCCCTGCTCTCAATTTCCGAACGCGATGGTTGTCCAGGTAATCAGGATCACGATCCCGATGACCATCGCGAACGCGTAGGTGAAGATGTATCCCGACTGCGCCCGGTTCAGCCACTTGGTCGCAAAGGGGACGATGCCCATGGCGATGCCGTTGATAGAGCCGTCGATGACAGTGCCGTCGCCACGCTTCCACAGGAATGTACCGAGGCGCTTGGCGGGACGGACGAAGATCGCGTCGTAGATTTCATCGAAATACCACTTGTTGAGCAGCAACCGGTACAACGGGTCCAGCGTGTCTGCCCATTTTCGGGGCAGCGAGGGCTGTCGAATATAGGCCAGCCACGCCACAGCGAAACCCAGCAGCATCGCGATAAAGGGCGACAACCTGACCCAGACAGGCACTTCGTGCGCCTGTTCGATGACATCGTTTTCCGGACCGATGAAGATCGCGCCTTCGCCGGGTGTCTGTGGCGCGCGTTCGATCAGCGCCTCGCCCTCTTCCGGTGTCTCGCCCTCTTCGGCTGCAGTAATCACGGAAATCTGTTCGTCCTGAATCGGGGCCTCGGCACGCACCTCGCCTTTGGGGATGCCGAAGAACTTGTCGATCTTTTCCTGGCCGCCGAAAAACGGACCGTAGAACGCCATCCCGGCCAGGACCGAGCCAACGGCGAGCACGCCCAGCGGTATGGTCATGGTGGCCGGGCTTTCGTGCGCATGTTCGTGGGTATGCCTGTCACCGCGCGGCGCGCCGTAGAACGTCAGGAACATCAGGCGCCAGCTGTAGAAGCTGGTGAATGCCGCCGCGATGACCAGCGCCCAGAAGGCCCCGGCGTTGCCCACGTATGCCACCTCGATGATCGCATCCTTGGAGACGAACCCGGCGAACCCGACCGGAAAACCGACATACAGAAGCGGAATGCCGACGCCGGTGATGGCCAGTGTACCGATCATCATCGACCAGAAGGTATAAGGGATCTTCTTTCGCAGGCCGCCATAATTTCGCATGTCCTGTTCATGGTGCATCGCGTTGATAACCGACCCCGCGCCAAGGAACAGAAGTGCCTTGAAGAAGGCATGCGTCAGCAGATGGAACATGGCCACCGAATAGGCCCCCAGACCGGCGGCGACGAACATGTAACCCAGCTGCGACATGGTGGAATAGGCAATGACGCGCTTGATATCGTTCTGCACCAGACCGATGGTGGCCCCTACAAAGGCGGTTGCCGCGCCGATGACGACTACAAAGGCCATGGTGTCCGGTGCATATTCCATCAGCGGCGACATGCGGGCGACAAGGAATACACCCGCCGTCACCATCGTCGCGGCATGGATCAGCGCCGAGACCGGGGTCGGGCCTTCCATCGCGTCGGGCAGCCATGTGTGCAGGCCAAGCTGCGCCGATTTTCCCATTGCGCCGACGAACAGCAGGAACGCCAGCAGGTTCGCCGCATTCCAGTCGGTCCAGAGGAAGCGGATTGTCGTTTCCGCCAGGTCCGGCGTGGCAGCAAACACGTCCGAGAAGTTAATGCTGTCGGTCATGAAGAACAGGCCGAAAATGCCGAGCGCGAAGCCGAAGTCGCCGACGCGGTTGACGATGAACGCCTTCATGGCGGCAGCGCTGGCCGACGGTTTGCGCCAGTAGAACCCGATCAGAAGATAGGACGCGACGCCCACGCCTTCCCAGCCGAAGAACATCTGCAAGAGGTTGTCCGAAGTCACCAGCGCCAGCATCGCGAAGGTGAAGAATGACAGATAGGCAAAGAAGCGGGGTTTATAGACCTCGCCCTCGCGCCACTGCGGATCGTTGTCCATGTAACCGAAGGAATACAGGTGGACGAGCGATGAGACGGTCGTCACCACGATCAGCATGATCGTCGTCAGACGGTCCAGGCGGATCGACCAGTCGGTCAGCAGGCTGCCGCTCTCGATCCAACGGAACAACTGGATGATATCGGTCTGGCCGTCATACGCCAGGAACACGATCCAAGACAGCAACGCGGCGAGGAACAGCAGACCGGTCGACGTGATGAGCGCGGCCTTCTCGCCAATGAATTTCCAGCCAAATCCGCAGATCAGCGCACCCAGAAGCGGAGCAAACAGGATGATCGTTGCCATGTGCGTCAGCCCTTCATCACATTGACGTCTTCGACGTCGATGGTACCCCGGTTGCGGAAGAAGCAGACCAGTATGGCCAGCCCGATGGCGGCCTCGGCGGCGGCGACGGTCAGCACGAAGAGCGTGAACACCTGCCCCGTCAGATCGCCGAGGAAGCCCGAGAAGGCGACGAAGTTGATGTTGACCGCAAGCAGCATCAGTTCGATCGACATCAGAATGACGATCACGTTTTTCCGGTTCAGGAAAATGCCGAAAATGCCGATCACGAACAGCGCGGCAGCCACGGTCAAGTAGTGTTCAAGTCCGATCATCTCGTCCCTCTCCGGAGCACTTGCGGCCCCGTTCGTCGTCTTTTCAGTCGTCCGTTTAAAGGAACGAATAGCCACCCAGCAGAATGATCAGCAGAATGATGATGATGATGATGGTTGTTCTCGACATAGCCTAAAGTCCCTGTCCTGGTTTCACATCCGTCACGTTCATCGCCTTGGCCGGATCGCGCCACATCTGGTGCAGCACGTTCTGGCGCTTGACGTCGCGCTTGTGGCGCAACGTCAGGGCAATGGCTCCGATCATCGCGACCAGCAGGATCAGACCCGAAAGCTGGAACATGATGAAATATTCATCGTATAGAATCAGGCCAAGCGCCGTCGTATTCAGCACCGGCGGCGTGTCGATGGATGACAGACCGGCCGCGACCTCAACCCCGTCGGCGACTTCCCAGACGCCGTAGGCGATGGCCAGCTGCATCAACAGGACGATACCGATGAGTCCGGCCAGTGGCACATATTTCGCCATCTCGGCCTTCAATTCGGCAAAGTCGACGTCCAGCATCATGACCACGAACAGGAAAAGCACCGCGACCGCACCCACATAGACGATGATCAGCAGCATCGCGACGAATTCGGCCCCCAACAGGACGAACAGGCCCGCCGTCGACAGGAAACACAGGATCAGCCAGAGCACCGAATGCACCGGGTTGCGCGACACGACGACGAACAAGCCGGCCGTCACCGTGATGATCGCGAACAGATAGAAGACGAAATCAAGAACCGTCATTCATCGTCCTCCAGAACCGCGTTGGCCAGTTCCATCGCCTTGTTCATCGCGGGCAGTCCGCCGAACAGGCCCATCAGGCCGATGGTTTCGGCGATCTCCTGCTTGGTGGCACCCTGCTCGGCGGCCTGACGTACCGTGATCCGCACCTGCGCTTCAGCCTGCGCGCCCAGCACGGTCAGACCGGCCAGAGTCAGCAACATCTTGGTCTTCGCATCCAGACCTTCGGGGTTCATCCCCTTGCCCATGAACTGTTCCATCACCTCTTTGGGCATTGTGGGCCACAGCTTTTCAAACCCCTGCGGCGTGAAATTCTCAAGCGCCGGGTTCATCGACTTGGCCATGCCCTGCATGTGCGACATCCAGGCGGTGAAGGGGTTTGAGTCGGTCATCGGTAGGGTGCATCCATCTCGAGGTTCTTGGCGATCACCGCTTCCCAGCGTTCGCCATTGTCCAGCAGCTTTTCCTTATCATAGAAAAGCTCCTCCCGCGTTTCGGTGGCATATTCGAAGTTCGGACCTTCGACGATGGCATCCACCGGGCAGGCTTCCTGACAGAAACCGCAATAGATGCACTTGGTCATGTCGATGTCATAACGCGTGGTCCGGCGGCTGCCATCTTCACGCGGTTCGGCGTCGATGGTGATGGCCTGCGCCGGGCACACCGCTTCGCACAGCTTGCAGGCGATGCATCGTTCTTCACCATTGGGATACCGGCGCAGCGCATGTTCCCCGCGAAAACGCGGGCTTTGCGGACCCTTTTCGTGTGGATAGTTCAGCGTGGCCTTGGGCGCGAAGAAATACTTCAGACCCAACTTCATGCCAGTCCACATGTCGGCCAGCAGGAAATATTTGACGGAACGGTTCCAGTCGATCTGCTGTGTCATCAGGCGTCTTCCTTCTCGAAACGGGTCGTGCCCGCCATATCCGATCCTTGCCACTTCACTTCGTAGTCGCTTTGCAGGGCATAGGTCGGGGGGTGCGAATCCTCGGTCTTCTCGATTTCGTAATACAGATAAGTCCGGCCGGTGCCGATCTTGCCTTTCATACGCAGCCGCCTGCCTGTCGCTGCGGGGTCGCGGAAGGGCTGCTCCCCGACTTTGCCGCCCGGTATCTTGGGCATCGCCCGGCAATCGTGCACCACGCAGTTGCAGGCCCGGCTCCAGAACGTCCAGACCAATTCGGGGTTGAACTGATACATTCCGTGCCCCGGCCAGCCGTTCATGCCGTTCGCCGACACGAAACGTCCGCCGGGCTTAAGCATACTATACACCGTCTCCAGCGCCTGCGGCACGTTGAAAACATGCTCGATCGTGCCTCCGTCGAAGATGAAGTCGAACTGGTTCTCCAATTCGGGCGCAGGCGGCTTGTTCAGATCGTGCAGAATCGTGGCCCCTTCGAAGCCGGAAAAATCCATTGCTTCCATCGGGCCGAAGCCCAGTTTCTCCATCAGGGTCTCGCAATATGCGTCGTCTTGCAGGTAGTCAAAACGGCGCCCCTCGATGCCGTTGCGCTTCAGGGAAGCCTCGTAATCCTTCGCGAACTGCGTCTGGATTTTGAACGCATGCCGACCGAGCATTAACGTCCGGCCTCCCTTGGAGGGCTGCCAGCGCGTCGAAAGCTCGACCAGCTTGTCGAAGAGGACGTAGTCCACCCCCATGCGATCAGACCCCCGTCACCCAACGGGCCCAGAACCCGCCGAGCACTTCGTACCGTGCCAGAAAGGCCACCAGAACAACCCAGGCCAGCGAGAACGGAAGGAAAACCTTCCACCCCAGACGCATCAACTGATCGTAGCGGTAGCGCGGCACGATAGCCTTCACCATCGCGAACAGGAAGAAGAAGAACGCCATCTTGGCGACCATCCACAGGGGCGAGTCGGGGATGAACGGGATCGGCGACAACCAGCCGCCGAAGAACAGAAGCGTGATCAGGGCGCACATCAGGAAGATGGCGATGTACTCGCCCGCCATGAAAAGAAGGAACGGCGTGGACGAATATTCGACCTGATAACCCGCGACCAACTCCGATTCCGCTTCCGGCAAATCGAATGGCGGGCGGTTGGTTTCGGCCAGCGCCGAGATGAAGAACAGGAAGACCATCGGCAGGTGCGGCAGCCAGTACCAGCCGAAGAAGCCCCAGCCGGTGTCCTGCGCGCGCACGATATCGCCGAAGTTGAGCGATCCGGTCGACAGGATCACACCGATGATGATCAGGCCGATGCTGACTTCGTAGGAGATCATCTGCGCGGCGGACCTGAGCGAACCGAGGAACGGATATTTCGAGTTCGACGCCCAGCCGCCCATGATGACGCCATAGACCTCGAGCGAGGAAATCGCGAAGACATACAGGATCGCCACATTGATGTCCGACAGGACCCAGGTATCGCTGAACGGGATGACCGCCCATGCAACTATGGCCAGAACAAAGGAAATGAGCGGCGCCATCATGAAGACGGTGCGGTCTGCTCCGGCCGGAATGACAATTTCCTTGACCACGTATTTCAATGCATCGGCGACTGACTGAAACACGCCCCACGGACCGACGACATTGGGACCGCGCCGCATCTGAACGGCGGCCCAGATCTTGCGATCGCCATAAACCAGGAACAGCAGCGAAATCATCACGAAGGCCACGACCGCAAGGGCCTGTGCCAGAATCGTCAGGGCAATACCCAAGCCCGATGCCAGAAAGTCCGCCATGTCACATCCTCATACGGTCGGGATGCCCTTCGCGCGGCAGTCGTCCACCGCCACCTCGGCATCGATCGTCCTCAGTCCACGGGGGACCCCAGCCGAGACGGTGTAAACCGCATCTCCGCGCCAAAGACCACCCTCTTCCATCACGTTTGTCCGCACCTGTCGCGCGAACCCGAACCCCCGGATCAACGCATATTGTGCCGCAGCGCACTGCGCGTAATCCAGCACGTCCCGCCGGTCCCGCGCCCCGGTCATAGACACGAGGAAGTTGACCAGATCACCCTCCAGAAGCCGTGTTTCGACCCCTTTGTAGTCGGGGCGGAACACGTCGGCGACCGGCTGCTCTTCAGTTTGGCAGGCCGCCAGACCCAGAAACAGACCCAGAAGCGGCCCGATGCGGGCGCGCACGGTCACTCTGCCGCGATAGGCTGCGCTTCGCGGGCACGGGCCAGTTGCGACAGCTCCGCCATCAGTTCGCTGGCGCGCGCCACCGGGTTGGTCAGGTAGAAATCGTCGATCGGCAGCCCGAAATCGCCATCGCCCAGCTTCGACAGCTTGCCCAGCGGCTCCGGTTTGTTGACTGCGACTTCATCCAGTTCCGCCAGATGCGGAGCGATCTCGACCATGGCAGAACGCAGTTGCGCCAGACTGTCGAAAGGCAGCTGGAAGCCGACTTCGGCGCTCAGCGCGCGCAGGATGGCCCAGTTCTCCTTGGCCTGGCCCGGTGCGAACCCGGATCGCAAGGCCAGTTGCGGGCGGCCTTCGGTATTGACGAACAACCCCTGTTCCTCGGTCCAGGCAGCCCCCGGAAGGATCACATCGGCGCGGTGTGCACCCCGATCGCCATGACTGCCCTGATAGATGACGAAGGGGCCGTCCGGCACGTCGATCTCGTCCGCACCCAGGTTATAGATGACCTCGGCCGAAAACACGGTTTCGATACCGCCGTCGGCATACGCGCCGACATCCATCGCGCCGACCCGACCCGCAGCCGTGTGCAGGATCAGCAAGCCGGAGTTTGAATTTTCCGCCACCTGCCGGGCATGGGCCAGCACTTCGGCCCCATCCGCACCGGTCAGGGCACCATTGCCGACAATGACAATGGACGGCCCGTCCTGCGTTTCCTGACTGACCTCCTGTCCGGACACTTGCGCCAGCGCGGACCGGTCGGTGCCGACATGCGCGTAATCATAGGTCAGATCGACACCTTTGCCGACCAGCCCGACGTTCGCGCCACGCAGCCATGCCTTGCGGATACGCGCATTCAGCACCGGGGCTTCGCGCGCCGGGTCGGTCCCGATCAGCATGATATGGTCGGCGGTGTCGATGTCTTCGATGGTGGCCGTTCCGGCATAACCGGCCCGATTCGCAGGCAGTTTCGCCCCGTCGGTCCGGCATTCGGTCACGCCGTCCATCGAGGCCATCAGCCGGGTCAGGGCAAAGGCAGCTTCTGTCGGGACCAGATCACCAACGATCCCGGCCACTTTTTTGCCCTTCATGGCCGTTGCCGCTGCCGACAGGGCCTCGGGCCACGTTGCGGGCCTGAGCTTGCCGTCCACGCGGACATAGGGTTGATCCAACCGCTGACGCCGCAGCCCGTCCCACACGAAACGGGTCTTGTCGCTGATCCATTCCTCGTTGGTGCCGTCGTGATTGCGCGGCAAAATGCGCATTACTTCGCGGCCCTTGGTATCGATGCGGATGCTGCTCCCGAGGGCGTCCATCACGTCGATCGTCTCGGTCTTGGTCAGTTCCCACGGGCGGGCGGTGAAGGCATAGGGCTTGGACACCAGCGCGCCAACGGGACAAAGATCGATGATATTACCCTGCAGGTTCGATTTCAGCGTCTCGCCCAGATAGGACGTGATCTCGCTGTCCTCGCCACGGCCGGTCTGACCCATCTGGGTGATGCCCGCGACTTCAGTGGTGAAACGCACGCAGCGGGTGCAGGAAATGCAGCGCGTCAAGTGGGTTTCGACCAGCGGCCCCAGATCCAGATCGACGGCAGCCCGCTTGGGTTCGCGGAAGCGGCTGAAATCGACGCCATAGGCCATTGCCTGATCCTGCAGGTCGCACTCGCCGCCCTGATCGCAGATCGGGCAATCCAGCGGGTGGTTGATCAGCAGGAACTCCATCACCCCCTCGCGCGCTTTCTTGACCATCGGGCTGTTGGTCCTGACCTGCGGCGGCTCGCCGTCCTTGCCGGGACGCAGATCCTTGACCTGCATGGCACAGCTTGCGGCGGGCTTGGGCGGGCCACCAACCACTTCGACAAGACACATCCGGCAGTTGCCCGCGATCGTCAGGCGCTCGTGATAACAGAAGCGGGGAATTTCGATGCCGGCCAGTTCGCAGGCCTGGATCAGGGTCATCTCCCCCGGTGCCTCGACTTCGATTCCGTCGATCAGGATTTTCTTGAGGTCGGCCATGCCCATCGCTCCGGTCAGCTAAAACAGCGCGTATCGATGGGGTTCTAGCCCGCCCGAACGGCGGAGGCCAGTCATTGCCCCCGCCAAAACGCGCGACCGTTCAGCGCGGGTTCAGAAGCCGCCCGACCTGCGTGTCCTGCGCGACCTGCGCACGTCCGACGGCGCAATGCGCCGCCACGTCGCCCTTGCGCGCTCCCAGTGCGGCCAGACGCTGGCGCGCGATGACTTCCAGCCTGTCCTTTTCGACGTCATCATCGATATAGGCGTCAATCTCGTCGGAAGAATATCCAAGGTCGCTGGCCGCCGATTTCAGCGCCAGCAGATATCGCAACCCGCGTATTTTACGCGCGTTGATATCGGGGCACACTTCCGAAATTTCATAGGCGATACCCACCGTAATCAACCCCTCGCTGATCCGTCGTTCGTCCTTCAGATCGGCAAAGGCAGGGGCGGACGTCAGCAGGGCGGCAAGCGTCAGGCAAAGGGGGCGCAGGGTCATATGGCTCGACTTTCGATAAGGTTCGCTGGTGGTGAACCTTGGCATCTATCGTCGGCTATTCAATATCTGCGGGTCTGTCAGGCGATGGCATGCCGGATCAGGTGCCCGAGGGATCAGCGCGAAATGCAGGTTCCTGTCAGCACCAGGTCGCCGCCTTCACCGATGGCGATCTGCTCGATTGGCCGGTCGGGTCCCTGCGACCACAGAATTTCCGACCCTCCGAACTGGCGCAGGCAGTATTCCACCGCCTGAACCTGACCGGCCTCGACTGCCCCAGTCAGGCTGCGGCCTGCATTCCGTGTCACGGTCGTGAAGTCGCGGCGGTTTTCCTTGCTGGACTGGACACGGGTGCGGAACCGCACGCCGTCGATCTCAGTACCTTTGCCGCGTAGCCCACCGCCGCTGAATGGACCCGAAGCCCCCGACGCCAAGCTTCCGATCGCGCCGCAGCCTGACAGCGCGAATGCGCCGACCAACAGAACCGTGAACTTCATCTTTCGACCTCCAGAAGCAGGGCGCCGATCTCGGTCCCCTCGGTGATTTCCCGGCGTCCCGCCGCGCAGACCGTCGTTTCGGTCGCGCCATCGGTCAACCCGTGCTTTTCCATGAACGCCTGTTGCAACACGGCAATCCGGTCGCCGGGGTCCTGCATCCGCGTGGTCAGATTCTCGGGCGTGAACCCGTCCTCGGCCAGCGCGGCGAGCGTGGCATCGGTGCTTTGCGTCATCGCAGCCGGGTTCACCGAAAGCGTGCCGCAATTCACCGCCACGATCTGCGCCGTGGACGTCGCCATGGCGGAGGTGACGAAATATTCCGGTGCAGGAACGGTGTCCTGTGCCATTGCGGGCGTCGCGGCCAGAAAGAGGATCGCCAGACGCATCACAGCGCGCAGGCTCCGACAGCCAGCCTTGCCCAACCATCTGAAACAGCCAGCGCGTATGGGCTATGGGCCATCGCATCAGTCATTCGGCAGCCACCGCCGACACGCGACCCGTCCGCTTGTGTTTGATGCGATCCTCGATTTCGTCGCGGAAATGACGGATCAGACCCTGGATCGGCCAGGCCGCCGCATCGCCCAGAGCACAGATCGTATGCCCTTCGACCTGCTTGGTGACATCCAGCAACATGTCGATCTCTTCGACTTCCGCGTCACCCTTCACCAGCCGGTCCATCACCCGCATCATCCAGCCCGTGCCTTCGCGACAGGGCGTGCACTGGCCGCAGCTTTCGTGCTTGTAGAATGCAGACAGCCGCCAGATCGCCTTGATAACGTCGGTGGAGTTATCCATCACGATTACCGCCGCCGTGCCCAGGCCGGATTTCTGTTCTTTCAGATAGTCGAAATCCATGATCGCTTCGCGCATGTCGCGACCGGGGATCATCGGCACCGACGACCCGCCGGGTATCACGGCCTTCAGATTGTCCCAGCCGCCGCGGATACCGCCGCAATGGGTCTCGATAAGCTCTTCGAAGGAAATCGACATGGCCTCTTCGACAACGCAGGGCCGATTTACATGACCCGATATCGCGAACAGCTTGGTGCCAGCATTGTTCGCCCGCCCGAAGCCCGCGAACCATTCCGCACCACGTCGCAGGATCGTCGGCACAACGGCAATCGACTCGACGTTGTTCACCGTCGTCGGACAGCCATACAGACCCGCACCCGCCGGGAACGGCGGCTTCATGCGCGGCATCCCCTTCTTGCCCTCGAGGCTTTCCAGAAGCGCGGTTTCCTCGCCGCAGATATAGGCCCCCGCGCCGTGGTGCAGATACAGATCGAAGTCCCAGCCGGATTTCGCGGCATCCTTTCCCAGCAGACCGGCCTCATAGGCCTCGTCGATGGCGTTTTGCAGCGCCTCTTTCTCGCGGATATACTCGCCGCGGATATAGATGTAGCAGGCGTGCGCGTTCATCGCGAAAGACGCGATCAGCGCGCCTTCGATCAGGGTGTGGGGATCATGGCGCATGATCTCCCGGTCCTTGCAGGTGCCCGGCTCGGATTCGTCGGCATTGATCACCAGATAGGAAGGACGCCCGTCGCTTTCCTTGGGCATGAACGACCATTTCAGACCGGTCGGGAAGCCAGCGCCGCCACGACCGCGCAGACCGGAAGATTTCATGATTTCGACGATCTTGTCGCGGCCAAGTCCGATCAGGTCCCTGGTGCCGTCCCACTGCCCCCGCGACTGCGCGCCCTTCAGGCTGCGGTCGGCCATGCCATAGATATTGGTGAAGATCCGGTCCCGGTCTTGCAGCATGTCGTCACTCCTTCTCGCGGCGCATCCGCCAGATCATAGCCGTCTCATAGATCGCCCAGCCCATCCCGACCAGCGCAACCGCATCCCCCAGACCCATGACACGGCGCGACAGCTCCAACTGCACGCCCAGGAATTGCAGCAGACCCCAACCCGCGAACACGGCAAGGATCAGGATGGCCACCCTGCCGGAGCGTTTGGCGATCGCCGTGTCTAGGTCAGAAGGTCCGGTCATTTCGGGCCCTGTTGAACAGGTCGCGACAGGTGTCGTCAAGCGGCCAGAGGGTCGCGGCCCGGCCCGATGACTGGATCAGCGCTCCTTGCTGGCCTTGCGGGAAAACGCCGTCTCGCCTCCCGATGCCAGGGTCTTGGCCTGACTGACCCAATCGTCGCGCTGCACCCGGCCCTTGAAACCTTCCAGATTATCATCGACCCAAGCCACCTCGCGTTCGGACCACCCTGCGATCTGGTCATAGTGCCAAAAGCCCATACGGTTGCACATCGCCTCCAGCTTCGGCCCCACACCCTTGATTTTCTTCAGATCGTCCGCACCGGTCCCGCGCGGGGCATCCAGGGTTTCGGGCTTGGTGCCGATGACACCGCCGGATGGCACCGCGCTGGTCGGAGCGGCGGCCGACGTTTTCACGGGCGCGCTGTCGTGTGTGGCTGATGCGGCTGCGGCGTCCGCGTCGGTTCTGGCCGAAGCTGCGTCGGCACCTTCGCCGATCGACGTTCCGGTTGCGGCGGGCGATGTGCCGCCAGCGGCGCCGCCCCCGGCGGCGGCGCCTCCCCCGGCAACCGAGGGGGGAACCGTGCTGCCGCCAGCATCCGCGCCGACATGACCGGCGGGCCGCGCGGTCTCGGAGGCGGATGCGGGCGGATCACCCTGCATCGCAGTTCCGGAGGTTCCCGTCGCGCTTGCGCTGTCGTCACCGATCATTCCCAGAACGACCAGCAGGATCGCGAATATGACGACCCCGCCGATCAGAGCCCAGAAGAACCCCCAGCCCATGGCAAGCCAGAACAGCAGAAAAAAAATCACGCCGCTGCCGGCAGCGATAGGCATCCGATTGCGGTGAACAGTAGTTCCGGTGTCGTCCATGATATATCTCCCCAGACTGGCGGGGGATCAGATCCTGGATCGGCCCCCTAGTTCGTGCGGGTCGGAAACTCCGTCTTCTGCCCGCCTTCCGTCAACACCTTAGCCTGTTTGACCCATTCGTCACGCGTCACGCGCCCCTTGAACCCTTCAAGGTGCGAATCGACCCAGGCGATTTCGTCCGCAGACCAGGATGCAATCTGGTCAAAATGCCAGAACCCCATGGAATTACATATTTTTTCCAACTTCGGCCCGATTCCCCTGATGGACTGCAGGTCGTCGGCCTTACCGTCGCGCGGGGCGCTCAGACCCGCTGGCCTGGCCACATCGGAAGGCGTTTCAGGCGATTCGGATGCATCCGGTTCCAGCACTACTTCGGATTCTGCGCGGAAATCGGCCCCTGCACCCGATTTTGTCGCTGGTGCAACTTCGCCGCTATCGGGCCTGCCCTTGGTCTGGGCATCCGATCCGCGCACTTCGGCCACGCCGTCGCTTGCATCGCCCCGCCTGCGGTTCGCATCGGACTGTCCGCGAACACGTCCGGCCTGTTTTCCATCCGGCCCGCTGGGCGGCAACATCGGGTCGCGCGCGGCAACGTCCGCATCGGGATCGGCCTGTTCGGCTTTCCGCCACGGCGCGCGCAGAGGCACTTCCGTGCCGTCGATCCGCTTGATCGTGTCACCCAGTTCGGTCGCAATGGCGACGCTGGCGTTCTGATCGTGGTCTTTGCTGCCTGCTGCATCGGTCAGCGTTGTCGCGCCGCCCAAAGGTTCAGACGCGAAGCGCCCGTTCTGCGGACCTGGCACCGGCACCTTGCCCGCACGGAACTCGTCCAGCATTTCGCTGAACCGCTCGACGGTCAGGTCTTCGTAGTAGTCCTTGCCGATCTGGGCCATCGGCGCGTTGGAACAGGCCCCCAAACACTCGACCTCTTCCCAGGACAACTGACCGTCTTCGCTGATGTCATGCGGTCGCGCGGCGATCTTCTCACGGCAGACAGCGATCAGATCCTCTGCCCCGCAGATCATGCAGGATGTCGTGCCGCAAATCTGGATATGCGCTGTCTTGCCGACAGGTTGTAGCTGGAACATGAAGTAGAACGTCGCCACTTCCAGCGCCCGGATATAGGCGAGGCCCAGCATTTCCGCGATATGTTCGATAGCGGGCCGCGTCAGCCACCCCTCCTGCTCCTGCGCGCGCCACAAAAGCGGGATGATCGCGGAAGCTTGCCGCCCTTCGGGGTATTTCGTCATCTGCGCCTCGGCCCAGGCCTGATTGGCGGGCAGGAAGGCGAAGGTCTCGGGCTGGTCTTTATGGAGGCGGCGGAGCATTTCGGTTCCTTCGGTAAGGCGCAGGCTATCTGGAACAAAGCGGATCGACCCACAAGCGGTCGGACCCTAGCGCTTGCAGTTTGTACGGGTCAGCGTGGCACCATCGACTGTCACAACGCCACGGGCGTCCAATTCACGGATGGCACGGGTAAGCCGGGCATAATGTGGCCCGTTTTTCGCAACCAGTTCCGCGGCAGGAACGCCGATATGAATCGACATTTGCCGGGCAAACGCCAGGCGATCTTCAGGCGTGGACGCATCGAACGAACAGTTCCGCAGACTCAACGCGTCAAGAATTCCTGCCTCGTATTCCGCAGCAGTCTGGGCGGTGGCAATCGTCCCGAGAAACATGACTGCAAGGCCTGTGATCGCGAAATTCCTCACCGGTCGATCTCTCCGAACACGACATCCAGCGTCCCGATGATCGCCGCCACATCGGCCAGCTGATGCCCGCGCGCGATATGATCCATCGCCTGCAGGTGAAGGTATCCAGGCGCCCGCAGCTTGGCGCGGTACGGCTTGTTCGACCCGTCAGACACCATATAGACACCGAACTCGCCCTTCGGGGCCTCGACGGCGGCATAGACCTCACCGGCAGGCACGTGGAAGCCTTCGGTATAAAGCTTGAAGTGATGGATCAGGCTTTCCATCGACGTTTTCATGTCGGCGCGCAACGGCGGCGTCATCTTGCCGCGCACCAGCACGTCGCCCTGGCCCTCGGGTTCCCGCAGCTTGGCGATGGCCTGCTTCATGATGCGGAGCGACTGTCGCATCTCTTCGATCCGCACGAGGAAACGGTCGTAGCAGTCACCGTTATTGCCCGTCGGAATCAGGAAATCGAATTCATCATAACATTCATAGGGTTGAGCACGCCGCAAATCCCACGCCAGACCCGACCCGCGCGCCATGACGCCTGAAAAGCCCCAGTCCATGACCTCCTGCTCGGAGACGATGGCGATATCGACGTTGCGCTGCTTGAAGATGCGGTTCTCGGTCAGCAACTCGTCAATATCGGCCAGCGCGTTCGGGAAGGTTTCGCACCACGCCTCGATATCGTCGATCAGATCGGGCGTCAGATCCTGGTGCACGCCACCGGGCCGGAAATACGCAGCGTGCAGACGTGCACCGGATGCGCGTTCATAGAACACCATCAGCTTCTCGCGCTCCTCGAAGCCCCAGAGCGGAGGCGTAAGCGCGCCAACATCAAGCGCCTGTGTCGTCACGTTCAACAGGTGCGACAGGATACGTCCGATCTCGCTGAACAACACCCGGATCAGGGACGCGCGGCGCGGCACCGGCGTGCCGGTCAGTCGCTCGATCGCCATACACCAGGCATGTTCCTGGTTCATCGGTGCCACGTAATCCAGCCGGTCCATATAGGGCAGGTTCTGCAGATACGTCCGGCTTTCCATCAGCTTTTCGGTGCCACGGTGCAGCAGGCCGATATGCGGATCGCAGCGGTCCACAATTTCTCCGTCCAACTCCAGCACCAGCCGCAGCACGCCGTGCGCCGCCGGATGCTGTGGCCCGAAGTTGATGTTGAAATTGCGGATCTTCTGCTCGCCGGTCAGAGCGTCTTGATACCCGCGCGGATTGGTCAGATCGCCGTCCATCATGCTGCATTCCTCGGTTTCGGTTCACTGAACGCAAGAATCCAGATCAGAACCAAGGCTCCGAGCGGGATAATTGCGACAAGCGAAATCCATGACGAATATCCGAATTTGGGCAGGAGCTTCCAGAATGGCACGACCAGCAGCACAGCCATGACGAGCATCACCAGAACACCAGAAAACCCTGTTCCATACATCATCTCGTCATCTCCTCAACCTTCGAGTGCCGGACCGCTCATGGTCCGGAACACCTTGGTGATAAGTTTCCATTGCCCATCTACGCGGATGAAGCCCAGATGATCCTCGAACCGCCGTGGCGGCACATCGACCCACAGATGGACGCGCGCCGTTTCGTCCCCTGCCACATCCACGCTGAGAATCTCGTAGGAAGGCTCACCCGGAAACGGCTCCCGTCCGCTGACACGCTCCAGGTAAGCCGCCTTGTCCCAGAACTGTGCGCCGCCTGACCCGGTGACTGCGGTCATGATAAAGCGGTCGTGACACATGGTCTCGAAAATTTCGGTCCGCGAATGGTGAATGCCGTTACAATAGGCGACGGCAAGCTCGCGCACAACGTCCAGAGACGGGACGGAAGCGTCCATCACTTCGCCTCCCCTGTCTTCTTTTCGTCACCGGGCAGCACGTATTCCGCACCCTCCCAGGGCGACATGAAATCGAACTGCCGATATTCCTGCGTCAGCGACACCGGCTCATAGACGACACGCTTCTGCACTTCGTCATACCGCACCTCGGTATAGCCCGTGGTCGGGAAGTCCTTGCGCAGCGGATAGCCGCGAAATCCGTAATCCGTCAGAATGCGCCGCAGGTCCGGATGATCCGAGAAAAGGATGCCGAACATGTCGAAGACCTCCCGCTCGAACCAGTTGGCCGAGGGGTGGATGCCGGTGATGGATGGCACGATCTCTTCTTCGCGGACGCGAACCTTCACGCGGATGCGGTGGTTCAGATACATCGACAGGAAGTGATAGACGACGCAGAATCGTCGTTCGTTACCCGGATAGTCGATCGCCGTGATGTCGACCAAAGACGCGAAACGGCACTGTTCGTCGGACTTGAGGAACTCCACCAGCGCGGGAATGTCCGATGCGGTCGCTTCCAGCGTCAGCTCGCCCAGCGTGATCGAATGCGACGATACCAGATCGGCCTGCCGCAACTCGATATGCGTGGCCAGTTCTTCCAGTTGGTCAATCTGAACCTGAGTTTCCATCAGCGCACCAAAGTCCCCGTGCGGCGGATCTTCCGCTGCAGTTGCAACAAACCGTAGAGCAACGCTTCCGCTGTCGGCGGGCAGCCCGGCACATACAGATCGACCGGCACGATCCGGTCACACCCGCGCACCACGCTGTAGCTATAGTGATAATAACCGCCGCCGTTCGCACAGGACCCCATCGACAGCACATACCGGGGCTCGGGCATCTGGTCATAGACCTTGCGCAGAGCGGGTGCCATCTTGTTGGTCAGCGTGCCCGCCACGATCATCAGGTCCGACTGGCGGGGGGACGCGCGGGGCGCGGTGCCGAAACGCTCCATGTCATACCGCGGCATGGCGGTGTGCATCATCTCGACCGCGCAGCAGGCCAGCCCGAAGGTCATCCAGTGCAGCGACCCGGTGCGCGCCCAGTTGATCATGTCCTCGGTCGAGGTCAGCAGGAACCCCTTGTCCTGCAACTCCCGGTTCAGAAGTTGCGTGCCGTGTTCCTTGTCGCCACCTGCGGTGTTCAATCCGGTCTGCACGCCCATGATGCCGCTCCTTCGGGAATCTCGCGGGGGCACGAAGCCCCCGGTCGCGTTGCGGTGTATCCCGCGCCCCATGAAGGGTCAACGCGGACACCTTTATGATATCGGTCCGATCGCGCGACTTTCCAGCCATCGCCAGGTCGCCGCATCGTCGGCCTGGGCCATTCGCTGCCGCGAGCCGCGCCCAAGACGATTCATCCCTTTCGGTCAAGGCTGGCCCGAAGCGATCTGCAACAATACTTTCGCCGTCTGATTGCCGTCTTCACGATACGGACTGACCGCCTGCCCGCCACGAAACCCTGAGGACGGGTCTGCGGGTAATTCCAGCGAGGGGGGGCATCGCCGGACAGGGCGACCTGATTTACAATCATACATCGGTCCAGAACGGGTAATCCGCCGCTTGGAGCAATTGCCAGAGGCGCGGCGTCACACTCCCGGCATTCGCCAGCGACGTCAGTGAACGCCCGCGCTCAATCCCACTCCATCGCGCCCTTTTTCCACTCGTAGGCAAACCCGACCGTCAGGACGACCAGGAACACGATCATCGACCAGAAGGCCGCGTCTGTCAGCCCGGCGAACGACACCGCCCAGGGGAACAGGAAGGCCATTTCCAGATCGAAGATGATGAACAGAATCGCAACCAGATAGAACCGCACGTCGAATTTCATCCGCGCATCATCGAAGGCATTGAACCCGCATTCGTAAGCCGAGACCTTTTCCGGGTCCGGCGCGCGCACGGCGATGATGGCGGCCGCCATGATCAGCATGAGGCCCAGCGCGATGGCCACGCCAAGGAAGATCATGATAGGCAGGTATTCACGCAGCATCTCGTCCATCGGGACCTCCGGAGGTATCTGTCACTTTGCTGTTAAGCCTGGCGCGACATGGCGTCAACGCAGGGTATCAGAACCCCCGCGTGCCCATCAGCGTCATCTTGACCCAGGCCAGCCCGACGCCGGGTGTTTCAACCCTGCACCAGCTCTGCCCCGGCGCGCAGATATCCAGATATCCCCCCTCGCCCGGCTGCAACTGTCCGATGATCTCGTTGTCAGTCCCCGGTCCGGCGCGAAGATTCACATACCCATCCGTGACGTTATAGAACGGCGCATCGGTCGCGAAGATTAGCGGTATGTCGGCGCCCGGTACGATCAGGCCGGCCACGTCCCGACGGGGCCAGACCGGCTCGACGGGGTCCGGCTCGGACAGAACCGGGTTTGCAGCGTCCGGAAGGGTCCGGACAGTATCTGTGTCGTCCGGAAGGGTCTGGACAGTATCCGTGTCGTCCGGAAGGGTCTGAATGGCCTGGATCGGATCGGTCCCGCCCGGCAGGGGACGGACCGGCGCAATCTGTCCGGGCGATTCGTCTTCCGGCTCTGGCTGAAATCTCGTGCTGCCACTTCCGACGGAGGCACGGGGTTCTGCCGTCGGGGCCTCTGGCAACGGTTCGACGAAAACCGGATTGATCGGAACAGGGCCGACTGTCAGCGGATCGGCGGTCACTGTCTGGTCAGGCTCGGGCACAACTATCGCCTGTGTCGCCCGCAGGATGGAGGTGTTGATCCATCCGACCTTCTGATCCGTCGACATCAGGCACCACAATCCACGCAGGTCACAGCGTCCCCGCTCGGCCACTTCACCCGGATCAAGCTGGTCCAGCACGGCGAATCCGACCCCCGGCCCGCCCCGCATGTTGACCGGATAGGTGTTCGCATTCCGCATCGGTTCCGCGACCGCGAACGACGGACTCACCAGCATGAGAAGGGCAAGAACGGCTGATTTCATGGCAAGCTCCCGTTGTCAGGTCCGGTCGACGACATCGGGCTGATATCCGACCTGACCCTATATGCAATGCTTTGCCCGCAATGGCAGACAGGCTGCGGTTTGTGCAAGAACCCGACCGGCCCATGCGGAAGTTATTGAATAACCTCGCCCATCGCCGCCCGCAACTCGCTCGCCGTATTCCGACTCCGGCCCTGACGGTTTTATAAGTCGCGCAGTGTCGTGGCTACCCGCCCCGCTGCCGACAGTCTGGCTGCCCCCGCCGCGAATCGCGCCGAAAGATATGGAAGCTGCGACATCGCCAAGAAACAGCGCGCGTTTCCGCATGCAATCCCGACCCCGCGCGCCAGAGCAGCCTGTCTCCAACACGGTCAGAGACAGGCTGCCGGAACCCGAACGCCTAGATCGCGTTCAGCAAAGCCAGGGACGGATCGCCCGTCACCGCCATCCCGCGTGACTGCTGATACGCGGAGATGGCGGCCCGGCTTTTCGGTCCGATCACACCATCGTTGCCGTCGGTATCGAACCCGGCGGCGGTCAGTTTGCGCTGCAATGCCTTCCGCTGGTCGATGGTCATGCCAAAGCGGTCGGGCCCGAATGCCTGTCGCAGCGGACCACCGCCAGCGATCCGATCCGCCAGATGTCCGACACCCAGCGCATAGCTGTCAGAATTGTTGTAGCGCTTGATGACACGGAAATTCGGTCCGGTGCGGAACGACGGGCCGCCCGCGTCGGGCGTCAGATTGCCATCCGCGTCCTCGACCGCCCAGCTTGCCCCGCGCTTCCAGCCCGCGCCCGAAAGATAGGATGCCGTCGAGGCCAGCGCATCGGCCGGGTCATCACCCCAGATATCGCGTCGCCCGTCGCCGGTGAAATCGACGGCGGATTGCAGATAAGACGTCGGAATGAACTGTGTGTGCCCCATCGCCCCCGCCCAGCTTCCGACCATGCGCGCGGGCGTCACGTCTCCGGCCTGGAGGATTTGCAGCGCAGCGATCAACTGCCCTTCGAAAAACGCGCCGCGACGTCCGTCATAGGCAAGCGTCGACAGGGCCGATATGGTCGGGATATCGCCGCGCCGCACGCCGTAATTGCTCTCGACGCCCCAGATCGCGCAGACGATCTGTGCGGGCACTCCGTATCGGCTCTCGATGGCATTCAAGGTGTTGCGATTGCGGGCAAAGGCCGCGCGCCCGGCCTGAACCTTCGACTCGGGGGCGACGATGGCGATGTAGTCCTCGAAACTGCGCTTGAATTCGGTCTGGTTGCGGTCGCGCGCGACCACGCCGGGCAGGTATCCTGCCCCCCGAAACGCCCTGTCGGTCACGTCCGCCCGGATGCCCTTGGCAGCGGCCCGTCCCTTGAAACCTGCGACCCAGTCGTTCCAGCCCGGATTCGGCTGCGGAAGCAGGGCCGGATCGATGGTCCGGGCGCTGGACCCCGCTGAAATCACGGGGTCGGCGGCGCAGGCCGACAAGGGGACTGCGGCAAGCAGCAGGGTGAATGTGCGACGGGTAAACATGCCTGTTGATCCTTCTGACGAGGGGTTTTCGGCAGCCTATCGTGCGCCCGCAGTCGGACCAAGGGGCCATTGCAGAATCCGGTGGAATCCCGCCGCTTACTTCGCCCATTTCGGTTTGCGCTTATCGAAGAACGCACCGACCCCCTCGACCGCCTCGTCGCCCTTCCACCGTGCGGCCAATGCGTCGATGGTCGCGGCAATCACCGTCTCGTCAATGACCGGGCCCAGGCTGCGCGCCAGGCGTTTGGCATCCGCCACCGCACCGGGCGCGCAGGCCAGATAGGGAATGACTTCCGCTTCCACGGCCGCATCCAGATCGTCGACGGCAACGGCGCGGGCCAGAATGCCCAGATCGACCGCTTCGGACGCATCGAACCGCCGCGCATTCATGAACACCCGGCGCGCCCGTCCCTCGCCCATCCGCGCGATGACATAAGGTCCGATTGTCGCAGGGATCAGGCCCAGCCGCGTTTCGGTCAGGCCGAACAGCGCCGTGTCTGCCCCGATCGCCACATCGGCCACACAACACAGGCCCACGCCACCGCCAAAGGCGTTACCCTGCACCCGGACCACCAACGGCTTGGGCATCGTGTTCAGCGCCTGCAACATGCCTGCCAGCCGCTTGCCCTCGCGGGCACGACCGGCGGCATCGGCATCGAATTGCGCCCGCATCCAGCGCAGATCGCCCCCGGCGCAAAACGACTTTCCGGTCCCGGTCAGCACGACGACCCGGCTCTCGTCCCCGCCCAGAACACCCGCCACCGCTGTCAGTTCGTCCATCATCTGCGCCGAAAGCGCGTTGTGCGTCTCCGGCAGGGTCAGGCGCACCGTCACGACGCCCCGGCCATCGCGGCTCACGTCCAGCGTGTCGTAGGTCATCCCCGCATCTCCTTCGCCATCGCCGCGGCCTGCGCGACGATTTCCGGGTTCAGCCCGGTCTCGAACCCCGCCGCCGCGACATGGGTCATCACCGCCTCGGTCGCCACGTTGCCGGCCGAGCCGGGCGCATAGGGACATCCCCCCAGCCCGCCCACGGCGGCATCGAACACCCGCAATCCGCGCGCCAGCGCGACATCCACGTTGGCCAGTGCGCGCCCCGCCGTGTCGTGGAAATGTCCGGCCAGCTGATCCGCCCCGATCTCGTCCAGAACGGCATTCAGCATCGCGTCCACCGCCTCGGGTGTGCCGCGTCCGACGGTATCGCCCAGACTGACCTCGTAACAGCCGAACGCCTGCATCGCCGCGACCACCGCCGCGACATCGCCGGGCGCGGTCGGCCCGTCGAACGGGCAGTCCGTGACGCAGGACACATAGCCCCGCACCGGCACATCGTCGGCCCTGGCCGCAGCGACGACGGGGCTGAACCGTTCCAGGCTTTCAATGATAGTCGCGTTCAGATTTGCCTTGGAGAACCCTTCCGAGGCGCTGACGAAAATCGCCACCTCGTCCGCGCGGGCCGCGCGCGCTCTCTCGTATCCTTTGATGTTGGGTGTCAGCGCGGCATAGGACACGCCCGGCGCACGTGCGAGACCGGCCAGCACCTCGGCGCCATCGGCCATCTGCGGAACCCACTTGGGGGACACGAAACTCGCCACTTCGATGCGGCGGAAACCGGCGCGCGACAAAAGGTCGATCAGGGCGATTTTCTCGGACGCGGGAATCATCCGCTTTTCATTCTGCAAACCGTCGCGCGGGCCGACCTCGAAGATTTCGATCTGTTCAGACATCCGGCACCTCATAGAAGTCCCTGTCGTAGAATCCCTTGGCCTCGCTGGCCCTGCGCCAACCGTCCCGCGCCTCGATCCGATCGATCCAACCGGCCATCCGCGGGCGATCCCCCACCCGGTGGAACCGCCGCGCCATCATCGCCGCCTGGCCGACCGCCACGTCCGCCGCCGAAAACGACGACAGCAGCCAATCGCCCGCCAGCCGCGCCTCGATGGCATCGAAGCATTTGCCGATCCGCGCCGACTCCAGCTTCATCACGACAGGGGAGCGCATCGATGCCTCGCGCAGCATCAGATGCTGTTGCGTGCAGGTCGCCGCATGCTGGGAAATCGTCTCGGCGAAATGCACCCAGATCAGCCAGTCCACACGCTCCGCATCGCCGGGCGGACGGCCCAGGCGTCCCGTCCGTTCGCAAAGTATCTCGATGAGTGCGCCCGTCTCCCAGATCGACCGTCCATCGAGTTCCAATGCGGGCACCCGTCCCGCCGGATTCAGCGCCAGAAACTCCGCGCTCCGCAGCGTCTTGTCGAAGGGCCAGACCCGAACGTCAAAATCCAGTTCCAACTCGTGAAGCAACCACAAAACCCGCTGCGAGCGGCTGCCGGGAACGTGATGCAGGATGATCTCGCTCATGCGTCCTCTTCCATCCGCACCAGCGCGGCCCCGGCCTCGACCTGATCGCCTGCTGCCACCAGCACCTCGCCCACGATGCCGTCGCGTGGCGCGACCATCGCGTGTTCCATTTTCATCGCTTCCAGCACCGCCAGCCGCGCGCCCGCGACGACACTGTCGCCCGGCGCGACGTGAATCGACTTCACCAGCCCCGGCATCGGCGCTTCGATCACACCGGAGCCCGCGCCCCCCGCCGCATCCACCGCCAGCGGATCGGGCACGGCGAAGGAATAGACGTTGCCCCAGAAGACATGGACCATCCCCGGCCCATCCCCCACTTCGGCCGACACCGCCACGTCATCGACCCGCCATCCGCCGCCGCGCGTCACGATATGGCTCACCCCGTCCAGCGTCACCCGATACCGATCCCCGCCCAGCCCTTCGACGCGCGCGGCAATCGCCTCGTCGCCCCAGACCAGATGTGCCGTCCAGACCATCGGGACCCACAGGTGCAGCGCCTCGGCCCCCTGCCCCCGGTGCAGCCCCAGTGCCGCCAGTGCCGCAATCGCGCGCGCCCGCGAACATGGGTTGGGTCTTGCGGACAGCACCTCGACATCGCGGTCGATCAGCCCGGTATCGACGTCGCCCGCGCGAAATGCATCATGTTGCGACAGCTTTCGCAGGAACGACAAATTCGTCACCGTCCCGGCCACCTGTGTCCCCGCCAGCGCCCGTTCCAGCGACAGCAACGCCGTCGCCCGCGTCGGCCCGTGAACCACGATCTTGGCAATCATCGGATCGTACCATGGCGAAATCGCATCGTCAGGACGCACCCCGGTTTCGGCCCGCGCGCCGTCGGGAAACCGCAGATGAGTCAGCGTCCCGGTCTGTGGCAGGAAGCCGTTCGCGGTATCCTCGGCATAGAGCCGCGCCTCGAAAGCATGCCCGTTGATCGACAACTGGTGCTGCGACATCGGCAACCCCTCACCACTGGCCACGCGCAACTGCCATTCCACCAGATCGACGCCGGTGATCGCCTCGGTCACGGGGTGTTCGACCTGCAACCGCGTGTTCATCTCCATGAACCAGAATCCATCCGCGCGCAGGCCGTCCGAGGCATCGACGATGAATTCCACGGTCCCCGCCCCGGAATATCCGATGGCTTCGGCGGCACGCACGGCGGCGTCTCCCATGGCCTCCCGCATTTCTACCGTCATCCCCGGCGCGGGGGCCTCCTCGATCACTTTCTGATGGCGACGCTGCAACGAACAATCACGTTCGAACAGATGCACGGCCTTCTCGCCATCCCCGAAGACTTGCACCTCGATGTGGCGCGGCGTGGTGATCCACTTTTCGATCAGGACATGCGCGTTGCCAAAGGCTTTCCTGGCCTCCGACTGCGCTGATTCCAGCGCGTCCGCGAATCCGCCCGGCACATCGACCTTGCGCATCCCCTTGCCGCCGCCGCCCGCGACCGCCTTGATCAGCACCGGATACCCGATGTTGTCGGCCTCCGCCGCCAGATCCGCCGGGACCTGCCCTTGGCCCTGATACCCCGGCACCACGGGTACGCCCGCCTGCGCCATCAGATCCTTGGCCGCGTCCTTCAGCCCCATCGCCCGGATCGCACTGGCCGACGGCCCGATAAACACAAGTCCTGCCGCCTCCACAGCCTCGACGAACTCCGGATTCTCGGACAGGAAACCATATCCGGGATGGATGGCCTGCGCCCCTGTGGCCCGTGCCGCGTCGATGATCGCATCGCCCCGCAGATAGCTTTCCGCCGGTGCCGCCCCGCCCAAAGACACCGCCTGATCCGCCATCGCCACGTGCCGGGCGCGCGCGTCCACGTCGGAATGCACCGCGACCGTCTGGACGCCCAGACGACGGCAGGTGTCGATCACCCGACAGGCGATCTCGCCCCGGTTGGCGATCAGGATCCTGGTGAACATCAGGATTTCCCTTCCGCATAATCCTCGACCACGCGGAAACGCTCGCACATGATCTTCATGTCCTCCGACCAACCGCCCGTTCGCTCGAAATACGGACGGTAAACCTCGCGCCAATGGTCCAGATCGCGGAATTCGCCCTGAGCCGCGACGAATTCCGCGTCCATTTCCGACCAGCGCCGCGTCGAGACCTCGACCGTCTCGATCATCACGGCGGGCATGCCGTCCCATTCCAGCGCCACGTCCTGCCGCCCCACCTCGGGCCAGGTGTCACCCTTCGGGCCATAGTGCCGGGCGGCCTCGCAGGTCGCGGTCTTGGTGCCCGCCCGCACCAGCGCCAGAATTTCATCGCAAAGCGCCTTGCTGTCTCCGAAACGGAACGTCTCCGCCTCCGGGTTGGCGTCGATGATCTCCTGCAAGGTCCGGCTCATCGCGCGCTCCCTCCGTCTTTGCACTGCAAATATTCCCGCCGGAGGCCACGCGACGCGGCCTTCCACGACACGGCCTTCCACCCGGCAGCCTGCGTCTGCACGGGGGGTGTACCGGGGGTGCACGGGGGGTGCATCGGCATCAGCGCACCCATCACATGCGGAACACGCCGAAGCGTGTATCCTCGATCGGTGCGTTGAGCGCGGCCCGCAGGCTCAGGCTGAGCACATCGCGGGACTTGCGCGGGTCGATGATGCCGTCGTCCCAAAGCCGTGCCGAGGCATAGAGCGGGTGCGATTGCCGCGCGAACATCTCTTCCGTCGGACGTTTGAATGCGGCCTCCGCCTCGGTCGACCACTCCTCCCCGGCACGCTCCATGGCGTCGCGTTTGACGGTCGCCAGAACTCCCGCCGCCTGCGGCCCGCCCATCACCGAGATGCGCGAATTCGGCCAGGTCCACAGGAAGTTCGGCTGATACGCGCGGCCCGCCATGCCGTAATTGCCGGCGCCGAAACTGCCGCCGACGATCATGGTAATCTTGGGCACATTGGTGGTGGCGACGGCGGTGACCATCTTGGCCCCGTGCCGCGCGATACCTTCGTTTTCGTACTTTCGCCCGACCATGAAGCCGGTGATATTCTGCAGGAAGACCAACGGGATATTCCGCTGACTGCACAGTTCGATGAAATGCGCACCCTTCGACGCGGCCTCGGAGAACAACACGCCGTTGTTGGCGACAAGCCCCACCGGCATACCTTCGACATGGGCGAATCCGGTCACCAGCGTTTCGCCGAAACGCGCCTTGAACTCGTCGAAGCGGCTGCCATCGACCAGGCGCATGATGACCTCGCGGATGTCATAGGGCGTGCGCAGGTCGGCAGGCACGACGTCGAGCAATTCCTCCGGGTCATAGGCCGGCGGTTCGAACCCCGCAGCAACGGCCAGACCCGGTTGCCGGTTCAGGTTTCCCACCGCCTGACGCGCCAGGGCCAGCGCGTGGGCGTCGCTTTCGGCAAGGTAATCCGCGACGCCGGACAGCCGGGTGTGCACGTCGCCGCCGCCAAGGTCTTCGGCTGTGACGACTTCGCCCGTCGCGGCTTTCACCAGCGGTGGACCGGCCAGAAAGATCGTCCCCTGATCCCGCACGATGATCGAAACGTCAGACATTGCAGGCACATAGGCCCCGCCCGCCGTGCAGGACCCCATGACGACGGCGATCTGGGCGATGCCCTTGGCCGACATCCGCGCCTGATTGTAGAAGATGCGCCCGAAGTGGTCGCGGTCGGGGAATACTTCGTCCTGATTGGGCAGGTTCGCCCCGCCCGAGTCGACCAGATAGACGCAGGGCAGACGGCATTCCTCGGCGATTTCCTGTGCGCGCAGGTGCTTCTTGACGGTGATCGGATAATACGTGCCGCCCTTCACGGTGGCATCGTTGCAGACGACCATGACATCGCGGCCGTGCACCCGGCCCACGCCCGCAATCGCGCCGCCGCCGGGGGAGGCATCGTCGTACATGCCGTGACCCGCGAAGACGCCGATTTCGAGAAACGGAGAGCCCGGGTCCAGCAGGCCCGCCACCCGGTCGCGGGGCAGCATCTTGCCGCGCGACAGATGCCGGTCGCGGGATGTCCCGCCACCGCCTGCCGCCGCGCGTTCGGCGGCCTCGCGAACCTCGGTCAGCGCGGCAAGATGGGCCGCGCGGTTGGCTTTCGCCTGTTCGGAGGCAGTGATGAGGGTCGAGGCAAGTTTCATGTTCGCCCCTCAAATCGCGATTCCATAAATAGCGTCCGGTCGCTATTCAGGCACTTCGCCCCGACTGCCCCCTGCCCGGTCCCGCTCCCCCATTGCGCGCGTTCCCGGTCACAGGTTGCGTCGCGATAGGCGATCCATGTCCGTTGTATGTCCCCCAGGTTCAACTGGCCCCCGAAGACGTTCTCGGTATCCTCTGCGCGATGCAGCGCGGCACCGGATGTAGAGAGCAGCGCAGGAACAACGGTGAGACGGATCATCACACCCGATGTTCCGGGTTGGGCAAGCTGGGGTCGCAGCCTTCGGCCTGCCAGACGCGACGATCGTTGCCGTGGTTCGAGATACCGTCGCGCAACAGGTGCGCCATGTGCATCAGGTTCCACGCCATGATCGTCGCGTTGCGGGCGGTGAAGTCGTTGTCGAAACCCACCTTGGTGCCGTCCTCCTTGGGGTCGCCATAGGACGGCCCCGGCCCCGCTTCGCCGATCCAGCCGCAATCGGCCTGCGGCGGGATGGTGTAGCCCAGATGCGAGAGGGCGTAGCCGATGGTCATGGCGGCGTGTTTGATGCCATCCTCGTTGCCGGTCACGACGCTGCCACCGACGCGACCGTAGTAGCTGGACTGGCCCTTGTCGTTGAGTTCCCCTGACATGCCATACAACCGCTCGATCAGTACCCGGCAGACAGACGATTCCTCGCCCAGCCAAAGCGGTGTGCCGACGACAAGGATATTGGCCGGTTTGATCCGCTGCCAAAGGGCGGGCCAGTCATCGCGGTCTTCCCCGTGTTCGGTCATATCGGGTTGCACCCCATAGGCGACATGGTGGTCGCGCATGTGGATGTTGTCGACCGATACCCCGGCCCGCGTCATCAGTGTGGCGATCTGTTCAAGCAGGATCGCGGTGTGACTGTCACCGTTCGCGGCCTTCAGCGACGTATTGACGAAAACAGCCTTGAGCCCGCTGTAATCGGGGGCGTCGCGGTTGTCGGGACCGCAGGTGGCCTCGGCCTTGGGATGCAGGGTCATGGTCAGTATCCTTCGGTTATTTGGCGTAAGGCGATGACCCGGTCCGCCGTCATATCCGCCATGCAGGCGGAGGCTGCGATGTTGCGCATCGAACCGGAACCCCAAGAGGCATAAGCCAGCGCGCATTCCGCGTCGCGGAAAGCGATCCAGGCGCGCTGCGCCGTCAGAAGCGTTTCGGCGCGGTTGGTGAACCGGCCGTCGAAATACGGTCGCTCCGCATCGTCTCCGGCCTTGGCCCACGTCCGATGTTTCGGCCAGTCGGCATTCAGCAGATCGTCCCAGAGCGCCGCTTCCACCTGGTTGCAGCTGGTGATGCCCAGCGTCGTCTGGCCACCCTCGATCTCTGCCTGGCAGAGATTTGCTGCGAGGTTTTTGCAACTGGCGAGACCGGACGCGGTATCAGCGCCCGACACGCATGCGTCGAACCGGGCGCGGAACATATCCGGCTCGGCGAACTGCGCAGCAGCAGGCGTGGCCAGCAGAAACAGGAAAACGAACGTGCGGATCATGTCTTGAGCTCCTTTTTTACCTGCTCCAGCTCCCGGTCGAGAAAGAAGGAGACCAGCGAGCGGATCACCACGAGCAGGCCGAGGAACACAAGGTCCGCCATCGCGAGGCTGAGCGCGGTGAGAATGATATCGGAGACGATCAACAATTCCAGACCGGCGAGGATATACCGACCAAGCTCCACCCGCTCCCTGTTGACACCTTTGACGCGGGTGTCAGCATCGCGGCTGAATTCGGCTTTCACGAAGCCCCAGATGAACCGAATCGCGCCGAGCAGCAGGATCAGAGAGGCGAAAATGTCGATGGCCGTTGCGGCCCATTCCAGGACGTAGACAAGCCAATAGATCTCGTCTTGCAGAATGGCGTCTTCGCGGACGTAGTCGAAAAAAGAGGAGGAGTTCTGTTCCATGTGTTTACCGTAGGATTATCGGTATCATGAAACAAACCGGGGCTGTCGGCATTATTTTCACCTCATCGCCTCCATCAGTTCCCGTCCGATCAGCATGCGACGGATTTCACTGGTCCCAGCCCCGATCTCCATCAGTTTGGCATCGCGAAAGATGCGACTGACGGGGCTGTCGTTCATGAAACCCGCACCGCCCATCGCCTGCACCGCCTGATGGGCCTGCTTCATGGCTTCCTCCGACGCATAGAGAACGCAGGCCGCTGCGTCCTGCCGCGTGACCTGACCCCGGTCGCAGGCCTTGGCGACTTCGTAGACGTAGGCCCGTGCGGAGTTCATCGCTGTATACATATCGGCAATCTTGCCTTGCATGAGCTGGAACGACCCGATGGGTTTGCCGAATTGCTTGCGCTCGGCCAGATAGGGCATCACCTCGTCGAGACAGGCGGCCATGATGCCGGTGCCGATGCCCGACAGAACCACGCGTTCGTAATCGAGGCCGGACATCAAGACGCGCACGCCGCCGCCTTCCTCGCCCAGGATGTTGTCAAAGGGGACTTCGACGTCTTCGAACACAAGTTCCGCCGTGTTCGATCCGCGCATCCCCAGCTTGTCGAAATGCGGGCTGGTGCTGAACCCCGTCATCGACTTTTCGATCAGGAAGGCCGTCATGCCCCTGGAACCGGCGTCGGGGTCGGTCTTGGCGTAGACGACCAGCGTGGTGGCGTCGGGACCGTTGGTGATCCAGTATTTCGTGCCGTTCAGGCGGAAATGGTCGTTCCGTTTTTCAGCGCGCAATTTCATCGACACGACGTCGGACCCTGCCCCGGCCTCGGACATGGCAAGCGCACCGACATGTTCGCCCGAGATCAGCCCCGGCAGGTATTTCGCCTTCTGCTCCGCCGTGCCGTTCAGCGCGATCTGGTTGACGCAAAGGTTGCTGTGGGCACCGTAGGAAAGCGAGACGGAGGCACTGGCGCGGGCAATTTCCTCGACCGCGATTACATGGGCGAGGTATCCCATGTCAGCTCCGCCATCCGCCTCGGGCACGGTAATGCCCAGCAATCCCAGATCACCCATTTCAGTCCAGAGGTCGGCGGGAAAAGTGTTGGTCGCGTCGATTTCACCCGCGAGCGGCTTGATGCGCTCCTGCGCCCAGCGATGCACCAATTCGCGCAGGGCGTTCACGTCTTCCCCAAGATCAAACTGCATCGTGGCGGTGAACATCAGGCTTCCTCCCCAGGAATTGAACGCTTGTTCAGTTCATAGTGCGGCAGTTGTCTTGCGTCTACCATCGCTTTCAGGATCGGACCAATGGCCCGGTTAGTCGACAGTGATGACCTGCCCCGTGGCGGTGCCCTCCACACTGAAGGCGAAGGCCTGCGCGACACGGTCCGATGCGACCGGGACATGGCCGGGGAACCATGCGCCATAGCGCGGGACCGACACCTCCAGAAGACCGGGGCTGACGACATTGATGCGCAGGCCGCGTGGCATTTCGCCCGCCGCACCGCGCACGAAACCGCCCAGAGCGCCGTTGGCCATCGCCGCGGCGGACCCCATCGGAATCGGCACGCGGTCGAGGATGCCGCTGGTCAGCGTGAACGACCCGCCATCCGCCACCACGTCCAGCCCGGCGAGGACAAGATTGACCTGTCCGATCACCTTCTGTTGCAGGCTGTCCAGAAAGGTCTGCGCGGTTTGCTGTGACACGGGCGCGAAATGCACGTCGCCGGTGGTCGAAATGACGGCATCGGGCGGCCCGATCTTGGCATACATCGCCGCAACCGATGCCGCATCGGCCAGGTCGACCTGCACGTCGCCGCTGCTCCGCCCGGCGCGGATCAGGTCATGCCGCTGACCCAGCTCATCGCAGACGACCTGTCCGATGTCGCCCGCGGCCCCGACCACCAGAATCCTCATGACGTTTCCTTCCGCGATGCCGCCTTGTCGACAGATCATACCGGCGCGACCGGGCCTCCGGTCAAGGCGGACCTTCAGGTTTACCCTTATTTTACGTACAGCTGATCTGCACGCAGCCTGCCGCCATTGCCCGAAGGAGAATTACGATGCGGTATTACGTCGCCTTCTATCGCGGCCGAGGTCGCCGAGAAATTGGGTCCGCCCTATGAACTCTGGTCGATGGTTCTGAGCCAGTTGTTCAACTTTCGCCGCAATTCGCGGGGGCGTTGGTATTGCTCGGAACTGATTGCCTATGCACTGGGCCTGTCGATGCCACACGCCAAATCGCCGGGCGATCTGTTGCGGGCGATCCGGGACCATGTCACGACCTTGGACAATGCGCAGGCGCTGCTCCGTTTGATCGTGCTGGACGACGAAGCCGAAATGGGCGGGGCGCTGGGCTGACCGCCCGTGGTGTCAGGCGTTTGGGAAAACCGGAACACCGCGCCCTTCGATCATGCCCAGAACCGTGGCTTTGCGCAGAATCGTCCAATAGGCGGCACTGACCGTATCCGGGTGGATGTCGACCTGCAGCAGGGTCAGAACGTCATCGAAATCACGATCCGGCAGGGTGTCGCAGGCGTCCCACAGCGATACCAGTGTCATACTGCCGCGCATCCAGGGCAGGCTGGGCAGGGCTGAGAGACGTTGGCCAAGCGGATCGAATAGACCCGGACCCGTGGCCACCAGCAGCGCGGGACCGGGGCGCAGACCACCAAGTCGGCTGGCGATCCGGCAATTCGATGCAATGCGGTTCGGGGCTTTGAAAAATGAAGCGGTCTTGCTCTGAGTCACGATTTGCATCTGCCTCCGTCGGTGAGATGACGAAAGGGGCGACTTGCGCCGCCCCCTGTTGATCCGACCCTGACATTCGTCAGTCTGGACGGGCCGAATTCGCCTCAGAAGCCAACGACCAGCGACAGGCCGACGGTGTTGTCGGTGGACTTCAGGCCGGGCAGCGGGTTCGACGTATAGTCGGTACGATAGCTGACGCGGGTCGACAGGGTGTCGGTCATCCTGAAGTTCACGCCGAAGTCGTTGGTCACCACGGTATCCGCCGACGACGACAGGATGTCGGTGTCATTGGTCAGCGATACGACGTCGTTGAAGCCATAATAGAAGCGCGACGAGGCGATGCCTGCGCCTTCGGTTTCATCGTTGCCCGCCTGATCGGCGATATAGCGAATGCCGGGTCCGGCCTGAACGCGCCAGGCCATCTGGCGGGTATTTACGATGCGATAGCCCAGACCGCCGCCGATGAACGCGTCACGCTCGTTGGTGTCGAAGCCGTCGTATTCGAAACGGCCGGTGCCGAAGGCATAGACCTGCGGCGTGAAATAGCGGCTGCCTTCGTAGATCGCAAAAAATTCTTCTTCGTTCTTGATACCGTTGGCTTCGCCATATTCACCGGCAAAACCGATCAGGTGGCTCCATTCGCCAAGGCCATAGGACAAGCGACCGGCGAACGACAGCTCGCCCGTGTCGGTGTTGCCCGACGCGCCGGATGCGGTCAGTGCGGCCGAGCCGCGGAAGCCCTGTATGACGCCATTGGGGCTGAAGCGCTCGTCATCTTCGCCACGATCCAGATCGTCCTGGGCGGCTTCGGTGATGTCGTCGATGCGGTCATCAAGACGCGAAACACCTGTCAGGTTGTCCTGCGCGAAGGCAGGGATGGAGACGGTCAGCACGAGCACAGTCGTGGCAGCGAGTGTAACGATCGTTTTCATCGTGAAATCCCTTTCAAGGAAAGTCAGGTCCGACGGCAAAACCGGCGGAGGCCCTTCGGCTTGAGGGACAGATAGGCGCTGAGCACACCTAAGGAAAATTCATAATATTCGATGATGTCGTGAGTTTACCGCATAGTTAGCGCAGGCTTTCGGCTGCCTCTTCTGCCACGATCCGTGCGATAATGGCGCAGTCGGCCAGATCGAACGTCAGCGGCACGCGCATATCCAGAAGCCGGGCAAGCACGGCATCGGTTTGCGGCAGGCTCTGCGCTTCGACATAGGCCCAGTGGTGGTGCGACGAGGTAAAGCCCTGCGCCGTCGCATGGCCGAACCATTTCCAATCGACGCCGCGCGCCGCACAGCCCGCAATGAAACCGGGGATCTTTTCGGGGTCGTCCGCCAGCAGCTGGATCGACGATCCGACATAGCCCTCGGACGCGGGCCGGTCGATGACGTGCAGGCCGGGCAGGTTGCGAAACCCCGTCTCCAGCGCGCGGTAGCGTTCGTTCCAGCGCGCGACCTGTGCCGGAAGGTCGGCCAGTTGCGGGCGCAGGATCGCTGCGCGCAACTCATCCATACGGCCCGATATGTTGGGCATCGCGCCCTTGTGCCGTGCGAATACCTCCTCGGACGGCGCCGTGCCATTGCGCGCATAAAGCATGTAACTGCCCGACAGCAGGATCATCTTCGCCGCCAGATCGGCGTCGTCGGTGACGATCAGCCCGCCCTCGCCCGAATTGACATGCTTGTAGGTCTGGCAGGAATAGCAGCCGATCGCGCCCCAGCGCCCTGATGGATGGCCGTCCCAGTCGGCGCCCATGGTATGCGCACAATCCTCGATCACGGCTATGTCGTGGGCATCGCAGATTGCCATCAGACGGGGCATGTCGGCGATATGTCCGCGCATGTGCGACAGCATAAGGACGTTTGCCTGCGGGGCTTTCGCTTCCAGATCATCCAGGTCGATGCACAGATCTCGCCCGACCTCGACCAGCACGGGGCGCGCGCCGACGGCGGCGATGGCACCCGGCACCGGGGCCAGCGTCCAGCCATTGGTCAGCACTGGATCGCCCGGACCCACCCCCAGCGCGCGCAGGGCACAGCCCATCGCATATCCGCCCGATGCCACTGCCAGTGCATGCGCCGCGCCGGTCTGGGCGGCGAATTCGATCTCCAGTGCCGCGACCTGCGACGGCTCCGCGCCATAACGGTGCAGCGCGCCGGAGCGCATGACCTCGACCGCGGCCGCGATCGCTGACTCGGGGATCGGCTCTTGGCGGATGAACGGTTTGGTGAAAACCTCGGTCATGTCAGCAACCTTTCCAGAATACCGTCCAGATCGGCATAATCGTCCAGCAATGCCTCGGGCAAAAGCTCCGCCACCGATTGACCTGCGGGCGCGAAGGTCACCAGCACGCAAGGCACCGCCGCCGCCGCCGCCGTGTTGCGATCGGTATCAGAGTCACCGATCAGCACCGTGCGCGCCGGGTCGCCGCCGGCCCGACGTATGGTTTCCCGCAGGTGTTCCGGGTCCGGCTTGCACACCGGAAGCGTATCGGCCCCGACCAGCGCATCGAACAGGTCACTTGCGCCGAGTTGCGCCATCAGCTTGATCGCCAGCGCTTCAGGCTTGTTGGTGCAGATCGCCACGGCATCGCCGCGCGCGCGCAGACGCCGCACCGCATCCAGAGCACCGGGATAGAACGCCGTATGAACCGCAATGGACCCGTCATAAGCATCCAGCAGGGGCTGATATCCGGCGTCGACCTGGCCTTCATCCACATCCCCTGACCGCGAGAACCCGAGACGCAGCATTGACCGCCCGCCCTTCAAAGCCGCCGCCCGGTCCTGCGCCGCCATCGGGTCCAGCCGGATATCGTGCCCCAGATGCGCGAATGCCGCGTTGGCAGCGGCCAGCAGATCGCCGGATGTGTCGCACAACGTTCCGTCCAGATCGAAGATCACGCATCGTTTCATTGTCGGCACCCTTTCGCTATCCTGATCCCATGGCGGGTTGCAGCATATCGACCCTCGGTTAGAACGGCCTGTGACTCAGGGAAAGATATTTAATGCCGACAGCGTTGATCGTTCTGGCCGCCGGACAGGGCAGCCGCATGCAATCCGACCTGCCGAAGGTCCTGCACCGCGTGGCGCAAGCGCCGCTTCTGGTCCATGCATTGCGGTCGGGCGAAAGTCTGTCACCGGACCGCACTGTCATCGTCGCGGGCCACGGCGGCGACCGGGTGGCGGCGATGGTTCGCATTCATGACGCAGACGCCGTCGTCGTGCGTCAGACCGAACAACTGGGCACTGCGCATGCGGTGGCGCAGGCCCGCGCTGCACTGGACGGGTTCGATGGCGATGTTATCGTGCTTTACGGCGATACGCCATTCATCCGCCCGGAAACGCTGGAGGCGATGCAGGCCGCCCGGCGCGATGGCGCGGATATCGTGGTTCTCGGATTCCGCGCCACTGAACCCGGTCGGTATGGGCGTCTGGTCGCGAACGGCGACCGGCTGGAAAAGATCGTCGAGGCCAAGGACGCCACGCCCGAAGAACTGGCGATTACCCTGTGCAACTCCGGCGTGATCGCGGCTGATGCCAACACCCTTTTCGATCTGATCGACCATGTGGGCAACGACAACGCGGCGGGTGAATATTACCTGACCGACATCGTCAGTCTGGCGCGGGCGGCGCGCATGTCGGCACGGGTCGTGACCTGCCCCGAGGTCGAGACGATGGGCGTCAACACGCGCGCCGATCTTGCCGCTGCGGAAGCCGCCTTTCAGGACAAGGCGCGGGCCCAGGCGATGGACAACGGTGCCACGCTGACGGCACCCGAGACGGTTTTTCTGGCCTATGACACGGTAATCGGGCGCGACGTCGTGATCGAACCGCACGTGGTCTTCGGTCCCGATGTCACCATCGAATCCGGTGCCACGATCCGTGCCTTCAGCCACCTGGAAGGCTGCCATGTTGCGGACGAATGCGTCGTTGGGCCCTACGCCCGCCTGCGTCCCGGCGCGGAGCTGGACCGGGGTGTGCGCGTCGGCAACTTCGTCGAGGTCAAGAATGCGCAAGTGGCCGAAGGCGCGAAGCTGAACCACCTGTCCTATATCGGCGACGCCGACGTGGGGGCGCGGGCCAACGTCGGCGCGGGCACGATCACCTGCAATTACGACGGCGTATTCAAGCATCGCACGGTGATCGGTGCGAATGCCTTCATCGGGTCGAACACCGCGCTGGTGGCCCCGGTCCGCGTGGGGGACGATGCGATGACGGCCTCCGGCTCGGTCGTGACAATGGACGTCCCGGACGGTGCGCTGGCGCTGGGCCGGGCAAGACAGGTCAACAAGGACGGCTTCGCGCGTCGGTTGATGGCAAAGCTGCGCGCCGCAAAGGAGACAAGCTGATGTGTGGTATCATCGGAATACTGGGCAAACACCAGGCCGCGCCGATCATGGTCGAGGCACTGAAACGGCTGGAATATCGCGGCTATGACAGCGCCGGGATCGCCACCGTCGAAGATGGCGTGCTGGATCGTCGCCGCGCGGTCGGCAAGCTGGTGAACCTTGCCGATCTTCTGGTGACGGACCCCCTGTCGGGTTTCGCCGGCATCGGACATACGCGCTGGGCGACCCATGGCGCGCCCTCCGTCGCCAACGCTCACCCGCACCGCGCGGACCGCGTCGCCGTCGTCCATAATGGCATCATCGAAAACTTCCGCGAGTTGCGCCGCGAAGCCTCCGGCCCCTACGAAAGCGAGACCGACACCGAGGTCATCGTTCGCCTTTGCGAATTGTTTCTCGAAGACGGAATGGAGCCGCAGGATGCGGCGTTTGCGACCATCGACAGGCTGGAAGGGGCTTATGCCCTGTGTTTCCTGTTCGACGGCGAACCTGACCTGTTGATTGCCGCGCGCGTCGGATCGCCCTTGGCCATCGGCCATGGCGACAACGAAATGTTCGTAGGCTCCGACGCAATCGCGCTCGGCCCGCTGACCGACCGCCTGACCTATCTGGAGGAGGGCGACCGCGCCGTGGTGACCCGTGCCGGTGTTCGCATCTTCGACGCCGATGGCCGCCAGACCAACCGGGAAATGAAGCGCATTCATGTCGATGCCACGCGGATCGAAAAGGCCGGTCACCGGCATTTCATGGGCAAGGAAATTCACGAACAGCCGCAAACCCTGTCGGGTGTGCTTTCCCGCTACATCGAGGGTGATCGGATCGTTCTGCCCACCGATTACGATTTCTCCGCGACCGACCGCATACAGATGGTCGCCTGCGGCACGGCGCAGATCGCCTGTTCGGTCGCCAAATACTGGTTCGAGGCCCTGGCCCGCCTGCCTGCCGAAGTCGATATCGCATCGGAATATCGTTACCGTGAAGGGCCGGTAGGCGTTGATACCACAGCACTTTTTGTCAGCCAGTCGGGCGAAACTGCCGACACTTTGGCGGCCTTGCGGTATGCTAGGGGAAAAGCGCGGGCGATTCTGTCGGTGGTGAACGTTGTCGAAAGCAGCATCGCGCGCGACAGCGACATCATTTACCCGATCCATGCCGGGGTCGAGGTCGGCGTGGCTTCGACCAAAGCCTTCGTCAATCAACTCGCGGTGCTTCTGTGTCTTGCCATCGCGGCAGGGGTGCAGCGCGGCGAGATCGACGCCCAGCGCGAGGCGGAACTGGTTGCGGGATTGAAGCTCCTGCCGGGGTTGATGTCGCAAGGTCTTACCATCGAGGAACGCTGCGAGGCTTTGGCTTCACGCCTGTCGGAGGCGTCGGACATCCTGTTCCTCGGCCGGGGCCCGATGTACCCACTGGCCCATGAAGGCGCGCTGAAACTAAAGGAAATCAGCTATATACATGCCGAAGCCTATGCCAGCGGTGAATTGAAGCACGGCCCCATCGCGCTGGTCGACCGGACGCTGCCCGTGGTTGTTTTCGCGCCGATGGATCCGCTTTTCGAGAAGACCGTCAGCAACATGCAGGAGGTCATGGCCCGTGAAGGTCAGGTTCTGCTGGTGACCGATGCCGATGGGGCAAAACAGGCCTCCGACGGGGTCTGGGAGGTGTTGGTGATGCCAAGGATCGACCCGGTTTTCGCCCCGATCCTCTATGCCCTTCCGGCGCAGTTGCTGGCTTATCACACGGCGGTCCACAAAGGCACCGACGTGGATCAGCCGCGTAATCTGGCGAAGTCGGTGACGGTCGAATGACGGGCCTGCGGGACGTACATACGACAGTGCATACGAAGGTATTATCCAGATCATACCTGATTTTCGCACCGAGCATTGGCTCTTCATCGGCAACGGTGCGGTGCGCCGCGTCCACGGACGGACGGTTGCCGACATGACGGATGAGACATCTGCCACGTCCCCCGCACATGACACCGGCTTGACGGCGAAAGTGGCTGAGGCGCTGGCGCAATTGCACACTCTTGGCGACGCGGGTCGCGCGGCGCGGGACAAGGCGGCCAACAGGACGATGCGCAAGACGTTGGGGGTGCCTGCTTCTGCCCTCGGGGACTTGGCCAGAACGCTGCGCGAGAAGCTGTCGGTGGATCACCGGGTCATCCTTGCAGACGCGCTATGGCAGGACGGCACTTTCGACGCCCGGCTTCTGGCGCTGCGACTTCTGACGCAGGCGCGCATCCGGCCCGACGACGGGGTCTGGGCGCGGCTGACGGAATGGGTGGTGCAATTCGACTGCCGGGCCATTGCCGACGCAGGGGCCGGTGCGATTTCCCGCCGCCTGATGGCGGACCCGGCGCGGCTGGATGTGGTCGCGGACTGGATGCAGGCGGCCAACGTCTGGACCCGGCGCACGGCAATTGCAGCGACCGCGCCCTGGGCCAAGATGAATCATCCGTCAGAGGCAGACCTTGCCGCGCGGGAGCGGGTGCTGGGCTGGCTGGCCGGAATGGCCGGAGACGACCGTCCCGTGATCCGGCAGGCGGTGGAAGGGTGGCTGCGGGATCTGGCGAAGCGGGATCCGGCGCGGGTCGCGGCGTTTCTGAGGACTTAGATCGCTTCGCGCGCAGCGACCGCTTCGCAGGACTTTATGGACCCTGACCTTGGTCGCTTGCAGGTCTGCTATGAGGTCGATGTCAAAAGGGCGTCCCTCATGCCCGTGGCCAATGCGGATGATAATCGTCGATCACGATCGGGTGGCTATGCGTAAGCCGACCCGCGAGATGGGGATGATCCGGTGGTAGATCATCATGATTATGCGGAAGCGACGCATCCTGCTGATGTGGCCAAAACAGCATCCCTCCCAATAGCCCAGTGCCTGCCACCAGTGCCAGGACGATAAATCCGACGACGGCCCCGAACGCCGTGATCAGCCACCCTGCCAACGGATAGGTCAGCAGCCAGCAGGCATGCGATAGTGCAAATTGGGCGGCGTAGACCGCAGGTCGATCCTCAGGGTGGGCGGACCTTTTCAGAAGCCGGCCCGAGGGCGTCAGCACAACGGAATAGCCAACGCCGATTGCGAGCCAGCCGATGAGCAGGACACTCCAAACAGGTCCAGCGACGGCGACCCACAAGCCCGATGCCAGCAGCACGACGACCAGACTTAGCGCACCCGCAATCATCACAGGTCGATCTGGCCGACTGTCAAGAAGACGGGGAAGGCCCAGTGCCGCCAGCATGGAGCCGCCACCGAAGGCACCAAGCGCCATGGCAACCTGCGTATCGCCAAGGCCCAGATCGGATTTCACCAAAATGACGGTGTTCACGAGAACCATCGCCCCGGCAGAAGCCGCCGCGAGGTTCAGTGATAGAAGTCCACGCAGCCTTGGCGTTGCCAGATAGATACGCAGCCCGCGCGTGGTTCGGTCATAGATGCCGCGCGGGGCCATGGGTTGCGGACTTGGCAACACCACCGAGACGACCAGCAGAGCGGAGGTGATAAACCCGATGACGGTCCCATAGAACAGCACTTGGTAGCTGACGAAAGCCAGCAGGATCGCGGCCAGTGCCGGACTGATCAGGTTCTCCAGATCGTAGGCCAGCCGCGAGAGCGAAAGGGCCCGGGTGTAGCGGTTCTCTTCCGGCAGAACGTCGGGGATCGTGGCCTGAAACGTCGGTATGAAAGCCGCCGAGGCGGATTGAAGCATGAAGATCAGGATGTAGACCTGCCAGATTTCGGTCACGAACGGCAGGCTCAGCGCGACGACGGCACGTATCAGATCAAGACTTACCAGCATAGCGCGTCGGGGCCAGCGGTTTGCAAAGGCCCCAGCAATGGGCGCGATGCCGACGTAGGCGATCATCTTGATCGTGAACACCGTGCCCAGAACAAGCGCCGCGCGGTCGCCCGCCAGATCGTAGGCCAGCAGCCCGAGTGCTATGGTTGCCATCCCGGTGCCCAACAGCGCGACGATCTGTGCCAGGAACAGGTGTCGATAGGTGCGGTCTGCAAGGATGGAAAACATCGCATGAGCCTTGATGGCAAGAGTGACCAGTCAGACGTAACTCTCTATTTGCTCTGAGGAAAGCTGCCATTCGCTGCGCCTCAGAAAGTTGCTAATTGGGTCAAAGAGCTCATCAGATATTCGTGCGACGTGGTTCATCCCCCACGCCCACCTTGCCCCCGACGTCCCCCGCGCCGAACACGCCCCGGACCAATCACCGGGGGCCGCCATGCCGCGACTCGTCATGAGATTCGACGGCACCTCCGTCGCCAACCTCGACCGCATCCGGCGCGTGACGGCGGGCGCCGCGACCGGGTCAGACCTGAACCCCGACTTCCCGTCAGCCGGTCTGACGCACCCGCGCGTCGCGCGGCATTCGGAACGTGAAAACCGTTATCCGGTCGTCGGATGAGGCGTCCAGCGTTCCATCATGCCCCTTGGCAATCTCGGAGGCGATGAACAGGCCCAGTCCCAGACCTTCCCGGCTGGGCCGGTCCACACCGCGCTCATAGGGCATGAACAGCGTTTCGATCTGTTCGCCCGCGATGGGCGTGCCTGAATTGGCGACCGACAGGACGAAGTCGTCGTCCTGGATGACCGCTCTGACAACGATCGGTTGGTTCGAGGTCCCGTGGGTGACCGCATTGGATACCAGGTTCGAGAAAAGCTGCGCGATACGCGCACTGTCGCAATACACGGTGCCGGGGATGTCGATCTCTATGTCCATGATCCGTTCCGGGGCGGTGGCCTGAAACTCCGACAGGATCTGACGGAGTGCCGCCTCCAGTGTCGTCTCCGGATTATGCTCGATGATGATCGCGCCGCCGTCCCGACTGCGGGCCTGGTCCAGCAGGTTCTCGATCAGCAGAGACATGCGTTGCACGGACCCCTTCATCAAACCGATGAGCTGACTTGACCTGGGGTTGGGTTTGTCCCTTTCGAGCAGTCGGAAACCGGCAGACAAGGCACTGATCGGGTTGCGCAGGTCGTGGGCCAGGATCGCGATGAACTTCTCCTGCACGTCGGTCAGGTTGCGTTCGCGCTTCAGATCGTCGCGATTCTGCGCCAGGACCGCCTCGGTATCGAGGCTTTCGCCGATCAGACGCGCAAACAGCCGGAACATCGAGACGACGGCATCCCGTTTCAGGCTGCGTGGTTCGGGGTCGATGGCACAGATGGTCCCGAAGAACGAACCGTCGGCCCTGTAGATCGGAAGCGAGATGTAGCTGCGAAACTGATACCGGACGGGGCAATGATGATCGCGATAGACCGGATCGCCCTCCACATCGTCGATGACGATTTCCTGATCGAACTGGCGAACTTCGTGGCAGAGCGTCGTCTCGACCGGCAATTCGTCGCCCGGAGTCAGTCCGAAGGAAATGTTGTCCACTGCCTGACAGGTGACCCAGCGGGATTCTGTTACGCGGGCGACGGCGGCAAAACCCATGCCCGTGGCCAGAAGAGCCGTCTCCAGCAGAGTCGGGACAATCTTGTTTATGCCTATGGATTCGATGTCTTCTGAAAAATCTTCTGATACATTCACTGGTGTTGCCCTGATGCCAATTCGCGCCCGAATAACGAGCAACGTAATGCAGTTATCACAAGTCGTCACCCCGGCGCGCCCTGATTCGACGGCGACTTATTGCGGACGATTAGGGATCGGGTTCGTATTTATCCCGACGCCGCGACGACTTGCCCCCGACGCCCCCCTCGCCTAACAGGCCCCGGACCAATCACCGGGGGCCGCCATGCCGCGACTCGTCATGAAATTCGGCGGGACCTCCGTCGCCAATCTCGACCGCATCCGCCGCGTGGCCAAGCGCGTGGGCGTCGAGGTGGCCAAGGGCTACGAGGTGATCGTGGTGGTGTCGGCCATGTCGGGCAAGACGAACGAACTGGTGGGCTGGGTGAACGAGACCTCGCCGCTTTTTGATGCGCGCGAATACGATGCGGTGGTGTCGTCGGGCGAGAACGTGACGGCCGGGTTGCTGGCGCTGATCCTGCAGGAAAACGGCGTCGATGCGCGGTCGTGGCAAGGGTGGCAGGTGCCGGTGAAGACCTCCTCGGCGCATTCCACGGCGCGGATCATGGATATTCCGACTGCCAATTTCGATGCCAAGTTCGCCGAGGGCATGAAGGTCGCCGTGGTCGCGGGGTTCCAGGGCGTATCGGCGGAAGGCCGGATCACGACTCTGGGGCGCGGAGGCAGCGACACGACGGCTGTGGCCTTCGCGGCGGCCCATCAGGCGGAGCGCTGCGATATCTATACCGACGTCGACGGCGTCTATACGACCGACCCGCGGATCACGTCGAAGGCCCGCAAGCTGGACCGGATCGCCTTCGAGGAGATGCTGGAACTGGCATCCCTGGGGGCCAAGGTGTTGCAGACGCGGTCGGTCGAACTGGCGATGCGTTACAAGGTGCGCCTGCGGGTGCTGTCGAGTTTCGAAGATATGGGCGATGATGCGGGCACGCTGGTCTGCGCCGAGGAGGACATCATGGAAAGCAACGTGGTCGCCGGAGTCGCCTTTGTGCGCGACGAGGCCAAGATGACGCTGATCTCGGTCGCGGACAGGCCCGGCGTGTCGGCGGCGATCTTCGGACCGCTGGCCGAGGCGGGCGTGAACGTCGACATGATCGTTCAGAACATCGCCGAAGACGGGCGGACCGACATGACCTTCAGCCTGCCGGTCGATCAGGTCGCGCGGGCCGAAAAGGCGGTGCGGGAGGCGATGGCGCGCGAGGAGATCAATTTCCATGATCTGATCGCGGACACTGATGTCAGCAAGGTCTCGGTCGTCGGCATCGGTATGCGCAGCCACGCGGGCGTTGCGGCCAGGATGTTCGGCGCACTCTCGGCGGAGGGCATCAACATCAAGGTCATCACCACCTCCGAGATCAAGATCAGCGTTCTTATCGACCGCAAATACATGGAGCTGGCCGTCCAGGCGCTTCATGACGTGTTCGGACTGGAGAAAGCGTAGCCGCACATCGCGCTTACGCGGCATTCTGAGACCGACCGCAAGTGCATGACACCGTACGTTCAGACGCTACAGGAGGTGTCAGGGCCGAGAAAAACCGGGGTCTGGCGCGTGCCTGTCTGTTGGGCAATGTCGTGATCCCGTTACACTGTAGGGCCATTGGGGCGACGTCGCCCCTCCCCTTTCGGCATCCGCTCGCGTAGGGTCGGTCGCAACAGGCAAGCCGGGGCAAGAAATGTCAGCGCCAAAAGACAGTGACAGCCGCAAACTTCTGCGGCGGCTTCAGGCCGTCATGGCAGAAGCAGCTGCGGGGCAGGAACGGCTCGACCGGATCGTGACGCTTGTCGCCTCGTCGATGGCGACCGAGGTCTGTTCCATTTATCTTCATCGCGACGACCAGACGCTGGAATTATGCGCGACGCGGGGGTTGAACCCCGACGCTGTCCACGTCACCCGGATGCGCGTGGGCGAAGGTCTGGTCGGAAGCGTCGCCCGCAGACGGGCACCGATCAATACCGCCGATGCTCCATCCACCAAGGGTTTCCGATACATGCCGGAAACGGGCGAGGAGGTATATTCCAGCTTTCTCGGCGTGCCGTTACAGCGTCTGGGCGAACGGCTGGGGGTTCTGGTGGTGCAGTCCAAGGACGCGCGGGAGTTTTCCGACGACGAAGTCTATGCGTTGGAGGTCGTGGCGATGGTTCTGGCCGAAATGACCGAACTGGGCGCGTTTACCGGCGAGGGCGAGGCCCTGAAGCCGCGGCACCGTCAGCAGGTGCTGTTTCGCGGTGTCACCGGGCAGGAAGGCGCCACCGAGGGTGTCGTGCATCTGCACGATCCGCGTGTCGTGATTTCCAATCCGGTCAGCGATGACCCCGAGGGCGAAAAGGTTCGCCTGAATGAAGCCGTCGACAAGCTGCGGCTGTCGGTCGACCGGATGCTGACGCAGGCCTCGGGCGACCGCGAACAGGAGGAGGTGATCGAAGCCTTTCGCATGTTCGCCTATTCCCGGTCCTGGCTGCGCCGCATGGAAGAAGACATCAACGCCGGCCTGACCGCCGAGGCCGCCGTTGAAAAGGAACAGACCGTCGCCCGCGCGCGCATGGCGCGGGCCGATCCGTATCTGCGCGACCGGCTGGCGGATCTGGACGACCTGTCGAACCGGCTGTTGCGGATGCTGACGGGACAGGGGCGCGACCGGGGCACGCTGCCCGACAACGCTGTGCTTGTGGCGCGCAACATCGGGCCGGGCGAGTTGCTGGAATACGGGCGCACGCTGCGCGGTGTGGTGCTGGAGGACGGATCGGTCGGCAGTCATGCCGCTGTCGTGGCCCGTGCATGGGCCATACCGCTGGTCATCCAGGCGCGGGGCATCGTCACCGAGGCGCTGTCGGGCGACAGAATCCTGGTCGACGGGGATCAGGGTATCGTACATCTGCGGCCCGACAACATGGTGCGGTCAGCCTTCGGCGAGAAGCTGGCGATGGCCGAACGGGCGCAGCAGCGCTATGCTTCGATCCGCGATACCGACTGCGTGACGGAAGACGGTCACCGGATCGAGTTGATGATGAACGCCGGGCTTATGGCGGATCTTCCGTCCCTGCCCACATCGGGGGCGCAGGGCGTGGGCCTGTTCCGCACCGAGCTTCAGTTCCTGACCCGCAACAAGGTGCCCAAACGCGGTGAGTTGGCGACGCTGTATTCGGGTGTGATGGATGCGGCGGGCGACAAGCCGGTGGTGTTCCGCACGCTGGATATCGGCTCGGACAAGGTGCTGCCCTACATGAAGGCCACCGAGGAGCCGAATCCGGCACTGGGCTGGCGCGCGATCCGTGTCGGACTGGACAAGAAGGGCGTGATGCGGATGCAGTTGCAGGCGCTGTTGCGCGCCGCCAACGGTCGTCCCTTACGGGTCATGTTCCCATTCGTCGCACAAATGGAAGAGTTTCTCGAGGCGCGGGCGCATCTTTTGAACGAAGTTCATCGCGAGAAATCGCTGGGTCACGCTTTACCCGAAAGCCTGAGCGTCGGCTCGATGCTGGAAACGCCGTCGATGGCCTTCGCTCCGCGCAAGTTTTTCGAGGAGGCGGATTTCATCTCGATCGGTGGCAATGACCTGAAGCAATTCTTCTTCGCCGCCGACCGCGAGAACGAGCGGGTGCGCCGTCGCTATGACACGCTCAATGTCAGCTATCTGTCCCTGCTGGACAAGATCGTGAGCCGCTGCGCCGAAACGAAGACCCCGGTGTCGTTCTGCGGCGAGGATGCCGGTCGCCCGGTCGAGGCGCTGTGCTTTGCAGCGATGGGTCTGCGGTGCCTGTCGATGCGGCCCGCCTCCATCGGCCCGGTCAAGAACATGTTGCTGAAGGCCGATCTGGGTGAAGTGCGCCGGGTCATAGAAACAGCGCGCGAGGCGGGGGATCAGACCGTCCGGCCCGCAGTGATGGACTATCTGCGCGCGCGGTGATGTGGCCGGTGTGACGTGGCCGGTGATGGGGATCTGGTCGCCGTTGCCTAGCGCCCGACCTCCTGCTGCAACCGCAGCTTCGCCACGCCCTCGTGCCGGTCGGCTTCCTTCTGGTCGGCCAAGCTGCCGCGGACATAGTTCAAATGTGCCTCGATCGCCTGTTTCGCAGCCTCGGGATCGCGCGCCTGCAAGGCCAAGTTGATCGTCCGGTGCTGATCCAGCAGGGTGTCGCGCGTCGTGCGTTGCCGGAACATGACGGAGCGATTGTAGAACACGCCTTCGCGCAGCAGGTCCATCATGGAGCGCATCATGTGCAGCATGATGACGTTGTGCGACGCCTCGACAATGGCCATGTGAAAATCAGCGTCCAGTGCCGCCTCGTCGGTCGGGTCGCGCTTGTCGTGGGCGGCTTCCATCTTGCGAAAGATCGTGTCGACCAGCGCCAGATCGGTATCGCTGCCATGTGTGGCGGCGCGGGCGGCGGCCAACCCCTCCATGTCACGACGAAAGGCAATATAGTCGAAGAGCGCGTCTTCGTGGCTGGCGAACAGGCGGGTCAGCGCGGGCGAGAAGGCGTTGCCCAGAACATCGGCGACATAGATCCCGGCCCCGGCGCGGGTTGCCAGCAATCCACGGTCCTGCAACTCCGCCACTGCCTCACGCAGGGAGGGGCGCGACACGCCCATCCTGTCCGACAGCTCGCGCTCCGGCGGCAGACGATCACCCGGACGCAGGATGCCCCGCAGGATCAACTGTTCGATCTGCCGGGTCACGGCAGAGGCCAGCTTTTCGGACGTGATCTTCTGGAATGGCACGGGGACGCTCCGGGAATTGGTCAGAAGATATGACCACGCAGAAGGAACGCAACCGGAAACTGCGTTCCCTGCCCGGTTGCCGGGAATGGCGGAGCGGAGGGCGGCAAAAGTTATTCCAGCATTGAAGCATTACAGAAACTACGGTTCCCCCAATGCAACAGGCCCCCGGCGATGAACCGGAGGCCTGCGACTGATTGATCGGATCGGATCAGCGGGTGGGTGTGATGATGACCTCGACCCGGCGGTTCTGACGACGTCCTTCGGCAGTATTGTTGGACGCGACGGGCTGCGATTCGCCCCGACCGATCGGGATCACACGATTGCCCGGCACACCCTGCTGCAGCAGGATATTGGTGACGGCGCGGGCACGACGTTCCGAAAGATCCTGGTTGTAGGCGGCAGAACCCTGGCTGTCGGTATGGCCGATGACCTGTACGCGGGTGTTCGGATACTGGTTCAGGTTGCGACCCAGGGCACGAATGTCAGCCTGAAGGTCAGCCCGCAGCGCGGCGCTGTCGGTGTCGAACAGGATATCCTGAGGCAGAGTCACGATGAGTTCGTTGCCGGTGTTGGTGATCAGGATGCGATCATCGCCCAACTGGCGGCGCAAATCGGCGGCCTGACGGTCCAAGTTGGCACCGATTGCCCCACCGGCGAGTCCACCGACCGCGGCGCCGATCAGGATTTCGTCACGGCGGCTGCCTTCGCCGGTGATGGCACCGGCTGCGGCACCGATACCGGCACCGATCAGGGCACCGTTGCGGGTGCGGTTCGGTTCGCCCGTCGTGACATCCACACATCCCGCGAGGGTCAGCGTGCCGCCAAGGGCAATTACGAGGGGGGTCTTGAATAGGGTCATGTCCGTCTTTCCGGTTTTTCGGTTATGCCGTGGCACAACGCACGATTGCGATAACCCGTTCCATCGTCACGGTCGGATTCTGACCTGGTGCGCGGGCGTCCGCCGCAGCAGGTGCGCGCGGATCGCCAGATAGGCAATAACAGTCGTCGGTCATCCGGTCGCGTCCAGTCGTGCACCCTCCCATGCCAGCATGGCGCGCTTGACCGGCAGACCCCAGTGATACCCGCCAAGTCCACCGGATTTGCGCAGCGCCCGGTGACAGGGAATCAGCCAGCTGACCGGATTTCTGCCGACAGCCGTCCCTACGGCGCGCACCGCCCTGGGGTTGCCGACCGCATTCGCGATCTCGCCATACGTGGTGACGTGGCCCGAGGGGATGCGCATCAACGCCTCCCACACCTTGATCTGGAACGGCGCGCCGATCAGGTGCAGATGCGCCTCGCCGCGCAAATCCGTCAGGGCCTGCGCCTGTGGGGCCAGCGCTGCGGCGTCTTCCACGAAGGTCGCGGCGTGCCAGCGGCTGGACATGTCGGCGTATGCTCCGTCGCGCCCGGTCTCGGACGAGAAGGCCAGCCCGCAGATGCCCCGGTCGGTCGCCATCACCAGCATCTCGCCGAAAGGTCCGTCGAACCAGCCGTGGCGAATCGTCAGACCCGCGCCACCGCGCGCATATTCGCCGGGCGACATCGCTTCCCAGCGCAGAAACAGATCATGCAGGCGTCCGGTGCCCGACAGGCCGGTGCTCAGGGCCGTATCCAGCAGGGTGAACCGCTCCGATAAAAGCACCTTGGCATGGCCCAGCGTCAGATATTGCCGGAACCGCTTCGGGCTGACCCCGGCCCAGGCGCTGAAGACCCGCTGGAAATGCGCGGGGCTGAGATTCATCTGGCGGGCCAGATCGTCCAGCGACTGCGGCGAATCGGCCTGCGCGTCGATCAGGTCGATGGCACGCCGCATCAATGCGTAGTGATAGCGACTGTCGGTGTCAGGTCGGGTGTGGGGCGCAAGATCGGTCATGAGGCTGTCTCCTGATCCGCAACCTACGCCCGGCGCGCCCGTCCCGCGACCCGGAACCTGCGGAAACCTTGCCCCCTGCGCCCGCGCTTGCCATACCCCGCCCGATGGCCAAACAGCTTCCCTACCCCGCAATGCGCGAGATCTTCGCCCGCTTCCAGACCGCCGAGGCGGAACCGAAGGGCGAATTGGAGCATGTGAATGCCTTTACCCTTGTCGTCGCGGTGGCCCTGTCGGCGCAGGCGACGGACGCCGGCGTCAACAAGGCCACACGTGGATTGTTCGCAGTGGCCGATACGCCGCAGAAGATGCTGGCACTGGGACTGGACGGCGTGACCGAACATATCAAGACCATCGGGTTATTCAGACAGAAGGCAAAAAACATCATCAAGCTGAGCCAGATGATCGTCGACGATTACGGCGGCGAAGTCCCATCGTCGCGCGCCGCCCTGACCCGCCTGCCGGGCGTCGGTCGCAAGACGGCAAACGTCGTGCTGAACATGTGGTTCGGTCATCCGGCGCAGGCCGTCGACACCCATATATTCCGCGTCGGCAACCGCAGCGGCATTGCACCGGGCAAGGACGTCGATGCCGTCGAACGTGCCATCGAGGATAACGTGCCTGCCGAATATCAGCACCACGCGCACCATTGGCTGATCCTGCATGGGCGTTACATCTGCGTGGCGCGAAAACCGAAATGCGGTGCTTGCCTGATCCGGGATCTGTGCCAGTTCGAGGACAAGACCGAACCGGCCTGACGCATCACTTCATTCAAATATCTCAACCGTGCGGCGGCAGAACGCCCGCCCGGACGCTATCATCAAGGACGCCTCCATGAACCAGACCTACGACGTCATCGGCATCGGCAACGCCATCGTCGACGTGATCTCGCCCGCGCCGGACACATTCCTCGACCAGATGGGCATCGAAAAGGGCATCATGCAGCTGATCGAGCGGGAGCGTGCGGAACTTCTCTATGCCTCCATGTCCGAACGGGTCGAAGCGCCCGGCGGATCGGTCGCCAATACGCTGGCCGGAATCGGTGCGCTGGGCCTGTCGACGGCGTTCATCGGCAAGGTGAAAGACGACGCGCTGGGGCGGTTTTACGCGCAGACGATGGAAGCGTCCGGCACGGCCTTTCCGTATCCGCCGCAGGCCGTGGACCTGCCAACGTCGCGGTCGATGATCTTCGTCTCGCCCGACGGGGAGAGGTCGATGAACACCTATCTGGGGGCGGGTGCCGATATCTCGTCGTCGGAAGTGCCCGACATGTTCGACGGCGGAGGGCTGCTCTTCCTTGAAGGTTACCTGTTCGACAAGCCCGAGGGAAAAACCGCCTTCGCCGAGGCCGCCGCCAAAATGAAAGCCGCAGGCGGGCGATCCGCCATCACCCTCAGCGACCCGTTCTGTGCCGACCGCCACCGCGACGATTTCCTGCGCCTGATCGCCGACGGTATGGACATCGCCATCGGCAACGCCGCCGAATGGACGACGCTGTATGAAACCGACGATCTGGACCGCGCCATCGGCAAGGCGGCCGAGGTTTGTGATGTCGTCGTCTGCACGCGCAGCGGAGAAGACGTCTGGGTCCGGTCGGGCGATACCCGCTTGACCGCGCCCGTCACGCCGACGCAGGTCGTCGACGCCACCGGCGCGGGCGATCAGTTCGCCGCCGGTTTCCTGTATGGCGTGGCATCGGGCCGCGACCTGGAAACGGCGGCGCGCATGGGCGTGGTCTGCGCGCATGAAGTCATCGGCCACTTCGGTCCCCGCCCGCAGGAAAATGTGGCCGCGTTATTCGCCGCACATGGGCTGACCTGACGATCTGCGATCCGGCGGGGCTGGCACAGGGCCGCCCCGTCGCCTAGCGTGACGATATATCTGGCGGAAGGAACGGCCATGCACATTCTCATCACAGGCGCGTCCGGCATGATCGGTCGCAAATTGACGGCAGCCCTGGTGGCGAAAGGCAGCTTGCAGGACCAGCCGATCACCGGACTGACCCTGGTGGATATCACGGCTCCGGTGCTGCCCGACGGGGTGCCCGGCGCGGCCCTGGCCGCCGACCTGTCGGACGCCGCCGCCGCCCCCGCCCTGATCGACGCGCGACCGGACGTGATCTTCCACCTGGCCGCTATCGTCTCGGGCGAGGCGGAAGCCGATCTGCACAAGGGATACGCCGTCAACCTGCACGGCACGCTGGCGCTTTGCGACGCAATCACCCGGCAGGAGGATTATCGCCCGCGCTTTGTTTTCGCGTCGTCCATCGCGGTTTTCGGGGCACCTCTGCCCGATGTCATCCCCGACGATCAGCCGACCTTGCCACTGACCAGTTACGGCACGCAGAAGGCGATGGGAGAGATGCTGATCTCCGACCTGTCCCGGCGCGGCGCGCTGGACGGGATCGCCCTGCGCCTGCCGACGATCTGCATCCGGCCGGGCAAGCCGAACGCGGCTGCCTCGGGCTTCTATTCCTCGATCCTGCGGGAGCCTCTGGTGGGCGATCCGGCGGTTCTGCCGGTGCCCGATACAACACGACACTGGTTTGCCTCACCCCGCGCCGCCGTGGGGTTTCTAATCCATGCCGCCGAGATGGATCTGACGCCGCTTGGGCAGAACCGCGCCCTGTCGCTGCCCGGCGTCGATGCCACAGTGGGCGATGAGATCGCGGCGCTGGAGCGGATCGCGGGACCGAAAGCCGTCGCGCTGATCCGGCGCGAACCGGACGCGACGATCGCAAAGATCGTGGCGGGCTGGCCGCAGGCCTTCGACCCGGCCCGTGCCCGCGCCCTGGGGTTCGAGGCCGAGCCGGACATGGATGCCATCATCCGCGCACATATCGAGGACGAACTGGACGGGCGCATCCCGGTCGCCGACTGACCGGCACCGCAGCAGGCCAGAGACGCCTCCGCCTGAGGCTCGGGGCTTGCCAACCTGCGACCCGTCCCTCGACTGTGCCAGCGTAACGCGGTGGGTTCGTCGATCAGCGCGGCCCTACCAATGCGGCGGGCGCTGATCGGCCAGCGGGATGGAAGCCCCGCCTGAGGCCTCCGCAGTGGCGGCGCGTTCCATAAGGCGCAACACGCGGCGTTGCAGGGTCGTGATCTCGTCGGCCTGACGCGCGACGACATCGGACAGGTCCTCGACCTGCCGGGTCAGATGAGCGATGCGTTCTTCGAGGTCTTGCATGAAGGTGTCCTCAGGTTGCGCGCGCAGGGCGCTGGACGTATGCACGCGGGCGATTGACGGGATCGGAAGCGACATGGCCAAAAAAGACAAGATCCGCCGCCCCCGGGCCGAAACGCCCAAGGGGTTCCGCGACTATTTCGGCGCTGAAGTGACCGAACGCAAGGCCATGCTGGACAAGATCGCCGAGGTCTACCACCTCTATGGGTTCGAGGCTCTGGAAAGCGCCGCCGTCGAAACCGTCGAGAGCCTGGGCAAGTTCCTGCCCGACGTCGACCGCCCGAACGCAGGCGTCTTCGCGTGGCAGGAAGCGGGCGAGGATGACGGCGACTGGATGGCCCTGCGCTATGACCTGACCGCCCCGCTTGCCCGCGTCTATGCCCAGCATCGCAACGATCTGCCGACGCCCTACCGCCGCTATGCGATGGGCCCCGTCTGGCGCAACGAGAAGCCGGGACCGGGGCGGTTTCGGCAGTTCTACCAGTGTGATGCGGATACGGTGGGCACGGCGAGCGTGGCGGCGGATGCGGAGATCTGCGCGATGCTGGCGGATACGCTGGAGGCCGTTGGGATCGAGCGCGGGGACTACGTGATCCGGGTGAACAACCGGAAGGTGCTGAATGGGGTCATGGAGGTTGCCGGGCTGGCCGGGGACGACAAGGAGGCCGAACGCGGCATCGTGCTTCGAGCCATCGACAAGCTGGACCGGCTGGGATCGGCAGGCGTGCGCGCGCTTTTGGGCGAAGGGCGGAAGGATGAGAGCGGGGACTTTACAGACGGAGCAGGGCTGTCGGACTACCAAACCAGCATCGTCATGGGCTTCGTCGATGCTCGGAAAACGATAGAAAGCCGCATTGCGTTCGAAAACGCGAACCCTGACCAGAAATCAATTGGCTATGCCGATCTGCCGAGCGCGATATTGGGGAGTGATGATCCTTACGCTATCGAGGCCGCTGAGCATTTAGAGGGATGGAACAGGCAGGTTATCAATCACCTTGGCGGACTGGTTGAAGAATCTCCGGTTGGGCAAGAAGGCGTCGCTGAACTCAAGCAGATTGCCGCTCTCCTCGGCGCCCAAGGCTACGGCCCCGACCGGATCGTCATCGACCCCTCCGTCGTGCGCGGGCTCGGCTACTACACCGGCCCGGTCTACGAGGCCGAACTGACCTTCGAGATCAAGGACGAGAAGGGCCGCCCACGGCAATTCGGCTCCGTTGCCGGCGGCGGGCGCTACGACGATCTGGTCACGCGCTTCACCGGACAGGCCGTGCCCGCCACCGGCGTTTCCATCGGCGTCGACCGTTTGCTGGCCGCCCTGACCGCCAAGGGGCGCATCGACAGAACGCCGCAGGGCCCGGTCATCGTGACCGTGATGGACCGCGACCGGATGGCCGATTACCAGTCGATCTGCGCCACGCTGCGGCAGGCGGGCATCCGGGCGGAGGTCTACCTGGGCAACCCGAAGAACTTCGGCAACCAGTTGAAATACGCCGACAAACGCGGCTCCCCGGCGGCCATCATCCAGGGCACGGACGAGGCCGCGCGCGGTGTCGTGCAGGTCAAGGACCTGATCCTCGGCGCGAAACTGGCGCAGGACGCGACGGTCGAGGAATGGAAGGAAAACCCCTCCCAGACCGAAGTGAAACTGGCCGACCTCGTGCCATTCATCCAGTCGCTTCTGGCATGATCCGCACCGCCGACCGCCAACGGGCCGCGGCCCTTCTGCAAGGTTTCCTCGACGCGGGCGCGACCCTTGTCGAGACCGAAATCCTGCAACCGGCGGGCACCCTGCTGGATCTGTATGGCGAAGATATCCGCGCCCGCGCCTTCACCACCCATGACCCGCTGACGGGCGAGGCGATGCTGCGCCCGGACTTCACGGTGCCCGTCGTTCAGGCGCACATGAACAACGGGGCGGACGTCGCACGGTACTGTTATGCGGGCGAAGTCTTCCGGCGTCAGGAGGTCGACGAGGGTCGCCCGCGCGAATACCTGCAAGTCGGGTTCGAAGTCTTCGACGGCACCGATCCCGCCGCCGCCGATGCGGAGGTCTTCGACCTGATCGCCACGGCCCTCGCCCCTTGGTCGACCCATCCGGTGACCGGCGATCTGGGCATCCTGACCGCCGCCGTCGATGGTTTGACCACGTCCGAGCCGCGTCGTGCCGCGCTGCGCCGTCACATCTGGCGGCCCAGCCGCTTCCGCCGCTTGATGGACCGGTTCACCGGCAAGGCCGCGGTGCCCGCCACGCGCACCGCCTTGCTGGCACAGGTTGCCGGGACCTCGGTCGAAGCGCTGATCGACGCGGCAGGCCCCGCCGTCGGATTGCGCAGCGCGGACGAGATCGCGGCACGTGTCAGGGCACTGACGGAAGACGCCGCCCTGCCGCCGGTTTCGCACACCGAGGCCGAAGTGATCGGCATGCTTCTTGCGTTGGATTGCCCGATGGCGCAGGCGATCTCGCCGTTGCGGGATATGGCCGTCGACCTGCCCAGCCTGATCCCGGCCATCGACCGGCTGGAAGCGCGGGCCGCAGCGTTGGCCCGTCGGGGTCACACGCCCGACACCCTGCCGTTCGCACCCGCACGGGGCCGCACGGCGATGGAATATTATGACGGGTTCACCTTCACGTTTACCGCGCCGGGCCGTCTCGATCTGGCGCCCCTGGCGACCGGCGGACGCTACGATGCGCTGACATCCGTTCTGGGCCGCGGACGCGGCGTACCCGCCGTCGGTGGCGTGATCCGCCCCGGCCTGCTGGGAGATCTTGCATGATCCGGCTTGGCGTGCCGTCCAAGGGGCGGTTGATGGAAAAGACCTTCGACTGGTTCGGGAAGCACGGCCTGACCCTGTCGCGCACCGGGTCCGACCGCGAATACGCGGGCCGGGTGGACGGTGCCGATATCGCGCTGGTCCTGCTTTCGGCGGGCGAAGTGCCGCGCGAACTGGCCGAGGGACGCCTTCATCTGGGCGTCACCGGCAGCGATCTGGTGCGCGAAAAACTGACCCGCTGGAACAGCAAGGTCGAGACCCTTGCCAGGATGGACTTCGGTCACGCCGATCTGATCCTTGCCGTGCCGAAGGTCTGGATCGACGTGGACACGCTGGACGATCTGGACGCCGCCGCGGCGCAATTCCGGGCGCGGCACGGGCACCGCCTGCGGATCGCGACGAAATATCACCGGCAGGTGCGCGAATTCCTTCAGGATAACGGCGTGGCTGACTATCAACTTGTTGACAGTCAGGGCGCAACCGAAGGCACCGTCCTGAACCATACCGCCGAGATGATCGCCGATATCACCTCGACCGGCGAGACCCTGCGCGCGAACCATCTGAAGGTGCTGTCCGACGGCATGATCCATGCCAGTCAGGCGACCTTGTTCCGGTCGCGGACGGCGAAGTGGACCAAATCGCAGAAGACGGACCTGGACGATCTGCGCTTGCGGTTGGGCGTCTAAAGCCCCGAAACCATGGGCGCTCGTGCAAGAATCATCAGATTGTTCGCGGGCATTTCGACAAGTTCGACGGACAGGTCGAGTGCGGTCAGAACGGATTGGATCGCCTCGATCTCCTTGTAGCCGATGGCCGCGTCCTGCGCCCGCAAGCTGGCATCGAACGCACGGTCGCCGTCGCTGGTCGTCTGGCCGCCCCGCAGAAACGGTCCATAGATCGACAGCAGACCATCCGGGGCAAGGATCCGCCGCACCTCGTCCAGCAGAATCGATAGTTCGCCATCTGAAATCAGGTGCAGCAGGTTGACGATCAACACCATATCCATTGCCGCTTCGATCGCCCATCCGGGTTGGCAGGCATCCAGATCGCCCGCTTGCGCGACATTTGGCAAACCCGTGCAATAGGCATCGATGGACACCCGGCGCACCGGGTCGGGATCGCTGGGATGGAACGACAGATCGGGCCGGTGCGCCGCCAGCGCGGCGATATGCTGGCCGGTGCCGGACGCGATTTCCAGCACATCGCCCTGACGCGGCAGACGGGGAAGCAGGACGCCCAGAATGGCCTCGCGGTTGCGGGCGGCGGCAGCGGCGGTCAGCCGTCCATCCTTGTCGGGCAGCGGCGCATCCGGCAATTGAAGGCGGCGCATCATCGAAGCCGCCCCGGATCAAGCGCCGCAACCGTCGCCGTATCGAGTTCGGACGCGCGCCCCGCAATCAGGTCGGCCAGCAGACGTGCGGCGGCAGGGGCCGTCTGGAACCCATAGCCGCCCTGCCCGGCGCACCACCAGAACCCCTCGACCTCGGATGCGCCAAGCGCCAGACAGCGATCCGGTGTGAACGTCCGCAGACCGGCCCAGGTCGAGATCGGGCGCGTCACCTCGGGCGTCACCGCCGCCTGATAGCGGGCCATGCCTTCCGCCAGGGTCATGTCGTCGGCGAAGGCATCCCCCGGGTCGGACGGCGCTTCCTCTGCCGGGGATACGATCAGCGCGCCCGCATCGGGCTTTGCGTACCATGTCTCGCCTGCTCCCATCAGCATCGGCCAGCGGGCGACGTCGTGACCGCCGGGTGCCCTGATCCGCGCCATCGATCGGCGCAGGGGCGTCAGGCCCAGCGGGCGCACCCCGGCCAGGGCGGCAATCCTGTCGGCCCAGGGTCCGGCGGCGTTCACGATCTGCCGCGCGGTCACTTCATTCGGTCCGGCCTGCACGCGCCAGCCGCCCGCAATGCCTGTGATCGCGGTCACCCGCCGCCCGGCCCGCGCTTGCCCGACAGCCCTCAGTCCGGTCTGGATCATCGCGTCCGTATCGAGATCGAAGGCCTCGACATGCAGCGCGGCGCGTGTGACCTCCGGCGACAGGATCGGGACCATCGCGCGAGCCTCGTCCAGCGACAGCGGTTCCATCGCCATATGCGTCAGGTCATGATCGAAGGTGTCTTCCTGTCCCGCCACAGCCAGCAGCATCAACCCGCGCGGCGTCATCCAGCCATTCGCTGCGTGATCCGCCCGCGAGGCCCGGTTCAGCGCGACGACCGGCGGCAGGCCATAGCTCTCCTCGAACAGGGCGGCGGACCGGCCGGACGCGTGATAGCCGAAGACGTCCTCCGCCTCCCACAAGGCGACAGAGCCATGCTCAGCCAGCGCCGCGCCGACAGATGCCCCGGCGATGCCCCCGCCGATAATCAGAAAATCCCATTCCACGGGCGGAACACTGTCACATCAGGGCAGACTCCCTCAAGCGGCACGACAGGAACGCCCTGTTTTTCACACCGATCAGTCTGCCCCTTGCGTCAGTCCAGGTGCACGACGATCTCGGACCGGACGGAGTTGGCGATGAAACAGGCCGCATGCGCCGCGTCGTGCAACGCGCGCAATGCCGCCGCGTCCGGGCTATCGCCCACCCAATCCGTCACCGGATGCAGATCGACCTTCGCGACCCAGAACGCACCCTCGCCGGTTCGTCCCATCGTGCCGGTCGCCGCATCTGCGTAGCGGTCGACAGTGAACCCGCCGCGCCGCGCCAGGTCCAGAAACCACAGCATGTGACACGACGACAGGGCAGCGACGAATGCCTCCTCGGGATCGACGGCACTGGCATCGGACATCGGCACCGGCACGACATGTGGCGAGGAGGAGGCCGCGATTACCGCGCCGCCGTCGAACGTCCAGTGGTGCCGCCGGGCATAGGCGTTATCCGCGAAATCGGCCCCGTCGCGAGCCCATTCGATGGTAGCAACGTGGACAGATGCCACGCCCTAGACCTCTTCCAGCCGATCGGTCGCGGGGGCGGGCGTCGGTGTCAACGCGGTCAGCCGTGCCATCAGATCGGGGTCCAGCGTCACGTCCGACGCGGCCAATGACGGGGCCAGCTGTTGGGCGTTGCGCGCGCTGATGATCGGCGCGGTGACCGCCGGGTGCGACGCGACCCATGCGACGGCCAGTGTCGCAGGGTGCAGACCGACCTCGGACGCCAGTTCCGACAGCCCGCGCGCCGCGGCATGCATCCAGTCCGGTGCATAGCGCGCGGCGTAGCGGTCGTCTTCCGTCAGCCGTCCCGTGCCGCCCTGCGCGTATTTGCCGGACAGCAGCCCCCCGCCCAGCGGAGAGTAGGGCGCGACCGCAATACCCTGATCGGCGGCCATCGGCAGGATCTCGACCTCCGCCTGTCGCTTGACCAGGGAATACATCGGCTGGATCATGTCGATGCGGGTGTCGAAGGTCGCGGCCACACCCTGTGCCTTGACCACCTGCCAGGCGGCGAAGTTGCTGACGGCGATATGGCGGATCGTGCCGTTCGATTGCAGACCGGCCAGCGTCTCGAAGCTTTCCTCCAGCGGCGTATCACCGTCCCAGCGGTGCAGATACAGGATGTCGATCACGTCCATCTTCATCCGTTTGCGGCTGGTCTCCAGACTGTCGAGAATGTTCCTGCGTCCTGCGCCCTCACCATAGGCCGCCTTGGTCGCGATGATCAGACTCTCGCGCTCGGCCGCCGCAAACTCCCCCAGCAGGGTCTCGGATGCGCCGTCGGTATAGACATGGGCGGTGTCGAAGAATGTCACCCCCGCCGCGCGACAGGCGTCGAACATTGCCCGGCTGTCTGCTGCGTCGGCCTTGCCGCCGAACTGCATCGTGCCGAAACAAAGGGGCGAAAGGGCGGTGCCGTTCAGGCTTGTGATTTCAGTCATGGATTGATCCTAGCCCAGGCCAGCCCCGTCGCCAAGCGTGCACCTTTCAAATGTTCTCTTTTTGTTCCAGACTTGCTTGAGCCCCCGAATCTGCAGGCAGAACCATGGAAATCCGCGTCTCCACCCTTTTCTTCGATATGAACTCCTACTTTGCCTCGGTCTGTCAGGCAGAGGAGCCGGTGCTGATGGGCCGACCCCTTGGCGTGGTGACGACGGATGCGCCCGGCGCCGCCCTGATCGCCGCCAGCCGCGAGGCCAAGATGCGCGGCATCGGCATGGGCACCCGTGTGGCCGAGGCGCGCACACTTTGCCCCGGCATCGTCTTTCGGGCGGCGAAACACGACGTCTTCGTCGAGTATCACCACCGTATCCGGGCGGCGGTCGACACCGTTCTGCCGATCGACCGGACGCATTCCGTGGATGAATTCTCCTGCCGGTTGACCGGGGCGCAGCAGGTCCTGCCCCGCGCCTTGCAGATCGGGGCAGCGGTGCAGCGCGCGATCCTGACGCAGGTGCATCCGGCGCTGACATCTTCGGTTGGGGTCGCGCCCAACAAGCTTCTGGCCAAGATCGCGGCGGAACTGCACAAGCCCGCGGGCCTTGACTGGCTGACGGTTGACGTGCTGCCGGGCAAGATCGCGCATCTTCAGTTGCGGGACCTGCCCGGCATCTCGCGCGGGGTCGGGGCCCGTCTGGCGCGTGCGGAAATCGACACCGTGGCCCAGCTTTTCGCGATGACCCCCGCGCGGGCCCGGCACCTTTGGGGCAGCGTCGAGGGAGAGCGCTTCCTGCGCCAGCTGCACGGCGAAACCGTAGTTTATCCCGCCACGCGGCGTCATTCGCTGGGCCACGGGCAGCGCCTGACCCCCCTGAACCGGACGCCCGAGGGCGCGCGGGCGGTGGCGCGCAGACTGCTGATCAAATCAGCCTCCCGCCTGCGCCGCGAGGGGCTGTTCGCCCGGTCGCTGCATATCGGTCTGGAATGTGCGCAGCACGGACGGCAATCGCACGACGGGGAAATCACGGCGACGCAGGATACCTTCGCCCTGTCGCAGGCCTTCGGTCGCTACTGGGCGCGCTTGACCTGTGCACGTCCCCTTTCGGTATCGATCATGCTGGGCGGCCTGCAGGACCGGCAGGCCCATGTCGCCGACCTTTTCGAAGACCGTGCGGCGGGGCAGCAGACGGCGCGCGAACGGCTCTGCACCCAGATCGACGCGCTCAATGCCCGGTTCGGTCAGGACACCATCCGCTTCGGTGAATTGCCGCCGCACAAGGTGCCCTATACCGGCGCGAAGATCGCCTTCGGTCGAATTCCCGATCAGGCGGAGTTCGACGAATAGGCGGATATCGCGGGAACCTCGTGCGCCTGCGCACCTTTGCCTGCGCCGATCCGCTCCTATGTCGCAGGTGAACCGATTACTTCTGGAGCCAGACAATGACCGACACGCCTGCCCACGCCTCGCTGTTCACGCCGCTCGATATCGGGCCGATCACGCTCGACAACCGGATCGTGATGGCTCCGCTGACCCGCTCGCGCTCCAGAGTGCCCGGTCATGTCCAGACGCCGCTGCATGCTTTGTATTATGCGCAACGGGCCGGTGCCGGCCTCATCGTCGGCGAAGCGACGCAGATCAGCCGCGAAGGTCAGGGCTACGCCTGGACGCCAGGGATCCATACCGATGAGCAGGTCGAGGGCTGGAAGCTGGTCACCGACGCCGTGCACAATGCGGGCGGGCGCATCTTCTGTCAGCTTTGGCACGTCGGCGCGATTTCGCACAATTGCTTTCAGGAAAACAACGCGGCACCGGTATCGTCATCGGTCTGGACGCCCGAGGGAGAGGCCTTTGTCGGTGACTATCACCCCGATGGCCCGACCCTTCCGCACCCCGAAGCCCGCGCGCTCGACACCGACGAGATCCCCCGCCTGATCGCCGACTATCGCCATGCGGCCCGCTGCGCGCTGGCCGCCGGGTTTGACGGAGTGGAGCTGCATGCCGCCAACGGCTACCTGATGGACCAGTTCATCCGCTCGTCGGTCAATACGCGCGACGACAAGTACGGCGGTCCGGTCGAAAATCGCATCCGCATCGTCGGCGAGGTGCTCGACGCCTTGGCCGAAGAGATGGAGCCGGGCCGCATCGGCATCCGCCTGTCGCCCTCGGGCGGTGCGGGCGGAAGTTCCGACGCCGACCCCAAGGGCACCTATACGGCGGTGGCGAAACTCTGCGCCGGGCGCGGGCTGGCCTATCTGCACGTCGTCCGCCCCAACAGCCACGGCGGCGGTGACGCAGCCGCGGCAGGCGAGATCGTCGCATCGATGCGTGCGGCCTTCGACGGCCCGCTGATCGTCAATGGCGGCTTCGACCCCGCGGAAGGCGCGAGATGGCTGGCCGAGGACCGGGCCGACGCCATCTGCTACGGTCGTCTGTTCCTTGCCAACCCCGACCTGCCCGCCCGCATCGCCGCCGACGGGCCATACAACGACCCGGATCCGAATACGTTCTACGGCGGCGGGGCCGAGGGATATGTGGACTATCCGACGCTGAAACGGAAGGATGTCGCGGCCTGAGGCGGCAAACCATGAAGGCCGGGAAAGATAGATAAGCTTCCGTGGTCGACAAGAAACGCCCGGCAGATCACTCCGCCGGGCGCTTCAATCTTATCTGACCCGAAAATCAGTTCGGGATATCGCCCGAAATACCCTCGACGTAGAAATCCATGCCCGCCAGCGTGCCATCATCGGCCACTTCGCCGTCAGCCAGCCAGGGCGTGCCGTCCTGTTTGTTGATCGGGCCGGTGAACGGATGGTATTCGCCCGCCGTGATCGCCGCGATCATCTCTTCTGCGGCGGCCTTCGCCTCGGCGGGCACCGCATCGGTGATCTCACCGATGACGACCTCGCCTTCGGGCATGCCGCCCCAGGATGCCTGCTGCTCCCATGTGCCGTCAATGACGGCACCCACACGTTCGATGTAGTAGGGGGCCCAGTCGTCGATGATGGATGCGACCCGCGGGCTCGGTTTGAACTGTGCCATGTCGGACGCCTGACCGAAGGTGAACACCCGGCCCCCGTTCTCGTTGGCTTCCTGCGCGGCGGCCTGCGGCGCGGTCGAATCGGTATGCTGCAGAATCACGTCGACGCCCTGATCGATCATTGCGCGCGCGGCATCGGCCTCTTTCGCGGGGTCGAACCAGGTATAGGCCCAGGTCACGACCATCTCGACGTCCGGGTTGATCTTCTTGGCGTGCAGATAACTGGCGTTGATGCCCTGGATCACCTCGGGGATCGGAAACGACCCGATATAGCCGATCTTGTTCGTCTCGGTCAGATAACCCGCCAGTGTGCCGGTGACGGCACGGCCTTCGTAGAAGCGCGCATCATAGGTCGACACGTTCGGATACTCGCGCATGAAACCTGTCGCGTGTTCGAATTTCACATCCGGGAACTTGGCCGCGACAGCATTCGTCGCTTCTCCGTATCCAAAGGATGTGGTGAAGATGATGTCCGCCCCGCCCAGCGCCATTTGCGTGATCGCGCGTTCGGCGTCGGCCCCTTCGGGCACGGATTCCTGGAACACGGTCTCGACCTTGTCGCCGTATTCCGCTTCCACGGCCAGACGACCCTGATCGTGCTGATAGGTCCAGCCGCCGTCGCCGATCGGCCCGACATAGATGAAGCCGACCTTCACCGGGTCATGGGCGTCGGCAAGGACTGGCGTGGACAGGCCAAGCGCCATCGCGCCCGCCAGAAGTGTAGTCAATTTCATTGTAGTCTCCCCTTTGGTGACCCGCGTCGCTCAGGTGGACGCGTGGAACGGTTTGCCCAGATCGGCAGGTGTGTCTCCGCCCCGTCCGGCACGTCCGGAAATAAGCACGAGGACGATGATGGTGACAAGGTATGGGGCCGCCGACAGCAACTCCACCGGAACCTTCGCCCCGGCCGTCTGCAAGTTAAGCTGCAACACGACGATACCGCCGAAAAGATAGGCGCCAATCAGAACCCGGCCCGCCCGCCATGACGCGAAAACGACGATGGCCAGTGCGATCCATCCCGCGCCCGCCGTCATCCCCTCGGTCCATTGCGGAACCCGGACCAGCGACAGATACGCGCCGCCCAGGCCCGCGCAGGCCCCGCCAAAGGCAATCGCCATCATCCGTACCCGGCGCACGTGATAGCCCAGCGCATGCGCCGCATCGTGCGACTCGCCCACCGCCCGCAGGACCAGCCCGGCGCGGGTGAATTTCAGGAACGCCCAGACGGCGAAAACCAGAAGAAGGCTCAGATAGACGATGGGATCATGACCGAAGACGACACGCCCGAAAAACGGCAGATCGGACAGAAACCCCATGTCGAGCCGTTTCAAGGAGTTCGCCTTGATGCCCACGTATCCCTGTCCGAACAGGCTCGACAGCCCCAACCCGAACAGTGTCAGCGCCAGTCCGGTCGCCACCTGATTGGACAATAACACCTGCGTCAGCACCCCGAACAGCAACGCCATGGCCGCCCCGCCGATGGCCGCGACGAAAAAGCCCAGCCACGGCGACCCGGTCTCGACGCCCGCGATGAAGCCGCTGATCGCACCCATGATCATCATCCCCTCGACCCCGAGGTTCAGGACACCTGCTTTTTCGACGACCATTTCGCCGAGGGCGGCCAGCAGAATCGGGGTGGCCGCAACCATCAGGGACGCGATGAGAAGGGTGGGGGAGATACTGCTCAGGTCCATAATATCCTCGGCAATCGGCTACTGACCGCGCTGTATAGAATACAGGGCAGCCCCCGGCCACGGGTGGGGGCCGTCGGGGGCTGCCCGATGGTGCCCATCGAGCAGACCCTTTGTGCGGCAGTCGTCACGCCACCACCCCCCGGCCAACCCGCACCCGGAAATTCGACAGCACGTCCACGGCCAGCAGGAAGAAGAGCAGCATCCCCTGAAATGCCGAGATCGCCGCGCCGGGCAGGCCCAGATTGGCCGCCGCCGCCTCGCCGCCCACATAGGTCAGCGCCATCAGCAGGCCCGCCGCGACGATACCCAGCGGGTTCAACCGGCCCAGAAACGCCACGATGATCGCCGTAAAACCATAGCCGGATGCAAAGTCGATGCTGATCTGACCCGCAGGCCCCGCCACCTCGAACAGCCCGGCCAGGCCCGCCAGCATCCCCGAAAGACCAAGGCAGAATATCACCAGCCGCGCGGTGTTGACGCCACCGAAGCGCGCCGCGCGCGGGGCCGCTCCGGCCAGCCGGATCTGGAACCCCATCAGGTGCCGCGTCATCATGATCTGCGCGAAGATCACCGCGATCACGGCAGCGACCACACCCCAATGCGCACCGGTGCCCGCGATCAGTTCAGGGTTCGACGCCGCCTCCCAACGGCCCAGATTGCGCGAGCCCGGAAAGCCCACCGCGTCCGGGTTCCTGAGCCAGTTCACCGCAGCCGAGGCCAGCAGGTTCTCGGCCACATAGACCAGCATCAGCGACACCAGAATCTCGTTCGTACCGAAGCGCAGTTTCAGCAGCGCCGGGATCATCGCCCAAAGGAACCCGCCCAAGGCCCCCGCGATCACCATCAGCGGAAAGATCAGCCACGATTCGGACGGATAGAACGCCAGACCGGCGGCAGCCCCGCAGATCGCGCCGACGATGTATTGCCCCTCGGCCCCGATGTTCCAGATGCCCGCCCGGAATCCCATCGCCAGCCCGACCGCGATCAGGATCAGCGGCGCGGCCTTGACCAGAAGCTGGCCGCGGAAGTACCAGGCGAACTCGCCGAACACCGGGTCCCAGAAGATCGTGCGGATCGCCTCGAACGGGTCCTTGCCCAGGGCCGCGAACATCAATCCGCCCGCCACCATCGTCAGCGCCACTGCCACCAGGGGCGAGGCGGCGGCCCAGACGCGGGACGGGGTCGGGCGACGTTCCAGCCGGATCACGACATCGCCCCGCAAAAGGGTAATACCGACGTAATACCTGTATATACACGGCGGTATGCACGTCCGTTACACATGCGCTTCCTCCAGGTCGTGCGCCCCGCCCAGCATCAGTCCGATCTGTTCCATCGTCAGGCTGGAGGTCGGCACCGCCTCGCCCAGAGCCCCGCCGTTGAGAGCCGCGAACCTGTCGGAAATCTCAAGCAATTCATCCAGATCCTGCGAGATGACGACGATTCCGGCCCCCTCGGCGGCAAGGTCCAGAAGTGCCTGCCGGATGGCCGCGGCGGCACTTGCATCGACCCCCCAGGTCGGCTGATTGACCACCAGCACACGGGGTCCCTGCAATACCTCGCGCCCGATCACGAACTTCTGCAGGTTCCCCCCCGACAAGCTCCGCGCCGCCACCCCCGGGCCGGGTGTGCGCACGTCGAATTGGGCGATGATATCCTTCGCGAAGCTGCGGGCGCGGGACCAGCTGAGGAAACCGTTTCGCAACAGTCCCATGCGCGCAGTACCTGTCAGAACCGCGTTTTCCGTCAATGACATATCCGGTGCGGCCGCATGGCCCAAACGCTCCTCCGGGGCGGTCAGAAGACCTGCCGCGCGCCGGGCGGATGGGGGCATGCGCGACACGTCGGTGCCCTCCAGAAGCACCGTTTCCCGCGACGTCCGACGTTCCCCGGACAGGGCCGACAGCAGCTCGTCCTGACCGTTGCCGGCGACCCCGCCGATACCCAGAACCTCGCCAGCCCGCACGGCCAGCGAGACGTTCTTCAACGGCGTGCCGAACTGTGACGCCGGTGGCATCGACAGACGCGACACCTGCAAGATGATCTCGCCGACGGCCCCGGCACGGGCCTTTGGCGGCGTCAGTTTCGTGCCCACCATCTGTTCCGCCAGTTCCGCCGCCGATGCCTTGCGTGGATTGGCTTCGCCCACCACCTTGCCGCCCCGCAGGATCGTCGCCGCATCACACAGTGCACGGATTTCCTCAAGCTTGTGCGATATATACAGGATCGACGTCCCCTCCAGCGCCAGCTTGCGCAACGTCGCGAACAGAATTCCCACTTCCTGCGGAGTCAGCACACTGGTCGGCTCATCCATGATCAGCAGGCTGGGATCCTGCAACAGGCACCGCACGATCTCGACCCGTTGCCGCTCTCCTGCCGATAGGTCGCCAACGCGGCGCGTCGGGTCGAGCGGCAGGCCATAAGCCTCCGACACCTCACGGATACGACGGCTGAGGTCGCGCATCGGCGGCGGGGTTTCCATGCCCAAGGCGACGTTTTCAGCAACTGACAAGGCCTCGAACAGGCTGAAGTGCTGAAATACCATCGCCACGCCCGCCGCCCGCGCATCGCGCGGCTCGGACGGGGTATACGGCTTGCCGTTCAGACGCATCGAACCGCTGTCGGGCTTGACCAGGCCATAGATCGTCTTGACCAGCGTCGACTTACCAGCACCGTTCTCGCCCAGCAGGGCATGCACGCCGCCCCGCGCGATGGAAAACGAGACGTCCGAATTGGCGACCACGCCGGGGTAGGCCTTTGTCAGACCGGAAAGCTCCAGAAGTGTGGTCAAGCGGGCGTCCCTTCCGTCGTCTCTGCGGACAACTCTGGCGAGAGTAGCGCGGCGGCGACACCAACGGCAATGGCTTGTGGATGCTTGCCCAGCGCGGGGTTCCCGATCGGACAGGTGATGCGGTCGATCGCCTGTTTTTCATGCCCCAGCGCCAGCAGACGCGACCGGAACCGCGCCCACTTGGTGGCCGATCCGATCAGCCCGCAGGTTCGGAAACCCCGGCTAAGCGCCCCGTGACACAGCGCCAGGTCGATTTCATGGGAATATGTCAGGATAAGGTGGTCGACGTCACCGGGCGCGAAGGCCATGGCCCGCGGCATGTCGGCGGCCACAAGTCGCTCTACCTCGTCGGGCATAGTTACCGGGAAGCGCGCCGCCGCATCGTCCACCCAGACAATATCGCGGAGCGGTGCCAGCGTTGCGACCAGTGCGCGCCCCACATGCCCGGCGCCCCAGATCCAGAGTGGGGCCGACGACCCGGTGCCGTCTTCTTCGAGTAACCCGAACCCCGCGATTTCACGACGCCAGGGTATCGGCGGCACCGCGTCCAGCCGTTCGAAAACCAACGTGACGGCCCCGCCACAGCACTGACCCAGCCCGGGACCAAGCGGTATTCGCTCGACCCGCGTTGCACCGGTCTGCAGAACCTCGCGCGCAATCCGGAGTGCCCGCCATTCCAGCGCACCGCCGCCGATCGTGCCGTGAAACCCGTCTGCCCAGACCAGCATCTCGGCCCCGGCCTCGCGCGGTGCCGATCCCCGCACATCAGCCACCACGACACGGACCAGCGTCCCCCGCGCGGCCAACATGGCGCGCAGACGGCGGACATTGATGCTCATTTCAGGGCCCTCACCGCGGCCAGCACCCGTTCTGCCGTGGCGGGGGCGTTCAGCGCGGGATACGTGGCACCGCAAGCCGCAACGGCATCCGACAGCGCCATCAATACGCTGTTTCCGTGCATCAACGGCGGCTCGCCTACGGCCTTGGATCTGTAAATCGTATCCTCCGGATTGGGAGCGTCCCAAAGCGCGACATTGAAGATGGCCGGAATGTCAGACGCGCAGGGGATTTTGTAGGTAGACGGCGCGTGCGTCCGCAGACGGCCTGCGTCATCCCAGACCAGCTCCTCCGTGGTCAGCCACCCGGCACCCTGCACGAAACCGCCTTCGATCTGACCAATGTCCAGCGCCGGATTCAGGGACGCCCCTGCATCGTGCAGGATATCGGTACGCAGGATGCGGTTCTCGCCCGTCAATGTGTCGATCACGACTTCCGAACAGGCTGCGCCATACGCGAAATAGAAGAACGGGCGACCCTGCCCCGCCTCCCGGTCCCAACTGATTTCCGGGGTGGCGTAGAAGCCCGTGGACGACAGCGAAACCCGACCCGCAAAGGCCATCGCGGCGACTTTCTCGAAGGAATAGGTCGCACCACCGACCTGCACGGCATCATCGGCAAAGACCACCGACGAGGCGTCGGCCTGGTGTTCCGCGGCCAGCCAATCCGCGATGCGTGCCCGGATCGTATCGCAGGCCGCCTTGACCGCCATACCGTTCAGATCCGCGCCCGACGACGCCGCCGTCGCCGACGTATTCGGCACCTTGGCGGTATCCGTTGCCGTCACCTTCACCCGCGCCAGATCGCATCCGAACCGGTCCGCCGCGACCTGTGCGACTTTCGAATGCAGACCCTGCCCCATCTCGGTGCCACCGTGGTTCAGGTGGATCGACCCGTCGGCATAGACATGCACCAGAGCGCCCGCCTGGTTAAGATGTGTCAGGGTGAACGAAATCCCGAATTTCACCGGCGTCAGGGCGATCCCCCGTTTCAGCACCGGATTCACCGCATTCCAGTCCGCCACCCGCGCCCGCCGCGCGTCGTAGTCGCAGCTTGCGGCCAACCGGTCGGTCATCGCACCCAGACAGAAGTCAGTGACCGCCTGCCCGTAGTGCGTCCGCCCCGTCTTTGCTCCGGAAATATTCCCGCCGGAGGCAGCAACTTCGCATCCTGCATCATCGTAGAAATTCAATCGCCGCACCTGCAACGGATCGCGTTCCAGGACATGGGCAACATGGTCCATCACCCGCTCGATCCCGAGCATGCCCTGCGGCCCACCGAAACCGCGAAAGGCGGTGGCGGATTGTGTATTGGTCCGCAGCCGCCAGCTTTCGATTGCCATGACCGGGATGTCATAGGCGTTGTCGGCGTGTAGCATCGCCCGGTCGGCGACCGGCAATGACAGGTCCTGCGACCAACCGCAGCGTGTCCAGTGTCGGAACCGAACGGCCAGCACACGACCTTCGGCGTCATGACCCACATCATAGGCCACGCGGAAATCGTGGCGTTTTCCGGTGACAGTGAAATCGTCGTCTCGGTCATAGCGCATCCGGCAGGCCTTGCCGGTCAGGCGCGCGGCAACGGCACAGGCGATTGCCAAAGCATTGCCCTGGCTTTCCTTACCGCCGAAGCCGCCGCCCATGCGTCGCACTTCCGACCGGACGGCATGCATCGGGACGCCCAGAGCATCCGCCACCTTGTGCTGGATTTCGGTAGGGTGCTGGGTCGAGGTGAAGACATGCATCTCCCCGGCCTCGGATGGTTGGGCAAGTGCTGCGTGGCCTTCCAGGTAGAAATGCTCCTGACCGCCCATCTCGATCTGCCCGGACAGGTGATGAGGGGCGCTTTCCAACGCCGCGTCGACGTCGCCGTCGGTCCAGATGCGGGGGCCGCCGTCGAACCACGATTCTGCTGAAAGCGCCTCTTCGATGGTCAGGATCGGCTTATGTTCGGTGACCCCCGCACTGTGCAGCCGGGCTGCGCGACGGGCGTTCAGATGACTATCGGCAATCACCAGATACAGCGGTTGACCGGCATAGTGGATCGTCCCGGTGCAAAGCAGAGGCTCGTCCCGGTTCGACGGGGAACAATCGGGCATCGGATCCAGATCGTCCGCCGTCATTACGGCGACGACGCCGGGTGCGGCGCGGACGGCGTCCAGATCGAGGGTATCGAGCGATGCGGAGGCGACCTCGGACAAGCCGAAGGCCAGATGCAGGCATCCGGAGGGGGCCGGAATATCGTCGGTGTAGCGCGCAGTGCCGGTCACATGCAGGCGCGCGCTTTCATGCGGCAGAGGTTTGGCAACGCTCATGGCTGCACCGCCAGCAGGTCGGGCGCGTCCAGGGCCAGACGCAGCAGCATCCCCTGCGCGGCTGCCAGACGATAGGTCGCGCTGGCGCGCATGTCGGACATCGGTGTGAAATCCTGCGCAAGGATTTTGGCCGCCTCCGCCAGCGTTGCCTGGGTCAGGGGCTGACCTTGCAGCGCCGCTTCGGTCCGGGCTGCGCGTTTCGGTATGCCGGCCATGCCGCCGAATGCCACACGGGGGTTGGTCATGACGCCATTTTCGACGCCCATATTGAAAGCCGCGCAGACGGCGGAAATGTCCTGATCGAAGCGTTTGGACAGCTTGTGACAGGTCAGCGTGTCGGGCTGACGCGGGATCGTCACACGCTCGACGAATTCGCCGGGCTGCCGGTCCTGCTTGCCGTAGTCGATAAAGAACTCCTCCAGCGGCATCGATCGCCGGGCGCCCCCGCGCCGCAGATGCAGGGTCGCGCCCAGCGCGATCAGCGGCGGAGGGCTGTCGCCGATGGGCGAGCCGTTGGCGATGTTCCCGCCGATCGTCGCCGCATTGCGGACCTGCACACTGCCATACCGGCGCAGAAGTTCGGCAAAGGACGGATGGTGCGGCGCGATGGCGTGTCTCAGGGTTTCCATGTCCGTCATCGCGCCGATTTCGATTGCACCGTCGGTCACGGTGACGCCGCGCAGGTCGTCGCACCCGGCAAGGAAGGCCAGCCTGCCGAGGGGGCGAAACTGCTTGGTGACCCACAGGCCGACGTCCGTCGCGCCCGCAACCAGAGTGGCGTCGGGGTTATCGAGATACCATTGCGCCAGATCGTCGGCGTCCCGCGGATGATGATGACCCGAGTTGGATATTCGGGAACCGGGGGCGGGGGCTTCGCGCATGTGTTGCGGCACAGGTGCGGTCACGACGGCGCGCGCCGCGCGCAGGATCGGGGCGTAGCCGGTGCAACGGCACAGGTTTCCGGCAATCTGGTCGGTATGATCGGTCGCCCCCACCGTATGGGCCGCCGCCATCGTCGTGACAAAACCCGGCGTGCAAAACCCGCATTGCGACCCGTGATGATCGACCATCGCCTGCTGAACCGGGTGCAGCGTGCCATCCGGGGCGGCCAGCCCTTCGACGGTGCGAACGGTCTTGCCGACCAGTTGCGGCAGAAACAGGATGCAGGCGTTCAGGGCCCTGGGCGTGCCATCCGCCCCGGTCACGATCACAGAACATGCCCCGCAATCGCCCTCGTTGCAGCCCTCCTTGGTGCCGGTCAGGCCCCGCGTCTCGCGCAGCCAGTCCAGCAGGGTCGCGGTCGGGTCGGAGGTCGCGGCGGTGACGTCCTCGCCATTCAAGCGGAAAGGGATGTCCATGCAGGGTCTTTCGCCGCGATACCAATTGGCTCAGCTCGCTGCCCCTCGATGCGGCGTAGAGGGTGCCGTTACAGAAAACCCGCCCCGGCCACGTTTTGCAAGGGGTCCATGCCCCGAAGCCCTTCGCCCGGTGTCACCGAGACCATGGCGCTGACCGATACGATTCCACGACGTGACCAAATACCTGGGGGGACGGCCTCTGTCGGGACACGCTGACGGCGGTCAATGATGGCGGTCAATGCCGTTTATCCGGCGCTGGGCGGCGGACGGACCTTTCGGCGCGTGCGCGGCATTGCTAAATGCCGTGCATGAGCAGTCCCCGATTCATCCACCTGCGCCTGCACACCGAATATTCGCTGCTGGAAGGCGCGATCCGACTGAAGGGCCTGCCCGATCTGGTGGCGCGCGCGCAGATGCCGGCCGTTGCGGTGACCGATACCAACAACATGTTCGCCGCGCTGGAAGCGGCCAGCAGTCTGGCGGCACGTGGCATCCAGCCGATCATGGGTTGCCAGATCGACGTCATGCACGACCCTGCCGCGCCGGGGGAAAAACCGCGCAAGCCCGCACCCGTTGTCCTGTTGGCGCAGACCGAGGTCGGGTACGAAAACCTCATGAAGCTGAACTCCTGCCTGTATCTGAACCGTCCGGAGATGGCGCCGCAGGTAACGATGGAGGAATTGGCGGAATATGCCGAGGGACTGATTTGTCTGACCGGCGGACCGGACGGTGCCGTCGGGCGATTGGTCGCGGACGGCCAGGAGCCCAAGGCCGAAGCGGTGCTGGGACGGTTGCACGGCATCTTCGCCGACCGGCTGTATGTCGAATTGCAGCGCCATCGAAGCCCTGAGCCGACCGAGCGGTTTCACGTCGAACAGGCTTATGCCCGTGGGTTGCCGCTGGTGGCGACCAACGATGTCTATTTTCCCGATCCGAAAATGCACGAAGCCCACGACGCCTTCCTGTGCATCGCCGAGGGGGCCTATGTCGATCAGCAGGCTCCACGCCGACAGGTCACCCCGCGCCACCATTTCGCCACGCAGGGCGAGATGGAAGTATTGTTCGCCGATCTGCCCGAGGCGCTGGAAAACACCTTGGAGATCGCGCGGCGCTGCGCCTTCAAGGCATATGGCCGCGACCCGATCCTGCCGAAGTTCGCGGATGACGAGGTGGCCGAACTGCGTCGCCAATCGCAGGAGGGGCTGAAGGCGCGGCTTGCCGTCATCCCGCATGCGGCATCGGTCGAGGAGTACGAGAAACGGCTCGACTACGAGCTGGGCGTGATCGAAGGGATGGGCTTTCCGGGCTACTTCCTGATCGTCGCGGATTTCATCAAATGGGCCAAGGATCAGGACATCCCGGTCGGGCCGGGGCGCGGGTCGGGTGCCGGGTCGCTGGTGGCCTATGCGCTGACGATCACTGACCTTGATCCGCTGCGCTACGGTCTGCTGTTCGAGCGGTTTCTGAACCCCGAACGGGTGTCGATGCCGGACTTCGACATCGACTTCTGCATGGACCGCCGGGAAGAGGTCATCACCTACGTTCAGGGCAAGTACGGCCGTGACCGCGTGGGCCAGATCATCACATTCGGCGCGCTTCTGTCCAAGGCCGCGGTGCGCGATGTAGGCCGTGTGTTGGGCATGTCGTATTTTCAATGCGACCAGCTGTCGAAGATGATCCCGGTCGAGGGGGTAAAGCCGGTCAGCATCACCAAGGCGCTCGCCGACGAGCCGCGCCTGCGCGAAGCCGCGCGCGAGAGCGAGCAGGATCGACGCGACGGTCGCACGAACCCCGTCAAGCGCCTGCTGGATTATGCCGAGAAACTGGAGGGGTTGCTGCGAAATGCCTCGACCCATGCCGCAGGTGTGGTGATCGGGGACCGTCCGCTTGACGCGCTGGTGCCACTTTATAAAGACCCGCGGTCGGATATGCCGGCGACGCAGTTCAACATGAAATGGGTCGAAAAGGCCGGTCTGGTGAAGTTCGACTTCCTGGGCCTGAAAACGCTGACGCAGGTCGCCGATGCGGTGCGCCTGATCCGCGAACAGGGACGGGACATTCACTTTGCCGCCGACGGCCGTCAATTGTATGAACCGGCACCTGGGACAGTGAACGACATCAATGCGATCCCGCTGGACGACAAGGCCAGCTACGAATTGTACTCCGCCGCCCGCGCGGTCGCCGTCTTCCAGGTGGAATCGACCGGAATGATGGATGCGCTGCGGCGCATGAAACCGACCTGCATCGAGGATATCGTTGCGCTGGTGGCGCTCTACCGTCCCGGCCCGATGGAGAACATTCCGAAATATTGCGAGGTCAAGAACGGTCTGTCCAAGCGTGACGCGCTGCACCCGTCGATCGACCACATTCTGGACGAGACGCAGGGCATCATCGTCTATCAGGAACAGGTGATGCAGATCGCGCAGGAAATGGCGGGATACTCGCTTGGCGGGGCTGACCTTCTGCGCCGCGCGATGGGCAAGAAGATCCAGGCCGAGATGGACGCCCAGCGACCGCTTTTCCTGGAAGGGGCCGCGAAGAACGGTGTCGACAAGGCCAAGGCGATGGAAGTCTGGAACCTGCTCGACAAGTTCGCCAACTACGGTTTCAACAAGTCGCACGCCGCCGCCTATGCCGTCGTCAGCTATCAGACGGCATGGCTCAAGGCGAACCACCCGGTCGAGTTCATGGCCGGGATCATGAACAGCGACATCCATCTGACCGACAAGCTGGCCGTCTATGCCGAGGAGGTTCGCAAGTCGCAGGATCGCGGCGGACTGGGGCTGGAGATCGTGCCGCCCTGCGTCAACCGCTCCGCCGCCCGGTTCACGGTTGCCGATGGTGCACTGGTCTACGGTCTGGGCGCGCTCAAGAACGTGGGCGTCGAAGCGATGGGTTTGGTGATCGCCGGGCGCGACGGCAAGCCGTTCGCCACCCTCTACGACTTCGCGCGCCGTGTGGACCTCAAGCGTGTCGGCAAGCGACCCCTGGAAATGCTCGCCCGCGCTGGGGCCTTCGACCAGATCGACGGCAACCGCGCCCGCGTCCTTGACGCGCTGGACGCGCTGGTCGGCTATTCCGCCGCGATCCACGATCAGCGCGCCAGCAATCAGGTCAGCCTGTTCGGCGAGGCGGGCGATGACCTGCCCGAACCCCGTCTGCCGTTCCGCGACGACTGGCTGCCGGCCGAGCGGCTGGGCGAAGAGTTCAAGGCCATCGGTTTCTATCTGTCCGGCCATCCGCTGGACGACTACATGGTCGCGCTGAAGCGTCAGAAGGTCCTGACGCTGGCCGATGTGCAGGCGCAGACGCGCAATGGCCCGATGGCAGCCAAGATCGCGGGCATCGTGTCGTCGCGGCAGGAACGCAAATCGGCGCGCGGCAACCGCTTCGCCTTCGTGCAGGCCAGCGATCCGACCGGCGCCTATGAGGTGATGGTGTTCTCCGACACGCTGGATGCGTCGCGCGAATACCTGGAGGCCGGGTCCCGCGTCATCCTGCACGTCGAGGCGACACAGGAAGCGGATCAGCTCAAACTGCTGGCCCGGTCCGTCGTGCCGATGGACGACGCCGTGGATGCCGCGCCGCAGGTCGGTTTGCGCATCTTCCTCGACGATGCGGGCGCGGTCGGTCCCCTGCAGGGCCTGCTCGCGCGGTTGACGGGCGAGTCCGGCGCACGTGGACGCGGCCCGATGCACCTGTGCCTGCTGGGCGACGACCTGCCCGGCGAAGTGGAGTTGCGCCTGCCCGACCTGTACCCGGTCAATCCTCAGGTTAAGGGCGCGCTGAGATCGCTGCCCGGTGTCGCTCTGGTCGAGGACGTCTGAGGGATGCCCGCTGGGGATTCTCCTTCATCCCATTGATCCGTTAGGGTTTTCTTAACGTATTAACCCGGTTTGTGTTGATCGGATCCCTGCATCCGGCGCATCTGAGGGCCTGACCCTGGTCCCCGAACTGTGCTGACTGGAACCGCCATGCCCGTCGTAACCGACCAAACTGCCCTGCTTGCCTATCTGGATACTCCGTTCTTCCGGTGGAATACGTCGTTCAGCACGGGAACGCCCGTCATCGTCACCTACAGTTATCTGGAAGGTAGCGACGTGCCATCGGTCGAGACGGTTCGGGCCTCCGGCTACGATGTCGATTCGACGTCGACGTTCAGCGCGCATCAGCGCGAGCAATTCGAAGTCGCCATCGCCCTGTTCGAGGCCGCGGCGGGCATCGTCATGGTCGAAATTACCGGCGGCGACGCAATGATAAATACCTATAATGCGAACGGTATTCCGGGCGTTGCCGGATATGCAAATTACGCCGCGGCGGCGGATTTCTATACAGGGTCGGGCATCCTCGCCATAGACGGCCTCGGAAGCTGGCGCCCCGGCACCTTCAATTTCGAGGTCGTGCTGCACGAATTGGGCCATGCCATGGGACTGAAGCACCCGCATGAGGGTGGTACCACTCTGGACGGTCAGGTCGATTCCACGCTGGCCACAGTGATGAGCTACGATCAGCGCACCCCGCGTGCCGAAACCTTGCGGACCCTGGACGAACAGGCGCTGCAACATCTTTACGGTGGCACCGTCGACACCTCCGGCTGGACCACCGCCTGGAATGCGACGACCGAAGTGCTGACCCTCACGATGGCGGATGGCGACGACACGATCCTGACGCCCGGCGGCACGGTGCGCGTGATGGCCGGAGGCGGAAACGACCGCATCCTGTCGCGCCAGGGGGCCGATTACATCGACGGGCAGGCCGGTGACGACCGGCTGGAGGGCGGATACGGCAACGACACGCTGAAGGGCAGCGACGGGCGCGACACGATCTATGGCGGTCTGGGCGACGACGTTCTGGGCGGGGGGCGGCACAACGACCGCCTTCTGGGCGGTAACGGTGCCGATACGCTCTATGGCTGGAAGGGAAGCGACACCCTGCTGGGGGGCGACGGCGATGACCTTCTGCAAGGCCACAGCGGCAATGACACGCTGCTGGGCGGCTCGGGGCGGGACAATCTGGCCGGAGCCGAGGGGGCCGATTTCCTGAAGGGTCAGGACGGCGACGACAGCCTGCACGGCGGATCCGGAAACGACAAGCTGGAGGGCGGACAGGGCAATGACACGCTCAAGGGCGGAAATGGCGATGACGACCTGCGCGGCCATTCCGAGGCAGACAACCTGTTCGGCCACGCAGGCAATGACCGGCTGCGCGGCGACCACGGCAACGACATTCTTTATGGCGGCACCGGCGACGATACCCTGCTGGGTGGTTCGGGCGCGGATCGGCTGGACGGCGGGACGGGCCGTGATGTGCTGATCGGCGGTGATGGCAATGACACGTTGACCGGCGGCACGGAGGAGGACCGGTTCGTCTTCAGCGGCGGCTACGACGTCGTGACAGACTGGGCGCAGGACCTGCTGATCCTCGACCGGGCAGCCCTGGGGCTGACAGTGTCGACGACGGTCGCCGACGTATTGGGCGACGCACTGGTCTATTCGAACGCGGTCGAATTGACTTTCGATGCCAGCTCGGTCGTGTTGCAGGGGGTGACCCAGCTGAGCGTGATCGAGGATTATGTCGACTTCGTCTGACCCGTCTGCCGACCGGTTCTTGTCGGATTTGAACGAATTGCGCGCCATCGGGGCGCGGGGCACGGGCGTGGTGCGGCGGGCTTTCGATACGGACGACGTGCGCGCCCGACTGTGGCTAACGGATAGGTTCGCGGACGCCGGGCTGACGCCTCGAATCGACCCCGCAGGCAACGTCTGGGGCCTGCGCGGTCGACTTCTGATGGGCAGCCACACTGATACGCAGCCCGAGGGTGGATGGCTCGACGGGGCCTTCGGCGTGATTGCAGCGTTGCAGGTGGCGCGGGAAAACCCCAACGTCTCGGTCGTGAGTTTTCAGGACGAGGAGGGACGGTTCGGCGCAACGACCGGATCTGAGATATGGTCTGGCGCGATGACGCCGGATCAGGCCGACGCGCTGAAAGATCTGGATGGCGTTGCTTTCGGCACAGCCCGCCAGGCCCTGCCAGCCACTGGCGGATTCCCTGACCCGACGCGGTTCGACGCCTATATCGAACCGCATATCGAACAGGGTCCGGTGCTGGATACCACAGGTCAGGTCGCGGGTATCGTGACCGCCATCGTCGGCCTGCGACAGGTGGAGGTCACGCTGGGCGGACAGCAGAACCATGCGGGCACGACGCCGATGGATATGCGCACCGATGCGCTGCGGGGCCTTTCGGACGCCGATTACGCGATACGCGACGCGCTGCGTGCCATCGTCACGCCGCGATCTGTCTGGACGATCGGTCATGTCGCGGTGCATCCGAATGCGCCCTCCGCCGTACCGGGCCGGGTCCGGTTCACGGTGCAGTGGCGCGACGCCGACACCCCTCGTCTGGACCGGATGGAGAAGGCGATCCGCACCGCCCTCGCGCAGATCGCGGCGGCAACTGGACTGTCGCTGACGATTTCCGCCACTGCCAGGTTGCCGCCCGCCGATATGGATGCGGGCCTGCGCTCCGCTCTTGCCGCCGCCGCCGAAACCCATGCGCCCGGACGTTGGTGTAACATGCCGTCGGGTGCCCTGCACGACGCCACGAACGTCAGCCGACTGATGCCGGCCGGCATGTTGTTCGCCCCGTCGATCGGCGGCATCAGCCACGATTTCGCCGAAGACACCTCCGCCGACGATCTCGTCACCTGCCTGCACATCCTGAAAACCGCCGCCGCCACACTGACCTCCCGCCCCGTCAGATCGGCAGGGCGGTCGTGTCCTTGATGTCCTCCATCACGAAACTGGCCGAGATATCGGCCATCTGCACCCGCGAGATCAGCGCCTTGTAGAACCGGTCGTAGTCGGCGACGTCGCGCACCCGGACGCGCAGCACGTAATCCAGATCGCCGGTCATGCGGTGCGCGCCCTGAATTTCGGGCATGGCGGCCACAACCGTCTGAAACTTCGCCAGCCAGCTTGGATCATGCGCGCCGACCCGGATCAGGATCAGGACCGAGAGTCCCAGTCCCAGCCGCGCCGCGTCCAGATGTGCGACCCGTTCCCGGATCACACCCGCCTCCTCCAGCCGCCGTATGCGTCGCCAGCATGCATTGCGGGACAGGCTGACCCGTTCCGCAAGGGCGTCGAGACTTGGCGTCGTGTCAGTTTGCAACTGTCGAAGAATACGGCGATCAGTTTCGTCTATATTATGATCCATACGTGGGATTATTTTCTAAATTTCCCGCATCCTGCAAGGCAATCTTGGATAATTTCACGCCGTGAACCATTCATATTGCACGGAATCGGTTCAGTTTCGGAGGCCACCATGACCCAAATCGCCCTTTTCATCCGCGGATTTCAGGATCATCCGGCCTCGGTCAACGAAAGCTATTTCGGGCACATGCGCTTTGCGCTCTGGTTCGCCGGAACGCTGTTTCTGGCCGGGGCGGCGGCACTGATCCATGCCTTCGTGCCGCCGCTGTGCGAAACGACGGCCAGCCGCAAGATCAAGGCGCTGCATGCCCGCATCGAGGCTCGTCACTGAACTCCGGACGGAAGTCGGCAACCCCGCCCGTCAGCCCCAGACCACGTCACCCAGGAAAATATACCCGGCCCCATAGATTGTCTTGATCAGCGCCGGGTTTTTCGGGTCTTCGCCCAACTTGGCGCGCAGGCGCGAAATGCGGACATCCATCGCACGGTCGAAACTGTCACCCGCCGCCCCTCCCAGCGCTTCCTGCATCTCGGCACGTGACAGAAGACGGCGCGGGCGGTCGAGGAAGAGCCGCAGAATTTCCGCCTCGGCCTGACTGAACGCCGCCTCGCCGCCCTCGACCAGATCGGTCGGCCCGGTCAGTGTGAACCGGTCGAAATCTGCCGTGAAACCACCAAACCGCGCCATGCGGCGGCTGGGCGGCGACGGCGGCTTCCGCAGACGGGCGCGGATACGGGCGATGATCTCGGCCGGCTCGAAGGGTTTGACGACATAATCGTCGGCCCCCAGCTCCAATCCGGTGATCCGATCCTGCACCTGCGCCCGACCGGAGATGATGATGATCGCCGCGCCGCCTTCCAGCGCCAGTCGCGACACGACCGCCAGTCCGTCACGGTCCGGCAGGCCCAGGTCGACAAGGCAGACGTCCGGGCCATGGCCCGGTGGCGCGTTGCGCAAGGCGGCTTCGAAGGCCTCGGCGCGGGCATAGGTGGCGGGCTGCATTCCCGCGGCTTCGACCGCATCGGCCAACAGGGTGCGGATTGCAGGATCGTCATCCAGAATGGCAATGCGCGCGGTCACGGAAGCGCCGCCGCAAGCTGATCGATCGAGAACGGTTTGCGCAGAACAGGCCAACCGGCGGCGGCTTCGCGATAGAGCGGCGCATCGACCGGCAGCGAGGTCATCAGGGCCGTCGCAAGCCCTCTCGCCCGCGCGGCGCGCGCCAGGTCGAGGCCCGTATCGCGTGATTTCAGCATGATGTCCGACAGCACGAGACCTATGCCGTCGATGTCCAGCAACCCCCGCGCCTCGTCCACGGTCGCGGCTTCCAGCACCGAATGACCGGCCGCCACCAGTTGATCGCGCACGGCTTCGCGGATGTGCGGCGCGTCCTCGACCAGCAGAACGACCATCGGGGCAGGTCCGGCAGGCGGATGCCGCAGGGGCAGGCGCAAGGTGACCTGCGCGCCACCGCCGGGCGCGGCTCCAAGCCGCGTGTGTCCACCCGCCAGCTTCACCACGTCATAAACCATCGACAGGCCAAGGCCGGTGCCATCCTCGCCCTTTTCGGTAAAGAACGGCTGCAATCCCTGGTCCAGCGCCTGCGGGCTGAACCCCGGTCCGGTATCGGTCACCGTGACCTCGATCCAGATATCGCGCAGGGCACGGGCGGTCAGGGTGATCGTACCGGCGCCGGGTGCGATAGCATCGCGGGCATTCAGGATCAGGTTCAACGCCGCATCGCGCAACGCCTCAGGGTCCAGAAGGACCGGGGCGTCCAGACCGATGACCGACCAATCCAGCGTCACGCCATCCGGCAGGGATGCGCCGCCCAGCACCGCAACCTCGGCCAGAAACGCATGCAGGTCGGTGGCGCGGGGTCTCAGGTCACGGGGACCGGACAGTCCCGCGATCTGACGCGTCAGCACGCCGCCGCGGGTGGCGGCCACGCCGATGGCAGCAACGGATTGCTGCGCGGCCGGGGGCAGGTCCATATGGCTCAGCTTGTCCTTCAGGCCCAGAATTACCGTCAGAAGGTTGGCAAAATCATGCGCCATGCCGCTGGTGAGTTGCGCGGCGACCTGACGGCCCGCAGCCTGCGACAGCGCGGCGCGGGCTTGCGCCTCCTCGGTGATATCGACCGACAGGGCATAGACTCCGGTCACGGTATCGTCCTCGACATCGGGGGTGAAACTGATGCGGATACGGCGGGACGATGGCGCATGGGTGACTTCGAACACCGATGCTTCGCCGGACAGGGCGCGGGTCAGATGCGGCTCGACCGTGGCATAGGTCGACGGGCACAGCGCCTCGTCCATCCGCAACCCGATGATGTCGGACCGCGAACCGGGCATCACCGCACCCAGCCGCCGGTTTGAAAAGGTATAGCGCAGATTGCGGTCCAGTCGCGCGATATGGGCGGGCAGCATTTCAGTCGTCAGCTGGATGCGGGCGGCCATCTCGGTCGCCTCGCGCCGCGCTTCGGTCAGGGCGGCGTTGGTGGCGGCAAGCTGGCGGTTGGCCTGCGCCAGTTCCTCGTGCCGGGTGATCAACTGATCCGACAACACCTCGGACCGGGCACGCAGCAGGCGCTCCTGCGCACGGGCGGCGGTAATGTCGGTATAGACGGTGACCCACCCGCCCTGCGGCAAGGGCGAGCCTTCGACCGCGATCACCTGCCCGTTGGGCCGCGCACGCTCCATGTAATGCGGCTCGAACGCGCGGGCCTGCGCGATTCGCTCGGCCAGCATCGCTTCCAGATCGGGCGTCGGGCCGTATTCGCCGCGCTCCAGAAGAAACCGGATCGTGTCGGCAAAATCCGCGCCGGGCCGGGTCAATTCCTCGGGCAGATCGAACATCGTCGCGAACATGCGGTTGCAGACCGCAAGCCGCAGATCGGCATCATAGATCGACAGGGCCTGCCCGATCAGGTTCAGCCCCGCTTGCGTCAGGCGCGTGGTGGTGGCTTTGCGGTCGGTCATGGGCACCCTCTGATCGCGACGGTATCACGGGGGCCGGACACGGCAAGTCCGCACGCGACGACAGGCCCATGTCGTTACAATTCGTTAGAATCGGGAAACACCATGGAAGGAATCACCGTGGATGGTGGCATCGGAGGCCGCGTTTCGTCAGGACCGCGGAGGGAGGACGACCGACATGACCGACCTGCACACGATTCCGGAGTTTCTGGACCGGAACGCGACGGCCTTTGCCGATGCGCCCGCCTATCGCGAGAAAGAATTCGGCATCTGGCAGCAGTGGACCTGGGATCAGGCCCGCACCGAGATCGAAGAGATGGCGCTTGGCCTGATCTCCCTCGGTCTGGAGATCGGCGAGCATGTCGCCGTCATCGGACGCAACCGTCCGCAGCTTTATATGTCGATGGTCGCCGTTCAATGCGCCGGGGCGATCCCGGTGCCGCTCTATCAGGACGCAGTGGGCGAGGAGATCGCCTATGTGCTGGGTCATTGCAGCGCCAAGTTCGTCATCGCCGCCGATCAGGAGCAGGTCGACAAGGTCGAAGAGGTCCGCGACCGGATCGAGGGGCTGCGCCACATCCTGTATCTGGACGGTCGCGGATTGCGGAAATACGACCACAGCGTCATGTCGTCCATCGCCACCCTGCGCGACGCCGGGCGCACTGCCGACCGCGCCGAAATGGACCGTCGCCGGGCACAGCAGACCGGCGCCACGACCTGCGTGATGCTCTATACCTCCGGAACGACGGGCAAACCCAAGGGTGTCGTGCTGAGCCACGACAATATCGTGTCGACCGCCCTCGCCTCCAGCGGGTTTGACCACCTGCGCCAGACCGACGACGTGCTGGCCTATCTGCCGATGGCCTGGGTCGGGGATTTCATCTTTTCCATCGGGCAGGCGATGGTCACCGGGTTCTGCGTCAACTGCCCCGAGAGCGCCGACACCACGATGCAGGACCTGCGCGAAATCGGCCCGACCTATTACTTCGCCCCGCCCCGCGTATTCGAAACGCAGCTGACCAACGTGATGATCCGGATGGAGGACGCATCGCGCATCAAGAAAGCGATGTTCGACCACTTCATGACCCACGCCAAACCGATCGGTCCCCGCCTGTTGGACGGCGAAGACGTCGGCCTGTTCGACCGGCTGAAATATCGTCTGGGTGAATTGCTGGTGTTCGGGCCGCTCAAGAACACGCTGGGCCTGAGCCGGGTGCGTGTCGGCTATACCGCAGGCGAAGCGATCGGGCCGGAACTGTTCGATTTCTATCGCTCGATCGGGATCAATCTGAAACAGCTTTACGGCCAGACCGAAGCAAGCGTGTTCATCACCCAGCAGAAGGACCACGAAGTCCGCTCCGACACGGTCGGCACGCCGACACCCGGCGTCGAGTTGAAGATCGCGGAAAGCGGCGAGGTCTTCTACCGCTCGCCGGGCAGCTTCGTCGAATACTACAACAACCCCGAAAGCACCGCCTCCACCAAGGACGCCGAAGGCTGGGTCGCGACCGGCGATGCGGGCTTCATCGAACCGGACACCGGCCACCTGCGGATCATCGATCGCGCCAAGGATGTCGGCAAGATGGCGGACGGCGCGCTGTTCGCGCCCAAATTCGTCGAGAACAAGCTGAAGTTCTATCCCGACATCTACGAGGCGGTGGTCTTCGGCAACACCCGCGACCGCTGCGTCGCCTTCATCAACATCGACCTGACCGCCGTCGGCAACTGGGCGGAGCGTAACAACATCGCCTATGCCTCCTATCAGGAACTGGCGCAGCACCCCCGCGTGCTGGCCACGATCACCGCCCACGTCGAGGCGGTGAACAAATCGGTGGCCCAGGACGACATGCTGGCAGGCTGCCAGATCCACCGCTTCCTGGTCCTGCACAAACAGCTGGACGCCGACGACGACGAGATGACGCGCACCCAGAAGGTCCGCCGTCGGATCATCGAGGAGAAATACGCCGACCTGATCGACGGCCTCTATGGTGATGTGGGCGAGGTCTACACCGAGACCGACGTGACCTACGAGGACGGTCGCAAGGGCAAGATCAAGGCGACCGTGAAGATGTGCGACGCGGCGGTCGTGCCTGTGACGGGCAAGGCGTTGGAGGCGGCGGAGTGAAAGGAACTTCACAAGAGATGCCGCTGCAACCGAACTTGTCGAATTGTTCGAGAGAGATTGGGCAAGGCTGGATTCTCGATCACAATGCGGAAAGCCTCGTCGGTCGAATGGTCTTGGCGAAGAAGCGCGGCGAACAACCCCTCCAGAAAAAGGTCGGTCTGATAGGGTCGTGCCATGGGATTGATGCTCCATCAGAAATGAAGCCTCCCATTGATACGATGTTTTTAGCCCAGGCCATGCACAAGAATTCTGCGCCTATCGAGGGAACGGCCTGATGCTAGACACCGACACCTTCACCACCCCCGACGGGCGCACCATCGGTGCCACCGTCATGGACCTGCGCAACATCACGCTGCGCTTCGGCGGAGTGGAGGCGATCAAGGATATCTCCTTTGACATCCGCGAAGGGGAAATTCGGGCGATCATCGGGCCGAACGGGGCGGGCAAATCGTCGATGCTCAATGTCATCTCGGGCTTCTACGTCCCTCAGGAAGGCGAGGTCTGGTATCGCGGCAAGCTGCGTCCGAAGATGAAGCCTTACGAGGTCGCGCAGCAGGGCATCGCGCGGACATTCCAGAACATCGCCCTGTTCGAAGGCATGTCGGTGCTCGACAACGTGATGTGCGGGCGGCTGGGCCACATGAAGACCAACATGCTGAGTCAGGCGATCTGGTGGGGTCGCGCGGCGAAGGAAGAAACCGAGAACCGGGCAACTGTTGAAAGGGTCATCGACTTCCTCGAAATTCAGGCCATCCGCAAGACGCCCGTGGGTCGCCTGCCCTATGGTCTGAAGAAGCGCGTCGAACTGGCCCGCGCGCTGGCCGCCGAACCCAGCCTGCTGCTGCTGGACGAACCGATGGCCGGCATGAACGTCGAGGAGAAGGAGGACATGTCCCGTTTCATCCTCGACGTGAACGACGAATTCGGCACCACGATTGCCCTGATCGAACATGACATGGGCGTCGTCATGGATCTGTCGGACCGGGTGGTCGTGATGGACTACGGCCGCAAGATCGGTGACGGCACGCCCGACGAAGTGCGCAACAATCAGGCCGTGATCGACGCCTATCTGGGGGTCGCGCATGACTGAGCGATGTGCCGCGCGCGGCGGCAAACTCCGCGCCCTGTTTCTTGCATCTGATCCCGATCTGGAAAGCTGAGGAAAACCATGCCCGACCAACTGCTCTTCGGAATGGAAGTCGCCCTGAACGGCCTGATGGCGGGCGTGATGTATGCGCTTGTCGCCCTCGGATTCGTGCTGATCTTCAAGGCGTCCGGTATCTTCAACTACGCTCAGGGCGTCATGGCTCTGTTTGCCGCGATGACGCTGGTGGGCATCCAGAACGGACAGGTACCGTTCAGCTATCTGATCAACGCGATCTTCGGCACCGATATCCAGTATTTCGGATGGCAGGCCCCGGCCCTGCTGGCGATCCTGCTGACCGTTGTGGTGATGGCGGGTTTCGCGTGGCTGGTGAACCGCTACATCTTTTCGCATCTCGTGAACCAGGAGCCGATCATCCTGTTCATGGCGACCATTGGCCTCGCGTATTTCCTCGAAGGCGTCGCCGACCTGATGTGGGGGTCCGAAATCAAGAAGCTGGACGTCGGCCTGCCGCAGGGCATCAACGACTGGATCGACCAGACCACGTTCGAGGCCTTCGGCTACGGCTTCTTCATCGACAATCTGGACATCGTGGCAACGATCATCGCGGCGCTGCTGGTCGTGGGTCTGGTTCTGTTCAGCCAATACACCAAGCAGGGCCGCGCCTTGCGGGCGGTGGCCGACGATCACCAGGCCGCACTCAGCGTGGGCATTTCGCTAAACTTCATCTGGGTGCTGGTCTGGTCAATCGCGGGCTTCGTGGCACTGGTCGCGGGCATCATGTGGGGCGCGAAATCCGGTGTGCAGTTCTCGCTGTCGCTGATCGCGCTCAAGGCGCTTCCAGTGCTGATGCTGGGCGGGTTCACCTCGATCCCCGGTGCCATTGTCGGCGGGTTGATCATCGGTGTCGGCGAGAAGCTGTTCGAGTTCCTGATCGGCGCCCCCTACCTCGGAGGCGCGACCGAGAACTGGTTCGCCTATGTGCTGGCGCTGGTTTTCCTGGTGTTCCGTCCGCAGGGCCTGTTCGGGGAGAAGATCATTGAGAGGGTTTGAGGCGGTGGGTCCTATCGACACGACGGACAAAACGACAATTGCAGAATGGGTGACGCCCATCGATGGGGGATGCCATGCTCTACCGTGAAGCCGGAGACTTCAAAACCTCCTACCCTGCCGACAATCAGACCTTCCCGATTAAGTTCGACCGTTGGGGTTACTGGGTCATTCTGGCGTTTGCCATCTTCGTCGTCCCCTTTCTGGTCAACGACTACTGGGCCAGCTCGCTGCTGGTGCCGTTCCTGATCTATGCCATCGCCGCGCTCGGCCTGAACATCTTGGTCGGTTACTGCGGGCAGGTGTCGCTGGGGACCGGCGGGTTCATGGCCGTCGGGGCTTATTCGTCCTACAAATTCATGACCGCGTTTCCGTGGATGGATATGTTCACCGTCACGCTGCTGTCGGGCCTCGTCACTGCCGCCGTCGGCGCGCTGTTCGGCCTGCCGTCCCTGCGGATCAAGGGGTTCTACCTCGCCGTCGCCACGCTGGCCGCGCAGTTCTTCCTCGTCTGGCTCTTCAACAAGGTGCCGTGGTTCTACAACTACTCCGCCTCCGGACAGATCAGCGCGCCGGAGCGCAGCGTCTTCGGCATTACCGTCACCGGACCGAACACCGAGGCCTGGGCGCAATATGCCTTCTCCCTCGTGTTCGTGATCGTCCTTGCATGGGTCGCGCGCAATCTGACGCGCGGCACGATGGGGCGCAAATGGATGGCGATCCGCGACATGGACATCGCCGCCGAAATCATCGGAGTGAATCCGCTGCGCGCCAAACTGTCGGCCTTCGCGGTGTCGTCGTTCTTCATCGGCGTGTCGGGCGCGCTGTTCTTCACGATCTATCTGGGTGCGGTCGAGGTGGGTGAGGCTTTCGGCATCCAGAAATCGTTCCTCGTGCTGTTCATGGTCATCATCGGCGGGCTTGGCTCTATCTTCGGCAGTTTCGCGGGCGCTGCGTTTCTCGTGCTGTTGCCGGTCGTGCTCAAGCTGGTCGGCGTCGATCTGCTGGGCTGGCCCACCGACATCGTGGCACATCTGAATCTGGTGATCGTCGGCGCGCTGATCGTGTTCTTCCTGATCGTGGAGCCGCACGGGCTGGCGCAGATATGGCGCGTGACGAAGGAAAAACTGAGATTGTGGCCCTTCCCGCATTGACGGGCCGGGTCATTGAGAAGGCGGGCTAGATCCCGCCCGTGAATATCGGAACCTTAGGGAGGATACACCGATGAAACTTTTGACTTTGACCGTTGCGGCCATGATGGCCGCGACCCCGGTGATGGCGCAACTCGTGTTTCCGTCGCTCAGCTATCGCACCGGCCCCTATGCGGCGGGCGGCATCCCGTTCGCGGATGGCTATGCCGACTACTTCACTTTGCTGAACGAACGCGATGGTGGCATCGGCGGCGTGCCGACGCGGGTCATCGAATGCGAAACCGGCTACAACACCGAAAAAGGTGTGGAATGCTACGAGTCGACCAAGGGCGAAGGCGCGCTTGTCTATCAGCCGCTGTCGACCGGCATCACCTATCAGCTGATCCCCAAGACCGCCGCCGACGGCATCCCGATGCACACGATGGGATATGGCCGCACCTCGGCCGCGAACGGCGAAGTGTTCAACAACATCTTCAACTATCCGGCCAACTACTGGGACGGCGCGTCGATCGCGATCAACTACCTGTTGTCCGAAAATGACGGCAGCCTGGAAGGCAAGAAGATCGCGCTGCTCTACCACAACTCCGCCTATGGCAAGGAGCCGATCCGGACGTTGCAGGAGCTCTCGGTCAAACATGGGTTCGAACTGACCGAATTGCCCGTCGACCACCCCGGTCAGGAGCAGAAGTCCCAGTGGCTGCAAATCCGTCGCGAACAGCCCGATTACGTCATCATGTGGGGCTGGGGCGTCATGAACCAGGTCGCCATCCAGGAAGCCGCGAACATCCGTTATCCGATGGATCAGTTCATCGGCAACTGGTGGGCCGGGTCCGAAAACGACGTGCTGCCGGTGGGCGACGCCGCCGATGGCTACAAGGCGCTGGCGATGCACAATGTCGGCACAGATTTTCCGATCTTCGCCGATCTGGAGCAATATGTGACCGGCGCGGGCAAGGCGGCGGGCAACGGCGATCAGGTCGGAACGGTCCTGTACAACCGGGGCTTCTACGCCGCGATGCTGGCCGCCGAGGCGGTGAAGAAAGCGCAGGAAATCCATGGCGAACCGAACATTACTCCCGCCATGATGCGCGACGGGATGGAGGCGCTGGTCATCGACGAGGCGCTGATGGAAAGCCTGGGCATGCCGAACTTCGGGCCTGCGTTCACGGTGTCCTGCCAGGACCACGGCGGATCGGGTCAGGGCAAGGTGCAGCAATGGGATGCATCGGCCAAGGAATGGAAGATCATTACCGATTGGATCGAATCCGACGCATCGGTGATCGACCCGCTGATTGCCGAAGATTCCGCCGCCTATGCCGCGGAAAACAACGTCGACCTGGCCTGCCAGTAATGTGACCTGTCCCGGCCCGGTGTTCGCATCGGGCCGGGGCCTGGACTGAAACCATCGCCTTGTTCCCCAGACCCCGTGCGGGCCCCGGCAATGACGCGAGGGAGACCTTTGATGCCCGATACCCGACTCGATGCAAAACCCGACCCGGCAACCGAACCGGCCGCCGAAGACGCGCTGCTGGAGGTCAACAACATCGAGGTGATCTACAACCACGTGATCCTCGTGCTGAAGGGCGTGTCGCTTTCTGTTCCCAAGGGCGGCATCACCGCGCTTCTGGGCGGCAACGGCGCGGGCAAGACGACGACGCTCAAGGCGATATCCAACCTTCTGCGGTCAGAACGCGGCGACGTCACCAAGGGCTCGATCCTCTACAAGGGCGATCGCATCCAGGGTCTGTCGCCCGCCGATCTGGTCGAGCGGGGCGTCATTCAGGTGATGGAGGGCCGCCATTGCTTCGAGCATCTGACGATCGAGGAAAATCTGCTGACCGGGGCTTACACCCGGCGCGATGGCGGCAAGGCGACCGCCGACGACTTGGACATGGTCTACGACTATTTCCCCCGTCTGCGCGAACGCCGCAAATCGCAGGCCGGCTATACCTCGGGCGGCGAGCAGCAGATGTGCGCCATCGGTCGCGCCATGATGGCACGCCCCGAAATGATCCTGCTGGACGAGCCGTCGATGGGCCTTGCCCCGCAGCTGGTGGAACAGATCTTCGGCATCGTGAAACGCCTGAACGAAGAACAGGGCGTGACTTTTCTGCTGGCCGAACAGAACACCAATGTCGCGCTACGGTTCGCGCATTACGGCTATATTCTGGAATCGGGCCGCATTGTCATGGACGGCCCTGCGGCAGACCTGCGCGAGAATCCGGACGTCAAGGAATTCTACCTCGGCATGTCGGACGAGGGGCGCAAAAGTTTCCGCGATGTGCGCTCCTACCGCCGTCGCAAACGGTGGCTGTCATGAGCATGAGGGCTTTCGTCGGCCTCTCGGTGCCCACCGAATGGATCGGGCCACTGGTCACCGCGCAGGGCCGGGTGCGCGGCGGCAACCGGGTCGCGCCCGACGATCTGCACGTGACACTGGCCTTTCTGGACGACCAGCCCGAGCAACGGCTGGAGGCGCTGAGCGATGCTCTGTCGGCAAAGCGGCTGGCTGCCGCAACCCTGCGCCCGTTGGCCTTTGCCGCGCTGGGGGCGCGCAAACCGCGTGCGGTCGTGCTGGACCTGACGCCCGGTGCCGATCTGACCGCCCTGCGCGAGAGCGTCCGCAGTGCCGCCCGCAGCGCCGGAATCGACCTGCCGCGCGAACGCTTCCGCCCGCATGTGACGCTGGTGCGCTTTCCCAATTCGGCTCCGTCCGAGACGTCCGACCTGCCCGCGACGATATCCCGCCTCGGCGTGCCGTCCATGCCGCAGGCCCCTGTGACGGGTGCCATGCTCTGGTCGTCCGTTTTGACACCACGGGGCCCGATCTATGAACCGCTCGCGGCCTACCCGCTGAGGGCGGCATGACGCACGATTGCATTGGACCCTTCTGCCGCCGCAAGCCGTTGACCTTCGGAACATATCGGAGGTCCACTTGCTGAAACCGCTTGCCCGACGCGCTGCCCGTCTTGTCGAATCCGGCCTTGAGCGGATCGGCGACCGCGACGATTCCGAACCTGTCCTCGAACCCTATCTCGGCTATGCCACGCCCGAAGGCGTCGTGCTGCGCGGTCGGGTTCTGAGCCATCTGCGGCGGAGCGAGCCGGATGCGGAGCAATCCAGGTGGACCAACCTGCGCCAGATGGTGAATCTGTTCGTCACCGACGAAGTGGCTGACGTCCCTGTCACCGGCGCCGGCGTCACCGCGACATCGGATGCCGAAGGTTATGTCCGGCTGATCGTGCAGGGCGACTTCGCCCCAGGCTGGGTCGATGTGCCGCTGGCCATCGCGGGCCAGCCTCCGGTCCCGTTTCCCGCCCGCATCCCCGCGCCCGATGCCGACTACATGATCCTCTCGGATATCGACGACACGATGATCCAGACCGGCGCGCATTCACTGGCCCGAAACCTCTGGACGACCTTCACCGGTTCCGCCCTGACGCGACAGGTGCATGATGACGCCCTCGCGCTGATGACCACTCTGGTCGATGGGGGGCGCAACCCGGTGTTCTACGTCTCATCCAGCCCCTGGAACCTGCATGATTTTCTCGACAGTCTGTTCGCGCGCGAAGGCGTGCCCAAGGGTCCGATGTTCCTGCGCGACCTGGGCCTGACGGACGAGGGTGTCGGTGCAAGCCACCTGACGCACAAGGGCGCGGCGATCGACACATTGCTGGCTGTGAACCCGGACCTTCCCGCCTATCTGATGGGCGATTCCGGGCAACAGGACGCCATCGTCTACCGCGATGTGATCGCCCGCCATCCGGGTCGCATCCGCGGCGTGGCATTGCGCGAACCGGCACCGGGCGTAGGTGCCGACGATATGGCCGCCTTCGCGGCGATCGAAGCGGCGGGTGTGCCGTGCTTTCACGCGCCCAGCTTCGACGGAGCATTGCGGTATTGGGGGGTGGAATGAGCCATTACGACGATCTGGAAACCCGTTCGACGGACGCGCGACACGCCGCCCAGCTGAACGCCTTGAGGACACAGTTGGACCGGGTGGCAAGGATACCCGGAAGCCACCTGTCGGATATGGATATCCGGGACCTGTCGGACCTGTCCAGACTGCCCGTCCTGCGCAAAGCGCAATTGTCCGGATGGCAGGCCGGACAGCCCCCGTTCGGCGGTCTGCACGTCGGCGACGTGGCGCATGTGTTCCAGTCGCCCGGCCCGATCTACGAACCCGGCGGCATCACCCACGACTGGTGGCGCATGGGTCGCTTCCTGCACGCCTGCGGCATCGGGCCCTCCGACACCGTGCAGAACTGCTTCGGCTATCATCTGACCCCCGCCGGAATGATCTTCGAAAGCGGCGCGCGCGCCGTCGGGGCGCGGGTCCTGCCCGCCGGCACCGGCCAGACCGACCTTCAGGTCAGGGCCGCGAAGGACATCGGCTGCACCGCCTATGCGGGCACGCCGGACTACCTGAAGGTGATCCTCGACCGGGCGGATGAGATGGGCGAGACGCTCGCCTTCACGCGCGCCGCGGTCGGCGGAGGGGCGCTGTTCCCGTCGCTCCGACAGGAATATGCCGACCGGGGCATCGCCTGCCTGCAATGCTATGCCACCGCCGATCTGGGCAATATCGCCTATGAAAGCCATGCCATGGACGGCATGATCGTCGATGAAGGCGTTATCCTCGAAATTGTCCGCCCCGGCACCGGCGATCCCGTCGCGCCCGGCGAGGTCGGCGAAGTCGTCGTCACCACGCTGAACCCCGATTATCCGCTGATCCGCTTCGCCACCGGCGATCTGAGCGCGATGATGGACGGCACCTCCCCCTGCGGGCGCACGAATGTCCGCATCAAGGGCTGGATGGGCCGCGCCGATCAGACTGCCAAGATCAAGGGCATGTTCGTTCGCCCCGAACAGGTCGCCGAACTGGTCGCCCGCCATCCCGAGATCCGCGCCGCCCGCGTCACCGTTACCCGCGAGGGCGAGATGGATGCGATGGATATCGCCATCGAGGCCGATGACGGGGACCCGCGCGCATGGGGCGAAAGCGTGGCCCAGACCCTGAAGCTGAAGGGCCGTATCAGCCGCGTCGACACGCTGCCGAACGACGGAAAAGTCATTGACGACAAACGGGAATATGGCTGACGCGCCGACGCCGCCCTGCACATGCTGCTTTCCTTTGTCCGTTACTCGGATAGATGTAGCCGCTATGGACACATAGTCCGATCAAGGGGATGGCGGTGTCCAAGCCAAAAGAACTGATTGTCGTCGGCTGGATGGAGAGGGTCGGTCTGCCGAAACTCGGTCTGCCCGACATCGCGGCCAAGATCGACACCGGCGCACGGACTTCTGCGCTTCATGCCGACCGGATCGAACCTTTCGAGCGCGACGGCCAGCCCTGGGTCCGGTTTCGCGTGCGCCATGCCCGTGCGAAAATCGGCGCAACGCTGGAACACCCGATTCACGACACGCGCGATATCAAGAATACCAGCGGCGTGCCCGAAACCCGCTATGTCATCCGCACCGACCTTCTGATCGCGGGTCACACCTGGCGGATCGACCTGTCTCTGACCGACCGGTCCAACATGCGCAGCGCGATGATCGTCGGACGCACCGCGCTGAATGCCCATAATGTGGCCGTGCACACCCGCCGGACCCGATTGAAGACAGATCCAAACCTTGCGCCCAGGCGGCGCGGAAAGGCAGTCCAATGAAAATCGCCATGATGGCTCGTAACGCCAATCTCTTTTCCCACCAGCGCCTGAAGGAAGCCGCCGAGAAACGCGGCCACGAATTGCACATCATCAACACGCTGCGCTGCTACATGAACATCGCCAGCCGCCGCCCCGAGATGTATTACAACGGCGAGAAACTCGAAGGCTTCGACGCCGTTATCCCGCGGATCGGCGCGTCGATCACGTTCTACGGTCTCGCCGTTCTGCGCCAGTTCGAGATGATGGGCGTCTATCCCCTCAACGAATCCGTCGCCATCGGGCGCTCGCGCGACAAGCTCCGCTCGATGCAGCTACTGGCGCGGGATGGCATCGGCCTTCCGGTGACGACCTTCGCCCACGACCCGAAACAGACCGAGGAGGTGCTGGCCCTTGCCGGCGGGGCGCCACTGGTCATCAAGCTGCTGGAAGGCACCCAAGGCCTCGGCGTCGTTCTGGCCGACACCGACCGCTCCGCCAAATCCGTGATCGAGGCGTTCCGCGCCACCAATACCAACATCCTGATCCAGGAGTTCATCAAGGAAGCGGGCGGCACCGACATCCGCGCCCTCGTCGTCGGCGGCAAGGTCATCGCGGCGATGAAGCGGACCGGTGCCGAAGGCGAATTCCGCTCCAACCTGCACCGTGGCGGGTCGGCCGCCGTCATCAAGCTGACGCCCGAGGAACGCTCAACCGCGATCCGCTCGGCCAAGTCCATGGGGCTGCAGGTCTGCGGCGTCGACATGCTGCGCGCCAACCACGGCGCGGTCGTGATGGAGGTCAATTCCTCTCCCGGCCTCGAAGGCGTCGAAAACGCCACCGGCATCGATATCGCGGGCAAGATCATCGAACATCTGGAAAAGGTCGCCAAGCCCGGTGCCACCAAGACCAGGGGCAAGGGCTGACATGCCGCGCGCGCCTTTCGCCATCGGCGAACACTCCGTCGCACCGGGCGGGCGCGCCACGATCGACCTGCCCGTCAGCCACCTGTCGGACCACACGCCGGTTTCGATGTCGGTCCATGTCATTCACGGCAAGTCCGAAGGACCGGTCGTCTTCGTCAGCGCGGGTATCCACGGCGACGAGGTTATCGGGGTGGAAATCGTGCGCCGCCTGTTGCGTGCGACGGCACGCAAGGCCGTCAAGGGCACGCTGATCGTCATTCCCATCGTCAATGCTTTCGGTTTCATGAACCACTCGCGCTATCTGCCCGACCGCCGCGACCTGAACCGCAGCTTTCCCGGCAGTCCCGCAGGCTCGCTCGCCTCGCGGCTGGCGCATCTGTTCCTGACCGAGATCGTCGCGCGGTCGGACTTCGGCATCGACCTGCACTCGGCGGCTGTCCATCGCACCAACCTGCCGCAGATCCGCATTTCACCCGACAATCCGGTGACCATGGATCTGGCGCAGGTCTTCGGCGCGCCGGTCATCCTGCAATCGCCCCTGCGCGACGGGTCCCTGCGCGGCGCGGCGAAGACGATGGGCAAGGATATCCTGTTGTATGAAGCGGGCGAGGGATTACGCTTTGACGAACACTGCGTCCGCGTGGGTGTCGCGGGCATCCTGCGCATCCTGCGCTATCGCGGCATGATCGGCGGACGGGGCATCGCGGCGGCGCAGGGCACGCCGCAGGTCTGCACCTCGTCCAAATGGCTGCGCGCGCCCTCGGGCGGGCTGCTCCGGACGTTCCGGGCCGACGGCGACGTGGTGGAAAAAGGCGCCGTCCTCGCCGCCGTCTCCGACCCCTTCGGCGAGGAGGAGCAGGAGATCACCGCCCCCTTCGACGGCATCATCGTCGGTCGTGCCGTCATGCCCGTGGTCAACGAAGGCGACGCTGTCTTCCACCTGGGGCGCGTCGCATCCTTGTCGCGGGCCGAGACGACAATGGATGATGTCACGACGCAGATGGCCGACGACCCGCTGTTTGACGAAGACGAGATTCTCTGACCCGCGGCTTCGAGCCAGACTGCCCCCGCAGGAGTCTGTCCTTGTTTCAAGTCGGCCATCGGGTACTCTTTGACCCGGTAGGTGAGAGATGGTCGATACCGCTGATTTCGAGAAGATGGAGCGCGATGGCTGGGGCAACCCATCGATCGCGAAAGGCTATGCCGACGGCTTCGGGACAGCGACACGGCTTGTGGCGCGAAGGCTGGCAGATGCTGTCGAGGCGGCGCCCGGCACCCGAGTTCTGGATCTCTGCACCGGGCACGGCGTCGTTGCGGCAGAGCTTGTGGCACGGGGCGCCGTTGTTACCGGGCTCGACTTTTCGGATTCGATGATAGCGCTAGCCCGGTCGGCCGTACCGGAGGCCCGCTTCGTGTACGGCGATGCCATGGCGATGGAGTTTCCCGACCGAAGCTTCGACGCAGTTACGATTGGCTTCGGCGTCCCGCATTTTCCGGACCCGGACCAAGGTTTGGCGGAGGCCTGTCGGGTGCTCAAACCGGGCGGACGGATCGCGTTTTCCATTTGGCGGGGCAAAGGGTCGAGCGGTTCATTCGGCTGGCTTTTCGATGCCGTCGGCCGCTTGGCCGATCCGTCGATCACCCTGCCCGAAGGCCCCGACGCCCATGCCTTCGTTGATCGCGCCCAGGCCCGGCCTGTGGTCGAAGCTGCGGGATTTGTCGACATGAACTCTCACGATGTCGCATCCGAGCTGAGCCTCTCCCGCCCCACAGCCCTGTTCGATCTGTTCGACGCAGCTGCCGTGCGTGCGGCTTCGCTGCTCAGCCGGCAAAAGGAGACCAGACGCAACGCCATTCGGGACGATCTGGCCCGGCGCGTCACGGCCGACGGAACGCGGACACCGCAGGGCTATCTCGTCCCGGCCCCTTCGGTCGTGATCGTGGCAAGACGCGCCTGATGGCCGGGGGTTTCGGTAACCCTCTCAGATGGCGCAGTCCTACCCTCTCAGCTCACCGCCCGTGGCCTTCACTACCTTCTCGACGATCTTCGCGCTGACCGCTTCGATCTCCTTGTCGGTCAGGGTCGCATCGGTCGGTTGCAGGCGCACCGTCAGGGCCAGCGACTTGCGCCCCTCGCCCAGACTGCCGCCGACGAATTCGTCGAACACGCGCACGTCCGAAATCAGCGCCTTGTCGGCCCCCTGCGCCGCGTTCACCAGCGCCTGAACCTCGACCTGTGCATCCACGACGAAGGCAAAGTCCCGCTCCACCGCCTGCAAATCCGACAGCACCAGCGGCGCGCGGGCCGTGCCGCCAGCCTTGGGCATCGGCACCTCGCCCGGCCATATGGAGAAGCCCACCGCCGGACCTTTCACGTCCATCGCCCTGAGCACCTTCGGGTGGATTTCGCCGAACACCGCCAGCGTCTTCTTCGGCCCCAGACAGATGCGCCCCGACCGCCCCGGATGCCACCACTCTGCCGCGCCGCGCAGGATCTGCGCGCGTGCGGGCGCACCGATGGCCGACAGCACCGCCTCGGCATCCGCCTTGGCATCGAAGACATCGACGGGTCGGCGGTCACCATGCACCGACTTCGGCCCGGTATGCCCGATCAGAAGACCCGAAATCATCTGATGCTGCTCCCCCGGTGCGCCGCCATGAAACGCCGTGCCCAGCTCGAACAGCGCCATGTCGGCGATGCCGCGCGCCTGATTGCGCGCCGCCGCCTGCAACAGACCGGGCAGCAAAGCGGGCCGCATGTGGCTCATGTCGCTGCTGATCGGGTTGTCCAGCCGCGTCGCGTTAGAGCCCCCCCCGAACAGCGCAGCCGACGCCTGATCGATGAACGAATAGGTCACGCATTCATTATACCCAAGCGATGCCGCCGTCCGCCGCGCCATCCGTTCGCGTTGCTGCGCGACCGTCAGAACGGGCCGCAGGATGCCGGGCGCGCGCATCATCGGGCGTCCCTCCAGCCTGGTCAGCGACGCGATCCGCGCGACCTCCTCGACCAGATCGGCCTCGCCCTGAACATCCGGTCGCCACGACGGCACATGCGCCATGTCGCCGTCCAGCCGGAAACCGAGCGCGGTCAGTGACGCGCGCTGCTCGTCGCCGGGGATCGACATGCCGACAAGGCTCTCGATCCGCGCCGTGTCCAGCGTATAGGCCCGGTCCACATCCGGCACCGCGCCCGCGACGACCATTTCCGACGCCTCGCCCCCCGCGTTGTCCAGAATCATCCGCGTCGCGAAGTCCAGCCCCTCGGGCGTGAACGCCGGGTCGACGCCCCGCTCGAACCGATACCGCGCGTCCGAATTGATCTTCAGCGCCCGGCCCGTCAGGGCGATCTGTACCGGGTCCCAATAGGCGCTTTCGACCAGCACGTTCACCGTCGCCCCGGTCACGCCCGAATGTGCGCCCCCCATGATCCCGGCGATGCTTTCGACGCCCGCGTCATCCGAAATCACCATCGCGCCCGCAGGCAGCGTATACGCCTTGTCGTCCAGCGCCGTGATCGTCTCGCCCCCGGCGGCACGATGCACACGCAGGTCGCCCTTGACGATATCGGCATCGAATACGTGCAAAGGCCGGTTCAGGTCATAGGTGAACCAGTTCGTCACATCCACGAGGAAGCTGATCGGCCGCAACCCGATGGCCCGCAACTGATCCTGCAACCACTCGGGCGACGGCCCGTTCCGGACGCCCCGGATCAGGCGCAAGGCAAAAACCGGGCATCCGTCGCGGGTATCGTCGTCGATGGTCACATCGACCGGGCAATCGAATCCGGCGTCGATCTTGGGCGTCTCCAATGGCTTCAACACGCCCAGGCCCCGCGCCGCCAGATCGCGGGCAATGCCGCGCACGCCCAGCGCGTCCGGCCGGTTCGGCGTAATCGCGATCTCGATCACCGGATCGACCTTGGCCGGGTCATTCTCGGCCAGCCAGTCGGTGAACCGCTGCCCGACCGCGCCCGAGGGCAGTTCGATGATCCCGTCGTGTTCCTCCGACAGCTCCAGCTCGCGCTCGGAGGCCATCATTCCGAAACTCTCGATCCCGCGGATCTTGCCGACTCCGATGGTCGTGTCGATGCCGGGGACATAGACGCCCGGCTTGGCGATGACGACGGTGATCCCCTCGCGCGCGTTGGGCGCACCGCAGATGATCTGCTGGACACCTTCGTCGGTCTCGACCTGACAGACCTTGAGCCGGTCGGCATCCGGGTGCTTCTCGGCCGACACCACCTTGCCGATGGTGAAATCGCGCAGCCGCGCCGCACGGTCCTCGATGCCTTCGACCTCCAGACCCAGATCGGTCAGCGTCTCGGCGATCTCGTCGACCGAAGCCTGCGTGTCGAGATGGCGTTTCAGCCAGGAGAGGGTGAATTTCATGGTCGTGCATCCCGTAGATTTCCCGCCCGACTACCGCATCCCGCCGGGGGTTTGAAGATGGGGCGAACGGCGCGCGATCATCCTCTGGCCGGATCCGGGGCATTCCCGACGGATGGCCTTCGTCTCAAGGCCGGGAACGACAGTTCAACTGCAAAGATCGAACCCGATCCGCCGGGCCTTCACCACATGACCCACCATGATATCGTCCACCGGCCCCTCGTCCACGCCGCCCTGCGCCAGATAAAAGGCCAGCGCGCGCGGGTTCGACTCCAGCACCGTCAGATAGGCACGGACGAACCCGGCCTCCCGCAGCGCGACCTTCATCGCCGCCAACAATTTCCCGCCCGTTCCGCCGCCGCGCAACTCGGGCCGGACGTGCAGGTTGTCGATCAACGGCGGATCGCGGTCGGTCAACGCGCAGGCGAACCCGGTCATCTCCGTATCGGTATAGGCCACCAGGGTCAGTTCCGGTGCGCCGAATGTCCGCGCGGACCACTTCTCATCCATGGCGGCGGGCAGTGTGTCGCGCAGATAGTCCGCCGATAATTCCGCACCATAACTGTCGCGCCACGAGGCCAGATGCAGATCGCGGATGGCCGTCCGGTCGGCTGATGTGGCCGGACGGATCATTGCGCCGCCAGCGGCGCCACCGCATCGCCCAGGGCGATTTCACCTGGGGTCACCACCGAGGCGCACCAGCCGCCATGGTGCCGCACGGCGGAATAACCGCCCTGCCCCAGCGTCTCCTCCATCCGGCTGCACGGCGCGCAGGGTCCGTTGATCCGCAACACGACCTCGCCCAGACGCACCTCCCGTCCGCGCAACGCGGCAAGGTTCACGCCCGACACCACCAGATTGCGTCGCAGGTTACCGGGCGTTGCCTCGCCCTCGCACAGCGCCGCGATCACCGGCAGATGCTCCGCCTGGATCAACGTCACTGCCCGCTTGCCCGGTCGCCCATGATCGCCCTCCAGTCCGGCCCCGGACACCACGGCCCGGTCGACAGACGTCAGATCCGCCCGGCGTTCCGGCCGCAGACCGATCCAGTCCAGGGTCCCGGCCCGCGCATGGGTCGCCATCAGATCGCGCAGCGTCTTCACTGCGCGAAAACCGAATCCAGCATCGCCGACATTTCCGTTGCGTCCTCGGACGTGAAGGCACCCGCCCGGTTGCTGTCGATATCGAACACCGCGATCAGCGCTCCGGTGCGGTCGAACACCGGCAACACGATTTCCGACCGGGTGGACGACGCGCAGGCGATGTGTCCCGGAAAGGCATCGACGTCGGGCACAAGCTGCACCTCGCCCGTGGTCGCGCAGGCTCCGCAGACGCCCCGGTCGAACGGGATCGTCAGGCACCCGTGGCCGCCCTGATACGGCCCGATCTTGAGCATCCCCGGCGCGGTCACGCGATAGAACCCGGTCCAGTCGAAACGGTCGTCGGCGTGATGCACCTCGCAGGCGACCGTGGCCATCAGCGCGACCGTATCGTCCTCGCCTTCGGTCAGGCTGGCGATGGTCTTGTGCAGGGTCGGATAATGGATCATCGCGGCTGTCCACCCCTCATGACGTCCGACGCATATCCGACACGGATCACCCGTTCTTCACCCATGAAATCCCACCCTCAATCCCGCTCCAGCGCGATTGCCGTCCCCTCACCGCCCCCGATGCAGATTGCGGCGATTCCACGCTTCAATCCGCGCGACTCGAGGGCGTGCAAAAGCGTCACCATGATCCGCGCACCCGATGCGCCGATCGGGTGGCCCAAGGCACAGGCGCCGCCATTTATGTTAACAATATCAACGTCTAAACCCATTTCATGCAGGAAGGCCATCGGCACGACGGCAAAGGCTTCGTTCACCTCCCACAGATCGACATCGCCGACCGACCAGTTCAGCTTTTTCAACAGCTTGCGGGCCGCAGGCACGGGTGCTGTCGTGAACAGACCAGGCTCCTGCGCATGGCTCGCGTGGCCCATGATCCTGGCCCGGACCGGAACACCTTCCCGGTCCGCAAAATCTCTTGAAACCAATACCATAGCGGCAGCCCCATCGCTGATCGACGATGAATTCGCCGCCGTCACCGTGCCGTCCCTGCGGAACGCGGGCTTCAGCGTCGGGATCTTGTCGGGCCGCGCCGTGCCGGGTTGTTCGTCTTGCGCGACAACCGTCTGGCCCTTGCGCGTAACTATCTGAAACGGTGCGACTTCGCGGTCGAAGCCGCCCGACGAAATCGCCACCTGCGCCCGGCTCAGGGATCGCAGCGCATATTCATCCTGCGCCTCGCGGGTGAATTGATAGGCCTCGGCACAATCCTCCGCGAAGGTGCCCATCAATCGGCCCTTATCATAGGCATCCTCCAACCCGTCCAGAAACATGTGATCGACCGTCACGCCATGCCCCAGCCGCGCCCCGCCCCGCATGCCGGGCAACAGATAGGGGGCGTTCGTCATGCTCTCCATTCCGCCCGCGATCATGACATGCGCCTGACCCGCAAGTATCTGATCATGCGCTATCATCGCGGCTTTCATACCGCTGCCGCACATCTTGTTGAGCGTCGTTGCGGGCACGTCCTTGGGCAGTCCGCCATGGAACCCCGCCTGGCGCGCCGGGGCCTGGCCCTGACCTGCGGAAAGCACGCATCCCATCAGCAGTTCCCCGACCTGTTCCGGGGCGATTCCGGCATCGGTCAGAGCCGCCGAAATGGACGCGCCGCCAAGCTCCGACGCAGAAACCTGCGACAATGCCCCCTGAAACCCACCCATCGGAGTCCGCTTGGCCCCGGAAATCACGACTTGCTGCATCTTGTTCCGATTCACGTTCTGGTAAGACCTGCGTCCTAATCTGACAGTCAAAGGCGCGGGATTCCAGTGGCCGCACGGCACGGCCGGTCATCTGTCATGCGAGGTATGCAATGAAAATTGAAAGACGGATCGCGGATGACCTGCTGATTCTGACGTTGCAGGACACGCGGATCGACGCCGCCGGCGCCGTGCCTTTCAAGGAAGCGGTCCGGCAGATGGTTCAGGACTTCGACGATCGCGTGATGATCGACATGACCCGGATCGAGTTTCTGGACAGCAGCGGACTGGGCGCGCTCGTCGCGATCATGAAGATGCTGGGCGGGGCGCGACGATTGGAACTGGCGAACTGCGGCACCATCGTACGCAAGGTCCTGACCCTGACCCGAATGGACAGCGTGTTCATCCTGCATGATGCGGCCCCCACCGCCGGACGGTCGGCCGCATGACTGCGTCGCGCGCAGCAGCGATGCCATCGCCACAGTGTGCCGTGCTTCGCAGCAGGTTTCCGGCGACTGCGAACGATGTCAGCATACAGCTTGCCCGGCTGCACCGCGCCTTCGACGCAACAGGTCTGCGACTTTCGTTGCAGCATGATGTGACGATTGTTCTGGGCGAAGTGCTCAACAACATCGTGGAGCATGCCATGACCGATATCGGGGCCGCCTGGGTCATGCTGGAGGTGACCCGAGAAGACGGCCGTCTGCATGTCGAAACGACAGACAGGGGACGCCCTTTGCCACCCGCCCTCTTGGCCTCGGTCGACCTGCCTGAGGCGAAACTCCCGATCGACGACCTGCCGGAAGGCGGTTTCGGCTGGTTCATCATCCACACCCTTACCGAGGATATGGTCTACGAACGCCAGAACGGCATCAACCGGCTGAGTTTCTCGTTTCTGGAACAGGCAGACGAGGGATAGGCAACGCGCCGTCCCGCATGGCACTGACCCCAAACCGCCGGTGTTTCCAATCCAGGGCCCCCTTGCCAGATTGGCAGAATTGTCGCGAAATACATCATTATGGATCGTTTTGCTGCCGTAGTTGGGTCCCATCCCGGCCCTGAAGCGAAGCGACAATCGACCCGTAGCTCCACATAGCTTCCCTCGACGGCAGGATGACAGCCCCCGAAGCAAGTCATCTCCGTCGAGGTCATGCCCCTGCCCCGCGACGGCACCCGGAATGGGCCTTGGCACCCTTGCATCGCCATCATAGCCTCCGCCGAAACTTGCCGCACCAAGGGGCCAATATGCGTTATTTTCAACTTCCCGGTCGATCCCCGGTGCTTGCCACGAACGGCATGTGCGCGACCTCGCATCCGCTGGCCGCAAAAATTGCCATCGACACGTTGGCGCGCGGTGGAAACGCAGTGGACGCAGCAATCGCGGGTGCCGTCATTCTGGGACTGTGCGAACCGCAGATGACCGGCCTGGGTGGAGACGCTTTCGCCCTGATCAAACCCGCTGGCGGGGAAGATATCCTCGCTCTCAACGGCTCGGGCCGGGCGGCACAGGGATCGTCCGCGCAAAAACTCCGGGCACAGGGGCTCAAGACTGTGCCGGTCAATTCCGCCCATGCAGTCACGGTGCCGGGGGCGGTCGACGCGTTCTGCACGCTGTCCGACCGACTCGGCAAGCTGGGCATGGCCGACATCCTCGGACCGTTGATCCCCTATTTCGAGAGCGGCGTCCCCATCGCCCCGCGGGTCGCCTTCGACTGGGCTTTGGCCAAGGAGAGCCTGCAAGGCAGCGCACGGGACGTCTATCTAGCGCAAGGCAAGCCTCTGAAAACCGGCCATCAGTTTGCCCTGCCCGGTCAAGCCGAAGTATTGCGCCGGATCGCCGACAAGGGCCGCGACGGGTTCTATGTCGGCGAGGTGGCCGAAGACATGGTGGCAACGCTGAAAGCCGCTGGCGGCGCTCACGTCGTGTCCGATTTCGCGGCCACCGCCTGCGATTGGACCGACCCGATCAGCGGCACCTACAAGGGCATCGATCTGGTCGAGCATCCACCGAACGGACAGGGCGCGACCGCTATCCTGATGGCCAATATTCTGAAACATTTCGATATCACGGCGTTGGACCCAATGGGGTCGAAACGCGCGCATATCGAAGCCGAAGCCGCAAAACTGGCCTATGACGCCCGCAACCGCCTGCTGGCCGACCATGATCATACGGTGCGACTGATGCATATGCTGGATGCAGGCACGGCAGAAAAACTGGCCGCTCTCATCAATCCGAAACGCGCGATGGCCGCAGCAGCCCCTCTGACCGAGGCGATCCACAAGGACACCGTCTATATCACCGTGGTTGACCGGGACCGCATGGCCGTATCGTTGATCTGCTCCATCTTCCATTCCTTCGGGACCGGACTCGCATCCGAAAAATTCGGCATCCTGATGCAGAACCGGGGCGCGGGGTTTACGCTGGACCGTTGGCATCCGAACGAATTGGGGCCGGGCAAGCGACCGATGCATACGATCATTCCGGGCATGTTGCGGCAGAACGGCCGCGTCACGATGCCCTTCGGTGTCATGGGCGGCGCATATCAGCCCGCCGGACATCTGCGGTTTCTGTCGAACATGGTGGATTTCGGGATGGACGCGCAAAGCGCAATCGACGCACCCCGTGCATTTTCAGACAACGGTGTGATGAGTGTCGAACTCGGCTATTCCGATACGGTCAGGGCCGAGCTTTATGCGATGGGCCACAATGTTCGGATTCCCGAAGGACCGATCGGAGGTGCCCAATCCATTCGCATCGACGATAGCGGGTATCTCGAAGGGGCAAGCGACCCTCGAAAAGACGGCTGTGCCCTGGGATACTAGCTGTTAAGTCCCGGCATCTGATGGTTTGGATCGAATTTGAATCTTTCCGGCTCGGTTGTCCAGATTTTGCAGATGTATTGGTATGGAGTGAGTCCGCCGAGTATCTTCAGGCGTCGCGCAAAATTGTATGCCGCGAAGAAGTCGTTGAGATCTGCGCGCAACTGCTCATCGCTGTCGTAGTGGAACCGTTTAACCGTGACTGACCGTTAGGTTCATGCGCCCGATCTGCACGTGCGTCCAGGGATGACGCATCTTGGTCAGCCGGTGCTCAATCCCGTTCGCCTCGCAGATCATGTCGAAGCGCATCGGCCGGGAGATGGTCATGTTTCGGTTCCTCGACTGCTCTGCGAACTGGAAGCCGTTATCGGGGCGGGCAACATTCGCCGCCTGTCAGCCGATGATCACTTTCTGCAACGGCTTGTCCCTCTCGCCAAACCGTGGACCGCCGCCGTCCTGCGGGCAAGCGGCGCTTTCGAAGGGGCTTCAAAAGAGGTTTCAAGCGATCCTTTCACGGCCTTTGATCACGTTAAGGAACATCGGTCGGGCCGCCCGTCCCGCATTGATCAGACACTTCCCGCTTTATCCCGGATCAAACCAAGTGAAATGGCCCACCAGATCAGGTGAAACGCGTCACACTTATCAAGCGAAGACGCGTTTGGAAAAGCGGGGCGTTGTATCCACGCCCCGGCCTGTCAGGTCGGCCCGATCAGACGTTGAAACGCAGCGGCGAGACATTCTGGAAGAGGCCAGTCGCCCGTAGCTTGTCCAGAACGTCAGCATCCGGCTGATCGTCCAGATAGAGCAGCGCGATGGCATCCTTGCCCCGATCCGACCGGCCCAATGTGAAGTTTGCGATGTTTACGCCGTTCTCACCCATGGTCACGCCCAGGGTTCCGATGATGCCCGGTTCGTCATGATTGGTGGTATAGAGCATGTGCGCCCCGACTTCGGCGTCGATGTTGATGCCCTTGATCTGAATGAACCGCGGCTTGCCGTCGCTGAACACCGTGCCCGCGATCGACCGTTCGCGTGTCGCCGTCTTGACCACCAGCTTGATATAGCCGTCGAAAGCACCGGATTTGTCCTGATGCGTTGTGCTGATCTCGACGCCGCGTTCGCGGGCGACAACGGGGGCAGACACCATGTTCACGTCCGGGTTGGTCGCCTTCATGACACCCGCAATGGCCGAACAGTTCAGCGCCTCGAGGTTCATCGACGCGACCGATCCGTTGTAAATGATCTCGATCGCTTTCAGCGGTTCGTTCGTCATCTGGCCGACGAAGGCCCCCAGATGCTCGGCGACCTTGACCCATGGGCCCATGACCTTGGCTTCTTCCGCAGTGACCGACGGCATGTTGAGTGCGTTGGTAACGGCACCGGTCAGCAGGTAGTCCGACATCTGCTCGGCCACTTGCAGGGCGACGTTTTCCTGCGCCTCGGTGGTGGCGGCACCGAGGTGAGGGGTGACGACGACATTCGGCAGGTTGAACAGCGGGCTGTTTGTTGCCGGTTCATCGGCGAAGACGTCGAAAGCCGCCCCCGCGACATGGCCGGATTTCAAGGCCTCCGCCAACGCCGCTTCGTCCACCAGACCACCCCGCGCGCAGTTGATGATGCGAACGCCGGGCTTGGTCTTGGCGATGCTTTCGGCAGACAGGATGTTCTTCGTCTGCTCGGTCAGCGGGACGTGCAGCGTGATGAAATCGGCACGCGCCAGCAGATCGTCCAGCTCGACCTTCTCGACGCCCAGCTTGGTGGCGCGATCTTCGGACAGGAACGGATCATAGGCGACGACCTTCATGCGCAGCGCCCGCGCCCGGTCACAGACGATGCCGCCGATGTTGCCGGCCCCGATCACGCCGAGCGTCTTGCCGGACAGTTCGACACCCATGAATCTGGATTTTTCCCACTTTCCTGCATGGGTCGACGTATTCGCCTCGGGGATCTGGCGGGCGACTGCGAACATCATGGCGATGGCATGTTCGGCGGTGGTGATCATATTGCCGAAGGGTGTGTTCATGACGATGACACCGCGACGCGAGGCGGCGTCCTTGTCGATGTTGTCGGTGCCGATACCGGCGCGACCGACGACCTTCAGATTGGTCGCACGGTCCAGCAGTTTTTCGGTGACTTTCGTGGCGGACCGGATGGCGAGGCCATCGTATTGGCCGATGACGTCCGCCAGACGGTCCTTGTCCTTGCCGAGGCCCGGCTCGAAGGTGACATCGATGCCGCGATCGCGGAAGATTTGGACGGCGGCGTCCGACAAGCTGTCGGAGATGAGAACTTTGGGGGCCATCAGAGGCTCCTTTTTGAAAAAATCTGGGGTGTCGGCCGCGCGAAACCGCGCGCCCGAAGGGCCGGGTCAGGCGGCGAGTTCGGCGCGATAGGCCCATTCGATCCACGGCATCAATGCCGCAACGTCATCGGGTTCGACCGTCGATCCGCACCAGATCCGAAGGCCTGCGGGTGCATCGCGATAGCTGGCGATGTCGAATGCCACGCCTTCCACATCCAGCCGTTTGGCGACGCGCTTGGCAAAGTCGGCGGGCAAATTCGGATCGGTGAACTTCAGGCAGACCGATGTGGTGGACCTTGTGGCCGGATCGTCGGCCAGATTGGCAATCCAGTCGCGGCTTTCGCAGAAGTCCCAGACATGCTGCGCACTGGCGTCGGCGCGGGAGATCAGGCCGGACAGGCCCAGAGTTTCGGCCCAGTCCAGTGCGACGAGATAATCTTCGACCGCCATCATGGATGGGGTGTTGATCGTCTCGCCCCGGAATATCCCGTCGATGAGTTTTCCACCCTTGGTCAGGCGGAATATCTTGGGCAGGGGCCAAGCGGGCGTATAGCTTTCCAGCCGCTCGACCGCGCGGGGCGACAGGATCAGGATACCATGCGCACCCTCGCCACCCAGCACCTTTTGCCAGCTGAACGTCGCCACATCGAGCTTGTCCCACGGCAAGTCCATCGCGAATGCGGCGCTGGTGGCATCGCAGAGCGTCAGGCCGGTGCGGTCATCGTCGATCCAGTCGGCGTTCGCAACACGGACACCCGAGGTAGTGCCGTTCCAGGTGAAACAGATGTCGCGGTCCGGATCGATGTCCAGCGAAGGCAGCGCGCCATAGTCGGCTGTCCGCACATCGGCGTCCAGCTTCAACTGTTTGACCACGTCGGTGACCCATCCTGCGCCGAAGCTCTCCCACGCCAGCATGGTGACGGGGCGCGCGCCCAGCATCGTCCACATGGCCATTTCGTAGGCCCCGGTGTCGGAGGCGGGCACGATGCCGATGCGGTAATCGTCGGGCACGCCAAGAATGGCGCGGGTCCGGTCGATGGCGGCGGCGAGTTTCGCCTTGCCCGGCGCGGCGCGGTGGCTGCGGCCCAGGGGTGCATTGCTCAGATCGGAAAGGGAAAAGCCCGGATGCTTGGCGCAGGGGCCGGACGAAAAACGCGGATTGGACGGTTTTGTCACGGGCCGCGCGCCCGCGTTCAGAGTATCAGTCATAACTATCCTTGCAGATAAATGCCCCTCGTTGGGGAGGGGTGTCCCGCCGATGTCGCTATTCCCCGCGAAGGGGTCGCGCAAGGCCGATTATCGGGCTAAGGCGCGACAAATAGCGGGGCGGCAGCGTTCTGCGTTCACGATAGGAAACCGCCGCGATGCATACCGTTGTCCTGATCTCTTCGCCCGATGCGCCCGTCGTGGACCTTTCTTTGGTGGAAGCGCTGCGCAACGGATGGGGCGGTGGTGTCGCACGCTGGCTGAACCCTGGCATCGCGGCGGAGTTCGACCTGGATCGCCTACCCGACACGCTGGACGCGACGCGGGACCAGATGGACGCGATGGGTGTCGACCTGAACGTCGTGCCGATGGAAGGGCGCAGGAAGCGCCTGCTGCTGGCCGATATGGATTCGACCATGATCCAGCAGGAGTGCATCGACGAACTGGCCACTGAGGCGGGCGTGGGCGAACGGGTGGCGGCAATCACGGTGCGCGCGATGAATGGCGAAGTCGACTTCGAGGGGGCGTTGCACGAACGCGTTGGATTGCTGGCCGGACTGGATGCGTCGGTCATCGACCGGGTGCTGGCCGACCGCATCACACTGATGCCAGGCGGGGAGACCTTGCTGGCAACGATGAAGGCGCAGGGGGCTAAGGCGGCATTGGTGTCAGGCGGGTTCACGGCCTTTACGTCAGCCATAGCGGCGCGGCTAGGGTTCGACTGGAACCGGGCGAATACTCTATTGCTGGAGGGCGGCAAACTGACCGGCCAGCCCGGCCTGCCGATTCTGGGACGGCAGGCCAAGGTCGATGCGCTGGAGGAACTTACCGCCGAAATGGCGATCGGCGAAACCGATGTCATCGCCGTGGGGGACGGGGCGAACGATCTGGACATGTTGCGGCGGGCGGGAATGGGCGTGGCGCTGCATGCGAAACCCGCCGTGCAGGCCGGGGCCGGTTTGCGCGTAAATCACGGCGACCTGACGGCACTGCTCTATCTACAGGGCTATCACCGGGACGACTTCGTTACGTGATGTCGCGCTGACCGCTTGGCGGGCAAAGGATGCGGGTCAGATCATCGGCGCGCGACTTGCAGCCTGTCGGCGCGCGCGGATCATCAAACCCTTGCTGGTGATCGTCACCTCCGCCATTGCGGTCCGCATGATGTGGGACTGGTTCCAGCTGTCATCGGGCTGTCACTGACTGGGACTATGCGGCAGACAGACCCCTTACCCCAAGGACAGTCCAATGGTTGAAATCGACCCGATCCGCTTCGTCCTGTCGGTGTTTCTGCCGCGCCCGCGTAAACGGTAACGTCCTGCGCCTGTCTAGAGACCCGCTTCGGCGGCGATCTGGGCACGGCTTTTCCGCTGCCGTTCGGTCGCTGATTTCAACTGACCGCAGGCGGCCATGATATCCTCGCCCCGCGGTGTACGGATGGGCGAGGCATAGCCCGCTTCCATCAAAATCTTCGCGAAGGCATGAATGCGGTTATTGCTGGACCGGGTATAGGGCGCGCCGGGCCATTCGTTGAACGGGATCAGGTTCACCTTGGCCGGAATCCCCTGAAGCAGCGCGACCAGGCGATGGGCGTCGTCATCGCTGTCATTGACGCCGTGCAGCATGACATACTCGAAGGTAATCCGCTCGGAATTGGAAACTTTGGGGTATTCGCGCAGCGCGTCCAGCAGCACCGCGATATTCCACCGCTTGTTGATCGGGACCAGCGTATCGCGCACCTCGTCCGTCGTAGCGTGGAAGCTGACGGCCAGAAGGCAGCCGATTTCCTGCGCGGTCCGGGCAATTTCAGGGACGACACCGGATGTCGACAGGGTGATGCGGCGACGGCCCAGCGCGATGCCCTCGCCGTCCATCACGATCTTCATGGCGTCGCGGACATTCTCGAAATTATAGAGCGGCTCGCCCATGCCCATCAGAACGATGTTCGACAGCAGCCGCGCGGTCGGGTCGTTCGGCGCGCCCTTTTCCGGCCATTCGCCCAGATCGTCCCGCGCCAGCATGACCTGCCCGACGATTTCGCCCGGTGTCAGGTTGCGAACCAGCTTTTGCGTGCCGGTATGGCAGAATGAACAGGTCAGGGTGCATCCCACCTGACTGGAAACACACAGTGTGCCGCGCCCGTCTTCAGGGATATAGACAACTTCGACCTCGTGCCCGCCGGCGATCCGCACAAGATATTTGCGGGTGCCGTCCTCGGATACCTGCCGGGTCATCACTTCAGGCAATTCGATGGTAAAGTTCTTGGCCAGAGTGGCGCGGAAATCCTTGGCCAGATTGGTCATCAGCGCGAAGTCCCGCACGCCCCAATGATACAGCCACTGCCACAGCTGATTGGTCCGCATCCGGGCCTGCTTTTCCGGCGTGCCAACGGCAATCAACGCTGCGCGCAACGCGTCGCGGGTCAGACCGATCAGATTCAGGCGGTCGCTTTCGGGCAATTTGCGCGGGATGGTGTGTACATCCTGCGTGATGGGAACTTGCATGACAGATATCCGAAAGGTCAGATCGCGACTGGGCGGGATCAATGGAAACAGGCGCCCCATATAGGGACGCCTGCCGAAAATCGCAAATGCCCGATGTCGCGCCCGGCTCAGCCGCCGCAGCGTTTCTCGGCGTCGGTGACGGCCGCTGTGAAGCCCATCAGGCTGAACGAATCCTCGGTTCGGGTGCCGCGTCCGGACTGCCCCTTCACGACCGCGTTCGCGCCGCGCTTCATGGCCGCGATAAGCCGCTCGTCATCCGTCGGCGATGCGGCCCAGGCCAGTTCGCCATCGGTGAACATCTCGAAACTTTCGGTCCCGATCTCGACCGTCACGGTCGAGCCGCTGGCATAAGGATAGCCGCCGGTCGCCGAGACCTCGCCCTTCTTGTCGCTACCGGGCCAGTAGCTGACGAAGAGGCGGATATCGCCACGCTGCGCCGCGACCTCACGCCCGTCGCGGGTGTTTCGGATCGACTTGGGGGCCGACACGATCCAGCACTGGGTCGGGTTGTCTTCGACAAAGACGGACCAGTCAGTCTCCGTATTCACCCTGTTGGAGCTGTCCTGTGCAAAGCCTGGCATCGTCAATGCGGTGGTCAGAAGTGCGGCCGAGATCGTGGCCCCAATCGCCTTGAATTTCATGTTCGTCCTTGCCTCTCGTCGGCGGCCCCGGCTGCCCGGTTTTGTCCGGCCTTCGAACCCGGTGCACGCGGTTCCCAATACTGCATGCCGATGATAGCGCAGGGGGGACCACCGGGGAAAGCCCGGCAAGCAAAATTTCGCGCATGGAGAGAGCGGCATGACCGAAGTCAACGAAGGAGCCATCGATCTGGTCGAGGTGATCCGGGGCGACCGGGTCGAATCGGTGCATCGCGGTCACATTGTCGTGTGCGACGGCGCAGGCGAAATCGTCGAAGCCTGGGGGGACCCGTCGGCGGTGATCTACCCCCGGTCGGCCTGCAAGATGGTTCAGGCGCTGCCGCTTCTGGAATCGGGTGCGGGGGCACATTTGACATCGGCGCAACTGGCGCTGGCCAGCGCCTCGCATGAAGGCGCGGCGGTGCATGTCGCGGGCGTAAACGCCTGGCTGCGCGACCTCGCGATGTCGGAACAGGACCTGCGGTGCGGCACGCATATGCCATACTCCGACGATGCCAGGGCCGACCTGATCCGCGCGGGCGACAGGCCCTGCCAGTTGCACAACAATTGCTCGGGCAAGCATGCCGGGTTTCTGGCGCTGTCGAAACATCTGGGCGCAGGTCCCGAATACGTCGAGCCGGATCACCCGGTTCAACTGGCGGTGCGCCGCGCCTTTGAGGAGGTGACCGGGATGGACAGCCCCGGCTATGGTATCGACGGCTGCTCCGCCCCGAATTTCGCCACGCGTCTGGATGCCTTCGGACGTGCAATGGGCCTATTCGCCGGGGCGCGCGACGGCGGCGGCCTGCGTCAGGACGCCATGGTACGGCTGACCCGTGCAATGGGGGCGGAACCCATGCTGGTTGCGGGTGAAGGCCGGGCATGCACCGATCTGATGCGCGCCATGGGGGGGCGCGTGGCGGTCAAGACCGGGGCCGAGGCCGTGTTCATCGCCATCATACCGGAGCTGAATCGCGGCATCGCGCTCAAGATAGTCGACGGCACGACGCGCGCGGCAGAAGCGGTGATTGCCGCGATGCTGGTTCGTCTGGGCGTGCTGGACGCAGGTGCGCCGGTCGCGAAACGGCTGACCCATGGGCCGATCACGAATTGCCGGGACAAGGTGACGGGCCACTATAACGTCCGCTTGCGCTAGGGTCTGTCCAACGCCGTGGTCAAAGCCTCCAGCAGCAGGTTTTTCTTCAATGGTTTTGTCAGATACGCCATGAACCCCGCGGCCTCCAGCCGCTCCGCCATATCGTCGCCGACATGCGCGGTCAGGGCCAGCAGAGGGGACGGCGTGCCGCCGCGCTCCGCTTCCAGCGTCTGAATGGCTGCGGCGGCACCGAACCCGTCGAGGCCCGGCATGGATATGTCGAGGATGACGGCATCGGGCCGGTCGCGTGCATAGGCATCGACGGCCTGAACGCCGTCGGCTACCAGATCCAGCTTATAGGGCTGGTCGCGCAGCATCCGGTCCAGCAACAGGCGGTTCGTGGCATTGTCGTCCGCCAGAAGCAGGCGGGGGGGGCGGGTCGTAGGCGATATCGCGAATGCCGCTGCCAGCGCGGCCCCCGTGACCAAGCGCGGCAGGACCGCATCGGCGCGGTCGGCAACCGCCGGATCGGCCTCCTCCCGGCGGCCCAGCAGAACGACCTGCGTCCCGTCGGCGGCTTGCGACAGGGCGGCGCGCTGATCTTCATGCGACAGCGCCAGTGGCAGCAGGATTGGCGTATCGGCCTCCGGCGAGTCGCGAAGAACGAGGCATCCCGCCTGTCCAAGCCGCGCAGCGATCAGGTCACCGGACGGACCTGCGTGAACTGCAACCTTGTCCGGCAGGGGGGGCATCGCATCGGCTTCCCCGTCGCCGACCAGCGGCAGCGACAGCGTGAACGTCGATCCGGTGCCTGGCTGGCTGGACAGCGTCAGCGTCCCGCCCATTCGTTCCGCCAGACCACGCGAAATGGTCAGGCCCAGCCCCGTGCCTTCGGTCGATGACCCATCGGGGTCGTCGACCTGGCCAAACGCCTCGAACACTTGCGCGGATTTGTCTTCCGGAATGCCGGGCCCCGTATCCTCGACCGCAATCCGGTTCAGATCGTCGCCCGGCGTCACGCGGACGATGACATGACCGGCTTGCGTGAACTTCAGCGCATTGCCCAACAGGTTCATGACGATCTGCCGGATCCGCCCCTCGTCGCCAAGGAACCGGGTTCGCGCGCCGATCGGATAGGTCAGATCGACCCGAACACCCGCATGTTTCGCCACCGCCGCCAGCCGCAGGCAATCTATCAGCAACGACTCGAGGTCCAGCGGGCCATGCCGCAACTCGACCTTGCCCGCTTCCAGCTTGGAGACGTCGAGCGTGTCGTTGACGATGACCAGCAATGCCTCGGCCGAATCGTGGATCGTGCGGGCGAACAATTCCATTTCCGGGTCGTCCGCCTGCTCGGCAAGCATCTGCGACAGGCCGATCACGCCATTCATCGGTGTCCTGATCTCGTGGCTCATCCGGGCGAGAAAGTCAGCCTTGGCCCGCGCTGTCAGTTCGGCTGCATCACGGGCGGCGGCCAGCGAAGCCTCGCGCGCCCGGTGTTCGGTGATGTCGAGGACCAGCGACACGACATCGCCGTCCGGGGCGCGCCGGTCCTGAAATTGCAGAATGCGGCCATCATAGTGTTGCAGCGTCAGGGGCGCGATCACCTCTGCGTCCCAGCGGGCGATCTGCGCCTGCGCCCATGCGGCGGGGCGCAGGTCGCCGATGTCGAAGGCTCCTTCATCCGCCGCCAACATGAAAACCTCGGAAACATGGCATCCGGGGGCGAGTTCGGACGCCGCATCGAACAGGTCGAGATAGACGTGGTTGGCCGCGATCAACCGCCCCTGCATGTCGAACAGGGCGAACCCGTCGCGCATCGTCTCCAGCGCGTGCCACAACCGGCGTCGCGCCCGGTCTGCCCGCTCTGCCGCTTCCTTGCGCTGTTGCAGGACGGCCTGCTGCCGTTCCGTCATTTTCAGGTTCTGATCGCGTTCTGAAAGATACTGCCGCGACAGTCTGTCGGCATTGGCCACCAGGGCAGAATGGGTCCGCGCAAGTTCCCTCCGGGTGTGGTCGAGCGTCCGCTCCGCCGCCAGACGACGGCGGCGTTCCTCCAGAAACAGGGTGTCGGGGACAGATCCGTCCATGCCGATCGACATCTCCGCCCTCGGGACGGGGCTTCGTGTCGGACCTGCCAGCAAATGGTGAAGATGGACTTAAGCCGTGACGCGATGGCCCCTGTTCACCGCCGGTCCCCAGGGTCTGACCTGTGCGGCGAGTGGTCCATATACCCTGGGCAGTGGCCCTGTAATCTCGCGTTCATAACCCGACGGATGTGTGCCGGGGCGCGGGTCTGGACCCTGACCCAGTTGCGCCGGGAAAGCCTGTCCAGGAGTGACGATATCTAGTTCAGGTCGAAATGCAGCGGATATTGCCGCCCGTCGAAAGCACCGAACAGATCGCCGATATCGGGGTGCGTCACCGGCTCACCCGTACGGTCGAGCATCAAGTTCTGCTCGGACACATAGGCGACGTAGTAACTTTCGTCGTTTTCGGCCAGCAGGTGATAGAACGGCTGATCCCGCCTTGGACGCGAGTCCTGCGGGATGGCATCGTACCATTCCTCGCTGTTGGAAAATTCCGCGTCGACATCGAAGATTACCCCGCGAAACGGGTGCTTCTTGTGCCGGACGACCTCGCCCAGTGCGTATTTCGCTTCGTTGTGCAGCATGATCTTGCCCTTTCGCCTTTCCAATCCTACGCCTTGGCCCCGCAACTTGTAAATCGGCGCAGGTGCGAATCGGCGGAAACAGAGTGTGACTCTGGCCTATACAGTCCTGCAGATCGTGGCCCCGTATTCATCCTGGCCAGCATCATTTTCGCCTGGATTACACTGAAATACGCCTATGACACCGCCCGGTGGCCGGTCTTTCCGTTCTGAAGGTCTTCGTCTGTACCGGGTTCGCCTTCGCCGTGGGCATGGCGTTCGGTTGGACCGCCACACTGGGGTTCTTATCGTGCAGATGGCGCTGCCAGTGGCGGTCACATCGTATCTTTTGGCGACGAAATACGGGACCGAAGCGCAGCCGGTCGCCGGTCTGGCCGTCGTCTCGACGTTGATGGCTGTGGTCGCTCTGCCGCTGATCCTCGCGGTCTTCGTCTGATGTGATTGGCAGGATGGGCAGAATCGGGTATGGATTTTCAAAATCGGTAAAAACAAAATGACCGGGCAGTAAAGACATGATGAAATACATGCAGATGAGCCTTCTGCTGATTCTGACCGCATGCGGTGGAATCCGTGGGGATGGTCGTGCGCCGCGCGATCTGGATAACGCTTGTTCAATTCTGGACCAAAGGCCGGGTTATCTGCGTGCCTTCAAGGCGGCCGAACGCAAGTGGGGCGTGCCGGTGCACGTGCAAATGGCCACGATCTATCAGGAATCCAAGTTCATTTCCGACGCGCGCACGCCGCTTCGCTTTTCGCTGGGCGTGATCCCCGTGGGCCGTCAGAGCAGTGCTTTCGGATATTCCCAGGCGCTGGATGCCACCTGGAAGGAATACCAGCAGAAGGAAGGCGGCCGCCGCTCGCGCCGCGACAGCATCCGGGATGCGACTGATTTCATGGGATGGTACATGGCCGAGACGAACCGGACACTCGGTATTTCCCTGGCCGATGCCCGCAATCAATATCTTGCCTATCACGACGGACGAACCGGCTATCGGCGCGGCACGTACCTCAGCAAACCATGGCTCGTCCGCATTTCGAGCGAGATCGAATCACGCGCTGCAATGTATCAGCGCCAACTTCCCCGCTGTTCCTGATGAGGTCTTATCCGGCGATATTTCGTCGGGTTTGATTGATACGGGCGATGCCCGGATGCCCGGCGCGGTCAGGCCCCCGCGCCTTTCGCCATAGAGCGATAGATGGCCTCCGCCAGCCCGGTCTGACCGCTTTGTGCAACGGCATCGGCCTGGGCCTGCCGCAGAAAGCTGTCGAATTGCGTGTCGCCACCGCCCGACGGCGACGGGGCCCCAGTGCCCGAAGCCCGCAGAAGCTCCGTAAACAGGAAAGCCTCCAGCTGTTGCGCCTGTGCCCGCAATTCCGCCTCACGCTGACCGGCCGAATCCGGGGACGTGGTCGAATGCGGAGACATCGGTCCCGATATCATATCCATTTGCGGCTCCTCCGACTCTTGTCCTTCGGTCAGATCATATCCGGGTAAAGGATTTCGTAACGCCAGCCGCATAGACAGCTCGGACGAGATGATTCTCTGATGACGGAGGGGCCATGACACCTGAACTTTCGATGCGCCCTCACAATGGGTCGGCACCCGGTGGCTCCGCCCCGATAGGCCTTGCCTCGCCCGAAGGCGGCGTCGGTGAATTTCAAGCCATTCTGCAGCATGCGCCCCGAGATACCGGTCGGACCAGCCGCACCGGGGAAAACCGTCCTTCTACGCCTGACGGCCGGACTGAGCGCGAATCCCCCCCGGATCTTTCAAGGTTCACTGCCGGGGTCGAGGATGGTGCCCTTCGCGATCTGCCCGAGTGGCTTCGCGTGGCGCTTTCGTCAAATCATGCCGACAGTGCGGCGGAGTTTTCGGAAATCACCCCCGACATCGGCACTGCGGCAGCCCCGGCGAAACCGCCGCCCGATCCTGCCGGTCTTCCGGCAACCGCGCCGGACCATATACCTTCGTCATCGAATCAAACCGCCAGTCGCCTGGACGGGCGCGGCGTGAACTGGCCGGAACCGACCCCTCCGGTTGATGCGATGCGCCGCCTGCCCACCGCACACCCTGTTTCGTCCGATCGGACAGCGGTAATTTCCGATGCCCAGGGCATCCGGCCAAACGTCGCCGGCCCTCCGCAGGGCAAGGTCATCGGGCCAATGGAACCGCCCTCGGATGCGACCGTCCGATCCGATCAGCGGCCTGGGGCACCAATCCTGAACGATCGCGCACATACCAAGCGACCTTCGCCGGATCTGGACATGCCCGGATCAGTCAGCAGATCCGCGACCCCGGACGATATGCGGCCCGTTCAGGATGTCCCCCGCCGCATCGAGGTCAGCCCTGCGCCGGTGACATCGGCACTGAAACCCGCTTTCGACCCGATCCGACCCGGAACCACCGCGTTTCCAGAGGCCAGCTCTGTCAAAATCGATATAAGCCGGATCCAGTCCGCCGCGCCAACACCTGCCCAGGGGTTTTCGGCCCCGCCCTTCGACGCCCCGACGGCTCCGACAGCGCCGACAGTTTCGCTCTCGGCGACCGAAGCCGCCGCAATGAGCATTCCGGCAACTGCGCTGGTGACCCCGGTCGACTTACGTGCCGTCTCTCCCGTGGCGCTGACACAGTTGCCCGAGGCACTCTCGACGCAGGTAAAGGCGTTCGGGAGCGGCGCGCCGACGCCCGGTACGCTACGTGCGGCCGATGGCACCCTCTCGACCGAGATGGAGCTTGCGCCCGCCGATCTGGGACGTCTGCGCGTCAGCCTTCAGACAACGGAACGGGGCCTGCACCTTGCCATCACCGTAGAGCGACCCGAGGCGCTCCTCGCCGTCCGGCAGCATCTGGATACCTTTCACCGATCCCTGATCACGGATGGGGTGACGCTGGACAGTATCGACATCGGCACAGGCGATCGGAGTGGCGGTTTCGAACGACATCTCCCGCGCGCGCCAGGGCGACGCGGGACCGGGGCCAGACAGGATGCCTCTCCTGACACTGATGTTTCGATCAGTCACGACACCCCAGGACGGCGGGCCGAACCCGGCCGCCTCGACCTGAGCTTCTAGGAGAATTCGATGGATATATCCTCGTCCACGACCAGTCTGGCCACCAGCAATACAACGGCAAGCGCTGCCAGCACGTCGCCCACATCCGATTTCGACACGTTCCTGCGCTTGCTCACGGCGCAAATCCGAAATCAGGACCCTCTGGAACCGGCGGATTCCACCGCCTACACCGCACAACTGGCAACCTTCTCCAATGTCGAACAATCGGTAAAGACCAACGACCTGCTGGCGCAGATGATCCAGCGGCTGGACACTCAGCAGATCAGCGGCGCATCGGACTGGATCGGGATGGAGGTTCGGTCTTCCGGACCCATTGCGCATCAGGGCGGAGAAACCGAACTGCACACCCGGATCAACCCGGTCGCCGACCGGGCCGATCTTGTCGCTTTGGACGCGCAGGGTGCGGAGGTGGCGCGGCAGGCCATCGATCCCGACGGCGAAACGTTGCGCTGGCCCGGCATGGGCCTTGGCAACACCGTACCCGACGGAATTTACACATTGCAGGTCGAGGCATGGGCGGGCGAGCGTCAACTCGACACCACAGCGGTGGACCATTATGCGCAGGTCACCGAGGTTGTGCTGGGCGCTTCAGGGACGGACTTGGTCCTGAACGGCGGCATTCGTCTGCCGGCCGATCAGTTGCAATCGATCCGGCGTCCGGTCGAATAGCGATGCCGACGCCCCCTGCGGCACACGAAAGGCGCCAAGCCTTCAGGTCATCAGGGACAACGCCCAAACCAGTGCGACCGTCGTTCCCCCGGTGACAAACAGCATCGCCGCGGGCCAGCGCGATTGGCGCGCCGCTTCCTCCCTCGATCGTTCGGGACGGCGCAGTGCATCCTCGACCGCGCGCGGCAAATGCGGACCGAACCGGGCCAGAACGCGGGCCGTCCGGGCCAGATCGCGTGCAAACGCCCGTGGTCCGAGGTTTTCGCGAATATAGCGTTCGACCTCGGGGCCCGCTGCCTGCCAAATGTTCATATGCGGGTTCAACGTGCGGGCCACGCCTTCGACCACGACCATGGTGCGTTGCAGCAAGATCAGCTCGGTCCGGGTTTCCATTCCGAACCGCTCCGTCACTTCGAACAGATAGGCAAGCAGCCGACCCATCGAGATACGCGAGGCGTCCATACCGAAGATCGGCTCCCCCACTGCGCGCAGGGCCTGGGCGAACATGTCGATATCCTGGTCGGCGGGCACGTATCCGGCCTCGAAATGCACTTCGGCGACGCGGCGGTAATCCTTGCGGATAAACCCCATCAGAATCTCGGCATAGACACGGCGGGTGTATTCATCCAGCCGTCCCATGATGCCGAAATCCAGCGCGATGATATCCCCGGACGGCGCAACCTTCAGGTTTCCCTGATGCATGTCGGCGTGAAAATATCCGTCGCGCAACGCATGGCGCAGGAACATCTGCATCACCCGATTGGCCAGCACCGCACGGTCATGGCCCGCTGCGTCAATGGCGTCGATGTCCGCCATCTGGATGCCTTCGGCCCAGTCCAGCGTCAGCACCGCGCGCCCCGACAAGGCCCATTCGACGCCCGGCACCTCGAATCCTTCGTCGCGGGCGATATTGGCCGCGAATTCTCCGGCCGCCGCCGCCTCTGTCCGCAGGTCAAGTTCCTGCCGGACGGTGGCCTCGAAATGCGCGATCACATCCATCGGGCGCAGACGGCGCGCAGACGGCGACAGCCATTCGATCATCCGCGCCGCCATGTAGAAGGCGTCGATATCTCGGGCGAAGGCGCGCGCGATGCCAGGCCGCAAGACCTTGACCGCAACCTTGCGGCCATCCCCCACCAACCGCGCCTGATGCACCTGCGCGATGGATGCGGCGGCAACCGGCCCGGTAAATTCGGTGAACATCGCGTCGACCGGCATCTCCAGATCCCGCTCGATCATGTCGCGGGCAATCTCGGTCGGGAACGGCGGCAGCTTGTCCTGCAACACCCGCAGTTGCAGCGCCAGATCGCCGCCGACGAAGTCGGGTCGCGTCGACAGGATCTGCCCCAGCTTGATGTAACTCGGTCCCAATGCCGTGATCGCCCGCAGCACGGGGGGCAACGTCGGATCGCCGGAGTAGCCCAGCCATTTGAACGGCCATCCCAGAATGCGCGCGGCAATCCGCAATTCGCGCGGCGCGCGCATCTGGTCCAGCACGACATCCATCGCGCCCGTCTTCTCGAATGTTCCGGCGGTGCGGATCAGCCGCCAGATGTTATGCGGTCCCCTCACCTCAGATCTTCCAGCCCGAATGCAGCGCCGCGATACCGAACGACAGGTTGCGATACTTCACGTTTCCGAACCCCGCATCTACGATCATCCCGGCGAACCGGTCCTGATCCGGAAACTGGCGGATCGACTCGACCAGATACTGATAGCTGTCCCGATCCCCCGCGATGGCCTGTCCCAGCGGCGGTATCACATTGAATGAATAGAGATCATAGGCTTTCTGCATCAACGGGTTGGGCAGTTGGCTGAATTCCAGCACCATCAACCGACCGCCGGGCCGCAACACGCGGTATGCCTCGCGCAGGGCATCCGAAATCCGCGTCACGTTCCGGATGCCAAAGCTGATGGTATAGGCGTCGAAGGTGCCGCTTTCGAACGGCAGGGCCATCGCGTCGTCCACCACCCATTCCAGACGGTCGGCCATGTTCGCGGCCTCGGCCCGTTGCCGTCCTGCGACCAGCATGCCTTCGGTCATGTCGCAGACCACCGCCTCGGCCCCGGGTGCGCGTTCCAGAAACCGAAAGGCGATGTCGCCGGTGCCGCCCGCCACGTCCAACAGGCGCTGACCGGGCCGCGGGGCCAGCCAGTCCAGCATCGCATCCTTCCAGATGCGGTGGACGCCAAGCGACATCGCATCGTTCATCACATCGTATTTCGACGCCACATTGGTAAAGACCCCGTGAACACGACCGGCTTTCTCCGCCTCGGGTACGGTCTCGAAGCCGAAATGCGTGGTGCGCCCAGAACTCCGGCTGTCGGTCTCTTGCGTCATGACGCATGGCTCCTCATCTGTGTTGGTCTGACTTATAGGGCGCATACGCCCGCCTGCAACGGACGCCGCCCATGCCAGAACTTCCCGAAGTCGAAACGGTGCGCCGGGGTCTGGCCCCCGCGCTGGACGGCGCGCGCCTTGCCCGCGTGGATGTGAACCGTCCCGATCTGCGCTGGCCGTTCCCCGATCGCATGGCGGATCGCCTGCGGGGTGCGACGATCCGCGCATTGGGTCGGCGGTCGAAATTCCTGTTGCTGCATCTTGATACGGGCGAGACGCTGATCGTGCATCTGGGCATGTCGGGGCGGATGGTGGTCGACGACCTCTCGGCACCGACCGGGATTCAGCCGGGCACGTTCCGCCGCGATGCAGGCTGGCACCCGCAGCACGACCACGTAGTTTTCCACACCGACCGCCACCGGGTCACCTTCAACGATGCCCGTCGCTTTGGTGCGATGGACCTGTGGCCGACGGATGACCTGGAAAACCACCGGCTGATCGCGAAACTGGGGCCGGAACCCCTGGGCAATACCTTCAACGATGCGCACCTGATCGCCGCCTTCCGGGGTCGCAACACGCCGGTGAAATCTGCGCTGCTGGATCAGCGGATCGTGGCGGGCCTGGGCAATATCTACGTGTCCGAGGCGCTGCACCGGGCGGGCATCGCACCGAAGCGCAGGGCCGGACGAATTGCCGCGCCCCGCGTCGCCGCTCTGGTCCCGATCATCCGCGACGTTCTGGACGAGGCGATCCGGGCCGGAGGCTCTTCGCTGCGCGATCACAGACAGGCGGACGGCACCCTCGGCTATTTCCAGCACAGCTTCCGGGTCTATGACCGCGAAGGTCTCCCCTGCCCCACACCGGGCTGCGATGGCGCGATCCGCCGCATCGTTCAATCGGGGCGATCGAGCTTCTTCTGCGGAGTTTGTCAACGATGAGGGACCACTGTTGACTTGAATCGCCGCCGTCTTCGGGGCAGGCCTGATGTCTTGGAACCTGCGGAGCGACAAATGGGCTACGAAACACTGAACGTCGATGTCGGCAATCACGTGGCGGTTATCCGGCTGGACCGGCCGGATGCGATGAACGCTCTCAACTCCACCCTGCTGGAGGAACTGGCCAAGGCGCTCCGGTCCGCGCAGGACAATGAAAAGGTCCGCTGCATCGTTCTGACCGGGTCGGAAAAGGCCTTCGCCGCCGGCGCGGATATCAGCGAGATGAGCGAAAAGACCTTCATCGACGTCTATATGGGCGATCTGTTCAGCAAGGAGGTCGGCGCGATTCTGCGGGTTCGCAAGCCGATCATCGCCGCGGTCGCAGGCTATGCGCTGGGGGGCGGGTGCGAATTGGCGATGATGTGCGACATCGTCATCGCGGCAGATACCGCCAAGTTCGGTCAGCCCGAAATCAATCTCGGCGTTATCGCGGGTCTTGGCGGCACGCAGCGCCTGACCCATGCGGTCGGCAAGGCCAAATCGATGGACATGCACCTGACGGGTCGCTTCATGGATGCCACCGAGGCCGAGCGCTCCGGTCTGGTCAGCCGTGTCGTGCCCGCCAAGAAACTGATGGATGAAGCGATGGCCGCCGCAGGCAAGATTGCCGAGAAGTCTATGGTCACCACCACCGCCGTCAAGGAAGCCGTGAACTACAGCCAGGACGCCGGACTGACCGATGGCCTGCTGTTCGAACGCCGGTTGTTCAACGCGCTGTTCGCGACCGAAGACCAGACCGAGGGCATGAAGGCGTTCCTCGAAAAGCGCGAGCCGCAGTTTCGCGATCGCTGAATCGGCGGCGTGGGGTGCGCAACGAACGTCGGACGTATATCCGACGCGGATCACCCGTGGATCACCCCTCGGTTTGCGGTGCCTGTTCGCGGTCGCTTGACGCGGATGCCCCCCGCGTCTAGACGACGCCGATCATGCGTGTGAGGCCCGCTTTGGCCGGAATTGCCCGACCCCGTTTATCACGGCGTCAGATGGGTGGCCCTTGGGCGCAGTCAATATATGAACTGAACTGCAAGGACCGAACACCATGGCCAATTCACCCCAAGCCAAAAAACGTGCCCGCCAGAACGAGCGTCGATTCGCCGTGAACAAGGCCCGCCGCTCGCGCATTCGCACCTATCTGCGCAAAGTCGAAGAAGCGATCGAATCCGGCGATCAGACCGCCGCCGCAGCCGCGCTGAAGGCCGCCCAGCCCGAGTTGATGCGTGGCGTGACCAAGGGCGTTTTCCATAAGAACACCGCATCCCGGAAGGTCTCGCGCCTTGCGTCGCGCGTGAAGTCTATCGGAGCCTGACAACCGATTCTATCTGGACGACCCAATCGGTTTGTCACAGGTCAAGAGATTTGTAAGCCCGCCATCAGGTGGGCTTTTTTCTTGCCTGTTTTCCGCGCGTTGATTGCTCAAAGACAGATTCTTTGCGGTCATCCGCCGAGTCAAGAAAGAAGAGTCATTGCCGCTCCAAGGCAGCGAACGGTATCTCATGTCTCAGCGAGTCAGATCGCTGAGTGGGGACATAGATGAAATCGGATGCAGGTCCGCAAATCTCCGAGGTGGGGCCTCGGGAGGCGTGGGAAATCTTGTCGAATGACGCCGCATCCGTTCTCGTGGATGTCAGGACCGCCGCCGAGTGGAGCTTCGTCGGCACGTCCGACCTGTCGCAGCTTGGCAAGGACGTCATTCTTCTTGAATGGAAGTCCTGGCCGGATATGTCCCCGAACCCGGCTTTCGTCGGGGCGTTGATGCAAGAGGTCGGGGGACTGCCATCCCGTTTCCTGTTCATCTGTCGCTCCGGCGTACGCTCGATGCAGGCGGCCCGTGCCGTCGCCGATGCCCTCTCTGTCAAGGGGACACCGGTTGAATGCATCAACGTGGCCGAAGGGTTTGAAGGTGATCTGAACGAGCATGCACACCGGGGGGGCCTTAATGGATGGAAGGCCCACGGACTGGATTGGCACCAGTCCTGATGACAACATTCTAGGGGCGAGTAGGGCCGTATTAATGACGAATGACGCATGGAATCTTGCCAAGGGCGGGATTCGAAAGGACATCGGCGCACATAATTACACGACGTGGATCGAACCACTGTCGTTCCGGTCGATGGAGGAGGGCACATTGTCGCTCGCTTCGCCGACTGAGTTCATCGGCAAATGGGTGATGCAGAACTTTCGCGACGTAATCCTGCGTCACGTCTCGGACAACGGTGATTCTGCGGCCCGTCTTGTTTGCAGTGCATCTTCGCATGGGGCCTCCAGATCTGCCGCCACGGCCCAGACCCGCACATCCGACGAATCGACCCAGCGGTCGCGCGCCGGTCAGGAAAATACGCTGGACAAGCGGTTCACTTTCGATGGCTTCATCGTCGGCAAATCGAACGAACTGGCCCATGCCGCCGCCCGCCGTGTCGCCACAGGTGGCCCGGTCAGTTTCAACCCGCTGTTTCTGCATGGCCGCGTGGGTCTCGGAAAGACGCACCTGATGCAGGCCATCGCCTGGGAAATGCAGGAGCAGAACCCCGACAAGCGGGTGATGTACCTGTCCGCCGAACAGTTCATGTATCGCTTCGTTCAGGCCCTGCGCGAAAAGGCCACGATGGATTTCAAGCATCTGTTTCGTACCGTCGACGTCCTTCTGGTCGATGACGTGCAATTCATTGCCGGCAAGGAATCCACCCAAGAGGAATTCTTCCACACGTTCAACGCGCTGGTCGACCAGGGAAAGCAGGTGGTGATTTCCGCCGACCGCAGCCCCGCCGATATTTCCGATCTGGAAGAACGCATTACCTCGCGCTTGCAATCGGGTCTGGTCGTTGACCTGCACCCTGCCGACTACGAATTGCGACTGGGCGTATTGCAACACCGCGTCGACAGTTTCGCCGCCCATAACCCCGATTTTCAACTGGAAGATGGCGTGTTGGAATTTCTCGCCAGCCGCATCACCGCCTCGATCCGAGTGCTGGAAGGGGCCGTAATGCGCCTGTTCGCCTATGCCGATCTCGTCAAGCAGAGCGTTACGATGGAGCAGACGCAGGATGTTCTGGGCGACCTGCTGCGCGTCTCGGAACGCAAACTGACGATCGACGAGATCATGAAAGTCACGTGCGAACATTACTCTCTGCGGATGTCGGACATGACCTCTGCCCGTCGGTCGCGCACTGTCGCCCGGCCCCGGCAGATGGCGATGTATCTGGCCAAGAAGCTGACACCACGGTCCTATCCCGAGATTGGCCGCAAGTTTGGCGGCCGCGATCATACGACGGTTCTATATGCCGTTCGCAAGATCGAGGAGTTGATGATCGCCGACGATCAGATCGCCGAGGATGCGCAGCTTTTGCAACGCAAACTGGAAAGCTGAGCCGCCCGTTTCGGAAAGGTCTGATGGCCGGTTGCGCCGACGTGTTCCGCCGCTATTCTGCCGATCCGATCATCCGAGGTTTGAGCCATGAAATTTTCCATCGAGCGTGCCGCCCTTCTTGACGCCGTCAGTCAGGCGCAAGCCGTCGTCGAACGGCGCAACACCATTCCGATCCTCGCGAACGTGCTGATGGAAGCGGATGGCGACGGCGTCAGTTTCAAGGCCACCGATCTGGATATCGAAGTGATCGACAGGGCCATAGCGCAGGTCGAACGGCCCGGCGGCACTACCGTTTCGGCGGTACTCTTCCATGAAATCGTGCGGAAACTGCCCGATGGCGCGCTGGTCCAGATTGTCGAAGACCAAGCGCAAGGCCGGCTGGAAGTCACTGCAGGACGGTCGCATTTTTCACTGGCGACGCTGGCGAAGGAAGACTTCCCGGTTATGGCGACATCGGACTATGACGCGAATTTCTCCTGCGAGGCCAAGGTGCTGCGGCGCTTGTTCGACAAGACCCGCTTCGCCATCTCGACCGAGGAGACACGGTATTACCTAAACGGCGTCTACTTGCATGTGGCCAATGGCGATGATGGCAAGGCCCTGCGCGCAGTCGCCACGGACGGTCACCGTCTGGCCCGCGTCGATGCCGCCCTGCCGGACGGCGCTGCGGACATGCCCGGCGTCATCGTACCCCGCAAGACGGTCGATCAGGTGCGCAAACTGCTCTCGGACGATGATGCGCAGATCGCTGTCTCGGTGTCGGAAACCAAGATCCGCTTCGCAACGCCCGACATCACACTGACATCCAAGGTCATCGACGGCACCTTCCCCGATTACGCCCGCGTCATTCCGGTGGGCAACACACGTGAATTGAAGGTTGACGCCAAGGATTTTGCCAGGGCCGTCGACCGCGTCGCCACCGTGTCTTCGGAACGCTCGCGCGCGGTCAAGCTGATCTTGGATGAAGATCGCCTGACCCTCTCGGTCAACGCGCCAGATTCTGGTGCTGCGGAAGAAGAACTGGCCGTTGCCTATAATGACGAAAAACTGGAAATCGGCTTCAATGCCAAATACATGCAGGAAATCGCCGCGCAGGTCGATTTCGAGATGGCGACGTTCTTGTTCAACAACGCGGGCGATCCGGCCCTGATGCGCGAAGGCGACGACCTGTCGGCGATCTACGTCGTCATGCCGATGCGCGTGTGATGGCGCGTGTCTGAAGGCGCGGGCTGCGTCACGACGCTGGCCCTGTCGCATTTCCGGTCACATAGATACACACGGCTGGTGTTCGATGACCGTCCCGTCGCGATCCACGGGCCGAACGGAGCAGGCAAAACGAACCTGCTGGAAGCCATCTCTCTGCTGTCGCCCGGTCGCGGCATGCGCCGTGCCGCCGCCGGGGAGATTATTCGCCGTCCCGAGGCCATTGGCTGGAAGGTGACTGCCGACTTGTCAGGGCACGGGGTCGAACTGCGTGCCGAGCCGGGGCAGCCACGGACCACCCGGATCGACGGCAAAACCGTCCCGCAGATTGCGCTGGCCCGACTGGCGCGTGTGTTGTGGCTGGTCCCGTCGATGGATCGACTCTGGCTGGAGGGGGCCGAGGGACGACGGCGGTTTCTGGATCGCATGACGCTGAGCTTCCTGCCCGATCATGGTGAGGCTGTGCTGGCATATGAAAGGGCCATGCGGGATCGCAACCGTCTGCTGAAGGACGGGGTGCGCGATGACCTGTGGTACGACGCGCTGGAGATGCAGATGGCGCGCCACGGAGCCGCAATTCACGCCCGGCGCCTGGACGCACTGGATCGGCTGGCCAGCGCGCAACAGTCGAATGACCCTTTTCCAGCCGCCAATCTGGCGTTGACGCACCCCGATGACGACGCCCCCCTGACCCAGGATGCGCTGCGCGACGCGCTCGGGCGGTCTCGGCCCCGCGACATGGCAGCAGGACGCGCCCTGGTCGGGCCGCATCGCGCCGATCTGTCGGCTATATACGCCGCAAAGGACATGGCGGCGCGGCTTTGTTCGACGGGAGAACAGAAGGCGCTGCTGATTTCGCTGATCCTTGCGAACGCACGGGCTCTCAAGTCCGGGACAGGGCAGGCCCCGATCCTTTTGCTGGACGAAGTGGCCGCGCATCTGGACGCTGACCGTCGGGCCGCGCTTTATGCCGAGCTTCTGAGCTTGGGCGGACAGGTATTTCTGACCGGCACCGGCCCCGAACTCTTTGTCGATATGGGACGGGATGCCCTTCATCTGCGTGTCGCGGACGACGCGGGCTGCAGTCGAACGGAGGATATCACGCTTTGATTGTCGGTCGCCGCTGACGCCACAAAATATGGTGCGATTGCCGTGACAATGCCCCCTTGAAACCGTATATGTGGGGGGAAAAGACGGGAAGAAAACCACATGTCAGACCAAGCCCCCAAGCCGCAGGAATATGGCGCGGATTCCATCAAGGTTCTCAAGGGATTGGAGGCGGTTCGCAAGCGTCCCGGCATGTATATCGGCGATACCGACGACGGGTCGGGTCTGCATCACATGGTCTATGAGGTCGTGGACAACGGCATCGACGAGGCACTGGCCGGTCATGCCACCGAAGTTTCGGTCAAAATTCACGCGGATTCGAGTGTATCGGTGCGCGACAACGGACGCGGAATTCCGGTCGGAATTCACGAAGAAGAGGGCGTCTCGGCGGCCGAGGTTATCATGACCCAGCTGCACGCGGGCGGGAAGTTCGACCAGAACAGCTATAAGGTGTCGGGCGGCCTGCACGGTGTTGGCGTGTCGGTCGTGAACGCCTTGTCGGATTGGCTGGAGTTGCGCATCTGGCGGGACGGCAAGGAACACGTTGCGCGATTTGAGGGCGGATTTACAACCGAACACCTGTCCGTCGTCGGCCCCTCGGACAAGACCGGAACTGAAGTGCGGTTCATGGCCTCGACCGGAACGTTCTCGAACCTCGATTATGTGTTCAAGACACTTGAAAACCGGTTAAGGGAACTGGCGTTCCTGAATTCGGGCGTGAAGATTGTACTGCAAGACGAACGCCCGGCCGAAGCGCTTCGGAGCGAGCTGTTCTATGAGGGCGGCGTCCGGGAATTCGTTCGCTATATCGACCGCAGCAAGACCGCCGTCATGCCCGACCCGATCTATATGATCGGGGAACGTGACGGCATCGGGGTCGAAGTGGCGATGTGGTGGAACGACAGCTATAACGAGATGGTCCTGCCGTTCACCAATAATATTCCGCAACGCGACGGTGGCACTCATCTGGCGGGTCTGCGTGGCGCGCTGACGCGGACGATCAACCTGTATGCGCAGTCCAGCGGGATCGCGAAGAAGGAAAAAGTCAGCTTTACGGGTGACGATGCCCGCGAAGGGCTGACTTGCGTGCTATCGGTCAAGGTGCCGGACCCGAAGTTTTCAAGCCAGACGAAAGACAAGCTGGTGTCGTCCGAAGTACGGCCCGCCGTGGAAAACCTCGTGAACGAAAAGTTGGCTGAGTGGTTCGAGGAAAATCCGCAGATCGCCAAACAGGTCGTAGGTAAAATCATCGAAGCCGCCTTTGCCCGCGAAGCTGCCCGCAAGGCGCGCGAATTGACGCGCCGCAAGACGGCGATGGACGTCGCCTCCCTGCCCGGCAAACTGGCCGATTGTCAGGAAAAGGATCCCTCCAAGGCCGAATTGTTCCTGGTAGAGGGCGACAGCGCCGGAGGGTCGGCCAAACAGGGCCGGTCCCGTCAGAACCAGGCTGTATTGCCTCTGCGCGGCAAGATCCTGAACGTCGAGCGGGCGCGCTTCGACCGGATGCTGGGGTCGCAGGAAATCGGCACGTTGATTACCGCGATGGGCACCGGCATCGGGCGCGACGAATTCAATGTCGGCAAGCTGCGGTATCACAAGATCATCATCATGACGGACGCCGATGTCGACGGCGCGCATATTCGGACGCTGCTGCTAACGTTCTTCTATCGACAGATGCCGCAGATCATCGAGAACGGGCACCTGTATATTGCCCAGCCGCCGCTATTCAAAGTCGGGCGCGGCCGGTCCGAAGTTTACCTGAAGGATCAGACCGCACTGGAAGATTACCTTGTTCAGCAAGGCACCGAAGGTGCGACGCTGCGGCTTCCATCTGGTGAGGAAATTGCAGGCAACGATCTGGATCGCGTCATTCAGGGCGCACGGAATTTCAAGCGCATCCTCGATGCCTTCCCGACGCATTATCCGCGCCATATTCTGGAGCAGGCCGCATTGGCTGGCGCGTTCGAAGCCGGTCAGGCGGATGCCGATCTTCAGGGTGTCGCGGATTCCGTATCACAGCGGCTTGATCAGGTCGCCGAGGAATATGAACGCGGCTGGCAGGGGCGCATCACGCAGGATCACGGTATCAAGCTGGCCCGTGTTCTGCGTGGCGTCGAGGAAGTCCGGACACTGGATGGCGCGGTGTTGCGCTCCGGCGAGGCGCGTAAACTGGCACAGGTGTCGAGCGAGACGCGGGATGTCTATCGCAACCCTGCTCGTCTTATCCGCAAGGACCGGGAAATCATCGTGCATGGTCCCACCGACCTGCTGAACGCGATTCTAGCTGAAGGGGAAAAGGGCCTGTCGCTGCAGCGGTACAAGGGATTGGGTGAAATGAACCCAGGTCAATTGTGGGAAACGACGCTGGACCCTGATGCGCGAACTCTTTTGCAGGTCAAGATCGAGGATATTGCCGAAGCCAATGATGTATTCACCAAGCTGATGGGGGATGTGGTCGAACCACGGCGGGAGTTCATTCAGGATAATGCCCTGTCTGTGGAAAACCTCGATTTCTGATAATGTCGTCGAACCTGTATTTCTTAATACAGAATTGCGCACCAACCTGATTAGTCATTCTTGCGATATTCGGAATTAGTTTAATCGCAATTGCAGTGGTTAAACATCTGCCGTTTATATCCGGCATGGCATTCCATGCCGGATATATCTTGCCGAAAGTCTAATGGGCGTGAGTTTCGCCGAAAAGCTTCAACTTACCCCTTTTTTCCATACCAGTCATGCCGCCAGTCGATCATCTTACCGACCTCTTGGCACTGAGCGTCAATGATCTGCCGCGCCATGGTCTTGATATCTTCATTTGTGCTTTGCTTAAGCGCCACTGCCGCCATTTCGATAGCAGAGGCGTGATGAGGCAATTGCGAATCGATGAATGCCCTGTCGAATGGCGTCTTCTGGGCAAGCTCGCTGGAGCTGTCCATACCATGCATACTGCGTTCATGAGGATGGGGTTCAGTAGCGACCTTTTTCGACCCGTCGATATCATCGAGGATCGATTGTAACTTTTCGATCTCTTTTTTCTGATCTTCGATCATACTCTTGGCGAACTTTACAAGTTCCTGATGCTCGCCCTTGTCTACAGCGACTTCTGCCATGGAAATGGCCATTGAATGGTGCGCAGCCATCATGTCGATAAAGCGAAAATCGGAGTATTCTCCGTTATGGATAAGGTTGGCGGGTGCTTGATTTTGGGAAGTCATCATATTTCTCCGGCTTTAGGGGATGTAAACTTCGAAAACCGGTCGTGGGTTCCTGAGGCGATTGCATCAAACCCCATCACACTGAACTGCATCCATTATACTGATCGCGGCAGCTGCTACCGCATGCATGGCCAACGAATACCTTACGTCGGCATGGGTTGGGATGCTGATGTACGGCTCAATTGTCGGAATTTTCTGGCACCGAGCCAAGGTTGAAACTTCAAACCCGCACCCATCTGGTGAGGCTTATGCGGAACGCGACAGCAGGCCGGAGGGCGGCCTTTGGATACGCCAATCGCTGTCATGACCTGCATATCGCAGACACTCAGCTTTACAGTGGTTGAGTGGTTTAACTGCGGGTCTCATGTCCCTCCCGGGGAAATCATCGAAACGTTTTATTCGGCCAGACAAGTCTCGAAAGAAAGGGACATGTTTCGAAGCAATGTCGGATAAAGCTCTTTCCCGGGTTTGATAATTGCGCCCAACGGATCGAGGGTACCAGCGCGCACTGACGTCCCTTCCATCAGGGTCTTGACGATGCCGGAATTGAACTGAGGTTCCGAAAACACGCAAACAGCCCGAAGGGCGACGATCGCGCTGCGGAGTGCTGCTACCTGCGCCGCAGAAGGGGGCGCTGCGTCCCCGACAGAAATCGCCCCGACCGACTTCAGTCCGAAACGATCTTCGAACGGGCCGTAAGCGTCATGAAAGACCACGAAGCCGCGATCTTTAACGCCATTCAACCGGGTCTGGATTTCCATTGCCAGAGCATCCAGCTCTGCCTGACCGGCTTCTGCATTGGCAGCATATATGATGGCGTTCTCTGGGTCGGCCTTGGCCAGGACATCGGCTATCGCAGCAAGCCAGATCTTGCCGTTAGCAGGGTCGAGCCATGCATGGGCTTCTCTTTCACGCAGGTCAGGGTCGCCGGCGGCGCCGTTTTCATCGCCCTGACCGACCTTGGAGGCATCTGCCGCCTTCGGCAGGATATCAAGAAGTTCGACCGTGATGGCATCATCGGCCAGCGTTTCGATTGCATCGCCCAGCCAAGGCGTCAGCACGTCGCCAGCCCAAAAGACAATCTCCGCCCTGTCTAGCGCATCTGCTTCGGACGGGCGCATGGAATACCCATGCGGCGTCACACCGGGCGGCAGCATAAGGCCCGGAGTTCCGACGCCATCCATTACCCGGGCGACCATCGAATGCACAGGACCGATATCGGCCAGAACGGCAGGAGGTGCCGCCAATGCGGGGAAAGTGATGCACGACAGAACGGCGGCAAGACGGACGGTCATTATGGTCTCCTGACTGAATACAGCATTGCTAGATTGTATGTTATAACATATCAAGTCTTCATGACACCCATCGGATTTGAAAAACATGACCATGCCGACTGTATTGATGCCGCAATCGCGGCAATCGATGTGCAATGCAATATCAACGACCTGCATCTGACTCCGGTCCGTCGGAGGGTTATGGAAATACTGCTCAAGGAGCACCGGGCCGTCGGGGCCTATGATATCCTCGATGTTTTGCGGACTGACGGGATGAGGGCGCAACCGCCCGTGGCATATCGTGCGCTCGACTTTCTGGTGGGGCATGGTTTTGCACATCGGGTCGAGCGTCTGAATGCCTTCGTTGCCTGTACCGCGCCCGGTCAGCCTCATGCTCCGGTCCTTCTGATCTGCCGGAACTGCAACGCCGTGGCAGAAGCCCATGCCGACGCAGGCGCAGCCTTTGGCCAAGCCACGACGGGTGCGGATTTCACAGTCGAACGCGCCGTGATGGAGGCGGAAGGCCTGTGCCCCGTTTGCCGGGGCAGCGCATCGTGAGCCTGATCTCCGTCGAAGGTCTTGAGATACGTCAGGGAGGCCGCCAGATCCTGCATGATGTCACGCTGGCCGTTCGCAAAGGTGAAATCGTGACTATCGTCGGGCCAAACGGGTCGGGCAAATCCACTCTGCTGCGTGCCATGATCGGGGCGATCAGGCCCAGTGCAGGTCGGGTTGTCCGGCAGGAAGGGTTACGGATCGGCTATGTCCCGCAAAGCCTGCCGGTGGATCGCAATCTGCCGCTGACTGTGCGTCGGTTTCTGAGCTTGCCCAAACCTGTAAGCGACAGCGCGGCAAAATCTGCACTGGACCGTGCCGGTCTTCCGCAAGTGGCACGCGCACAGCTTGGCGCGCTATCGGGGGGGCAGATGCAACGGGTTCTTCTGGCCCGCGCCCTGTTGAACGATCCACAGGTTCTGATTCTGGACGAGCCGACGCAGGGCCTGGATCAACAGGGGTCCGCGGCCTTCTACCGCCAGATCGAAGCGATCCGCAGCGAAACCGGCTGCGCCGTCCTGATGGTCAGTCACGAACTGCACGTCGTTATGGCCGCATCAGACCGGGTTATTTGCCTGAACGGTCACATCTGTTGCGAGGGTCACCCCGAACAGGTCGCATCCGCCCCCGAATACCGCGCCCTGTTCGGGACCGGCACCCAAGGCGCACTGGCGCTGTATCGACACGAACACACCCACGATCATCATCATCATCATCACGATCATTCGGACGAGGTTGCGGAGTGATCCTGTTCGACAGCTTCCTGGCGCGGGCAGCCATAGCAGGCGCGGGCGTGGCCATCGCAGCTGCACCGCTGGGATGTTTCGTCGTCTGGCGACGCATGGCGTATTTCTCCGACGCGACAGCGCATGCGTCCATCCTCGGGGTGGCCCTGGCCCTGACTTTCGATGCGCCTGTCTTCGCAGGCGCCATGGTCGTCGCTTTGCTGATGGCACTGCTGATCTCGACGTTGAGCGGTCGGGGGATGGCATCGGACACCGCGCTTGGTGTCGCTGCCCATTCTGCGCTTGCCGTCGGACTGGTCGCCGTCTCGCTGCTTCCCGACGTGAGAATCGATATCGTCGCTTACCTGTTCGGTGACATTCTGGCCGTCGGACACGGCGATATCGCGATCATCTGGGGCGGAGCCACAATAGTGCTGGGATTGCTGTCATGGCGCTGGTCGGCGTTGCTGACCGCGACGCTGGGATCTGATCTGGCCCATGCATCGGGCGTAGATCCACGTCGGGAACAGCTGATCCTGACGCTTGCCCTCGCCATCGTCGTAGCGGTGGCGATCAAGGTTGTCGGCGCATTGCTGATCGGAGCGCTTCTTCTGATACCGGCTGCGAGCGCGCGACGCTTTGCGGCAACGCCCGAAGCGATGGCGCTCATCGCATCCGGAATCGGTATCGGATCTGCGGCTCTAGGAGTCTGGATCTCGTGGATTTTCGACACGCCGACGGGACCGACCATCGTCTGTGTCGCCGCCGCCGCGTTCATTGTGTCGTCAGCCGTCAAGCGGGCTTAGACCACTGGCAAAGGATTTACCGCCAAGACCGCAAAGTTCCTGCGTGTGCATGACGGAGACGAATATTTCAGAACACCTCTAGGGAAAAAATGAAAGGATGATGCGGTCACCGTCCTGCATAACGTAGTCGACACCTTCGTTGTTTTCGACACCGTTGACCTTCATGTTCAGTTTGCTGCCATAGTCGTCGAAGGACTTGCCCCAAGTCGCGAAAAACGTTCCCAGACTGATGTCTTCTTGCCTGACCGTGCCCGAAGCTTCGACGTGAACGGTGCCGTCCGGATCATGGGTGTGCAGCCCGGCCATCCCTGAGCGACGGTTAAAGTTGGGGGCGCCGACAAAGGCCGGGCCGACCCCGATATTGGGCGAGACTTCCCTGCGAACGCCGTTCACATACAGCTCGACTGTCGAGTGCCAGTGCAGCCCGTTCTCGGAAATGATATCAGGATCGTTGTCCTCAGGCGGCAAGGCCATCCAATAGATCGCAGCAACGGCCGCAATTCCCACGGCACCGGCAATAGGTATGAACTTGTTCATTTCAGTGTCCTTCGATTGTTTTCAAGTTTTTTGATTTTGGTCGCTGCACTCGGCCTCTGCATACCATCCTGATCTATCGCCACGTTCCGACCGGTGGCACATGATCCAGCAATGATCATCCAAATTTTCCAAAAGTGAAAATATTGCTGCAATCCAAAAAGGTTATAGATAAAGCTGTCCGATCATTCCGGTGAAGACCATCAAAACCGTAACACTGCCAGAAATCCTTTAGAGGATGTATCCTGACTTTCCAATGCGACGGATCCATACTGCGACAGCTTCGGCAGGAAGCGCCGCGTGCCATGTGTGACGTCTGTTCTGTCTGCTCCGAGTCCAACATGATGGCCCCGCGGAACAGGACACAAAGCCAGACACCAAAAGCGTGGCGCAGGGCGACAGGGGAGATCCCTGCCACGGGATGTCCCATCCCGAATAATCCACAGTTGCGACCTCTCCCAGGAGATGTACGGACCGGAAAAGGTGCCGTCAGGTTCGCTCAGAAGGAAAATCGGAAGATGGGTCTTTGAGCGACTGAAGCACAACTCCATCGAGCCGAAGTTCTCTTGGGGATTCTGCACGGAAACAGCGGCGGATCGGGGACAGAACTTCCAACGCTCTGTTTGAAGCTCCTGGCGACATCTGCGACCTCTTCGATGCACAGGAATGCTGGAACTCCGTCAAGGCTGCTGGATATGCCTCAGGTTAAAAGCAAAATGCTTTAGGCAGGTGAAATAATCTGGCGCGGATCAGGTATCCGTTGTGCAAACGAAAATACTGGCATACTAGTATGCATTATGAGGCGAAGACGATCCACCGTAGAGCGGTCCATTCACCAGAACTGCTGGCAGCAGACGTGGTCAAAAGGCGCCATCCCGATCGATGGTCCGGGACACGCCTGCAACCTGTATTGCACCGATAACGAAGAACGCGCCCGCCGCGTCGTCGCCCCATGACATTCGACGGCGGATCTTAAGATCCGCGTCTGTGACTACTAACAACAAGGATTCCAAAGATGACACTCAGCGGCAAGACAGCAATCGTAACAGGCGGCGGACGCGACATCGGGAAGGCCTGCGTGATGGCTCTGGCAGCCGAGGGTGCGAATGTGGTGATCAACTATCACTCCAGTTCCGTCGGGGCCGACAGCGCCGTGAAGGAGATCCAAGCGGCGGGCGGCAAGGCGTTGGCCCTCAAGGGCAACCTGACCGATCAAAAGGATGTCGACGCCCTGATTGCCAGAACGGTCTAGACCTTTGGTGCGGTCGATGTTCTGGTCAACAACACCGGCGGCCTGGTAGCCCGCAAAACCATCGCTGAAATGGACCTGGCTCATTGGAATGCGGTTATGGACCTGAACCTGACGTCGGCCTTTCTGATGATCAAAGCCTGTCTGCCGCATATGTCGGCGGGCAGCGCCATCGTGAACCTTGCAAGTCAGGCAGGACGCGATGGAGGCGGACCGGGTGCGGTGGCCTATGCCACGTCGAAGGGCGCGATGATGACCTTCACACGCGGTCTGGCCAAGGAACTGGGGCCAGATATTCGGGTCAATGCGATCAATCCAGGCATGATCGACACCGACTTCCACAATATATTTACCAAGGATGCGGTGCGCGCCAACGTCGCCAACGCCACCCCGCTGAAGCGCGAGGGGCGGCCCCAGGAAATCGGTGATCTGGTGGTATTTCTGGCGTCGGACAAGTCCAGCTTCATGACCGGCACCAGTATCGATATAAACGGCGGGCTTTTGATGTCCTGACCCTCAGATCGGCTGAGGATGTCTCGACCGTCTCTCGATATTGGGGGACGGTCTTGACTACATTGGCGGACATCGCCGCCAGTACCGCATCCGGGAGCCCTCCGGTACTGACGGTGCCTTGCGTATCGAAAACTATCCGTCCTCGCCGAAGCTGCCGACGAAACGGCGAGGTCGAGGCCATGTCCTATGACAGCAAGCTCTGTGACGTGGTCGTCGATCCTGCTACACGCCTCAACAGGATATCGTCATCGGATAACTCCATTGCTGCTGAATCAGGATCGCGATCGCGCGCACCAAGGCGCCTGCGACGGCCAGCAAGCGCCAATCGATGAACCTCTTAGCGCTTGATCCATTAAAGGTGACATTTGACGATCATGGTCGATTTCGCCATCGACAAGGACGTGGAAATGGCGACCTTGAAATGCTTCGGAGATGAGACAACTTCAGGGTTCAGCGGACCGCAAACGGCACAATTCTGATGGAACCCATCCGCGTCCATTTGAATATTGGCGATGATGAGCGGTCCGGTCTTTCAGCGTATGGTCGAAGAATTTCCCGGCTGACGAGTTTCGTCAGGCACAAATTGAGAGGGCGATATGAAGAATGCTCGGCGTAAGGACTGCGTGATCGTCGGCGGCGGGCCAGCCGGTCTGACGGCGGCAGTCTACCTGGCGCGGTTTTTGCGTGACACAGAGGTGATAGATGCGGGTGCCGGTCGCGCGGCGCTGATTCCGAGAACCCACAACGTCTCGCCTTTTCCGGATGGCATATCGGGGACGGAGCTTCTGGAGCGGATGCGGCGTAGCGCCCAATCCTATGGTGCTACTCTCACGCAAGGAACCGTTCGGAGCGTGACGGCCGTGCCGGATGGATTTCGGGTTGGAACCGATCAGGGCGATATAGCAGCCCGCACCGTGATTCTGGCCTGCGGCGTGGTCAACCATCGACCGCCAATCGCAGAGGAAGAGCACGACGATGCGGTAGCGCGCGGTCTGATCCGTTATTGTCCGATCTGCGATGCCTACGAGGTGCGCGGCAAGGCCATAGGCGTTCTGGGCGACAGGGATCACGGGGCCGCCGAGGCCGATTTTCTGCGCACCTATTCCGAAAATGTCACCCTGATCCAGCCCTCAGGAACCAGCGCGGCGGTCCACAAATTGCCGAGTTCGCCGACGTCGCCGCTGGCCACACTGACAACCGACGACGACCGTATCGTCACAACGCTGGAAGATGGAAGCGTTCACCGTTTCGACACTCTCTACGCCGCCTTGGGAACCGCGCCCCGCAACGACATCGCCAAGGCGCTCGGGCTGCGACTGAGCAAGGCAGGCTGCATCGAGGTAGATGCGCATCAGCGAAGCTCGCATCCCGGAATCTTCGCCATCGGCGACGTGATCGCTGGGCTCGATCAGATTGCATTCGCGATGGGCCAGGCTGCGGTTGCTGCGACCACTGTGCACAACCAGTTGGCCGGACGAAGCGGAACGTCGAAAAACGCTTGAGTCGATCCTTTGGTCGGCGTCACCGCCGCCGCAGGCAGCGCCCGAAATCCTGCTGTCCGGTACGATCGGTCAGGTGGCAAAGGCGATGTCGACAGTTGCGTATGACTACGCCTCGGTCAGTTTGCTGGCGGACACCGAACAGTCCGACCTCGCCCGTGAACATTCGGAACTGATCGCACGACGGGACAGACAACTGCATGAACTTGGCGGCGACACTCGTCGACTGAGGCACGTATGGCAAAGATAATGATGATCGTGGTGGAGCCTAGGGGAGTCGAACCCCTGACCTCTTGCATGCCATGCAAGCGCTCTACCAACTGAGCTAAGGCCCCTGACCGGTCTGCGATCTACGGCAGGCCCATGGGCGGCGCAAGCAGAAATGTCGCATGCATCGCCCCGGTTTTAAACGACCCGATCAGTCGTCGTCGTCCGAACTGACATCAGCGATTTCGTCCAGCGAGACAGTGTCGTCATCATCGTCGTCTGCCAGAACATCTTCTGCGTCATCTTCCGAATCATCATCGTCCAGATCGACATCGTCGTCGTCCAGCAGCAGATCGTCTTCGGTGGCTTTCTTCTTGGCGTCCACATCGTCCTTGTCGGCGGCAAGGATTCGGGTCTTGGTCCCAGTGTCCACATTCACGGCTTCACCCGTGTAGGGGCTGACGACGGGCGAGCGGTTCATGTCGTAGAAGCGCTTGCCGGTCGTCGGGCAGACTCGCTTGACGCCCCATTCTTCCTTGGGCATGTCGGTTCCTTCATCTCGTCCGGCCAAAAGCGGCCCGGGTGCAGCGAATTGGGGTCGGATGCCACAGGGGGCAAGGGCTGGCAAGCCCCCTGATCGGGGCCTGATTACAGATGGGGGATTTGCTTTGAGCGACACGCTTTGTGTACCGGGAATGCCAGAACTTCTGGTGCATCTTCGCCGTTCTGGCCGATCCCGCCGCATGTCGCTGCGGGTGGGTCGGTCCGACGGGCGTGTGACGCTGTCGATGCCCAAGACCATGCCGTTGGCCGAAGCCCGCGCCTTCATAGATGCCCAGGCCGACTGGATCGCGCGCAACGTCGCCGCCGCCCCGCCTCCCAGGCATGTCATCGTCGGCAGTGCGCTGCCGCTGTTCGGGCGTGAAGTGCCGGTCGTGAAGGGACCAGGCCGATCGGCCCGGTTTACCGGCGATGTCATCGCGGTGCCCGAGGATGACCGCGCAGGGCCGCGCGTAAAGGCATTGATGCAGACCCTTGCGCGTACGCATCTTGCGTCATCCGTCGATCGGTATGCCGACGCTCTGGGACGGGCGCCGACGAAACTGACGTTCCGGGATACCCGGTCCCGCTGGGGTTCCTGTTCGTCGCGCGGAGAGCTGATGTTCAGTTGGCGTCTGATCATGGCACCGACCGACGTGCAGGATTATGTCGTCGCCCACGAAGTCGCCCACCTGGCCCATATGGACCATTCCGCGCGATTCTGGCGACAGGTCGAAGAACTGATGCCCGATTACGGCCCGCGCCGCGCATGGTTGAAACGTGAAGGCGCGGCGCTGCACGCTGTGGATTTCGGCGGGACTTAGGGGCAAGGTCGGCGCATGTTGCTCAATCCGCTTTCCGACGGCACCGGCGCCGCGCACGATCGTCTTTATCGGTCGCTTCGCAGTCGGATCATGCATGGCGAGCTGGACCCCGGCGTATCGCTGACCCTGCGCGGCGTTGGCCGCGACTACGGCGTGTCAATGACCCCCGTGCGCGAGGCGTTGCGCCGTCTGGTCGCCGAAGGCGCGCTGTCGCTGTCGGCTTCGGGCCGCATCACCACGCCCGCCCTTTCGAACGAGCGGATCGAGGAACTTGCCGCCCTGCGGTCACTGCTGGAGCCGGAGCTCGCCCTGCGCGCCCTGCCTCGTGCCCATCTTGCCCTGATCGACCGGATGGAGGCGATCAATACCACCATTGCCGAACAGATCGCCAAACACGATGCTTCAGGCTACATCCGCACAAATCTTGAATTCCATCGCACGCTGTATCTGCGGGCGCAGGCCCCGGCGATGCTGGCCATGGTAGAGACGGTCTGGCTGCAACTGGGGCCGACGATGCGCGCACTCTATGGTCGGCTGAACCGCACCGAACTGCCGATGAACCATCGCCTGATTGTCGCCGCCCTGCGCGCGGGGGACGAACCGGGATTGCGGCTGGCGGTGCGCGCCGATGTCACCAAGGGGCTGCGCCTGCTGGTAAACTGATTGGGAGTGCGTGCAGTTAACTCAGATCAGGAACAGCGTGATCGCCGGAAATGCCACGAGGATCGCTACGCGCAGGATGTCTGACCCGACAAAATACAGTACCGCACGATAGGTCTGCAACATCGGCGTCGCCTTATCCATCGCATTGATAACGAACAGGTTCATACCTACGGGCGGGGTAATCAACCCGACCTCCACCACGATCAGGGTCAAGATGCCAAACCAGATCGCCACCTGTTCGGGGGTCATGCCGAAGTCCAGAACCATGATGACAGGAAAGAAGATCGGGATCGTCAGCAGGATCATCGACAGGCTGTCCATCACGCAACCCAGAAGCAGATAGAAAATCAGGATCACGATCAGCACCGTCACCGGTGCGAACCCCTGATCCACGACCCAGGCCGACATTTCCTGCGGCACCTGCGTCAGCGCCAGGAAGCCGTTGTAGATCGCGGCGCCCAGAACGATGAAGAAGATCATCGCGCTGGATTTTGCGGTCACCATAAAGCTCTCGATCAGGGTCCGACCGGTCAGCCCACCGTTGACCAACGCGATCAGTCCTGTGCCGAGCGCGCCGACCGCCGCCCCTTCTGTCGGCGTGAAGATACCGCCGTAGATGCCACCCACAACGGCGACGAAGACCAGAAGCACTGGCCAGACCGCGCCAAGTTGCCGGAAGCGCTGCGCCATCGGAATGGCCTCGCGGACGCCTGCGGATGTCGGGTTGAGCCGCACATAGATCGAGATGGCGATGACGTAGCCCACCGCCGCAATCACACCGGGCAGGACGGCCGCAAGAAACAGCTTGGCTATATTCTGCTCGGTCAGGATGGCATAGATCACCAGCACGACCGACGGCGGGATCAGGATGCCCAATGTGCCCCCCGCCGCCAAGGTGGCGGTCGAGAAGCCTCCGTCATAACCATAGCGCCGCAATTCCGGCAGGGCGACCCGGCCCATTGTGGCGGCCGTCGCCAGCGACGATCCACAGATCGCGCCAAAGCCTGCACAGGCCCCGATCGCGGCCATTGCCACGCCCCCCTTTCGATGGCCCAGAAATCCCTCGGCGGCTCGGAACAGGGCCTGACTCATGCCACCCAAGGTAGCGAAATGCCCCATCAGCAGGAACATCGGCACAATCGAGAGCGAGTAGGAAGAGAAGGTCGAATAGGTTTCGTTTTTCAATCGGCTGAGTGCGACGGTATTGCCATCGGTCACGTAATACAGGCCAACCAGCCCCGTCACGAACATCGCCAATCCAATCGGCACGCGCAGGAAAATCAGCGCCAGCAGACCTGGAAAGGACCACAGGCCTATTTCGAGGTTACTCACTGCTCCGCACCGTCGGACGCGATAATCGGCGTGCCGGTCGCCAGTTCTGTCAGTCGGACCAGCGCGACATAGGTCCCCACCAGGGCGGACAAGACCGCCCCGACCAATGCCGCTGCATAGGCCCACCAGATCGGAAACTGGATCAGGTAGGTCGTTTCGCCATAGCGCATTTTGGCCTGTGTCCCCTGCCACAACTGCCAGGCAATCAGGATCAGAACGGCGGCAAACAACGTTGCCCACAGAACCGACAGAACCCGGTTCACCCCCTCGCCCAGCATGTTGGTGAAGATATCGACCGCGGCATGGCCGTCGCGCAACTGCGTGATCGGCAGGAACGCAAAAATCGTAAAGGCCATCCCTGCCTCGATCAGTTCGAAGTCGCCGTTGATCGGCCCGATCCCCAGCGACAGAAGCCATATCGCCAGACCGGTCCCGTCCAGCAGGTCCGAATGCAGGACCCCGTTCAGGAAACGCCCGAAGATCGACAGGCACGTCATCACGATCAACGCCGTCAGCACCAGACCACCCAGGGTGGCCATGACGCGGGCAAGCGCCTCCATGATCCGTCGCAGCATTCCCGCCCCTTTGAAAAAGTAACGGGGCGGCATCCGGTCGGACGCAGCCCCATGAATATCTGGCCAGTATCAGCCCTCGTATTCGTCCATCAGCCTACGGGCTTCGTCGATCAATGCCTGACCGTCAATGCCCTTCGCCTCCATCTCAGCGATCCATGCGTCATAAACCGGCTGCGACGCCAGGACCCAGGCCTGTGCTTCCGCTTCGGAAAGAGTGACAATCTGGTTGCCGTTGTCGACAGCAGCCTGACGGGCAGGGCCGTCGCTGTCGGCCTGCGTGCCCCCAGCGAAAATCGAGAATTCCAGCCCGGAATTATCGTCGATCACTTTTTTCAGGTCGTCAGGCAGGCTCTGATACCTGGCCTTGTTCATCGCCAGAACGAAAGTCACGTCATAAAGCATCCGGCCTTCGAATTCGGTATGGTAATTCACCAACTCCGGCACCTTCAGCGCGCCCGTCACCTCCCACGGGATGGTCGTGCCGTCGATAACGCCCTTGGACAGCGCCTCGGGGATGGAAGGCACGGGCATGCCGACCGGCGTGGCCCCCAGCGTTTCCAGCAGGGTATTCACCTGACGGGTCGCACCGCGGATCTTGAGACCCTGCATATCGGCAGGTGTGCGGATCTGTTTATTGGCATGGATTACGCCCGGTCCATGGACCCAAGTGCCCAGTACCTTAACGTCCGCAAATTCGTCCTGCATGCGGCTTTCATACATCTGCCAATAGGCCGATGACGCGGCGCGTGCATCGCTGATCATGAACGGAAGTTCGAACACTTCTGTCGATGGAAAGCGGCCCGGTGTATATCCGGCAACCGTCCAGACGATGTCGGCGACTCCATCGGCGACCTGATCCATCAACTGCGGCGGTGTCCCGCCAAGCTGCATGGACGGATAACGGTCGATCCTGATGCGACCGTCCGAGTCGGCCTCGACCTTGTCGGCCCAGACATCGAGGATCAGTTTCGGAACGTTCGCCTGCGCGGGCAGAAACTGATGCAGCTTCAGCGTTACCTCCTGCGCCAAGGCGGGCAAGGCAGTCAGCGCCATTGCAGCACCGCTCAGAAGACCGGCCAGCCATCTGCGATTGATCATGTCGTTCATCCTTCCTGGAATGAATTCGGCCTGAATGGCTCTTGGCCATGCGTATGCCGCGAACATCAACATCAAACGAATTGAAATGTAAAAAACCAAATTCGTACAAACGGCCGGTCTTGCAGACCCGAGCAGCTACCCACGGTTCCCCGTCCAATCTTCTCAGCTACGGCCTTCGCGCAGCCAGGCCCATGTCGCCAGACCCGCGGCAAGCAGAAGGAAAAGCCACGCGGGAACAAGGGACAGGATGCGTACATCCGCCGTCAGATAAGCATTGCGCGGGGTCCAGCCGATCCAGCCGCGACCGGCTGCCCGGCGACCTTCACGCACGGACCGAAGGTTCGGCGATCCGTCCTGCAAGGCAATCGCGCCGCCTTGTCGTGCATCAATCGCAGGGGCCAGAATCGTGTCCGTCGCAATCGTTTCGACGAATTCACGCGGTGCTGCGGGGCCAAGCCCGATAACGGCCGTCCGCTCGCCTTCGGTCATGCGATACAGGCCCTGTTCGGCCCCGACGATGCGTCCGACGAAGCGCCCCGGCGCTTGCATGGTCAATTCAAGCTGCGACTCGGTGCCATCGGGCGCGGTAACGGTGACGGCACCGGGCGCATCGCCCAGCGTCCGACGTGTCACAGTGATTTCCTGCCCCAGTGCGGCGGCGGTCAGCGCCTCCTCCTCCAGTTCCGGTTCCTGCATCAGCCAGTGGGCCAGACGGCGCAGCAATTCGGCCTGTGGGCCGCCACCTTCGAAGCCCCGGTCCCAAAGCCACACGTGATCCGACCCCAACAGCGCCACCCGCCCCGCCTTGACGCGGTCAAGGATCAGAAGCGGCTCGTCATCTACACCAGTCATTACCGTTTCCGCATCCGGCAGCGCCTCGACCTGAACCTGCCGGAACCAGCGCCCCCAGGGCGCACCATCCAGCCCGAACCCCGTGGGCAACCCTTCGGTCACGGGGTGTTTCTGTCCGGTTTCAGAGACCGTTGGCAGGAAGCCTTCGTTCAACACGATAGCCGTCGGCGCGGCTGGCAGGATCGGCGCAAGCGGCGAGCGAAAGATGCTGTCCGCGCTGGCAAAATCAGGCCCGGCGGCAACCAGAAGGGCACCACCCTGTTCGACGTAACTGCGCACATTATCCAGATAGACTGACGGCAGGATGCCGCGCCGCTGATAACGGTCGAAGATGATCAGATCGAATTCGTCGATCTTCTCGCTGAACAGCTCCCGTGTCGGAAAGGCGATCAGCGAAAGTTCGGTGACCGGCACCCCGTCCTGCTTGCCGGGTGGCCGCAGGATGGTGAAATGCACCAGATCGACGGCCGAATCCGCCTTCAGCAGGTTGCGCCACGTCCGCTGACCGGGATGCGGCTCGCCCGAGACAAGCAGCACCCGCAACCTGTCGCGGACGCCGTTGATCTGGATGACGGCTGCATTGTTGCGGTCTGTCAACTCGCCCTCGGCTTCGGGCACGGAAAACTCGATCACGTTCAGTCCGCCGTGTGGCAGGATGACCGGAAGCTGGATATCCTCGCCGACCGGCATCCGGTAGGCGCGGGGCTGACCGCCATCGATGGCCAACACGATATCGGCTTCGGTCCCGGCATCGGCGGGCACATCACCCTGATCCTCGATCCGCAGGGTGATGGTGAATTCCTCGTCCAGAATCGCGAAGCTGGGCGCGTTCGACACGATCAGTCGCCGATCCCAGTCACCGTCCCGCCCGGTCCGCAACAAATGCAGCGGCGCGGGCAATTCCGGCAGTTGCGCCGCATCATGCACCTGTCCATCCGAAATGATGACTGCCCCGGCCACCCGGTCGCGTGGCACCTCGGCCAGCAATTCACCAAGCGCGCCCATCATCAGCGTACCCTCGTCGCCATCGCCGTCGGCAACCCGGGTGACACGGGTATCGAGGCCATCGCCCGCTGCCTCCTCAAGCAAGTCGGCCAAGGCCGCTTCGGTCTGGTCGCGGCGATCCGACAGGCCCTGGCTGGCACTTTCGTCGACGGCGATCAGCAGGATGTCCGACAGCGGCTCCCGGTCTTCGGTCTGCAGGCTGGGGTCGAGCAGGGCCAATGCCACCGTCCCGACGGCCAATGCGCGCAGCCACCAGCCGGGCAGGCCACGAACCGCCGCCAGCACGCAGACGGCCAGAGCCACCCCGGCAAGCGCGGCGATCAGCCAGAGTGGCAACATCGGATCGAAGATGATCTGGCGCGTCATGTCAGTTTCCCAGCCGGTCGAGCAGCGCGGGCACATGTACCTGATCGGATTTGTAGTTGCCCGACAGCACATGCATCACGAGATTTACGCCGAACCGCAGCGCAATCTCGCGCTGTCGTTCGCCCGCGAAACCAGACCCGATCGGCAACAGCGCACGCCCCTGTTCATCCACAGCCCAGGCGGCGGCCCAGTCGTTCGCGCCAATCACAACGGGGGTTACCCCGTCATTCAGGTTGCGGAACGGCATGCCTTCAACCTGTTCGACATTCGGACTGGCTTCGACCCAGACGTCGCGCGAATTATAGCGGCCCGGATAGTCCTGCAGCAGATAGAAGCTGCGTGTCATGACGTGGTCGTCGGGCAAAGGCTCCAGCGGAGGAATATCCAGCGGCGCGGCCAGATCGCGCAGGCGGACCGAGGCAGGCGACGACGACCCGAAGCCGCCGATATCGGCATCGCGGGTATCGAAAACGATCATGCCGCCGCCGCGCAGATATCGGTTCAACCGCGCGTAGGCGTCGGAGGACGGAATCGGCTGCGCCGGATCGACCGGCCAGTAGAGCAGTGGGAAAAAAGCCAGTTCGTCCGTCTCCAGATCGACGCCGCGCGGGGCTTCCGGCTCGACCGAGGTGCGTTGCGCCAGCACAGCGGACAGGCCCCTGAGGCCCGCTTCGGATATTTCGTCAATCCGCGCATTGCCGGTGCGGACATAGGCCAGCGCCACTTCGCCCGGAACATCAATCTCCTGCGCCTGCGCGTCCGGTGCTACCATTATCAGTGCTGCCATCACGGCGGTCGCCAGCCCACGCCGCAGCCGCCCGCCAAGCCAGAGCGAAGCGATCGCATCTATTGTCAGAAATATCAGCGCCGCCGCCAGAAGCCACGGCATGAGGTTGGTCTGTGTCGCCCGGGTCAGTCCGTCGATAACAGTGCCCGCTGGCCAACGCGCCGCCACAAGCTCGGCATCCGCAGTGAGGACGTTGAGCGCAAGGCTCTGCCCAGGCCCTTCGTAAAGCCCGGCAGGCAAATCGGCGGAAGACTTCGGGTCGATCAGGTCTTCGCCCGGCACACCGGCCATCGCACCTGCATCGCGCGGCACACCGAATCCATCAAGGACGATGCGCGGCACCCACGTCGTGCCTTCCAGCGCCTCGGGTTCCAGAGCGGCGGGACGGGTCGACACGGCAAGGCGTTCCAACATCTGAACAAACAGACCCGACAGCGGCAGCGTCGACCATTCGGCATTGGCGGTGACATGAAACAGCACGATCTGACCCTGTCCCACTGGCTTGCGCGTCACCAGCGGCGTGCCATCGGCCAAGGCGGCGATGGTGCGGTCTGCCAGTGTCGGATCGGGTTGCGCGACGATCTGACTGGTCACCGATACCTCATCGGTCAGGGTAAAGCCAAAAAAGGGCGAGGTTTCGTCGAAAGGTCGCAGCGTTTTCGGCTCCCCCCACGACAGCGCGCCTCCGACCGTGCGCCCGCCGGATCGCAGACGAACCGGCAGAAGCGGGTCTTCGTCCTCGCGGCTGATATCGGATGCGGCGAGGGTCGGGCCGGCAAAGCGCAAAAGCAGCCCGCCGTTCTCGACCCATTCCGTCACCTGATCGGTCTCACTAGGCGACAGGCGCGCGACATCCGCCATCACCAGAACGTCCGGAGTGGCGGGCAGAAGGGTTTCCAGATCACCTTCGATCAGGTCGGCGGTCGGGGCCAGCGCGTTGCGCAGATAGTAGAGCGGCGACAACAGATCCTGCGACTCGTCCCCGGCCTGCGTCAAAAGTGCGACTTCGCGCCGCGACAGGCTGTCATCGGTCAGGGACACCGCCCCGGCGCTGCGCTCACCGGTGATCTCGAACCGCTGCACGCGATTGCGCAATTCGGGCGGCAGGGTCAGGGACACCTCGGCCTCGGATGCGCCGGCAGCGAAATTGGCGGGGGCCACGCCCAGCTGCGTCAAGGCGCCGTTCGGGCCGGGGCCAACTGCGCGCAATTCGACAGACCGTTCGGTCCCGTCGCCCAGACGCAGGGCGCGCAGGTTGATCACGCCGTCCTCATAGCGGGCGGGCGTAAGGCCCAGAATCGGACGGTCGCTTTCGATCACGCGGGCAGACAGGACGTCACGTCCTTCACGCGCCAACCCGTCGGACATCCAGACGATCTCGGCGCCCTCCAGCGGCAAATCGGTCAGGCCCTGATATTCAGGCTCCCATGCACGCGGCTGAACCGAGGGCAGACGTTCGACCCAGGCAGCAGCGGATTGCCACGGGATCTCTTCGGGCAATGGGTCGGTAAGGGGTAAAACCGCGGCAAGGCGACCGGCGCGGGCCGCGTCCCGCAACATCTCGTCGACCTTGGCCACGCGAGCGGGCCAATCGCGCGCCGACGCCCAGCTTGCATCCATCAGCACCAGCAGCGGTCCGGTGGCTGTGCCGACCGTCCGCGGGTTCAGGATCGGACCGGCAAAGCCCACGATTACAGCAGCCAGCGCCAGCATCCGCAGCAGCAGCAACCACCACGGTGTCGTGGCCGTCTGGCTCTCGTCGTCTTTCAGACCCAGCAGCAGAACGATGCCGGGGAACCGCCGTCGGATCGGCGCGGGCGGCACGGCACGCAGTAGCCACCACAGGATCGGCAGCACGATCAGGGCCACCAGAAGCAGCGGCGCAGTAAAGGCGATCGCGCTCATTTGCGACGCTCCAGCGCGGTATAAAGCGGCAGCAACGCAGCCTCCGCCGATCCGTCAGTGTGGTGCAATTGATACCGCCAGCCGGTTCGCGCGCACAGATCGCGCAACGCGGCGCGGCGTGCCGTCAGTCGCGCCAGATAATCGTCCCGCAATTGTCCGGCCTTCAATGTCTCGAACCGGACGGCCCCCGACATGCTTTCGAACAGGGTGCGCCCGTCATAGGGAAAGGCTTCCTCTTCCGGGTCGAGAATTTGCAGCAAGACCCCCTGGACGCCCCGGTCGGCAGCGGCAGTCAGGGCGTCCGTCACCGCTTCGACCGGCCCGAGGAAGTCCGACAGAAACACTGCGCGCGACCCAAATGGCATGACGCGAGGCCGGGGCGCGCCATAGTCGGGAACCTCACCGCCCTCCATCAAGGCACTGGCCATTCGGATCAGTTGCGCCGAGCCAGCGCGCGGCGGTTCGGCCATACTGGCCAGTCCCGTGCGTTCGCCCGCGCGCACCGCAAGAACCGCCAGCGCCAGTCCCAGCGTCTGAGCCCGGCGCAGCTTGGACGGACGATCCACCCCCGAACCGGCAAACCGCATCGATGCCGCATCATCGACCCAAAGCATCAGCGACTGGGCCGCCTGCCATTCGGTTTCACGTAGAAAATGGCCATCCCCGCGTGCCGACTGCCGCCAGTCAATGGACTTGCGCGGATCGCCCGGCTGGGCCGCTCGGAACTGCCAGAAGGCATCGCCGGATCCGGCCCGCTTGCGTCCGTGATCGCCCAGAAGGATCGTCGCAGCCAGGCGTTCGGCGGACATCAGAAGTCCGGGAAGCCCAGCCGCCGCGCTCTCAGACCTGGCACGAAGCGACGCGGCCGTATGAAGGGCTTCTTTCAAGCCGCCTGCTCGACCCGCCCGACACGGGCAGCGACTTCGTCGATAACATTTTCCAGCATCACACCTTCGGCCCGCGCTGCGAACGACAGCGCCATGCGGTGACCCAGAACGGGTCGCGCCAGCCGGGTGACGTCGCTTTGGTCAGGGGCCAGACGCCCTTCCAGCAATGCCTGCGCGCGAACCAGAAGCATCAGGGCCTGCGCCGCGCGTGGGCCCGGCCCCCAGGCAACATGCTTGCGGACGGAATCGGGTGCATCGGGGTTATCGGGGCGGCAGGCGCGGACAAGATCGAGGATAAGGTCCACCACTCCATTGCCAACCGGCATCCGCCGCACCACAGCCTGTGCCGCCATCATGCTTTCGGGGTCGAAAACGGCCCGCGCCTCGGCCTCGGCCCCGCCGGTGGTGGCCAGTACGATGGCGCGCTCGGTCTCGCGGTCGGGATAATCGACGTCGATCTTGACAAGAAAGCGGTCCAGCTGCGCCTCGGGCAGGGGATATGTCCCTTCCTGCTCGATCGGGTTCTGCGTCGCCAACACATGGAACGGCGCAGGCAGCTTGCGGGTCTGGCCGGCGACAGTGACCTCGCGCTCCTGCATGGCCTGCAACAGGGCGGATTGGGTGCGTGGGCTGGCGCGGTTGATCTCATCTGCCATCAGAAGCTGGGCGAAGATCGGCCCTTCGACATAGCGGAAGGCCCGGCTTCCGTCCGGCGCGGTTTCCAGCACTTCCGATCCCAGAATGTCCGACGGCATCAGGTCTGGCGTGAACTGGATACGGTTGCCCGACAGGCCCATGACGGTTGCCAGGGTTTCAACCAGCCGCGTCTTGCCCAGTCCGGGCAGACCCAGCAACAACGCATGTCCACCCGACAACATCGCCGCCAGCGAAAGCTCCACCACACGGTCCTGCCCGATGATGCGGGTGGCGATCGCGGTACGTGCATCGGTCAACCGGGCGCCCAGCGCCTCGATCTCGTCGAGAAGGTCATCGGACATTGCATTTCTCCCGCGCGGCTTATCTGATGTCATAAGTATGGCTGACGGATGCGAGGGCAAAGGGCAATGGCCGGACAAGAACACGTTACCCCGTCGGCGACGTCTTTCCTGAAATCCGCCCAGGTCGCCGCGAAGCAAGACAAACGCGGCATGCCGCCGGTGCATCTGTGGGACCCACCCTATTGTGGCGAAATCGACATCACCATCAAGCGTGACGGCACATGGATACACGAAGGCACGCCAATCGGACGACCCGGACTGGTGCGTCTTTTCGCGTCGATCCTGAAGAAAGAGGGTGGGCAGCATTTTCTCGTCACCCCGGTCGAAAAGGTCGGAATCGTGGTCGAGGACGCGCCTTTCGTCGCCGTGGATTTCGAATCCGAGGATGGCAAGATTACCTTCGAGACGAATGTCGGCGATCTGGTCACTGCTGGTTCCGACAACCCGATCCGGGTGACGTTTGCCGAGGACGGTGAGCCATCGCCCTATGTCGAGGTGCGCCGGGGGCTGGAGGCATTGATCGATCGCAAGTCGTTCTATCGGCTGGTTGAAATCGGAACGGAGCGGGATGGGCAGTTCGGGCTGATGTCGAACGGTATATTCTTTCCTCTGATCGAGGCCGCCGCCCTGCGCGGATAGTCGCATTGCATCATAGGACGCGCCAGTCCCCCGGTGCCAGCCCCTCCAGCGTCCAGTCCCCGACCTGCCAGCGGATCAATCGCAACACCGGCAACCCGACATGGGCACACATCCGCCGCACCTGACGATTGCGCCCTTCGGTAATCGTCAGGCGCAGCCACGCATCAGGCACCGTCTTGCGGACCCGCACCGGCGGAACGCGGGGCCAGAGCCACTCCGGAGCGGGCACCTTGTCCACCATAGCCGGGCGCGTCGGCCCGTCTTTCAGCGTAACGCCCTGACGCAGCGCCTCCAGCGCGTCATCCTGCGGTGTCCCTTCGATCATGGCGAAATAGGTCTTCGGCATCGCGTTTTTCGGCGAGGTGATACGCGCCTGCGCCTTGCCGTTATCAGTCAGGATCAGCAGCCCCTCGCTGTCCCGATCCAGCCGCCCGGCTGCATATACGTCCGGCACGTCGATATGATGCTTCAGGCCGGGCCACTGACCCTCGTCGGTGAACTGGCTGAGGACGTTCATCGGTTTATTGAAGGCGATCAGCATGTTTCGGACGCCCTGCGTGCCATCAATGCGCCTCGGCCCAATTCACACCCTGCCCCGCATCGACCGTCAGCGCGACCGACAGGTCGACAACCGGCAGATGCGCACCCTCCATCACCTCGCGAGCGCGGGTTATCAGGGCGTCGACATCGGCTTCGGCAACTTCGAACAGCAATTCATCGTGCACCTGCAATAGCATCCTGGCGTCCAGATCGGTGATAGCCGCGTCCATCCGCACCATCGCGCGGCGGATCACATCGGCGGCGGTGCCCTGGATCGGGGCGTTGATCGCGGCGCGTTTGGCGAAGCCCGCGCCGGGACCCTTTGCATTGATTTCGGGCGTGTGAATGCGACGACCGAACAGCGTCTCGACACGACCATGTTCCTTGGCGAATTTCACCGTGTCGTCCATGTAGTCGCGGATGCCGGGGAAGCGCTCGAAATAGGTGTCGATGAAGGCCTGTGCTTCGGCCCGTGGAATTCGCAGGTTGCGGGCCAGCCCAAAGCCCGAGATGCCGTAGATGACCCCGAAGTTGATTGCCTTGGCCTGACGGCGAACGTCGGGCGTCATGTCTTCCAGCGGTACGCCGAACATCTGGCTGGCGGTGATCGCATGAATGTCCTGACCGTCCCTGAACGCCTGCTTCAGTTCATTGATTCCGGCGATATGGGCCAGAATCCGCAGCTCGATCTGGCTGTAGTCCAGCGCCACCAGAACACGCCCCTCGGGCGCGACGAAAGCCTCGCGGATGCGGCGACCCTCCTCGGTGCGGATCGGGATGTTCTGCAAGTTCGGATCGGTCGAGGCCAGACGCCCGGTGCTGGCCCCGGCGATGGAATAGGACGTGTGAACGCGACCCGTTTCGGGGTGAATGTGATCCTGTAAGGCATCGGTATAGGTCGATTTCAACTTGGACAATTGCCGCCAGTCCAGAAGAAGACGCGGCAATTCGTGTTCGGTCGCAAGGTCTTCCAGAATGTCAGCCCCTGTCGAATAGGCCCCAGTCTTGCCTTTCTTGCCGCCGGGCAGGCCCAGTTCGTCGAACAGGATCTCGCCGATCTGCTTCGGCGATCCGACGTTGAACGGCCGGCCTGCTCTGGCATGGATGTCCTCCTCCAGCCCGGCCATTTTCTGCGCGAATTTGCCGGACATGCGCGACAGCACGTCCCGGTCAACCTTGACGCCCGCCATTTCCATCCGCGCCAGAACCGACACAAGGGGGCGCTCCAATGTCTCATAAACCTTGGTGACCTTGGCGGAATGCAGCCGCGGCTTCAAAAGACGGTGCAGGCGCAAAGTCACGTCGGCATCTTCAGCCGCATAGGGCGCGGCGCGGTCGACCTCGACGCGGTCGAAGGTAACCTGCGATTTTCCGGTGCCGATCAGATCTTTTATCGGGATGCATTGGTGGTTCAGATAACGGTCCGCCAGCGTGTCCATGCCGTGCCCGTGCAGACCTGCATGTTGTGCATAGGACAGCAACATCGTGTCATCGATCGGCGACACAGCGATGCCCTGACGGGCAAAAATCTTGAGGTCGTATTTCATGTTCTGCCCGACCTTCAGGATGCTCGCATCCTCCAGCATCGGTTTGAGCATCTCCAGCGCGCGGTTCAGCGGTATTTGCCCTTCGGCCAGCGCGTCGGTGTCGAACAGATCGCCGCCGCCGGTGCGATGCGTCAGCGGCACATAGCAGGCGACGCCCGGTTCGGTAGCCAGCGACACGCCGACCAGATCGGCGCGCATTTCGTCAAGCGATGTGGTCTCCGTATCGACCGCGACCGTACCCGCCCTGGCGATCCGGTCCAGCCAGACCTGCAACGCAGCCTCGTCGCGCACGACCTCATATGTCGAATGGTCGATGGGCGCATCTTCTACTGCTTCGGGCGCGTCGACCACGGATGCGGTCTCGATCATGGCAGGCGGTTCCTTGCCAAAGCGGTCGGCGATGCGACGGGTCAGGCTGCGAAACTCCATGCGGTTCAGAAAATCGAGAAGCTTGTCCGGCTCCGCATCCCGGATTTCCAGGTCGTCCAACGTGAACGGCAGGTCCATCTCGCAATCCAATTGCACCAGACGTTTGGACAATTCGATCTGCGCGCGGTGGTCGATCAGGGTCTGGCGGCGCTTGGGCTGCTTGATCTCATCGGCGCGGTCCAGAAGCTCCTCCAGCGATCCGTATTCCTGGATCAACTGCGCGGCGGTCTTGATACCGATGCCCGGCGCGCCCGGCACGTTATCCACCGAATCCCCCGCCAGCGCCTGCACATCCACGACCCGGTTCGGCGCGACACCAAACCTTTCAAACACGCCGTCGTCGTCGATGCGCTTGTTCTTCATCGGGTCCAGCATTTCGACGCCGCTGCCGACCAGCTGCATCAGGTCCTTGTCCGACGACAGGATCGTGACGCGCCCGCCCGCGTCCCGCGCCTGATGCGCAAGCGTGGCGATGATGTCGTCCGCTTCGAACCCGGCAAGTTCTTCGCAGGCGATGTTGAAGGCCAGTGTCGCTTCGCGCGTCAAAGGGATTTGCGGGCGTAAATCCTCGGGCATTTCGGATCGGTTCGCCTTGTACTGATCGTACATATCGTTGCGAAACGTATGGCTGCCCTTGTCGAAGATCACTGCCACATGCGTCGCGGCGTCGGGTCCGGCGTTATTCTCGACGTAGCGATTCAGCATGTTGCAAAAGCCAGACACGGCACCGATGGGCAGCCCGTCCGACTTGCGGGTCAAAGGCGGCAGTGCATGGAACGCCCGAAAGATATAGGCCGATCCGTCGATCAGGTGCAGGTGGCAGCCCTTGCCGAAACTCATCGCTTGTCCCTCCGGAAATCTTCGGGGTCTCATGCCATGAACCGGGACAAGGTGCCACTGGCACAGACGGTGACTTCGGGGACGTTCGCCGGAAACGCCCGCGGTTTATCAGGCGATCCGCGTGCCGACCATATGCCACATGATTGCGACGAAATAGACAACCGACGCGGCTACAACAAATCCGTGCCAGATCGCATTGTGAAAGCGCATCTTTTCCAGCATCAGAAACGGAGTGCCCAGCGAATACAGCACGCCCCCCGCCAGCATCAGCCCGAACACAGGCCAGGATGTCGTGGCGATTACCTCGCCGCCGCCGATCAGTACGGCCCAACCCATCGCCAGGCCGATGCCCACCGACAGGACGGTCGACCGCCGCCGTCGCAGGAAGGCCGTCGCAGTGGCAACGATGGCGGCCGTCCACATCGCGATCAGAAACGTCGATCCTGTGCCCGACAACAGGGCGAACGGTGTCACTGTCCCAGCGATCTTGAGATAGATCGCAGACAGATCCAGCCGTCGCAGACGGTCATTCCATTCCGGCACCGGCACATGATTGTAGGCCAGCGAAGCCGACAGCATCCCGATCAACGTGGCACCATAGACGGAGACAGCAGCGATCCCCATGGCATCGCCCCGCAGTATGGCGGTCATCGTGATCAGCACGGGCACTGCTACGACGGCAAGCGCCAGCCCGGCCAGATGGACCACGGCGTCGCTGAGACGCTCGGCCCGATCATAGGGTCGGCACATCGTGGGGATGGTGTCGGAACGTGTCATACGCCGAGTATAGCGCCCAATTGTTTATAGTCAGGTAACGACACGGATGCCGTTCCGTAACTTCACGTGAACGTCACGGGTTAGCGCGTCGCGATCCGACTGCCTGACCCCGGTCACGGTTCAGGACATCGCCCCAAACGGCAACGACAGGCGATCCCGGCACGATCGGCACCCGGCGCGCGCCTTTCAGTGGCCGTCGTCGCCCTCCAGCACGAACCGCTTGTCGCAATAGCCACATTCAACCCACCCCAGCACCGGATCGATCGACAGCCACACCAGCGGATGCCCCCCGGCCCCGCCATCGCAGGCGACACGGGCGGTGTGAACGATCTCGGTTTCGGGCGCATCGCCTTTGACGGCGTGGTGCGGATTGGGATTGGCAGTCGGCATATCTTGGCCTCGGGGCTGTCGCTGGGAGCATAAAGTCAGTTGCGTTGTTATGGCGTATCGGTCGGGCACCTTGCAAGCGACCTGCACAGATCGGCAAACGCGCACAGGTTCGAGGCAGAGCCAGCAGTTGCCTTGCGGGGATCCGTCTTCTACGTCCCGAACGACAGATACCCAGCCGGAGGCATCATGACCAACGCCATCGAGATCGAAGGATTGCGCAAGGTTTACGCGGGCGACGGGAAATCCCCCCCGAAGGAGGCGTTGAAAGGTCTGGACCTGACCATCCCGACCGGTAGCATCTTCGGCCTTCTGGGACCGAATGGCGCGGGCAAGTCCACGACGATCAACATCATGGCCGGCTTGGTTCGAAAAACGGCAGGCAAGGTGCGTATCTGGGGCTTCGATCAGGATGTGAACCCGCGCCAGTCGCGCGCCGCCATCGGCGTGATGCCGCAGGAGTTGAACCTTGATCCTTTCTTCTCTCCCGCCGATGCGCTGGAGGTTCAGGCCGGTCTGTATGGTGTGCCCAAATCACAGCGAAGGACGTCTGAAATTCTTGAACTTGTCGGGCTTTCTGAACAGGCGAATGCCTACGCGCGAACCCTGTCCGGCGGCATGCGGCGGCGGCTTCTGCTGGCCAAGGCGCTGGTGCATCATCCGCAGGTCCTTGTGCTCGACGAACCGACGGCGGGCGTGGATATCGAGCTGCGACAGATGCTTTGGCGCAATGTCCGGCGCCTGAATCAGGAACGCGGCACAACGATCATCCTGACCACGCATTATCTCGAAGAAGCGCAGGAAATGTGCGGCGAAATCGCCATCGTTGCGAATGGCGAACTGGTCATCCGCGACAAGACCGTGAACCTTTTGAGCCGGCTGGATGCCAAGACCATGGTCATCACGCCCGAAACGCCACCCGGCGACCTTGACTTGCCCGCAGGTGTTGATCTGGAACGGCGTGCCGACGGGTCACTGGCCTTCAGCTATGCCCGGGCCAAGACCTCGGCCGAACAGTTGCTGAGCTTCATCCGTGAAGCAGGTATCTCGATCCGGGATGTGCGCACCGAGGAAGCCGATCTGGAAGACGTCTTCGTTTCGCTGACCCACACCGAGGGATCGCAGGCTCTAGCTTCGGCGAAATAACATGTCACGTGCCGCCAATATCGCGCCGCCTGTGATCAGGACGCTCGCCAGACCGATCAGCCATGTCGCCTCTGCCTGTCCGGCCGCGATCAGGACGATAGTCGACAAGAGAGGGGCGGCATAGCTGGCCGCACCCAGCACCGGCAGATCGCCGCGCTTCACACCGATGTCCCAGAGGAAAAACGCCAGGCCGACGGGTCCGGTCCCCAGCCCGACCACGGCCATCCACTCGGTCCCGCTGGGCCAGACGGTCTGTTCCAGCGCCAGATGCGCCACGGTCGCCAGGGCTGCCGTCGCCAGACAGAACCCCGTGACCACATCGGTCGGGACCTGTGCGAAGCGGCGCGACAGAACGGAATAACCGGCCCAGAAGACCGCGGCGACCAGCGCGGTGGCATATCCGATCGCATATTCGCCCGACAGCGCGATACCCTGTCCGCCCGTCACGATCAGAGCCGCCCCAGCCAGCCCTATCAACGCACCAATCAGATGATGCGCCCGCAGGCCGGTCCCCAGCGAAGCTAGCAGAACAATCATCAGCGGCCACAGATAGGCAATCAGGCTGGCCTGAACGGCAGGGGCCCAGCGCAGCGCCAGAACATAGAGCAGGTGATAGCCGAACAACCCGCCGACCCCCAACGCCCAGACCGGCCAGGGTTGTCGCCAACTGCGCCATCCCCGGCGGCGCGCGCCCGCGATCAGACCCAGCGTACCACCGATGGCGAAAGACATTGCCAGCAGTTGCAGCGGCGGCACTGCACCCGATAGCGTGGTGAACAGCGCCAGCGTTGCCCACAGCACGACAGCACCGAAGCCCGCCAATGTTGCCATGTTCCTGGTCATACCGGATGCGATGCCGTCTTGTGCACGCGGGCGCAAGCTGTAGCATTTGTGCAAACGGGGAATGCACGATGGCCGACAAAATTGTAATCGTGGGCGGGGCCATCATGGGCTCTTCGCTTGCGTGGTGGCTGACCGAGCTAGGCCACCCTGCCTCGGCGATCACTGTGGTCGAACGTGATCCAAGTTACGCTGCCAGCGGCACCGCCTTTACCAACAGCTGCATCCGGCAGCAGTTCGGTAATCCGCTGAACGTCGCCATCAGCCGGTTTGGTGTGGAATTCATCAAGACGTTCCAGTCGCGCATGGACGATGCGCGCGTGGCACCGATCCACTTCCATCCCTTCGGATACCTTTATCTGGCAGGTAATGCATCGGAGGCCGATCGCCTGACCCGTGCGCATGCCGTGCAGATCGCCGCCGGGTCTGCGACGCGGTTGATGACACCGGAGGAGATGGCAGCGAAATGGCCGTTCTACGATCTGGACGGGATCGTGCTGGGGTCGCACGGAACCGAGGACGAAGGCTATTTCGACGGCACCACGATGTTCGACTGGTGGCGGCGCATCGCACAGGGCCGGGGCGTTACATATCTGGCGGATGAGGTGACGGAAATCGACACCACCGGTGGCCGCATCAGGGGCGTGACGCTGGCATCAGGTGCGGCACTGGGCGCGGATATCGTCGTGAACGTCGCCGGGACACGCGGCGCACAGGTCGCCCGCATGGCCGGGCTGGACCTGCCGGTCGAGGCCCGCAAGCGCTACACGTGGGTATTCGAGGCGGCGCGACCGCTGGAAAAGGATCTGCCTCTGACCATCGATCCGTCGGGCGTGCATGTGCGCACGGACGGCGCGATCTATATGGCAGGGGCTACGCCCGATGTGGACCCGGCGGTCGACCCGGAGGATTTCGCGGGCGACTGGGCAATGTGGGAAGACAAGGTCTGGCCCGCGCTGGCGAGCCGCATTCCTGCATTCGAGGAGATCCGCGTCAAGCAAAGCTGGGTCGGACACTACGATCTGAACATCTTCGACCGGAATGCCATCGTCGGGCATCATTCGGATTTACCCGGATTTTTCGTCCTGAACGGATTTTCCGGTCACGGACTGCAGCAATCCCCTGCTCTCGGACGCGGGTTGGCCGAGCGGATCGTTCATGGCCGATATGTCAGCCTGGACCTTGCACCATTCGGCCCGGATCGTGTTGCGGCCGGGATACCCTTTCCCGAAGACGCCGTCATTTGACGAAATTTTAATCCTCTATCGCCCTATTCTGGTCCAGATCGCCCGGCAGACCGGCCATATGAAACATATGTCCTCCGTTCTGGCCGCGCTCTCGGCTGTTTTTCTCTCTGGCCCCGCAATTGCGGCCGTCATCGGGTCGTACACTTACGATTATACCTCGACAGGCAACCGGGACGGTCAGGGCTTCGCGCAAAGTGCAGCGGGCGTCCAGATCGTCGACAACGGTACGATTTTCACCGACAGTTTCGAGTTCGGCGGGCTTTCAGGCGCGACAATCGATTCCTTCGAGTTGACCTTCGCATTCAGTGGAGCAGGGCCGACGAGCTTTTTCGGATTGTTCCCGATCGAGCAATGGAACGCCTCGGTCGGCACGACAAATCCTCTGGATACGAGTTCTTTCCTTCTGGGCACTCTGGTTGACGACAATTCGCCTGCAACCGGGTTCGTCGTCAGTGGATCGACCGGCGACGAGGCCGATGTTTTCAACGCCGCGCTGGCCAACCTAGGGCTGAGCTTTTCGTTTGCAGAGAACGGCATCTTCAACGGCGTAGCAGCCTTCGACCTTGCCAGCGTCTCGCTGACGGTAAACGGGACGGCGGCCAGTGCCGTCGTGCCGCTGCCTGCGCCTGGCTTTCTGTTGCTGGCCGCCCTGGGCGGCCTGGGTCTGATGCGCCGCAAATCACGAACCCCCGCCTCGGTGTGATCCGGGCGAAAATACCCGGAGCCGGTGTGCGCCCGCCTTTCTTTGGTCCAGATTGTCAACGATAGCAGGACAATGAAACAGCTTTTCCGCATCGTACTGACGCTGCTCGCTTTGATGATGAGCGCCCCTGTTTCCGCGGCGGTCATCGGAACGTATCTGCAGGATTACGGTCGCAGCCCAGGCCGGATCGATCCGCAGGGGGCCGACCGGCTGGGCGGGCAATTCGTGCGCGTGCAGGAAAATCGCCCGGTCGCGGACCTGTTCTACGCTTCGTTCAACTTTTCGAATCTGGCCGGTGCCGTGATCGACAGCATCGCCCTGACCCTGACCTATGACAGCGCCGGTCCGGCCAGAAACTCGGCCGAGATCTGGCAGGTGAACATCCTCGGGTCGCAACCGGGCAACATCAACAGCGACTATAACGGAATCCTTTTCGACAGCGCCTCACCCCAGACATGGACGCTGAGCGCGGCGACCGACAGCCTGACCAACGACGCGTTCTCTGCCGCATTGTCGAACCTGTCGCTGGGCTTCACTTTCGACGAGATCGGTACACAGGGCACTGACAATTTCCGGCTTTATTCGGCGCAGCTGGTGGTCAATGGCACCGCCGCCGTTGCCGTCGTCCCTCTACCGGCTCCGGGCTTCCTGTTGCTGGGGGCGTTGGGCGGTCTTGGACTGATGCGCCGCTTCAAAAGCGGTCGTGCCACGGCCTGAACCCTCGCGGCATCAGAGATCCTTTAGGACACCATAAGCTCTGACGTATTGGCGGTGCTTTACCGCATAGGCCTCGGTCAACGCCGGGTCCGGATCGACGCTGCGTGCGATTGCAGGCGGGGTTGCGATTTCAGCACCCGCACCCGTGGCCGCCATCCGGCCCAGACGTGCGGCGCCCAGGGCGGCACCGAACTCTCCGGCAAGGGGGACGTCCAGCGGGAACTCCAGCGTCGTGGCCAGCACCTTCAGCCAGTACTCCGACCGCGACCCGCCGCCCATCGCCAGCGCGCGCTCGATGGTCGTGCCGGTCGCGGCCAGCGCATCCCGGCTGTCGGCGAAAGCAAAAGCGACGCCCTCCATCACCGCGCGGGCCGCAACACGGGCATCGGTCGCGTGATCCAGATGCAGGAACTGCCCCCGCATCGCGGCGTCGTTGTGGGGCGTCCGCTCCCCCCCCAGATAGGGCAGGAAAAGCGGTTTGCCGGGCGCGCGCAATGGCTCCGGCTCGGTTGTCAGATGGGCGGCGGACTGCCCGGTCAGTCGCGCCAGCCATTCCAGCGCATCTGTCGCGGCCAGAATGACGCCCATCTGATGCCAGGTGCCGGGAACGGCATGACAGAAACTGTGGACGGCCGTGGCCGGATCGGGGCGATAGCCATCGGTCGCGGCGAACAGCACGCCCGATGTGCCCAGCGACAGGAAGGCACTGCCGTCCTGCACGACGCCCGCACCAATGGCGGCGGCGGCATTGTCGCTTGCGCCGCCCGCGACAGGCACAACGGGCAGGCCAATGTCGGTGGCAAGGTCGCGACGCAGATACCCGCTGACGTCAGAGCCTTCGACGAGGGATGGCATGTGATCGCGGGTCAGGTGACAGGCGGACAGCAGGTCATCCGACCAGTCGCGCGCGCCGGTATCGAGCCATGCGGTCCCGGCGGCGTCCGACATGTCGGACGCATATCCGCCGGTCAGGTAAAGACGCAGAAAATCCTTGGGCAGCAGGATTTTGGCGGTCTTGGCGAAGACCTGCGGTTCGTTCCTGCGAACCCATTCGACCTTGGGCGCCGTGAAGCCGGGAAAGACGATATTGCCGGTGATGGCGCGGAATTGCGGGGCCGCGTCCATCGTGGCGGCCTCGGTATGCGCGCGCGTGTCGTTCCACAGCATGCAGGGCCGCAAGGCATGTCCATCGGCATCCACGAAGGTCGCGCCGTGCATGTGCCCGGCCAGGCCGATGCCCTGCAGACCACTGCAATCATGGGCCGCCGCCAGTCCCCTCAGGGCATCGCGCGCGGCGTCGCACCAGCTATCGGGATGTTGTTCGGACCAGCCGTCGTGGGGCCGCTGGACCGAGAGGCGGACGGAGTGTTCGGCCAGAACCCGGTCGTTTTCGTCGATCAGGATAGCCTTGAGCGACGAGGTGCCAAGATCCAGTCCGATGAACATCAGGCGGCTGCTTTGGGGTTCTTGCCCATGATGATCATCGACAGGATGTCGTCTTCGGTCACGTCTTCGACCCGCTCTGTCCCGATCAGCTGACCGTTCTTCATGACCGACACCCGATCACACAGATCCATCATCTCTCGGGTGTCGTGGCTGATCAGGAAGATTCCGAGGCCCTGGGCCTTCAGCTCCTGGATCAGGTCGGCGACCATCTTGGTCTCGTGCACGCCCAGCGCTGCGGTCGGTTCGTCCATGATCAGGATCTTGGCGTTGAAATACACCGCGCGCGCGATGGCGACGGATTGGCGCTGACCGCCTGACAAGGCCGACACCGGGTCGTTTATCTTGCGAAAGTTGGGGTTGAGGCGCGCCATGATCTTGCGCGTCTCGGCCTCCATCCTCGCATCGTCCACCAGACCGAACGGCGTCGTCAATTCACGCCCCAGAAACAGGTTCGCGGGCGCGTCGAGGTTATCGGCAAGGGCAAGCGTCTGGTAAATCGTCTCGATATTATAGCGCCGCGCATCGGCCGGGCTGCGAATATCGGCGTCCTTCCCGTCGATGCGGATCGTGCCGGAGTCGCGCTGATAGGCACCGGACAGGATCTTGATCAGCGTCGACTTGCCCGCGCCGTTGTGGCCCAGAAGGCCGACGACTTCGCCCGGATACAGGTCCAGCGACACATCGTCGACGGCACGCACGCCGCCGAAGGAGATCGAGATATTCTTGAGTTCGACAAGCGGGGTTCCGGTGCGGTCCATCAGTCTTTTGCCCCCGTACGCTTGCGGTAAACGATGTCGATCCAGACGGCGAGGACAAGAACGCCACCCACCACGATGTTCTGCAGCGGCGCATCGACGCCGACCATCGCCATGCCCGATTGCAGCGACTGCATGATCAGCGCGCCGATGATGGCCCCATGGATCGTGCCGATGCCGCCCTTGAGCGCGGTGCCCCCGATGACGGCGGCGGCGATGACGCGAAGTTCGTCAAGGATACCGATGTCGTTCGAATGGTTGGCCAGACGGGCCGATGCCACGACCGCCGAAATGGCGCACAGCACACCCATCAGGGCGAAGATCTTGACCGTCAGCATCCGCGTATTGATGCCCGACAGTTCCGCCGCATCCGGGTTGCCCCCGGTGGCGAAAATATATCGCCCGAACCGCGTTCGCCTGGCGATGACCGTCATCACGATGGCGACGGTGATCAGCAGGACGATGGAGATCGGCACACCGTAACCCTGGGTGAACCCCTCGGGCATCACTTCGCCGCGCGCTGCAAAGTCACGCTGCAACACTCGGGACGGGACGGAATAGGCATTCAGCAGGGCGACGAAGCCTAGGATCGCGCCGATGGCGATGGCAGCGACGGTGATTTCGGCCCACATCGGCTTGACCGGAAATTCATGGCTGATCTTGTTGCGCCGCGCCGCAAGCAATGCCCAGAGCGTTGCCGCAGATGCCGCCAATCCAAGGATCCAGCTTCCGGTGACGCCCAGTGTTCCGTTGATCCCGCCAAAAAGCTGGAATGTCTCGTCCAGCGGGCCGATGGTCTGACCGCTGGTCAGGTACCAGGCCACGTTGCGCCAGACCAGAAGGCCACCCAGCGTCACGATGAATGCCGGGATGGCCAGATAGCCGACCAGATAGCCGTGGAACGCGCCGATCGCCGCGCCGGTTATGATTCCGAACAGGATCGCGACCCAGGCCGTCAGCGGATGGCCGAGGCCGAGACCGAGCACGTCTGGCATCAGCGACGTCTGCGTCATCGCCATTACGGCGGAAGTCGTGGCGAGGATCGATCCGACCGACAGGTCGATGTGGCGGGTGACGATGATGAACACCATGCCGGTGGCCATGATGGCGACACTGGCGGTCTGGATCGTCAGGTTGAACAGGTTGCGCGGAGTGATGAACCGGCCACCCGACGCGATGTCGAAGGCGATGGCGATCACGATGAAGGCCCCGATCATGCCCAGCAGACGGGTATCGAGGTCCAGCGCCTTCCAGCCCCTAAGGGGTCTTGCGGCTGGGGTGGTTACATCAGTCATGGGGCCTCCCGTCGGCGTGGGTCCGATCCGCGTCCGCGCGGGAATGGCGCGGGGGTCTCGGGAAACGCTTCTGTCTGGTGGGCCCGCCCCCGGAGGGACGAGCCGTCTGTCGGATCAGTCGACCCGGATCAGTTGCAAGGGGCCGAACCGCCTGTGACACCCTGGCACAGCGCATCGACCTCGATCCAGCCGGCGTCCGTCACCACGGACAGGTTGTCCTTGGTGACCGGCACGGGGGCAAGGAAGATGGCGGTCATCTCGGTGCCCGCTGGCGATGTCCATGCCTCCGCGCCCTCAATGTCGGACGGAGCTGTGCCATTGGCCAGAGCCACCGCTATCTCGGCCGCGGATTTGCCCAGTTCGCGCGCATCTTTCCAGACCGATACCGTCTGCGTACCGTTGGCGACGCGGTTCAGCGCGGCGTGATCGCCGTCCTGACCGGACACCGGAATGCCTTCCATGCCCTGCGCGGTCAGCGCGGCGACAACGCCACCGGCGGTGCCGTCGTTGGACGCCACGACTGCATCGACGTTGTTGTCGTTGGCGGTCAGGATCTGCTCCATATTACGCTGGGCGTTCGCAGGCAGCCAGCCATCGGTATAGGCCTCGCCCACGATGGTGATCTTGCCGGAATCGATGGCCTCCTGCAGGATTTCCTGCTGACCGCCGCGCAGGAAATCCGCGTTGGGATCGGTGCCGGAGCCCTTGATCATGACATAGTTGCCCTCGGGTGCGGCCTCCAGAACGGCGCGGGCCTGCATGCGGCCGACTTCGACGTTGTCGAACGTCAGATAGAACGCATAGGGGTCTTCGATCAGGCGGTCATATCCGACGACCGGGATGCCTTCGTTCGATGCGGCGGTAATTGCCGGACCGATAGCCTGGCTGTCCTGTGCCAGGATAATAAGCGCATCGGCGCCCTGAGAGATCAGTGATTCGACGTCCGACAACTGCTTGGACGAGGACGATTGCGCGTCAGCCGAAATATAGGTCGCGCCAGCAGCGTCCAGCGCGGCCTTGATGGCTGCTTCATCGGTTTTCCAGCGTTCTTCCTGAAAATTGGACCAGCTTACGCCGACGACGGGCGCATGGGCGTCCGCAAAGGCAGCGGTGCCAGCAAATGTCATAGAAGCGACCGCAGCCGCCGTCATTAGAGTCTTCATGGTATCCTCCCAATGGATCACCGGCCCCGCACATTGGCGGAGCCTGATTGGACCAAGGAACCAAGTTTATATTCGATTGTCAAAATTAATTTGACGTCGCGGTGGAACAATCGTTCACTAAACCCCTGCGCAACGCGCCTTGATGCCGATCCACTGCCTGCAGTCCGGGCATGTGTTGGATTTTATATTGTGGGGTCGAACTAATGGGACTTGACGCCCCACAGCGCACGAAGCGACGGACGCAGGGGGCCGCTGCAACTCAGCTTGCCGGGGCCGACGCGCCCGGATGCGGCCCCCTTCGCGGCGCGCGCCAGCAAGGCACTCTGTCCCTGCGGCAGCAGATTTACGAGCAGGTCCGTTCGGCTGGGCGAATCAGCCGGGCGGTTCTGGCCAAGGAACTCGAAGTCTCGCCCGGATCGGTCACGCCGCTGGTATCGGACCTGTTGGCCGCCGATCTTCTGCGTGAACTGGAGGACGAGACACAGCATGTCGGGCGCGGACGACCCCCTGTCACTTTGGGTGTGAATCCGGAGCGGGGCCTGGTCGCGGGCCTGAAGATCAGCGACCACGAATATTCCGCGATTCTGGTCGATCTGGCAGGGCAGCCCGTTGCCCAGGCGACGCTTCCCCGCGCCGCCGATATCCGCTCGATCAAAAGCCTTCTGGACGAGCTATCCGTCCTTTATGCCCGGTTGCTAGACAGCGCAGGTCCCGATGCGCCACCCGTTCTGGGTGTAGGCCTGGGCTTGCCGGGCATGGTCGAACACGCCTCCGGCCTGTTGCGCTGGTCCCCGATCCTTGACGCGCGCAACGTCGATCTGGCCCGCGCCGTCTCGGATCGTCTGGGCCTGCCGGTGTCGGTCGACAATGACGCCAACCTGCTGACCATGGCCGAGCTGTGGTTCGGCAAAGGCAGGTCCCTGTCGGATTTCGCGGTCGTCACCATCGAATACGGCGTCGGTCTGGGGCTGGTCGTGGACCATGCGCCTTACCGCGGCGCGCACGGGTTCGGGATGGAGCTGGGCCATACCAAGGTGCAACTGGACGGCGCGTTGTGTCGCTGCGGACAACGGGGCTGCCTGGAAGCCTATGTTGCCGATTTCGCGCTGGTCCGCGAGGCGCCGATCGCGCTGGACGGCGCGCTGCCGCCGCGGGGTGAAGTGCTGGAAGCCCTCTACAATCAGGCCAAGGACGGGAACGAGGCGGCGCGCGCGATTTTTGATCGCGCCGGTCGATATCTGGCGCTCGGGCTGGCGAATGTCGCCAACCTGTTCGACCCACGCCGCATCATCCTGTCGGGCAGCCGGATGCGGTATGACTATCTTTATGCCGAGGAAATGCTGGCCGAGGTCTCGGGTCTGACGCTGAACACGCCGCCGCCCATCGAAGTGAACGCCTGGGACGATCTGGTCTGGGCGCGCGGAGCCGCCGCCCTCGCCCTCTCGGACCTGACCCCGAGGCTGATGGGATGAAGTGGCTGCTGTTGCTTCTGGCCACGCCAGTCGTCGCCGAGCCGGTGTTCGAGCCGGTGACCATACCGTCCCATGTCTATGACGGCGGGTGGGAACATTTCGTAGGTGGCGGCATCGCGGCCTTCGATTGCGACGGCGATGCCCTGCCCGAACTGGTCGCGGCGGGTGGCACCAATCCTGTCATGCTTTTGCGCAACCGGGGCGACATGGTGTTCGAGGCCGGGGCGTTTCCGGCAATCACCGGGGCCAGCGGGGTCTATGCACTGGATCTGGACGGCGACGCGGTGGACGACCTGGTCATATTGCGTGTCGGCGAAAACGTGACCTTGAAAGGCGACGGCGCCTGCGGATTTGCGGTCCACGATTTCGGTGTGCCAGGCGGCGACAGATGGACAACGGCCTTTTCGGCCACGTGGGAGGCGGGGCGCGACCGCCCGACGCTCGCCTTCGGGAATTACGTCGATCGCGACGACCCCGATGGTCCGTTTCGCGCCTGCGACGACAACCTGCTGCTGCGCCCCGAGTCCCAAGGCTATCGGGCGACAGTGCTGACGCCGGGGTTCTGTGCATTGTCGATCTTGTTCTCGGACGAAAACCGCGATGGCGCGGCAACCCTGCGGCTGTCGAATGACCGGCACTATTATGTCTCGGGCGGGACGGAGCAGATGTGGTCGCTGACCGAGGGGCGGTTCCTGGGACCGGATGACGGTTTCGACGGGCCATCAATCTGGGGCATGGGCATCGCGTCCCGCGATATCACCGGCGACGGGCGGCCCGACCTGATGCTGACCTCGATGGGCGATCAGTTGACGATGCTGTCCACGGCCACCGGTCTGACGATGGCACCCTTCGATATCGGCACCTTCGCGCAGCGGCCGCATGTCGGCGATGACGGGCGACCCTCGACCGGGTGGCACGCGGCCTGGGGCGATGTGGACAATGACGGCGATGCGGACCTTTTCATCGCCAAGGGTAACGTCGATCAGATGCCGGACATGGCGATCGAGGACCCGAATAACCTGCTGCTGAACGAGGACGGACGATTCCGGGAAGTGTCCGAGGCCGCCGGGGTCGCATCGACCTATCGGGGTCGCGGTGCGGTGCTGGCCGATCTGGATGGCGACGGGCGGCTGGATCTGGCGGTGGTCAACCGGCGCGCGCCGCTGGAAGTCTGGAGGAACGTGTCGGATGCGGGGAATGCCCTATCGATCACGCTGGAGCAGCCCGGAGGGAACCGCGCAGGTGTCGGCGCCTGGGTCGAAGTGCGGACGGGCACGACCGTCCAGACGCAGGAACTGACGGTCGGCGGCGGTCACGCAGGGGGATCGGTCCTGCCGCTGCACTTCGGGATCGGGGATGCGGATTCGGCGGAAGCACGGGTGATCTGGCCCGACGGGGACGTGAGCGACTGGGTGACCGTTACACCCGGTCCGGTCCGGTTGATCCGCTAGGGCCGATCCACCGGAAGACCCGATGGCACGGTTTCGGGTATACCGAGCCGGCCGGCCAGGGCGGTCTCGTCCCGCAGCGTTTCCAGGAAGGCCATCAGGGCCGTGACCTCCGTTTCCGTAAGCACCCTGTCAGGGCCGCGAACGGCAGTGGCGAGCGCCGTTACCTCCGCCGCATCGTCCATGAACGTCCAGTCGGTCGCGGCGATCTCCGGCCCGGCGTCGGGCAATGTCACGTCGCGGGCATATTCCGACAATGCGGCGCGGGGTGCGGCATGGGCAGCGATGAAATCGCGCAGATCTGCATAGGCCCCGGCATGACCCCAGGGGCCGGTCTCGGTCACATTGCGCAAGGACGGCGTGCGAAAGGCAAAACGGTCGGCCGCGTCTCCGGTCACGCGGGCACGGCCTTCGTCGCGGGCGTGCCGTTCGAACCGCGCGCGTTTGCCCGGCCCAAGCTGCGGCTGCCCGGTTACATGAAAATCCTGGTCGGTCTGGAACGGGCCGCTGTGACAGGATGCGCAGCCTTGGGTGAAATAGAACAGCTCCGCCCCCTGTAACGCGCGGGCCGACAGATCGTCCTCGCCCCGCAACCACAGGTCGAAAGGGGCCGTGTCGCTGCGCCATTCAAACTCGACGAATTGTCCGATCGCATCCGATATATCGGTGAAATCCAGTGTATCGTCGCCCGGAAACGCCGTCTCCCACATCGTAATGTATTCGGGGATTGCACGGACCCGTGCCGACAGCTTTTCCCACGCCCCGTCCGGCCCGGTGATCAGGCCCTGCCGCACCGCCTGCGCGACCTCGTTCTCCGAGTAGTGCCCGGCCATCTCGTCACCCGACAACACCGGAAACATGGTCTGCGCCGACAGCAACGTGTCGAACCCTTCGACCATTTCCGGCCCCATCGGAGTGCGCAACACGCCGTCCCGGTCTTCGATCCGCCCATCGTGAAACAGTGCGGTGAATTCCTTCGCGCCAAGGTTCCACAGGCCTGGCGCGTTTCGGGGGATACGCTGTTCGGGCGGGTTCGCCGGATCGGGCACACGGGCCGTTCCCAGCCCGATGCCACCTTCCCCCAGACCCAGGCTGAGACCATCGCCGGTGCCGAACTGCGGTTGGTGGCAGGTGCCGCAGCTTATGTTGCGGTTGCCCGACAGGATCGGGTCCCAGAACAGCAGCCGCCCCAGCGCAACCTTGGCCGGGTCGGTCGCGCGATAGGCATCGTCTGTCACCGGAGGCGGAAACCCCTCGGCCCGAGCGGACACGGAAAGAGCGGATAGGATCAAAAGGGCGCGCAACATAGGCGTGACGTAATCACAGCGACGCAGGCTGCGGAAGTGGGGCAGAAGGCTGCACCGCAGCATAAACGCTGGCCTTCCCCTTCGATTGGCGGTAACGCGCCCGCAACCCCCTATTCGAGGCACGAGTTTCATGGACCTTCGCAACATTGCGATTATCGCGCACGTCGACCACGGCAAAACAACGCTGGTGGACGAACTGCTCAAGCAATCCGGCACCTATCGTGAAAACCAGGCCACGACCGAACGGGCCATGGACAGCAACGATCTGGAACGCGAGCGCGGCATTACTATCCTTGCCAAGGCCACGTCGGTCGAATGGAAGGGTATCCGCATCAATATCGTCGACACGCCCGGCCACGCTGATTTCGGCGGCGAAGTCGAACGCATCCTGTCGATGGTCGACGGTGTGGTCCTTCTGGTGGACGCCGCCGAAGGACCGATGCCGCAGACGAAGTTCGTGACCTCCAAGGCACTGGCACTGGGCTTGCGGCCGATTGTCGTGCTGAACAAGGTCGATAAGCCAGATGCGGAGCCGGACCGTGCGCTGGACGAATGTTTCGACCTGTTCGCCAACCTTGGCGCCGACGACGATCAGCTGGACTTCCCTGTCCTCTATGCGTCGGGCCGCAATGGCTGGGCCGATACCGAACTGGATGGCCCGCGCGAAAACCTCGATGCGCTGTTCGATCTGGTGGTCAAGCACGTCCCCGCCCCCAAGCAGATCGCCGACCGTGACAAGCCGTTCCGCATGCTGGCAACTACACTGGGGGCCGATCCCTTCATCGGTCGCATCCTGACGGGCCGGGTCGAATCGGGCACGCTGAAGGCTGGTCAGACGGTTCAGGCCCTGTCGCGGGATGGCGAGAAGATCGAGCAGTTCCGCGCGACCAAGATCCTCGCCTTCCGCGGCCTGTCCCAGCAGCCCATTGATCTGGCCGAGGCCGGTGACATCGTAACCATCGCGGGCATGGCCAAGGCCACCGTGGCCGACACGATCTGCGACACCTCCGTGACCGAAGCGATTCCGGCGCAACCGATCGATCCGCCGACCATCACCGTGACCTTCGGTATCAACGACAGCCCGCTGGCCGGCCGGGATGGCAAGAAGGTGCAGTCCCGCGTCATCCGCGAGCGTCTGATGAAGGAAGCCGAGACCAACGTCGCCATCAAGGTGACCGACACCCCCGGCGGCGAAGCTTTCGAGGTTGCCGGTCGTGGCGAATTGCAGATGGGCGTATTGATCGAGAACATGCGCCGCGAAGGGTTCGAGCTGTCGATCAGTCGCCCGCAGGTCCTGTTTCAGGACATCGATGGCGTCCAGCACGAACCGATCGAGGAGGTCACCATCGACGTCGACGATGATTATTCCGGCGTGGTAATCGAAAAGCTGACCAGCACGCGCAAGGGCGACCTGGCCGAGATGAAGCCTGCGGGCGCGGGCAAGACCCGCATCATCGCCTATGTGCCGTCGCGCGGATTGATCGGCTACCACGGTGAGTTCCTGACGGACACGCGCGGCACCGGCGTGATGAATCGCGTGTTCCACGAATGGGCGCCGTTCAAGGGTCCGATTCCGGGCCGTCGCGCAGGCGTTCTGATCTCGATGGAATCGGGTGTGTCCGTGGCCTATGCGCTTTGGAAACTGGAAGATCGCGGCAAGTTCTTCATCGGCGCGCAGGAGCAGGTCTATCAGGGCATGATCCTGGGCGAACATTCGCGTGAAAACGATCTGGAAATCAACCCGCTCAAGGGCAAGCAGCTGACCAACGTGCGCGCGTCCGGCACCGACGAAGCGGTGCGCCTGACCACGCCGATCACCCTCTCGCTGGAGCAGGCCATCGCCTATATCGACAACGATGAACTTGTCGAAGTGACGCCCAGCGCGATCCGTATGCGCAAGCGTTTTCTCGACCCGCACGAGCGCAAGCGGGCTTCTCGCGCCGCCGGCTAGACCGCGAACCGACACAGTGAAAACAGGCGGCCGGACTGAAATCCGGTCGCTTTTTTCGGATATGCCTAATACGGCGCATGTCGAAACCTGGTATCGGGTAATCCGTCTGGACTGCACGTGGCTTCAGCAGTTTCGCCCTTGCACCACCATGGGAATATTGGTCACGTCGGTGCGACAACCGCTCGCTTGCCCTCCCGCGCAGGAAGTCCAGCATACGGCCCGTCTCGATACGCCCCCGGAGGAAGTCCACTTGAAATCCACCAGTCCAAGGTCCCTGACCGCGCAGCTTTCTGCGAAATCCGCACCGAAGCACCCGGAAGGGAAGCGTCCGGAAATCACGGTTTCATCCGGAATTTCCGCATGAAGGTCGCGACCTTGACCGTAATCGGAGTCGTCGTGCTGGCAGGACTGGGCGGCGCAGTGATCGCACTCTGGCCCGGCACGACAAACATAACCGGTTTGCGTGAAAATCTGGCGCCTCTGGACGCTACGGTGGACGTTGCCGCGGGAGAAGCGATTTATACTGCGCAATGTGCCTCTTGCCACGGCGCAAACCTCGAAGGTGCCCCGGATTGGCGGTCGCCCGGACCCGACGGCAAGTATCCGCCCCCGCCGCATGACGAATCCGGACATACCTGGCATCACGACGATGCGACGCTGTTCAACTATACCAAGCTTGGCGGAGATGCGGCGATGGCTGCACTCGGCTTGGAGAATGCGAACAGCGGCATGCCCGCATTTGCGGATATCCTGACGGACGCAGAAATCCGTGACGTGCTGGGCTATATCAAATCCACCTGGCCGGAACGTGTGCGCGCGGCACAGGCCGCGCGCTCAGGCGGTTAGGCGGCGCGCACCTCGTAGCCTTCCGCGCGGATGGCACCCATCAGGGTCTCGGCATCGGCTTCGCTTTCGATATCCACGGTCCGGCCCGGCAGGTCGACAGTGACGCTGGCGGCGGGATCGACGGACGCGATGGCTTTTTCGACAGAGGCGCGGCAGTGACCGCAGGTCATGTTTTCGACATTCAGGCGCATGGAAATCTCCTCGGGCTTGCGTCCGGTGCAAGTGGGATGTTCCCCCGCTGGAAGGTCAAGCCGGGCCAGAATATTTTCGAAGTCCCTTGACCTTCCAGTCTTGGGAACCTTCATTAGGGGGAATGAATCGAATCCGGAGACGACGATGACCCAGACTTTCGAAATCGAGGGGCTGTCCTGTGCGTCCTGCGTCGGACGCGCCGAGAAAGCGCTTGCCAGCGTGCCGGGCGTGACGAGTGCGCAGGTCAACCTTGCGACTGGGCGTGCTACGGTCGACGGGGCACCGGAGATGACCGAACTTGCCGCCGCGCTGGAGCGGGCGGGCTATCCGGCGACGACGGATACCATCACGCTGGATGTTTCCGGCATGTCTTGTGCGTCCTGCGTGGGTCGCGTGGAGAAGGCCCTGAAAGCGGTTCCCGGCGTGACCGGGGCCGAGGCGAATTTCGGGACGGGGCGCGCAATTGTCACAACGCTTGCAGGCACGGCGACACCTGCCGAACTGGCCCGCGCATCGACCGAGGCCGGCTATGACGCCAGTCCGCATGGCGACAGCACACAGAGCGGTCGCAGCCATGACGATATCGCGGGAGAGTTGCTCAAGCGGCTGGTCATCGCCGCAATCCTGACCCTTCCGGTCTTCGTGATCGAAATGGGCGGCCACTTCATTCCCGGTTTCCGCGACGCGTTCGAAGGTGCCGTCGGACGCATGACGTCCTGGTGGTTCCAGTTCGTGGTGACAACAGTGATCCTTGCCTGGCCGGGACGCAGCTTTTTCACCAAGGGCATCCCCGCGCTGTTGCGTGGTGCGCCCGAAATGAACAGCCTCGTGGCGATCGGGACGTTTGCGGCCTGGGCATATTCGACTGTGGCACTTCTCATACCCGGAATTTTCCCCGAAGGCACGCGCGCCATCTATTTCGAAGCGGCTGCGGTCATCACCACGCTGATCCTGCTGGGTCGCTGGCTGGAAGCACGGGCGCGGGGCCGTACCGGCGCCGCCATTGCCCGGCTGGTCGGGTTGCGACCCGCCACCGCGCAAGTAATCCGCGACGGAGCAGTCATTGAGGTTCCGCTCGCTGAGGTGGTGAGCGGTGATCTGGTCGAGGTCCGGCCGGGCGAGCGACTGCCGGTGGATGGCACCGTGACGGATGGCGCGTCATGGGTCGATGAAAGCATGGTGACGGGTGAACCGGACGCCGTGCGCAAGGTCGCGGGCGACACGCTGACCGGCGGCACGGTCAATGGCGCGGGCGCGCTGACGATGCGGGCCGGAGCCGTGGGCGAAGATACAGTCCTGTCGCAGATCATCCGCATGGTCGAGGCGGCGCAGGGCGCGAAACTGCCGATTCAGGCGATGGTCGACCGGGTGACGAGCGTCTTCGTCCCCGTGGTCATGGTATTGGCGGCGCTGACGGTCGCGGTGTGGCTGCTGGTCGATCCGGCGCTGGCACTGGTGGCAGGCGTTTCGGTCCTGATCATCGCCTGCCCCTGTGCGATGGGTCTGGCCACTCCGACTTCGATCATGGTTGGCACGGGACGGGCGGCAGAGTTGGGTGTGCTATTCCGCAAGGGCGACGCATTGCAGGCGTTGCAGGGTGCGAAGGTGGTGGCACTGGACAAGACCGGAACGCTTACTGCGGGGCGCCCCGCACTGACGGCGCTGTCCGTTGCGACCGGCCATGACCGCGCCACTGCCCTGACTTTTGCAGCGGCAGTCGAGACGAAGTCGGAACACCCGATCGCCCGTGCCATCCTGCGCGCCGCCGAGGAGGACGGACTGGACGTGCCCGAAGCGCAGGACTTCGAGAGCCACACCGGCCTTGGCGTCACCGCCACGGTCGAAGGCCGCGCCGTGCTGATCGGGGCCGAACGGTTCCTGGTGCAGCGCGGCATCGACCCCGCCCCCCTACGTGCCGAGGCTGATCGTATTGCCAGCGAAGGCCGCACACCGCTGTGGCTCGCCGTCGACGGGGCAGTGGCGGCTGCGATCGGCGTCGATGATCCGGTCAAGGCTTCGACCCCCGCCGCGATCCGTGCGTTTCACGATCTGGGGCTGGAGGTCGCGATGATCACGGGCGACGCGGCGACCACCGCACGTGCCGTTGCCGATCGACTGGGCATTGATCACGTCGTGGCCGAAGTGATGCCCGCAGGCAAAGTCGATGCACTGCATCAGCTGCGCGCCGACCACGGCGCAATCGCCTTCGTCGGGGATGGCATCAACGATGCGCCGGCGCTGGCCGAAGCCGATGTCGGCATCGCCATCGGCACCGGCACCGATGTCGCCATCGAGGCGGCGGACGTGGTATTGATGGCGGGCGAGCTGGATGCCGTCGTCCGTGCGTTGGCCATCAGCAAGGCAACCATCCGGAACATCCGTCAGAACCTGTTCTGGGCCTTTGCCTACAACGTAGCGCTGATCCCCGTAGCGGCAGGCGTGCTCTATCCCTTCACGGGCACCCTGCTGTCGCCAATGCTGGCGGCAGGGGCAATGGCGTTGTCGTCGGTCTTCGTTCTGACCAATGCGCTGCGGTTGCGCCGGGCCGCGACACCCGCCGCAGACCCCACGCCTGCGGCAATGCCCATGGAGGTTCCGGCATGAATATTTCGGCTGCGGCAGAGCGGTCCGGCGTACCGCCAAAGACGATCCGCTATTACGAAGAGATCGGGCTTGTCCGACCCCTGCGCGAAGACAACGGCTACAGGTCGTTCCAAGATAGTGACGTGCACAAGCTGACGTTCCTTGGGAAAGCGCGGGCATTGGGTTTTGGGATCGACGATTGCAGAGCGCTTCTGGCACTGTGGGAAGACGAGGCCCGCACTTCGGCAGAGGTAAAACGCATCGCCAATGGGCATCTGTCCGAAATCGACACCAAGATCGCGGGACTGCTTGCCATGCGTGCAACGCTGGCTGAACTTATCGAGCATTGCCGTGGCGACAGCAGACCGGATTGCCCGATCATAAAATCTTTGGAACCCTGAGGGAACTATCCTGCACTGGAAGGTTGTTTGATGTGGTAATCAGAGGAGAATACCATGTCATATTGGCGCTTTTTAGGCATGATCGTCACATCCACGATCGTGATGTACGGTCTGATGTACGCAAATTCCTATGCCTGGGAGCACCTTTATTACAGCGAAAGCCGCGTTTACATGGCTTTCTATATGGGAGCGACGATGGCGGTGATCATGTTGCTTTTCATGCTGAGCATGTACACCGACAAGTTGATCAATATGGCCATCTTCGGAGGCAGTGCGATAGTCTTCGCAGGCGCGTTATATCTGTTCCGCAGCCAGGATACGATCGGAGATCAGGCCTGGATGAAGGCGATGATTCCGCACCACTCGATCGCGATCCTGACCTCGCGGCGGGCCGAAATCACCGATCCCCGCGTGGCGAAACTGGCCGAGGAGATCGTGGTAGCCCAAAACCGCGAAATTTCCGAGATGCGCTGGATGATCGAGGATATCGACCGCAACGGTGAAGCCGGTGCAGACGCTCCCCTTGGGCAATCCGATGCCGAAGCCCCTGTCGAAACTCTCGCCGAAGCGCTGGCCACTCCCGTGATCGCCGGTATCCGGCCGGACCCCATGACCGAAGAGGAAATTACCCGCGCCCTGGGCACCGATGCAACCTGCCGTTTCGAACGCGCCGTTGACGCCGATCCGATTTTTGCAACCGTGGACGGACGTGGCGTTGCCAAGATTTCCGGATCGCTGATCCTGCTTGAAGGCGATGCCGCGACGATGGAGGCCGAAGGCATCCGCATGACCCTGACTCCCCCGGATTCGGACGCGGGTGAAGGTGCGGACCTGATCTTCGACCTCATGACGGAACCGGCACTGCGGGTTGGCTTCGATGGATATCTGACCTGTAGCTGAGAGGGGAGCATCAATGCCCAAGGATACCCAGGCGAAGACTGCTGTCCTGTACAGGATGGCGATGGACGAACACACCTGTCCTTATGGTCTCAAATCCAAGGATCTGCTTGAGCGCGAGGGTTTCGAGGTGGAGGACCACCAACTCACCTCGCGCGAGCAAACCGAAGCCTTCATGCGCAAGCATGATGTCAAGACGACGCCTCAGGCCTTCATCGACGGAAAGCGGGTCGGTGGCTACGAAGACCTTCAGGTCCATTTCGGCAAGAATGTGCGAAATCCCGATGACACAACCTACCAGCCGGTCATCGCGTTGTTCTCGGTCGCGGCCCTGCTGGCTCTGGCTTTCGCCTGGGTTGCACTGCCCTCGATCTTCGCCTGGCAGACATTGGGCTGGTTCATCTCGATCTCGATGGTGCTTCTGGGCCTCCAGAAACTCAAGGACATCGAAAGCTTTTCGACGATGTTCCTCAACTACGATCTTCTGGCGAAACGATGGGTCCGCTATGGCTACGTATATCCTTTCGTCGAGACGATTGCAGGTCTTCTGATGACGGCAATGATCCTGCCGTGGTTGTCTGTTCCCGGTGCTCTTTTCATCGGTACCATCGGCGCGGTATCGGTTTTCAAGGCTGTCTACATCGACAAGCGAGAACTGAAGTGCGCCTGCGTCGGCGGTGACAGCAAAGTGCCTCTGGGCTTCGTGTCGCTGACCGAGAATCTGATGATGGTCGGCATGGCAGTGGCGATGATCGTCGCGGTCTTTGCATAGTGCCGATTTTTACACCTTGGCGTAACGGCCAACCCGGATTGGGATCATGATGATAACGGCAATCGTGCTGGTGGCGGTCCTGATCGCCGCCTGCACCGCAGTCCACTATGTCGCGTTGCGCTTTGCTGCCCAGTTCGTGTCACCCGCCCGCCATCCTTCACACTGCGTTGCCATAGCGGTTACGGTGATCGCGATTGCCCACTCAATCGAAGCATTGTTGTATGCAGGCGGGTTCTGGTTTGCCGTGCACAGCCTTCAGATCGGCGATCTTGCGTCATCTCCACCTGATGAGGAAAAAGTCCTGAACTTCATGGACTACTACTATTTCTCAATGGTCAATTTCGCGACGCTCGGACGAGGCGACCTTATCCCGAGCGGACATCTTCGTTTCATGACAGCAATGGAAGCCTTCCAGGGTTTTCTGCTGATCACGACTTCTGGTGCTTTCCTTTTGCAAATCATGGGCGGAAAAGACCCGTTCAAGCGATAAAATGGAGTGGCTTTCAACCTTCCCTGTCGACAAATGCGGTAGAATTTCAGTCTCTTGCGCAGCCCAGGTGTCGGTCACGGTTGAGATTCAAGGCGGCACACGGGCATGGATAGTAAAGTGGCTGGACGGTCCGCTCCGCGGATTACCAGTCCACAATACCCATCCACGGTCCGGCACGAAACGTGTTCAGGTGGCTCGACCGAACCCGGCCTGCACTGCCCGCTCATGCACATTGGTATCGCCGCTCGCATAGCCTCCCTGAAAATTTCCGCAGTGTCGGTGTAGCAATCCGTTTCCCCTAAATGACTGGTTTTCGCACTTTATTTCCGTATCTCATTAGTCATCTCAGCCTTTGTGATTCGTTTCATTTGCTTCGGAGATATGATAACCAGCATTAATCCCGTTTTTTGGAGAACTTGATGACTGCAGTCGAGCATTGTGCTGTCAACATCACTGGATCAGGCGAAACGGCTATCGTTTTCCTGCATGGCTATGGCTGCGACAGTGGCATGTGGTGCAAGGTGGCCCCTGCATTCGAGAAGGATTTTCGTGTCGTCACCTATGATTTGATGGGCTATGGAAAATCTGCGACGGAACATTATGACCTTGTCCGTTATGCCTCCCTGGACGGCCATGTGGATGACCTGATCGCAATCCTGGACGAACTTGGGCTGAAGGACGTGATCGCGGTCGGCCATTCTGTCAGCGCGATGACGATCGGGCTGGCCGCCCAGCGCCGCCCTGACCTTATCGGCCGGCTCGTTATGATCTGCCCGTCGCCCAGCTATGCCAACGACGGAGACTATGTTGGCGGGTTTGAGAAGCAAGATCTTCTTGGTCTGCTGGATATCCTCGATGTAAATTATCTGGGTTGGGCGCGCGATATGGCACCGCAGATCATGGGCGTGCCCGATCGTCCGGAGCTTGGCGAAGAGTTGACTGAAAGTTTCTGCCAAACAGATCCCGACATTGCCCGGCATTTTGCAAAAGTCACGTTCTTGTTTGATCATCGTGAGGACGTGAAGATGATCACGCAGCCTACGCTGGTGCTACAGTGCCGGGACGATGCCCTGGTGCCTCCCACTGTCTGGGCATGGTTGATGGACAATATGCAGAATGCCGACCATGTGATTTTGGACGCGACCGGCCATTGTCCACACGTCAGCTACCCCGAAGCCACAACAGAAGCGTTGGTCGAGTTTGTTCGTCCGCGGGTCGTTGCATGACCGAGGCGACTGCCTTCGGAATCGATCCGGACCTATGGCCCTGCGGGCTTGTTGTCATGAATGAAACTGGCCAAATAGAACTTACCAACGCTACGCTGAGGGAGTGGTTGGGGATAGACCCATCCGATCAGTGCCAAAGCCTTCGCTTTGTCGATGTCCTGTCGCGGGCGGGTCGTATTTATTTCGAAACCCATCTTCGCCCTCTTCTGCTCATGAATGGCCATTTTGCAGAAATTTCCATGGATATTGAACGTAGCGATGGTACGCGGTTTGGCGTTTTTATGAATGGCCGTGCAACATTGAGCAACGGGCGCATGATAAATGCGCATTTTTGCGTTTTCAAGAATGAACAACGCCGCTCGTTCGAGCGGGAACTTGTAGCAAAGCGGCGTGAAAGCGACGAATTCCGAAGCCTGGTACGATCATCGCCTCAAGCCATCGTGTCGGTCGATATGGACCTGATCATTCACGCCTGGAATCCCGCTGCGGAGGATCTGTTCGGTTACACCGAAGCCGAAGCGATTGGGGAACGGTTCGATTCACTTTTGGTTACACCGGAAGACCAGGAAGCGGTGGCAGACGATCTTTTGCACATCGCTACTGGAGAAACCCTGAGAAGCGAAGCTGTGCAGCTTCACAAGGATGGCCGTCGGCTTCATGTCGAAAAAAGCATCGCTCCCATAAATGACAAAACGAAGGAATATTCAGGCTTCGTGGCGATCTTCAGTGACATCAGCGCACGAAAGACATCCGAAGCCAAAATCCAAGTCTTGTTAGAGGAAATCAACCACAGATCGAAGAATTTGCTATCGGTCGTTCAGGTAATCGCACGACAGACGTGGCGTATCTACAAGGGTGCAGATTTCTTTTCTGCATTTAACAACCGTATAGCCAGTCTTACCTCGAACCAGGATATGTTGATCAGCAGTAAGGGGAGTAATGTAGACTTGGAATCGCTTGCGCATGCTCAGTTTGCGCACCTGATAGACCCGGAGGACCCTCAGGTTGTAATCAGCGGCCCGGCTGTTCACCTCAGCAAATCGGTGACACAGGCCATTGGCATGGCGATATTCGAGCTGGTCACCAATGCCGCCAAATACGGTGCGCTATCAAAAGAAGCTGGCGCAGGCGCAGTTACATTGTCCTGGAAGATCAATGATATGCCAAGTCCGATGTTGGAAATGTCATGGATAGAAACAGACGGCCCGCCGGTCATTGTACCGACGCGCAAGGGTTTTGGTTATCAGGTAACCGGCCCTCTCCTTGAAGGCGTAACATCGGGACAGACAAGCCGCGAATACGCGACGGAGGGCTTTCGCTGGACGTTGAAAGCACCTCTTGACCGGTTAACGCAATAGAAAGATTAGCCGAACGCCATAAGGCGCATGGTCCCCTGGCGTGTCGTAACGTGCCAAGATCAGGTTCAGCCGACGCTTTCCGACAGGACGCCCCTCGGTCCCGTGCCATGCGCACCGTATGGCGCCTGAACCCTTCGACAGGTCAGGTGGCGGGCCCAGAAGGATTCGAACCCTCGACCTGCCGATTAGAAGTCGGCTGCTCTATCCAGCTGAGCTATGGGCCCGCAGGGACGCGCCCTTCCGATACCGAGAAGTTCGACCGGGCGACCTGACACTGCGATGACTGCCCGGATTTCTCATCCGAGTAAAGATCGATACCCTATCAATGCGTCCAGACGCCACGCCGGTTGGTGGCGAAATTTTCGCCATAGCCACCTGCACGCAGGTTGGCGCGGCGGCTGTGCGGACGCAGGACGGTATATTCGATGCCCCTGTCACGGGCATATTCCTCGGCCTCCTTCTGCGTCTCGAACCTCAGCGTGACCTGAGCCTGCATGTCGCGCGATCCGGTCCAGCCGGTCAGCGGATCGATTTCGCGCGGGGTCTCGTTGATGAATTCCAGCAGCCATTCATGCGTATTGGCCGTGCCCGACGACATGGCAGTCCGGGCGGGCTTGTAGATGCGTGCGCGCATGGGAAATCTCCGGCGTAGGTCGGTCGCGATTTGAAGGTCGTGAACCGGAATAGCCGCCTGCGAGCCGGTCATGCAAGGGATCATCAGAGGCCGCCCATGTCAGGAGCATGCGCCGGCAGCCTTGCGACAGGCGGGATGCGCAATAGATACTGGTATTGTCCGACGCTCCAGAGGCACGCATGGCCCACAACAATACCAACCGCCCCAAGGGCGAAATCCTGACCCTGCCCGACAGGCCGGACATTGATGTGCCGATGACCTCCCGCGCACCTGCCGCCCGACCCAAGCTGGAGGGCGGGCGCATCTTTCGCATGGCCACCACGTTCAAGCCTGCGGGCGATCAGCCGACCGCCATCGCGGAGCTGGTCGGAGGTGTGAACGAGGGCGAGCGCGATCAGGTTCTGCTGGGCGCGACCGGCACCGGCAAGACCTTCACCATGGCCAAGATCATCGAAGAGACGCAGCGCCCCGCGATCATCCTCGCCCCCAACAAGACCCTCGCGGCGCAGCTCTACGGCGAGTTCAAGGGGTTCTTCCCCGACAATGCGGTCGAATACTTCGTCAGCTACTACGACTATTATCAGCCCGAAGCCTACGTCGCCCGCTCCGACACCTTCATCGAGAAGGAATCGCAGATCAACGAACAGATCGACCGGATGCGCCACTCGGCCACCCGCGCGCTTCTGGAACGCGACGACGTGATCATCGTCGCCTCGGTCTCGTGCATTTACGGCATCGGGTCGGTCGAAACCTACGGTGCCATGACGCAAGACCTGATTGCCGGCAACGATTACGATCAGCGCAAGGTCATGGCCGACCTGGTGGCGCAGCAATACCGCCGCAACGACGTGGCCTTCGCGCGCGGCAGCTTCCGCGTGCGCGGCGACTCGGTCGAGGTCTGGCCCGCCCACCTCGACGACAGGGCCTGGCGGTTGTCATTCTTCGGCAACGAGCTGGAGTCGATCACCGAATTCGATCCGCTGACCGGCGAAAAGACCGGCACGTTCGACAAGATCCGCATATACGCCAACAGCCATTACGTCACGCCGCGTCCGACGATGCAGCAGGCCATCAAGGGCATTAAACAGGAATTACACGTTCGCCTGAAACAACTGGTGGATGATGGCAAGTTGCTTGAATCTCAACGGCTTGAACAACGCACCAACTTCGATCTCGAAATGCTTGAGGCGACGGGCGTCTGCAACGGGATCGAGAACTATTCCCGCTATCTGACCGGCCGCGCCCCGGGCGAGCCGCCCCCCACGCTGTTCGAATACATCCCCGACAACGCCATCGTCTTCGCCGACGAGAGCCACGTCTCCGTGCCGCAGATCGGCGGCATGTATCGAGGTGACTTCCGGCGCAAGATGACGCTGGCCGAACACGGGTTCCGCCTGCCGTCCTGCATGGACAACCGCCCGCTGAAGTTCGAAGAATGGGACGCCATGCGTCCGCAATCCGTCTTCGTCTCCGCCACCCCGGCGGCATGGGAGCTGGAGCAGACCGGCGGCGTCTTCACCGAACAGGTGATCCGTCCCACCGGCCTTCTGGACCCGGAAATCGAAATCCGCCCGGTTGGCACGCAGGTCGACGATCTGCTGGACGAAATTCGTCTTGTGACCGCCGACGGAATGCGCACGCTGGTCACCACGCTGACCAAGCGCATGGCCGAGGATCTGACCGAATACCTGCACGAACAGGGCATCAAGGTCCGCTACATGCACTCCGATATCGACACGCTGGAACGCATCGAAATCCTGCGTGACCTGCGGCTGGGGGCCTTCGACGTGCTGATCGGCATCAACCTGCTGCGCGAGGGGCTGGATATCCCCGAATGTGGCCTCGTCGCCATCCTCGACGCCGACAAGGAGGGCTTCCTGCGCTCCGAGACGTCGCTGGTGCAGACCGTCGGGCGCGCCGCACGCAACGAAAAGGGTCGCGTCATCATGTATGCCGACCGCGTGACAGGGTCGATGGAGCGCGCCATAGGCGAAACCAACCGCCGCCGGGCCCGGCAAATGGCTTATAACGTGGAACACGGCATCACGCCCGAAACCGTGAAGAAGAACGTCGAGGATATTCTGGCCGGTCTCTATCAGGGCGACGTCGACATGAACCGGGTCACCGCCAGGATCGAAAAGCCGCTGGCGGGCGCGAACCTGATGGCCCATCTCGACGGGTTGCGCGACCAGATGCGCAAGGCCGCCGAGAATCTGGAGTTCGAGGAGGCCGCGCGTCTGCGAGACGAGGTCAAGCGGCTGGAAACGGTGGACCTGATGGTCTCGAACGATCCGCTGACGCGGCAATCGGCGGTGGAACAGGCCGTCGAAGACGCGCGCAAGGCCGAAGGCCGGTCAACGGCCGGGCGTCCGGGACAGAGGGGCGGGAATGTGCAGCGGCGAAAGAAGCGGTAATCACCCTTATGCCGGTCGCGGCAGCTCATGGGACTGCGGGCAACGGATCAGACTATTTCCTGTCTGGTTGATATCCGGAAACCTGGCTTTCCGAAGGCTGGTACTCAGATCAACCAAGTGCCAGCCTCGCTCTACCTGTACAAAGTCTGTCCCTTACTTTCGGCCACTAACCGCCCGCACCAAACCCACGACGACTGCCGCGCCGATGGCCCCCACGATCACCACCAGCAGCACACCGCCCGCCGCCAATACCGTGATGCCCAGCGCCGCCAGCAGGAACGGCGTCGCAATCGCGGCGAGCGCGCCGATCAGGGCGTAGAGCGCCACGCTCCGGCCCGTCAGCTTGCCCGCGACCGCGCCGACGACGAGGCCGATAAGCGCCAGCAGCACGAAGACGACTGTGCCGAGGCCCTGCAGAAACTCTTCCATGTGATCTCTCCCTGTATGTCCCGCGCCCAAGTCCGCGCAGCTTCGCACCGTTCCGCGCCCCATTCACCCTTTTCGTGCGATCCGATACGGGTGACCCATATCCGACGCGGGTCACCCGTGTATCACCCCTGAAATCTCAGGGTTGATCGGGTTTATCCTGAACCTCCACATCCACGTCGAGATTGGGCTGGATGACGTCCAGAACCTGCGTCGCCCAATCACCTATGACCGGTATGAAATTGATCTGGGCCAGCGACCAGACCAGCACCGACAGCACCACTGTGGCCCCCAGAACCGAACCCAAGCCGAACGCCAGACCGCGATAAAGTTGAAACAGGATCAGCCGCGGCACCGAGTTGTGAATCTGAATGAAGCGGTGACGATTCAGGCGGGCCAACTCACGGCGCAGGCTGGCGACTTCTTCCTGGAGAGCGTTCTGATCCATCCCGAAACCCTATTGAGCGCGCGCGGCATTCACAAGATGCCGCGCAATGCCTGATATGACGCCGCCGTCGCGGCGTTGGCCAGATTCAGCGAACGGATGTGCGGCGACCGCATCGGCAGCTTGACCAGACGATCTTCATGTCCGGACAGCTCCGCCTTGCCCAGACCGAGGGTTTCCTGTCCGAAGACAAGATGGAAGTCCGGTGTATAATCAACGTTATAAAAGCTGCGCGCGCCATACTCCTCGAACAGGAACATGGCCTCCGGGCGCGGCGCACGGCGGATCAGGAAGTCGTCCCAGCTGTCGTATTCATACAGACGAACGTGTTTCCAGTAATCCAGCCCCGCGCGACGCACATTGCGGTCCGTGATCTCGAATCCATAGGGGCGGATCAGGCACAGATCCAGGTCCAGCGCCACGCAGGTTCGCCCGACCGATCCGGTGTTGCCCGCGATTTCCGGTCGCACAAGCACGATTGCAGGTCGCGATGCCGTCACTGGTGAACCATTGCCCAGCGTTCGATCAGGTCGAATTGCAGCGACCGCGACCGGCGGCTCCAGGCGGACCCGCCCGCCGGACGATCCCGCTGATCGATCGACAGACCAGCGCGGCGGTCGATATCCGCGCAGAATGTCGCAAAGGCCAGTTGGCGGCCGGACCGGGCATTGAAATAACCGGCCAGTCCCGACACGAAATTCAGGGAGCCTGTCTTTGCCCGCACCGGCTGACGCGGCGGACCATCCAGCGTCAACTCCTTCATCAACGGCTGCAACCGCGCCTGCGCGCCTGGCGCAGTCAGCAGTTGCACCATGTCGGACGCCGAAATCCGTGTGGTACCGTTCAAACCCGAATGATCGTCGAAATCCGGGCGGCGGGCCCTCGTGCGCTGCATCACCCAGTTGGACATCGTATCCGCCGATGCGCCCAGGTTGCGGGGCGGACCCGCATTGCGCGCGGTGGCGGTCAGGCCCAGAACCTCAGCCACGAGGTTGGTGGAGAATCGCAGCAGGGAGTTCACGATCCGATCCAGAGACGCGCTTTGGGTCAGGCCAATAACCGTGCCCTGCCCGCGACCGCGTTGCGCGGCGGGCACGACGATCCCGTTCGTGCGCAACATCGTGCGAAGCACATCCCCGGCATAAAGATCGGGGTTGCGGACCGGCAGCCAGCGCGATCCTGTTTTACCTAGCTGGCCGCGTGCAACCGACCAGACATCTACATCGCCCACACGGTCATAGGTATAGACCGGCAGCGACCGGTCCACGACGCGCATGGTCGACGTGTTAACGGCGGGGCGGAATCGCTCGGTCCGTCCGGCCATCGCGGTGGTGTAGGAGTTGCCCGTGCGGGTCCACGAAAAATGCACCCGGTTGAAATTGAGGTTCAGACCGCCGATCGCGGGGTTATAGCCGACCGTATCGGACTGGGTCCGGTCGATGCGGTCGATGGACGGCAGGGCCGAGCTGTCAACCAGAAGTCTGCCGGTCACTTCACGCACGCCAGCAGCCTTCGCCTGCGCGGCCAGGTCATACAGCCCGTCGCTATCGAGCGACGGGTCGCCACCGCCCACCAGAACCAGATCGCCGTTCAGCCGACCGTTTCTGATCGGACCGGTCGCGATCAGCCGCGTCTCGAACCGGAACCCTGCGCCCAGCGTCTCGAGCGCGTAAAGGGAGGTCGCTGCCTTGGCAACGGACGCGGGCGGCAACGGACGCAGCGGATTGTAGGTTTCCAGGACCTCACCCGAGTTTGCATCGGACAGGACGAATCCGACCTTGCCGCCCAGCCCCGCCTCCTCGATCAGACGGTCGGCACCGGGAGCGGACCGGATCAGGGCATCCGCCGGTCTGGCAGTCGGGCGCGAAGAGTAATCCGGCGCATTCGCACAGGCCGGAAGCGCCACGGTCGTCAGCGCACCCGTCAGAAAGAACCGTCTTTGCATCCCGATCACCTCATCTCCCAAGTTAAATTATTGATGCATGGGGATTGGGGGGTTGTGAAGTGCGGATCGCACACTGGGCAGCATCCGGGCCAGATGATAGCGACGCCCCATGAACCGCGAGACGCTTGGATCAGTGGCGCTGATGTTTGTCGCCATGTCGCTGATTCCGCTGGGGGATACGGCGGGCAAGCTGTTGACCGGCGAGCACGGCGTCTCGGCGTTCTTCGTGGCCTTCAGCCGCTTTGCCGTCGGGGCGATGATGATTGCGCTGATTTTGGGTGGCCGGGTGCAATGGACGCTGTATCGCGACTGGCGCGTCTGGCTGCGCGCAGGGCTGATCGCGGCAGGGATCGCCAGCATACTGACCGCGCTTCGGACCGAGGATATCGCAACCGTATTCGGCGCGTTCTTCGTCGGTCCGATCTTCAGCTATGTCCTGTCGGTCCGACTGCTGGGTGAACGGGTCACGCGGCTGCAATCCGTGTTGTTGGCGTTGGGATTCTGCGGCGTATTGCTGGTGGTGCGACCGGGGTTCGGCATGACGCCAGGCCTGGGGTTCGCGCTGTTGGCGGGGCTTTTCTACGGTGCTTTTTTGACCGCCTCGCGGTGGTTGGTGCATCTTGCGCCACCGCGCCAGATGATGCTGTCGCAGACGGTGTTGGGAACGGTCCTGCTGACCCCGCCCGGCCTGGTCGATGTGCCGGCCCTGACCGCCCCGATCCTCTGGTTGACGCTTCTGTCGGGGGTTGCATCGGCGTCGGGTAACCTGCTGCTGGTGATTGCGTACCGGCGGACGGGGGCGACGGTTCTGGCACCTTTCGTGTATTTCCAACTGATCTCGGCCACTGTGCTGGGCCTTGCAGTCTTCGGCACCTTTCCCGACCGCCTCGCCCTTGCCGGTCTGGCCGTTCTGGTAGTCGCAGGGTTGGGAACGGTTGCGATGCGGCGTTAGGCCCGGCTCCTGTCCTGCACCGCCCTGAAACACGAAATTACGGGGCCTCTGTCCAGGATGCGCCTGCCGCCCGAACCCGTTTCGCGATGCGCGACAGGATGGGTTTGGGCGTAACATCCCCCTTCGCCTGCGCCCAGGTCAGGAATGCACCGATACGGCGGTCGACTTTTTGTGCATGATTTCCGGCAATATCCTCGATCCGATGATCCAGAAAGGGGTTGGCGAACCGCTGGATCGTTGTTTCGACATAGGCACGCGCGGTATCGCCCATGCCTGCGGCATCGAAGGCCGGCAGCACCTCGCCCTTATAAAGTCGTCGCAACGTCGCCTCGCGCCGGGCGACGAACAGGCGGACCAGATCGGGCGTGAACTCCGGGTCCTGCAACCACTGATCGGCCATCCAGGTGTGCGCCAGGTTCAGGATGAACAACTTCAGCGCTTGGACGTCCTTCAGGTCGGGCAAGATTCGGACGGAGGGGTGGACGCAGGGCGAAATCAGGTCCGGCTGATCCTCGATCGCCCAGAGCGCATAGGGCTCCGTGACCGCGCCCGCCGGTTGCAGGGGTTGCGAGACGATGCGGTCGACCAGTGAATTCACCCAGATCACGTGGACGCTCAGCCAGTCGCGGAAGGTACGGTCTTTCGCCAAGGCCAGAACCCGGTCGCGCAATACGGTGCCGTTGTCAGCTACCAGTTCCATCGGCATGATCTGGAGCGGCCCCCCGCCCGCATCGAACCGGGCGCGCAACAACCGTGTCAGCTTGGCCGGATAGGAGAGGCTTTGGACCCGCGTGGTTTCATCGGTGTCGCCGGGACGCGGGGCAAAACCGTCGTCACCGGTATTCGACAGAACGATCCGCGCTTCGTCGACGAACACGCGCGTGACCTCGGGCCAATCGCTCGCCGTCGACAAAGTGCGCGCGATGCTGGTGACCCGCGCGATACGTTGCATGGGGAGACCGCTTTCCAGCCCTTCGATCCGAACGTCATAGCCTTGCGTCAACGCGGCAAGACGGTTGGTGCGCGCAGGGTCGCCGCTGGATTGAACGACGGTGATCGGGCCGACGTCCTGACCCGCCGTTCGCGCTTCGGACACGAAAAGGTCCGCGTGGGCCTGTAGGAACCGGCTGGTCCCGAATTGCAGGATGGGTGTCTGGGTCATGACCCCTCCTCGGACTGGAACTTCAGCTTGTGATCGGCCCATACAGGACCCGTCAAGCATCATCGGGGCAGGACTATGGATCGGATCGACGCACATCAGCATTTCTGGCGGGTCGAACGGGGCGATTATCACTGGATGGACGACAGCGTCGCGCCGATCCGTCGGGATATTCTGCCCGAAGATATTTTGCCTCTGCTGGTGCGCCATGGCATCGACGGCAGCGTGGTTGTTCAGGCTGCCGCGACAGAAGCCGAGACACGGTTTCTTCTGGCGCTGGCGAAGGATGCGCCCTTCGTCCGGGGCGTCGTCGGCTGGGTCGATCTGGAGTCCGCAGACGTGGCAAACCGGCTGGAGGATCTGGCGAGCGATCCAAAGCTGAAGGGCGTCCGGCCGATGCTGCAGGATATCGACGACACCGACTGGATCGCGCGACCCGCCGTCGTGCAAGGGCTGCGAGCCGTCGCCGAGCGGGGCCTGCGGCTGGATGCACTGGTCCAGCCCCGGCATCTGCGGATTTTGACGCAGGTGGCCGAGGGCATCCCGGAACTGCCAATTGTCATCGACCATTGCGCCAAGCCATTGATCGCGGGCGGGGTCGATCCCGGCGATGGCTGGCGGGCCGACATGGCGCGGCTGGCGGCCCTGCCACAGGTAATGTGCAAACTGTCCGGGCTGGCAAACGAGGCCGGACAGGACTGGTCCGCAGAAGGGCTGCGACCCGTCGCCGACCATGTATTGCAGGTATTCGGACCCGAGCGCGTGATGTGGGGCAGCGACTGGCCGGTGCTGGAAATGGTTGGCATATACGATGGCTGGGTCAGCGCCACGGAAACGCTGCTGTCTGGACTTACGCCGAACCAGCGCGCGCAAGTTCTGGGCGGCACGGCGACACAATTCTACGGCCTAGAAGCGGTATAACGGGCGATCCCGCACGGGGTGGCAAGAGGAACTGGGTCGGATATGCTCGGGCTGCGTTGATACGAGGGAACCGCCGATGACGACGACCATAACGCCCGTCATCCTGTGCGGCGGATCGGGCACGCGGCTTTGGCCCCTGTCCCGCAAGAGTTATCCCAAGCAATTCACGGCTTTGATCGGCGACACCAGCCTGTTTCAGCAAACCGCGCTGCGTCTCTCGGGGCCGGGCTTCGCCGCTCCCGTGACCGTGACCAATCAGGCGTTCCGTTTCATCGTCACGCAACAACTGGCCGAAGTCGGGATCGACCCCGGCGCCGTCCTGCTGGAGCCATCGTCCCGCAACACGGCCCCGGCGCTTTTGGCCGCAGCGCTGCGGCTGGCGCAGCACGACCCGGAGGCGTTGATCCTTGCCGCTCCGTCCGATCATCATATGCCTGACGCACATGCCTTTCGCGCCGCTGTGCAGACCGGGGTGGCAACGGCACAGGCGGGCGGTATCGTCACCTTCGGCATCCGCCCGGATCGGGCTGAAACCGCGTATGGATACCTCGAAATCTCGCCCGGCGCTCCCAGTCCATCGCCGCTGCGGCGCTTCGTCGAAAAGCCGGATCGGGCGACGGCGGAGGCGATGATGTCGGACGGCGGCCATCTCTGGAATTCGGGCGTCTTTCTGTTCACCGCGCGCACGATGATCGCCGCCTGCGCACGCCACGCGCCCAGGATGCTGGCCAATATACGCGATGCCATCGGCCGCGCCCGACCGGACCTGGGTTTTTTGCGGCTGGCCGAAGATCCCTGGGCCGCCTGCGATGACGTCTCGATCGACGTCGCCATCATGGAAAAGGCCGACAATCTGTCGGTCGTGGAATACACCGGGCACTGGTCCGATCTGGGGGGCTGGGATGCGGTGTATCGCCATGCTGAAACCGATGGAACGGGCACTGCAACCCATGGTCCGGCATTGGCGATGGATTGTGCGGACACGATGCTGCGGTCGGAAAGCGCGGGGCAGCATATCGTCGGTCTGGGTCTGCGGGACATCGTCGCGATCGCCATGCCGGACGCCGTCCTGATTGCAGACCGAAGCCGATCCGGAGAATTGAGCGGCGTTGTCGCACAACTGCGCGCCATGGGTGCCGCTCAGGCCGATACCTTTCCCAAGGACCACCGGCCCTGGGGGTTCTTCGAGACGCTGATCAAGGGGCACCGCTTTCAAGTCAAACGGATCGTGGTCGATCCGGGCGCGGCGCTGAGCCTGCAAAGCCATGTCCACCGGGCCGAACACTGGGTCGTCGTCGCCGGCACCGCGCGCGTGACGAATGGCGAGGAAATCACGCTGGTGGGCGAGAACGAGTCGGTGTTCATTCCACTGGGCGCGCGGCACCGGCTCGAAAACCCCGGCAAGCTTCCGGTCGAATTGATCGAAGTGCAGACCGGTGCCTATCTGGGCGAAGACGATATCATCCGGTTCGAAGATCCCTATCAACGATAGTCGCGCCTTCGCTTAAAGCCCGAGTCGAATTGCGGCTAAATGCCAGATGTCTGCCGCAATGCCGACAATGGCCAACCGCGAAGCGCCGCCAGAGTATCGGACACATCTTCTGGCAGGGGCTTCCAGATGGAGCAGCTGATATACCGCGCGCAACTGGGGACCAGTCTTGACGCCAATGCCGAACCCACGACCGGGGCGGGCATCGTGGATATGGAGCTGTTCTGGCACAATGGCACGGCGATGCTGTATACGCTCAGCCTGGTGGACGAGGGGATACAGGTCTATGCGCTTGACGGCGACGCGACCGCCGCGACCGTTGAATTTCAGGAGATTCCGGGCTGGATGTCACCCTTTGCCCTGACCGGGCTGGGGTCCCTGTCGCTGAACGGCACGTCCTACGTCTACATTGACGGGACCGGGACCGACGATCTGATTGGCTTCGATTTGCGGACGGGCGGCGATCTGGACCGGACCCGTGTGTTCGATGCCCCCTTGCCGTTCACCGGCAGGCTGCGTCACGCGCTGGAGGTCGAGATGGACGGCACACAGTTCCTGATCACCGCGCAACAGGGTGTCACCGGCCTGCGCGATTACAGGATCGAATCCAATCGTGACCTGACCGAAATGGGCGGCCCGATAAGCGGATCACGCTGGATCGAAGGGGAGGATATTCAGGATCTGGCTTCGGCGGTGGTCGATGGCACGACCTATATCATGGCCGCCGTGGACGGGCTGAACGCCGTTGTCGTCTATCGACTGCGGGGCGATGGCCGTGTCGAGGAAGTGTCGTCCTTCGGTGCAGACAACGGCTTCGGCATCGCCACGCCAACGGCGTTGAAAACGGTCCAGATGTACGACCAGACCTACGTTCTGGTTACCGCATCCGGCAGTTCCACCCTTTCGGTCATGCGTTTGGATGGCGACGGGATCCTGACACCGACGGACCATCTGCTGGACAGCCGCGACACGCGCTTCGATGGGGCCTTGGCCCTTGAAACCGTTACGGTGGACAACCGCACCTATGTGCTTGCGGCGGGCGGCGACGACGGTGTCTCGCTTTTCGTCCTGCTGCCCGACGGTCGCCTGCACCACCTCGACACGGTCGAGGACAGCGAAGGGATCAGCCTGAACAACGTCTCGGCCATCAGCGCGGTTCGCATCGGCGATGAACTCCAGGTTTTCATCAGCAGCCAGAGCGAAGCGAACGTATCGCAGTTCGGCATCTCGCTGGCCGAGGCCGGTGTGACATGGGGCGGACGAGACTATGGTCAGACGATCAATGGCACATCGAAGAACGACATCATCAACGGGGCCGGGGGAAACGACGCCGTTAATGGAGGCGATGGCGACGATATCGTGATGGACGGGTCGGGCACCGACACGCTCTCGGGCGGGGCAGGGCGAGATGTCTTTTCAATGGCGGCCGATGACGAGATGGACCGCATCGCCGATTTCGATGTGATGCAGGACCGACTGGATCTGACCCGGTGGCGGCAATTGCGCGATGTCGGCGATCTGGACATTCAGACGACGCCGACAGGCGCGATAATAACCTATGGCGACGAAGTGCTGGAGATCACATCCAGCGACGGAACCGGCCTTGCGGCGGCCACCCTGCGCGCCACGATCAATCTGTCTTCGGTTCAGCGTCTGGCCTTCGGTTCGGTGGCAATCGGGTCCAGTATCGAGGGAACGAATTCCTCCGAAATTCTGGAAGGGTCGGGCGACGACGACCGGATTGATGGCAAGGGCGGCAACGATTGGATCGTCGGCCATGCCGGTCGGGATTCGTTGTTCGCCGGTGACGGTGACGATCTGATGAACGGCGGCGACGGCAGCGATCGGATGGATGGTGGTGCTGGGGCCGATACGATTCACGCTGAAACGGGCAACGACAGCGTCTGGGGTGGAACCGGCCGCGATCTGATCTTTCTGGACGATGGCAACGACCTGTTCGAGGACGACGATCAGAGCGACATCGAAGGGACCGATACGGTATACGGCGGGCGCGGCAATGATCGCATCGTCGGGGGCGGCGGCAATGACTTGCTGTATGGTGAAGACGGCAACGACACGATCTTCGGAGGCGGTCAGTACGATACAATCATTGCAGGCGAAGGCGATGACTGGGTCGATGCGGGATACGGCAAGGATATCGTTCATCTGGGCCGGGGCAACGATGTCTTCGAGGATTCCGATCAGATGGGGTCCAAGGCGGGCGACACGATTTATGCGGGAGATGGCGACGATACTGTCATTGGCCGCGGCGGCGACGATGTCATAAAGGGCGACGACGGCAACGACCTTCTGTACGGCGGTGAAGGCGACGACCGGATCGAGGGCGGCGGCTATTTCGACACGATCTATGCTGGCGACGGCAATGACTGGGTGTCGGGCGGCGGTGGACGAGATGTCGTATATCTCGGGAATGGAAACGATTATTTCGACGACGACACGCAGACAGGGTCAAAGGCGCGAGATACGATTTATGCGGGTGATGGCGACGACACGATCATGAGCCGGGGCGGGGACGATTTCATCGAGGGCGAAGGTGGCAATGACCTGATCTACGGTGGATCGGGTTACAACCGGATCGACGGCGGCAGCTATTACGACACCATCTATGCCGGGGCGGGCGATGATGAGGTCATCGGGGGCGCGGGGCAGGATCTGGTGTATCTGGACGATGGCAACGATCTGTTCATCGACGACCCGCAATCCAATCGTCATGGTAATGACGAAGTGTATGGCGGTGCCGGAAACGACTCGATCATGGGGGACGGGGGTAATGATCTGTTCCGAGGCGATGAGGGCGACGATCTGGTGATCGGCGGTGCCGGGAATGACACGCTGTCGGGTGATGCGGGGAACGACACCCTGACCGGCGGCACGGGCAACGACCGGTTCGAACATGGAGCCGGAGACGGCGTTGACCGGATCACCGACTTCACGCCTGCCGAAGACATGCTGTCCCTTTCGCGCGATCTGTGGGGGGGCGAGGCGCTGTCGGCGTCCGAAGTCCTGTCGCGCTTTGCCACCGTGTCGAATGGCCGGGTGGAGTTCACCTTCGACGATGGCAGCTTGATCGAGCTGGACGGGGTCGAAGCCGTGGCTGAGATGGAAAATTCGCTCAGCTTCCTTTGATGCCGCTCCGTCAGGTTTGCGCGGGCTGCATCCGGCTGCGGCGCATGTTCTCTCCGTGGACGTCGATGGCCAGGTCCAGATCCTCGAACATGGTCAGCCGACCGCCATCCAGAACCGCACCCATGTCGCAGATGTCGCGCAACATCGAATTGCTGTGCGATACGACAATCGCACCCGCTTCCTGCATGCGGGCCTTGAAGACGGTCTTGCTCTTTTCCTTGAAATTGGCGTCGCCGACCGAGGTGACTTCGTCCACCAGATAGGTATCGAAGCGGATCGCCATGCTGACGCCGAAGGCCAGCCGCGATTTCATCCCCGAGGAATAGCTGCGGACCGGCAGATGAAAATGCTGCCCCAGTTCGGCGAAGTCGCGCACGAAGTGGATCATCTGGGCGGTGTCGGTGTTGTAGATACGGGCGACGAACCGGGTGTTCTGTTCGCCGGTCAGATCTGGGTGGAACGACCCGGCGAAACCCACCGGCCAGGACACGCTGCCATGGCAGATGACACGCCCGGATGTCGGACGGTCGGCCCCGGCGATCATCTTCAGAAGCGTCGATTTTCCCGCCCCGTTTCGACCCAGCAGCGCGACGGATCGCCCGGCAGGAAAGACCGCGTTGATGTTGCTGGCGACATGCCGGACCGCACCGTTCAGCACAAAGCTTTTTCGCAGATTTTCGAGGACGATCACAGGCGCGCCTGACGATCCTTGAGACTGTAATATCCCAACACCAGAAGCGCCCAACCCAGAACCAGGAACAGCGCCAGCAACCCCAGCAACACGACACGACGCGGGTATTCGGCACGTTCCGCAATGGTCGGGCCAAGATACGCGGCCAGATAGCGACTTTGCCGGTTGGCATCGGCAACGGCGGAATCGTAGGTGCTCAGCGCAGAGGTATAGGATTGCTCCGCAAACTCCAGATCGACGATCAGGCCTTCGTATTCGCCCACGATTGTGGCAAAGGCGCTGGCCTCGCCGGTATTGTCGTTAAAACCCAGCGTGTTGCGCTCGTCTTCGATACGCGTGCGGATCACTTCGATCTTGCGCCGCGCCTGCGTCACCCTTGGATCACTGTTGCGGGTTGTCTCGCCCAGCAGGTCCAACTCGATCAGAGCTTCGGCCAGCTGTGCCTGAAGCGTGTTCAGGATGCCGACCTGACCCTGGATCGCCGAATTCGGATCGACCAGCCGGTTGTCGTTGCGAAAGGCAGTCAATGTCGTTCGTGCGTCCTTCAGACGGTCCAGTGCATTTTGCAGGTCTTCCGCAGCATAGCGGGTGGCATCGCTGCGGGCGACGGCGTTCAGGTCGTTTACCGTCTCGGTGCTGATTTCGAACAGCGTCTGATTGATGCGTTGCGCATTTTCGGCGGTGAAGGCCAGCACCCGAACCTCCAGCAGGCCAGTGCCGGAATCGTAGGATACGGTGGTCATGCGACGCCAGTAATGCACCAGATCCTCGATCGTGCCGTCCGGGTCGAAGGCGAATACCGGATCGTTCCGTGGCAGGGACCACATTGCGCGCAGGTCGATCCGGTCGTCGACAGCACGCACGAGTTCCTGCGAAAACAGAAAGTTGTAAAGAATATCGGTGTCGGCGGTCGATGTTCCCGAGATGTCGGTCAAACCACCCAGAATTTCGACGGCGGGCGCGGTCTGGGTGGCTTGCCGCACGGTGAACCCTGCGAAAGACGCGAATTGGTCGGCTGCGCGGGCGGTCAGATACCAGCCCGCGATCACGACCGGCAGACAGACGACCAGCACGAACCCAAGGACCATTGCCCAATGACGGCCACGAACGCGCGCGGGTTCGGCAGGCGGCAGGATGGCGGCTTCGATCTGTTTCTCACGCAGACGTTTCTGCTCCAACGCGCGTTGCCGCTTGCTGCGCGGCTTCTTCAGTGTTGCGGTCGGGCCGTCCGCTTGCGTATTCATTCGGGGGAACCTGCTGAAAACCTTTGTCTCCCTCATGCAACACGCGGGGCGGCATCGCGGCAAGGTACAAGCGGTCGGAGATTTCGCATTCCATGTTTGACGCAACCGACAGGACACAGACGTTAACTTTTCCGGCAGCCCCACGCCGTGCCGGCTTCATCCGGCGGGTCGCCGCGCTGATCCTTCGGGAAATGAGTTCGACTTTCGGACGCTCCCCCGGCGGTTTTCTCTGGACGGTGGCCGAACCGGTGATCGGCATCCTGCTGATGACATATCTGTTCTCGCTGGCGCTGCGCAGCCCGCCCATCGGGTCCAGTTTCGCGCTGTTCTATGCCAGCGGCGTACTGCCTTTCACGATGTTCTTCGATCTGGCGGGCAAGGTCGCACAATCCATCAAGTTCTCGCGCCAGTTGCTGACCTATCCGGTGATGTCCTATCTGGATGCTCTGACGGCTCGGCTGATGCTGAACTTGCTGGTGCAGCTTTTGGTCGCGTCGATCATTCTGACGGGCGTGATCGCATGGACCGGCAGCCGCGCGCCGGTCGATTTCACACAGATTGCCCTGGCCGTCGCCATGCTGGCCGTGCTGGCGTTCGGGCTGGGCACGATGAACTGCTTCCTGTTCAGCATGTTCCCCTTGTGGGAGCGGGTCTGGGCTATCGTTATGCGCCCTATGTTCCTGATTTCTGGAATCTTCTTCTTATTCGATGACGTGCCCGAGCCTTATCAGTCTGTCCTTTGGTTCAACCCGCTGACGCATATCATCGGCACATTGCGGCATGCGCTCTACAGCTTTTATGACGTGGCTTTCGTGTCACCGCTTTATGTCTTCGGCCTGGGAATGGGACTGACCGTCATCGGTCTGATCTTGCTGAATCGCTACACGCTCGACTTCAATAACTAGACCCGGACCCGTCCAGCGTGAATCCATGTCCTTCGGTATCGAGAAAGGCTTTCACTCCGGCTATGGCCAGCGTGATATCCTCCCTGCCGCCCATGCCCCGGTCGTGCAGCCCGCCTTCGACGACGGTCACCTCGATCGTGCCATATGGCAGGGCCGCAGCCACGGCCGCCTTGTCCACCTGATCGGGTAACGGCACCGCGATAGTCACTTCGACCCGCATCGCCGATGGATGTTTATAAGTCCCGAACAGTGTCAGCGACGAATGCCGGATCGCGTCGCTGACCGCGCGCAGGGCGGCCTTGGTCATATCCTGGCCATGCACGTCCGCACCCATGCCCATCTCAAGGATCAGTGCCCGTTCGGTCATGGCGCCCCCTCCGCGCCGTCCGCCTGCACGTCGAAAGACACACTGACGATGGCATTGGCGACAATCACGGTATTGCCGTTCATTTCCAGGTCTGCTCCGCCCTTGACGGCTTCGGCGGAGATGTGTCCGTAGGGTGCCTCGCGCTTCACTGCCTCAAGATCGACGGCCTCCGGGTTACCGATGCCGATACGGATATCGACGATCATCTCGGACTTCGGAAACCCGAAGGCATCCGCGACGGTCAGATAATTTCGGTGCAGCGCATCATGCACCGCGCGCCGGGCCGCCTTGGTATAATCGACCCCCCGCAGATCGGTGCCCATTCCCATCTCGACTGCGAACTGCGTCTTTGCCATGCGGCCTCCATGATATCGCGGCAACCATTGCGGCTGGGGCGGCGATTGCCAAGCGTAATCCGGGGAAACCGGACGCGGTGGTGACCAAGGCATGAGTGCTGCGACGTAACCCTGCCGATACGGAATATTCGGGGCCTGCCACAGGTATCGTCCCGCAGGGCACAAACGTCAGGTCGCAGGCTGGACCGGTTCATGTGAAGATGAATGCATCGCAGTCGTCGTAGAGGAATGCCTCGACCGCGGGGATGGCGTCCGCCTGCGTCGACGTAGGCGCGCCGACCGGCATTCCGGCGTCCGAAAGTTGCGGGTGCACCATCAGTTTCAGGCGCAGGCCATGCGGCACCTGGGTGGCTGTATCCGGCGTCCATTTTGTGGCGATATGACGAAATGACATGGTGCAATTCCTTCTGTTCTGACACCAGAAGAATGACAGCCCGCCATGGCACGGTGAGGGAAAGGTGCGGGCGTGGAACGGGCCGGATTGAGAAGTATTCATTGTCTTGAAACGGAAGGTCGCCATACTGACGTCCATTCTGCGCCATCCTGCCGCGTCCGTGCCTTTGTCTTGTCGAACCTGCCACAAACCCATACAAAAAACGCAAAAGCGCACTTACATTTTTGCGCAGGAGAGCTGCCATGATCCAGACCCCCCGCAAGGGCATTATTCTGGCCGGCGGCTCCGGCACGCGGCTCTATCCGGTGACCGCAGGCGTGTCGAAACAGTTGCTGCCGATCTATGACAAGCCGATGGTCTATTACCCGATCTCGGTCCTGATGCTGACGGGTATCCGCGATATCGCCGTCATCACCACACCGGATGATCGCGCGCAGTTTCAGCGCACGCTGGGGGACGGCAGTCAGTGGGGTATTCGGCTCAGCTATATCGAACAGCCCAGCCCGGATGGATTGGCGCAAGCCTATCTGCTGGCCCGCGACTTTCTGGACGGCGCGGCTTCAGCGATGGTGCTGGGCGACAATGTCTTCTTCGGCCACGGCCTGCCCGAGATTCTGCGCGCCGCCGACGCACGGCAGAGCGGCGGCACCGTCTTCGGCTATCAGGTGTCGGACCCGGAGCGATATGGCGTTGTCGATTTCGATGCCGACGGCAAGGCGCGCCAGATCATCGAGAAACCGGACACGCCGCCGTCGAACTATGCGGTGACGGGGCTGTATTTCCTGGACGGGACCGCCCCCGACCGGGCCGCGACCATCATGCCGTCCACGCGCGGTGAGTTGGAGATCACATCGCTCCTGCAGATGTATCTGGACGATGGCGCGCTGGACGTCGAACGCATGGGACGCGGCTATGCCTGGCTGGATACGGGAACACACGAAAGCCTGCTGGACGCCGGCAATTTCGTTCGCACGCTGGAACGACGCCAAGGCCTGCAAACCGGCTGTCTGGAGGAAATCGCCTTTGACGCCGGCTGGATCGACCGCACCGCGCTGCTGGCGCAGGCCGAGCGCTATGCCAAGAACCGCTATGGCGATTATCTGCGGCGGCTTGCGGGCACCTGATCGTCAGCGCGCCAGACAGGTCAGCACCGCCTGTCGGTCGACGCTGCCGATGATCTTTCCCTCGCGCTGAACCGGGATCGGGCCGTCGCGCATCGCGCAAAGCCGGATAAGTTCCTTGATCGTCATCGTGTGGGGGATCGCTTCACCCTGTCCGCCCGCGCCCGCTGTCATCGCGTCTGCGGCGGTCAACACACCCAGCGGGTTCATGTGGGCAACGAAATCGGCGACATATTCGTTTACCGGATTGGTAAAGATGTCGGCGGGTGTGCCGCATTGGATGATCCGCCCGCCCTCCATGATCGCGATGCGCTGGCCCAGCTTGAAGGCTTCGTCCAGATCGTGGCTGACGAAGACGATGGTGCGCTTCAACCGGGTCTCAAGTTCCAGCAATTCGTCCTGCAACCGGGTGCGGATCAGCGGGTCCAATGCGCTGAACGGTTCGTCCATCAAAAGGATCGGTGCATTCGTGGCGAAAGCGCGGGCCAGACCGACCCGCTGTTGCATACCGCCCGACAATTCGCCGACACGGTGGTCCGCCCAGTCGGTCAGGCCGACCAGATCCAGTTGAAGATCGACAGCCTCGCGCCTTTTGTCAGCGGGCATTCCATCCAGTTCCAGACCCAGCCCGACGTTTTCGCGCACGCGTCGCCACGGCAAAAGGCCGAATTGCTGAAACACCATCGATACGCATTCGCGGCGCAAATGCCGCAGCTCCGACGGGGACGCATCCGGCAGGGTGCAGGACCAGTCGTCGGCGCGCACCGTCACGCTGCCGCGCGCGACCGGGTTCAACCCGTTGACGGCCCGCAGAAGGGTCGATTTGCCGGACCCGGACAGGCCCATCAGGACGAGGATTTCCCCCTCTTCGACTGTCAGTGAACAGTTGTGAACGCCCAGAACCTGCCCCGTCTCGGCCTGAACCTCGGCACGGGAGAGGCCACGGTCCATGGCCGGGAGCGCGCTTTCGGGCCTGTCCCCAAAGACGATCGAGACGTTGTCGAATTCAACGGCAGGTTTGCTCATGTCTCGGCCTCGGTCCGCAGTGAAATCATCGCCCGGTCTGCACGGTCGCCCGCAGGTTGTCGCCGTTCCCTGCCTTGCATGGCAACAACTCTCATTTCCGCTCCATCCGCAGCATCCGGTCCAGCATGATGGCGACGACGACGATGACGAAACCGCTCTCGAACCCGAGCGCCGTGTTCACCTGGTTGAGCGCGCGCACCACCGGCACGCCCAGCCCATCTGCGCCGACCAGCGCGGCGATCACCACCATCGACAGCGACAGCATGATCGTCTGGTTCAATCCGGTCATGATCTGCGGCAGGGCATAGGGCAGTTCGACTTTCCACAGGGTCTGCGAGGGGGTCGCACCAAAGGCTTCGGCGGCTTCGGTCAGCGCGGCTGGAGTGGAGGCAATACCCAGATGCGTCAGGCGGATCGGCGCGGGCAGCACGAAGATCACCGTGGCGATCAGGCCGGGCACCATGCCGATGCCGAAGAACACGATCGCGGGGATCAGATATACAAAGGTCGGCAGGGTCTGCATCAGGTCCAGCACCGGACGCATCCATGAATAGAGGCGCGGCCGATGCGCCGCGGCGATGCCGATGGGCACGCCGACCGCCATGCAGACGACGCAGGCCGACAGGACCAGGGTCAGGCTTTCCGTCGTCTCTTCCCAATAATCCTGATTGAGGATGAACAGGAAACCGACCGCGATCAACGCGCAGATTTTCCACGACCGCTGCAACCACCACGTCAATGCGACGAACAGGGCGATCACGATCAGCGGGTGAAATTCCTGCGGATAAAGATATGCAATTTCTCCGCGCGGCGCGCCCAGCCATCCGGTGTTCGGCGGGTCCTGCAGCAGGGCCAGAATAAACGCGATCATTGTCTCCATCACGCTGGCCAACCCGTCGAAGAACGGCTGCCCAACGTCCTGCAACCAGTCGAAGGCCCCGGCGGCCCACTTGCCGATGGGAATTTTTCTGTCGGTCAGCCAGTTCATGCAGGGTCCCTCGCAATGTGACAGGGCCCCGCGAACATCGCGGAGCCCCATTTGATTGGTCCCGGCTTACTGAAGCGCAGCCTTGACCGCTTCCATCGCGTCGCCGCCATCCAGCGTGGTCACGCCGTCCATCCAGCCGTCCAGCACATCCATGTTGGCCTTGAGCCAGTCCGCCGCGGCGTCTTCCGGATCTGCGCCATCATTCAGGATCGCGCCCATGATCTCGTTCTCCATGGCCAGCGTGAACTCCAGGTTGTTCAGCAATGCGCCGACGTTCTCGCACTCCGATACATATCCTGCCCGCGTGTTGGTATAGACTGTCGCGCCGCCCAGGTCGGGGCCGAAGAAGTCGTCGCCGCCCTCAAGATAGCCCATGTCGAAATTGGCGTTCATCGGGTGCGGCTCCCACCCCAGGAAGACGATCGGCTCGTCGCGCTTGGACAAGCGGTCGACCTGCGCCAGCATGCCCTGCTCCGACGATTCGACGACCTCGAATCCGGACAGGCCGAAGGCATCATCATCAATCATTGACTGGATCAGACGGTTGCCGTCGTTACCCGGTTCGATGCCGTAGATCTTGCCGTCCAGCGCGTCGGCATTTGCGGCGATGTCGGCGAAGTTGGCGATCCCCATGTCCATCGCAGCCTTGTTGACGGCCAGCGTGTATTTCGCACCTTCAAGGTTGGCGCGGACCGTATCGACCGAGCCGGCCTCGCGGTAAGGCGCAATGTCCGCTTCCATCGTCGGCATCCAGTTGCCCAGGAAGATGTCGATGTCGCCCTCGGCCATCGAAGTATAGGTGATCGGAACCGACAGGACTTTGGTGTCGGTCTCATATCCCAGCGCATCCAGCAGGACACTGGTGGCCGCAGTTGTGGCGGTGATGTCGGTCCAGCCGACATCGGCAAAGATCACTTCGCTACAGGCGGCGTGGGCATCGGCGAAGGCCGCGCCAGAGGTCAAAGCCAGGACACTGGCGGCAGTCAGAATACGTTTCATCTCGGATACTCCCGGTTGTTGACGATTGCCCATTCGGGCGTTGTTATTGATTGACGGCTCAATTAAGAACAGACCCGTCCTTGTTTTGCAACTCTACCATCGGAGCCTGCCGTGCCACGCATCGGAATGGAACCCCAGCGACGTGATGCGCTCGTCCGCGCGACGATCAGCGAAATTGCGGTCAGCGGGGCTGCCGATATTACCGTCGCGCGCATTGCCAGGCGGGCGGGCATGTCACCCGCGCTGGCGCACCATTACTTCGGATCGAAGGATAACATGTTGCTGGCCGCGATGCGCCACGTCCTGTTCGTTTTCGCCGCCGAGGTGCGGGGTGCGCTGGTCATGGCCGATACCCCGCGCGAGCGCCTGACGGCCATCGTCCGTGCCTGTTTCGCACCCTCGAACTTTCGCGACGAAGTGGTTGCCGCCTGGCTTAACTTCTACGTCCAGGCCCAGCGCGAGGGGCAGACCCGCCGCCTTCTGCACATCTATCACGCGCGACTTCGCTCCAATCTGATGTACGCGCTGCGCCCGCTCAGCGATGACCCCGAGCGTCTGGCCGAGGGCATTGGCGCGATGATCGACGGGCTGTATGTCCGCCAGGCCCTGCGCCGCGACAACCTGACCAGTGCCGCATCGACCGATCTGGTTCTCGATTACATCGAAAAGGCGCTGACCCGATGACCGATACCGCGAAAACCGGACCGAATATCCTGATCATCATGGTCGATCAGCTGAACGGCACGCTGTTTCCCGACGGCCCCGCAGACTGGCTGCATGCTCCGAACCTGAAGAAACTGGCCACCAAATCGCGCCGGTTCCGCAATTGCTACACCGCGTCTCCGCTGTGCGCGCCGGGCCGGGCCAGCTTCATGTCGGGCCTGCTGCCCAGCCGCACCAAAGTCTATGACAATGCCGCGGAATTCGCCTCCGACATTCCGACCTACGCCCACCACCTGCGCCGCGCGGGGTGGCAGACCTGCCTGTCGGGCAAGATGCACTTCGTCGGCCCCGATCAGATGCACGGGTTCGAGGAACGCCTGACCACCGATATCTACCCTGCCGATTTCGGCTGGACGCCCGATTATCGCAAACCGGGCGAACGTATCGACTGGTGGTATCACAACATGGGGTCGGTCACCGGCTCCGGTGTGGCCGAGATCACCAATCAGATGGAATATGACGACGAGGTTTGCCACCACGCCAAGATGAAGCTGTATCACTACGCGCGCGGCCACGATGCGCGCCCGTGGTGCCTGACGGCCAGCTTCACGCATCCGCACGACCCCTATGTCGCACGCCGCGAATTCTGGGACCTCTACGAAGGGTGCGAGCACCTGATGCCGCCGATCCCCGAGATGGCCTACGACGCGCACGACCCCCATTCCAAGCGTATCCTCGACGCCAACGATCGCGGCAATTTCGACGTGACGGAGGAGGATATCCGCCGGTCCCGCCGCGCCTATTTCGCCAACATCAGCTATCTGGATGGCAAGATCGGCGAAATACTCAAGGTGTTGGACGATACCCGGCAGGAGGCCGTGATCCTGTTCGTATCCGACCACGGCGACATGCTGGGCGAGCGCGGGCTGTGGTACAAGATGTCCTTCCTCGAAGGCTCCGCCCGTGTACCGATGATGATCGCCGCGCCCGGCATCGAACCGGGGCTGGACCTGACCCCGGTCAGCAACATCGACGTCTGTCCGACGCTGTGCGATCTGGCCGGTGTCGACATATCCGAGGTCGCACCCTGGACGACCGGAGAGTCGCTCGTGCCGCTGGGACGGGGCGGCGTCCGCACCTCCCCTGTCGCGATGGAATATGCAGCCGAAGGATCCTACGCGCCACTCGTCGCGCTACGGCAGGGACAGTGGAAATACACGCGCTGCACGCTGGACCCGGAGCAACTGTTCGATCTGGACGCCGACCCGCACGAGCTGACCAATCTGGCGGACGATCCTGCCCATGCTGATACGCTGGCGCAATTCCGAACGGAAGCCGACGCCCGCTGGGATCTGGCCCGTTTCGACGCAGAGGTCCGCGAAAGTCAGGCTCGCCGCTGGATCGTCTACGAAGCTCTGCGACAGGGCGGATATTATCCGTGGGATTACCAGCCCCTGCGCGTCGCGTCCGAGCGCTACATGCGCAACCACATGGATTTGAACGTGCTGGAAGATAACCAGCGCTTCCCGAGGGGGGAATGATGACAGATTTTCCAAACGCCCGACCCACCGCCAGCCACTTCATCGACGGCGCCTATGTCGAGGACACGAGCGGCGCGCCGATCCCGGTGATCTATCCGGCTACGGGCGAGACCATCGCCACCGTCCACGCCGCCACCCCCGAGATCATGGAACGCGCGCTGGCATCGGCGACCCGCGCCCAAAGGGATTGGGCCGCGATGGACGGCACATCGCGCGGTCGCATCCTGCGCCGCGCCGCCGACATCATCCGCGACCGCAATCACGAATTGTCCGTGTTAGAGACGCTCGATACCGGCAAACCCCTGCAAGAAACCCTTGTCGCCGACGCCACGTCAGGGGCCGACGCACTGGAATATTTCGGCGGTCTGGCCGCTGATTTGACCGGGACGTCGATGCAATTCGGCGGCGACTGGGCCTATACCATCCCCCGCCCGCTGGGCGTCTGTGTCGGCATCGGTGCGTGGAACTACCCGACACAGATCGCTTGCTGGAAGGGCGCGCCCGCCTTGGCCACCGGAAACGCGATGATCTTCAAGCCGTCGGAATCGACACCGCTCTGCGCGCTCAAGGTTGCCGAGATCCTGCACGAGGCCGGGCTGCCCGCGGGCCTGTTCAACGTAGTGCAGGGAATGGGCGATGTTGGCGCGGCGCTGACCACCGACGCCCGTGTCGCCAAGGTCTCGCTGACCGGATCGGTGCCGACCGGCAAAAAGGTCGCCGCAGCCGCCTCCGCTCAGATGAAGCAGGTCACGATGGAACTGGGCGGCAAGTCCCCGATCCTGATTTTCGAGGACGCCGATATCGACGACGCCGTGTCGGGCGCGATCAACGGAAACTTCTATTCCTCCGGTCAGGTCTGTTCGAACGGGACACGTGTGTTTGTCCACCAAAGCATCGTTCAGGAATTTCTGGAACGGCTGAAATCGCGGGTCGAGACCGCCGTCATCGGCGACCCGCTGGACGAGGCCACCAACTTCGGTCCCATGACGACACAGGCGCAACTGGATATCGTGCTCCGCCATCTCGACACCGCCAGGGCCGAAGGCGCGACCGTCGTCACCGGCGGCATCCGTATCGACCGCGAAGGTTTCTGGATTGCACCGACCGTTCTGTCCGACCTCACCGACGATATGACCTGCGTGCGCGAGGAGATATTCGGGCCGGTCATGTCCGTCCTGACCTTCACCGACGAAGACGAGGTCATCGCCCGCGCCAACGACACCGAATTCGGCCTCAGCGCCGGTCTGTTTACCCGCGATCTGACCCGCGCGCACCGGGTCGTGGCGAAACTTCAGGCCGGAACCTGTTGGATCAACCAATACAACCTGACACCTCCGGGCATGCCGTTCGGCGGCTCCAGGGCGTCTGGTATCGGGCGGGAAAACGCACGCATGGCGATGGATCATTTCACCGAGGTTCAGACCGTCTACGTCGGCATGTCGCCGGTCGAGGCCGCGTACTGATATGGCCAGCATGATCGCGGATTACGTCATTGTCGGTGCCGGAAGCGCCGGTAGCGCCATCGCTTACCGGCTGGCCGAGGCGGGCAAATCCGTCCTCGTGATCGAATATGGCGGCACCGACATGGGCCCGCTGATCCAGATGCCGGGAGCGCTGTCGTTCCCGATGAACATGAATCGTTACAACTGGGGCTTTGCGTCCGAACCCGAGCCGTATCTGAACGGTCGTGTTCTGGCGACGCCGCGCGGCAAGGTCGTCGGCGGCAGCAGCAGTATAAACGGCATGGTCTACGTGCGCGGACACGCGCTCGACTTCGAGCATTGGCAGGATATGGGCGCGACCGGCTGGGGATACGGCGACGTGCTGCCGTATTTCAAACGGATGGAACACTGGCATTCCGGCGGGCACGGTGGCGATGCCGATATGCGCGGCAGCGATGGCCCGCTGCATGTCACGCGCGGACCGCGACTGAACCCGCTCTACAGTGCCTTCGTCGAGGCCGGGCGGCAGGCGGGGTATCCGATTACCGACGATTATAACGGTTACCAGCAGGAGGGCTTCGGCCCCATGGAGCAGACGGTCTGGCGCGGCCAGCGCTGGTCCGCCGCCAACGCCTATCTCAAACCCGCCCGCGCGACCGGACGGTGTGACGTGGTGCACGGGCTGGCCGAACGGATCGCCTTTACCGACGGGCGCGCAACGGGTGTGCATCTGGCGGGCGGCAGACTGGTCGAAGCACGGGCGGAGGTTATCGTCGCGGCGTCGTCGATCAACTCGCCCAAGCTGCTGATGCTGTCGGGCATCGGCCCCGCCGCACACCTGACCGACCACGCAATCGAGGTGCGGGCGGATCGGGGGGGGGTTGGGCAGAATTTGCAGGACCACCTGGAGATGTATATCCAGATGGCGGCGTCGCAGCCGATTACCCTGTTTCGATACTGGAACCTGCTGGGCAAGGCCTATGTCGGCGCGCGGTGGTTGTTTACCCGGACCGGGCCGGGCGCGACGAACAACTTTGAATCCGCTGGCTTCATCCGGTCGAAGGCAGGGGTGCAATATCCTGATATCCAATACCATTTTCTGCCTCTGGCGGTGCGCTACGATGGTCAGGCCGCCGCCGAGGGGCATGGGTTTCAGGCGCATGTCGGGCCAATGCGCTCGGCCTCGCGCGGGGATATCACGCTGAAATCGGCCGACCCGATGGAGGCACCGCGCATCCGCTTCAACTACATGTCCGACCCGCAGGACTGGACGGACTTTCGAACCTGTATCCGCCTGACCCGCGAGATCTTCGCGCAGGAGGCCTTTGCGCCGTTCCGTCGGCATGAAATCCAGCCCGGTGAGCATGTCCAGACCGATGACGAGTTGGATGCCGCGATCATGGAACACGTTGAATCGGCTTATCATCCCTGCGGCACCTGCAAGATGGGCGCGGCGGACGATCCGATGGCGGTGGTCGATCCGGAGTGCCGGGTGATCGGCGTCGACGGACTGCGCGTGGCGGACAGTTCGATCTTTCCGCGCATCACCAACGGCAATCTGAACGGACCGTCGATCATGGTGGGCGAGAAGGCGTCGGACCATATTCTGGGACGGTCGCTGCCCAAGTCGAACGCGGAGTTCTGGACTCATCCCGGCTGGGCGATTTCGCAGCGCTGACAGGGGGGTGCCCGGCGTACACCCCCTGTGCACCCCCCGTGCAGACGCGGGGCACCGTTCAGAAACGGTTAACCGCTCGCCCCGAGGGTCACCCCCTGATCTGAACGGGAGGTGGCAATGGCGGAACTGGCGAAAGGTGCCCGGCAGCGGGACCATATCAACGACATGGTGCGGACCCTGGAGACGTTCCAGTGGGACATGCATTCGCGCATCACGGCGGTCGGATATTTCCCGCCCCTGTGGCGTGAAATCTGGGAAACGCGCGGCCGGTCCAAGACCCGTGTGACCCTGCGGATCGACGACGACGTATTGCGATTCTTCCGGTCGATGGGAGACGGCTATGGCCCGCGCATGAACGGAATCCTGCGGTCGTTCATGCTGGCGCGTCTGGGTGGTTTGATCGAGGGCGAGGACCTTGCGCCGAAATACCGTCAGTCCTGGATGGGAAAGCCGCGCCCGTCGTTCGAGCAGGCGATGGCGGAGCATCGGGCCGTCATGGGGCGCGATGCGGATGATGGGTGAGCGGTGTGACGGATGCCCGGAAAGCGTCGGGTTGACGGTTTTCGCAAGAACGGGCGATAGCCCGGTGAAGATCCTGCGGCGGGACCTGCGGTTTCGCGGGAAGAAACCGACTTCGGCGGGCCACCGATCAAAAGCGGCCTGAAGGAAGGGTCATGCGGTTGCGGCTTCTCAAAGCTTTTTTGAGAAATAGTGCAGATGTGGGCGCAGCTTGGGCTGGTCCTTGTAGGTCGTCGTTTCTATCGGTTCGTCCAGCTTTGTAAATCCAAGCTTCGGATACAGGTCTCGCATCTCGACGTTCGGCGTGAGCGTATCCGCGACCAGCCGTTTCAACCCCATGCTCCGCGCCGCGGTTTCGCGCGCCTCGATCAGTGCCCGACCGGTGCCGGTTCCCCTCGCCTCTTCGATAACAAAGACCCTTTTCAATTCACCTGTATGTTCATCGAGACGTTTCATCATTCCACATCCCACGATTTGCCCGGTCCCTCTCCGGGCGATGACCAGACAGCCCTTCGGCGGTAAATATTCGTCCGCATTCGCCCAGAACTCTGCAAGCGCACTTTCCGGGGCGGCAGGGTCAATGTCGAAGCCGATGTCCCGCATTCGCTGGACGATAAGCGCGTAATATTGAGCCAGGATCGTATCAAGGTCTTCTCTGGGCGGCAGACTGCGGCACGACTCGATCTCAATGCTATTCACGGGACACCCCCAGATTTGTCCACACTGTTTATCTTCATCCGCAGTTCGTCCTGACACGAACATGCTTCATCCTATGCGACCGCCCTGCCCGCAATCAGGACGCGGCGCGTCCATTTCGACCTGTGCTCACTCAAGGGGCCAACCCTTCGTCGCTCGGTCGCATATTTCTGTCCTCGCCCAAGCCTGCGCCGGGCAGGGTTCCGCAATCCGGGTAGCGGAACACCCCGATCGGGCCGGAACGCACGGCACCTTGAAAGACCGGCGCTCCGGGTCCGGTCACGCGTAGATCGCGTCAGCAGTCGCGACGGCGCGCGGCTTCCATTACCTGCATCGCGAGCGCGATTGCCGGATGGGTCGCCAAGTCTTCCACCGTTTCGATCGAAAGGGCAGATGCCAGCGCTTCCTCGGCGGAGCCGCTGATTTCCGCGATGGCAGAGATCGGGGCGTCCGGTGCGAAGGATGCCGCCCGGGATATACCGAAGCCGGCAAAATCCTCTGGCAAGTCGTCCAGCTCGTCTCGGAACGCGAGGGCGGCAGGATCGGTGATCTTGCGCTTCGCCTTTCGTGCCAACACCAGAAGCTTGAACATCTCGGTGCGCTTGTCCGAGTCGGTCATGCGACGTTTCAGGGTCCGGCGCAATTTACGCATCAGGCAGTCGGCCTTGACGATATCGTTCCGGTTCACCTCCTGCAGGATCTCGTCGATGGCCTCCTCGATCTCGTCCCGGACCCACTCTTTCTGCTTTTCGGAAGTATTGCCGAGCTTCTTGTTCTCGACATGCTCGTTGTCAGTGATCTTCGGCTCGCCTTTTTCGTTCTCGATCTTGCCCTGAACCTCTTCGAGATGGTCGGCGACCTTTTGTTTTGCGTCGTGATTTGCCTTGTCCGTTTCGTCCGACATGGTGTTACTCCTTCTCACTTGTACTGGACTTAACGGGGTCCATCATACATCCGGGCCGCCGATTCCGGAAATCTGCCGTTCGGGCCGCTCGGGCCTGTTGTGACCGGACGTGGCCATCTTCGCGCGACTGCATCCCCTTGCCTCCGTCTGCCAAACGATGTTCCCTTCGCGTATCAGCCCCGGAACAGGGGCGTCTGCCAATAGGAGAGACCCATGCTTCGCACCACTGCGATCCTGACAATTGCCGCGCTGGCCGCCACTGGCGCCTCGGCACAGACCCTGCGCTGGGCGCGCGCGGGCGACAGCCTGACGCTGGACCCACATGCCCAGAACGAAGGGCCGACGCATACGCTGGCGCATCAGATCTATGAGCCACTGATTATCCGGGATGTCACCGGCGCGTTCGAACCGGCGCTGGCCACCGAATGGGCCGTGTCCGAGGATGACCCGAATGTCTGGGTGTTCAAGCTGCGTGAAGGCGTGACATTTGCCGATGGTGCCGATTTCAACGCCGAGGACGTGGTGTTCAGCTTCGGGCGGGCGCAGTCCGAGAATTCGGCGATGAAGGAGCTGCTGACCTCCATCACCGACGTCCGGGCCGTGGACGATTACACCGTGGAATTCGTGACGGACGGGCCGAACCCGATCCTGCCGAACAACTTTACCAACCTGTTCATGATGGACAGCGGATGGGCCGAGGCCAACGACGTGGTGGACGTGCAGAACATGGCCGACGGCGAGACGACCTTCGCCGCCACCAACGCAAACGGCACCGGGCCGTACACCGTCGAATCGCGCGAGCCGGATGTGAAGACGGTTCTGGTCGCCAACCCCGATTACTGGGGCGTGGACGACTTTCCGCTTGGGTTCGACCGGGTGGAATACACGCCGATCCAGAACGCCGCCACGCGGGTTGCCGCGCTGTTGTCGGGCGAGGTCGATTTCATTCAGGACGTCCCGGTTCAGGATCTGGATCGGGTGAAGGGGACCGACGGTCTGGTGGTCAAGACCGCGCCGCAGAACCGCGTGATCTTCCTTGGCCTGAACATCGGGGCCGACGATCTGGAGCGGGATAACATCGAAGGTGCCAACCCGCTTGCCGATGTGCGTGTGCGCCGGGCGATGAACATGGCGATCAACCGCGACGCCATCAAACAGGTGGTGATGCGCGGCCAGTCGCAGCCCGCGGGCATGATCGCACCGCCCTTCGTCGATGGCTGGACCGAGGAGCTGGATGCCGTGCAGCCGCAGGACATCGAGGGCGCGAAGGCCCTGATGGACGAGGCCGGGTACGGGGATGGGTTCACCATTCAGCTGGATTGCCCGAACGACCGCTATGTGAATGACGAGGCGATTTGTCAGGCCGTTGCGGGCATGATGGGTCAGATCGGCATCACGGTGAATCTGAACGCGCAGTCCAAGGCGCTGCACTTCCCGCTGATCCAGAACGGCACCACGGATTTCTATCTGCTGGGCTGGGGCGTGCCGACCTATGACAGCGAGTATATCTTCAACTTCCTGGTGCACAGCAAGGATGGGGAGCGTGGATCGTGGAACCCGACCGGCTTCTCGGACGCGGCGACGGATGCGAAGATCGAGAGCCTTGCGTCGGAGACCGATCTGGAGGCGCGCGCCGCGACGGTGGCGGAGATCTGGAACACCGTGCAGGAGGAGCAGATCTACATTCCGTTGCACCACCAGGTCCTGAACTGGGGCATGACGGATGCCGTCGGCACCGAGGTCAGCCCCGAGGATGACCCGAAGCTGAAGTACTTCACCGCCAACTGAGGCATTGCCAGTGCCCGGATCAGGGGCCCTTCGGGGTCCCTTTTCGTTTGTGCGCGGGGGTCGCGGGACCGTCGCGGATCAGACTTGATTTGACCTGCCGCCTGCATCTGTCACGATGCGGGTCCAGGTATTTCCGGGGGACCATCCGATGAAAACCATTCTGACCGCCGCATTGCTGGCCGTGGCCTTGCCCGCAGGCGCGGCCGAGTTGCGGTTCGCCACCACGTCCGATCCGACGACGCTGGACCCGAATGCCGGGAATTCCGCCCCGGTGTTCAGCCTGTTGATCAACGTCTACGAAGGATTGGTCCGGCGCGACCGCGACATGAAGCTGGAGCCGTCGCTGGCCACCGCATGGGAGCCGATCGGCGCGGGCGAAGGCTGGCGCTTTACCCTGCGCGAAGGCGTGACGTTCCATGGCGGGCAGGATTTCACCGCCGAGGACGTGATTTTCAGCTATGAGCGCGGATCGGCCCCGGAATCCGATACCTCGAGCTGGTTCGCGGGCGTCGAGCGGGTCGAGGCGGTCGATGACTACACCGTCGAATTCTACACCACTGAGCCGAACCCGATCTTCCCCGACAGCATCGCCAACTGGATGATGCTGGACAAAGGCTGGGCCGAGGAGAACGACGCCGCGCTGCCCAGTATCGAACAGGGCAACTTTGCCACGCTGAACACCAACGGCACAGGGCCATACATGGTCACCGAACGCCAGCCGGGTCTGAAAACCACGCTGGTGGCCTTCGACGGCTGGTGGGACGATGACATCGGCAACGTGACCGAGGCGGTCTATCAACCCGTCCAGAACTCCGCCACGGCGGTCGCGGCGCTGCTGTCCGGGGAGCTGGACCTGATCGAGCCGGTCCCGATTCAGGACGCCGCGCGGATCGAGCAGTCAGACGGTGTCGATGTGATCCGTGGGATCGAGGCGCGGGTCATCATGCTGGGCTTTCCGCATGACGCCGAGAGCCTGATCGCGGGCGGTGAGGGCAACCCATTCAAGGACGTCCGCGTCCGTCAGGCCGTCGCTCATGCCATCAACATCCCCGCCATCCTGCAAACCGTGATGCGCGGGTCCGCCGAACAGGCGACGCAGCTGATCGGACCGGGCCTGCGCGGGTATTCCGAAAACATCGCGCCGGGCACCTATGACCCCGATCTGGCGCGGCAACTGCTTGCGGAGGCGGGCTACCCTGACGGGTTCACCTTCTCGCTGAAATGCACCAACGACCGCTATCTGAACGACGAGGCGGTCTGCACCGCGATCAACGCGATGCTGGCGCAGGTGGGTCTGAAACCGCTGTATGAATCCATGCCGGTGGCGAACTACTGGACCACGCTGCGCGCGGAGGATCACGACATGTATCTTCTGGGCTGGTCGCCGGGCACATTCGACGCCGAACATCCGCTGCGCTTCCTCGTTGCCACACCCAACGAGGAAACCAAGATGGGGTCGTGGAATTTCGGCGGCTTCTCGAACGCGCGTATCGACGAATTGATGCCGATGATTCAGTCGGAAATCGACGAGCCAAAGCGGCAGGCGATGCTGGACGAGGCGAACCGGATCATGGCGGACGAGCAGGCCTATGTGCCGCTTTATATCCAGCCGCTGGTCTGGGGCGTGAAGGAAGGCGTCGAGGTCGTGCAGCGGCCCGACAATTTCCTCGTGCTGCGCTGGATGAATGTGCCGGAATAAACCGGAGCTCAGATCCCGGAGGCAACCATGCCGGGGACGCACGCCGCATGATGTCACCGCGTGCATTCCTGGCTGTGACGGTGACGGACGGGGGCACGCGGGCCGTTGCAGGCCGGAATGAATTTTGCTTCGCCCGATACGGCCGTGTGATACCGCGCGGGCATACCGCAAGCAGTCCGGAGCACCTCTGCGCTTGACCCGCCGGGCCCGAGAGGGGACACCCTAACGATGCTGGCCTATATCATCCGTCGTGTCTTTCAGTCCGTCATCGTGCTTCTGGCCGTGGGATTGGTTGCGTTCTCCATGTTCCGCTTCGTCGGCGATCCGATCGAGAACCTGCTGGGGCAGGAACGCACGGTGCAGGACGTCGAACGCCTGCGCGAGGCGCTGGGCCTGAATGACCCGTTCGCGGTGCAATACGCCAGATTTCTGGGCCGCGCCGTCACCGGCGATTTCGGCATCAGCTATCGTCAGTCGCGCCCGGTGTCGCAGATCATCGCGGAACGCGCGCCCGCGACGCTGGAACTGGCCTTCGTGTCCGGCGTTCTGGCGCTGACGGTCGGTATCGGCCTGGGCGTGTTCACGGCGATCCGGCGGGATGGATGGGCGGCGAATATCATCATGTCGGTGTCCCTGATCGGGGTCAGTCTACCGACCTTTTTGATCGGGATTCTGCTGATTTATCTGTTCGGGGTGCAGTTGCGATGGCTGCCGACCTTCGGGCGCGGCGATGTCGTGGACCTTGGGTGGTGGACGACCGGGTTCCTGACGTCCTCGGGCCTGAAATCGCTGATCCTGCCATCAATCACGCTGGGCCTGTTCCAGATGACGCTGATCATGCGGCTGGTCCGGTCCGAGATGCTTGAAGTATTGCGACAGGATTACATCCGCTTTGCCCGTGCCCGCGGATTGTCGGCAAAGTCCGTCAACTTTCGTCACGCGCTGAAGAACACGATGGTGCCCGTGATTACCGTGACGGGTCTGCAACTGGGCGCGATCATCGCCTTCGCGATCATTACCGAGACCGTGTTCCAGTGGCCCGGCGTCGGATTGCTGTTCATCAATGCGGTGCAGTTCGTCGATATTCCGGTCATGGCCGCCTATCTGATGTTGATTTCGGTGATGTTCGTGATGATCAACCTGTTGGTCGATATCCTGTATGTCTGGGTCGACCCGCGCCTGCGCATCGACGGGAGGCACACATGAGCAATCTTCCCGACGCCACCCGACAGGGAGTGGAGCCGCTGGACCGGATGGAGCCGGCGGAGGTGGTGCAGCCGTCCCGCTGGCGGTCGATCTGGGACGCGGATGTCACCTGGTCCTTCCGCCATTCACCCGTGGCCGTCGTCGCGGCAGTGGTCACATTGGCAATGATCCTGTCCGCGATCTTCGCGCCCTGGATCGCCACGACTAATCCCTTCGATCCGGCCAGCCTGAACCTGATGAACGGGTTTTCACGCCCCGGTGTGCCGAATGCGTTCACCGGCGAGTCGTTCTGGCTGGGCACCGACGATCAGGGCCGCGACGTCTGGTCGACGATCCTCTACGGCCTGCGGATCAGCCTGTTCGTGGGCTTCATGGCGGTGCTGTTCGCATTGGTGCTGGGGGTGCTGCTGGGGTTGCTGGCCGGATACGTCGGGGGCTGGGTCGAGACGATCATCATGCGCGTCGCCGACGTGCAATTGACCTTCCCGTCGATCCTTGTGGCGCTGCTGATCTTCGGGGTGGCACGCGGGGTGATCCCCATCGAATACCGCGACCAGATGGCGATCTGGGTGCTGATCGTGGCGATCGGCCTGTCGGACTGGGTGCAGTTCGCCCGCGTCGTGCGGGGTGCCACGCTGGTCGAGAAGAACAAGGAATATGTGCAGGCCGCGCGGCTGATCGGGCGCAAGCCGGGCGCGATCATGCTCAAGCACATCCTGCCCAACGTGCTGTCGCCGGTGCTGGTGATCGCGACGATTTCGCTGGCGCTGGCGATCATCGCCGAGGCCACGCTGTCGTTCCTGGGTGTCGGCGCGCCGCCCACCCAACCGTCGCTCGGAACGCTGATCCGAATTGGTCAGGATTTCCTGTTCTCGGGCGAGTGGTGGATATTGTTCTTCCCGGCCCTGACCCTTCTGGCGCTGGCGCTTTCGGTGAACCTTCTGGGCGACTGGCTGCGGGATGCGCTGAACCCGAGGTTGCGGTGATGGACATGCCGGTTCTGAGCCTTCGCAACCTTACCGTCGATATTCCGACGCGGCACGGCACGCTGCGGCCCGTGGACGATGTGTCGTGGGATATCGCGGCCGGTGAAATCCTCGGCGTCGTCGGCGAATCCGGGGCGGGCAAGTCGATGACCGGCAATGCTGTCATCGGGTTGCTGGACCCTCCGGCGCATATCTCGGCGGGTGAGGTGCTGCTGGAGGGGGAACGGATCGACAATTACACGCTGGCGCAGATGCGGCATGTGCGGGGCAAGCGGATCGGGATGGTGTTCCAGGACCCGCTGACATCGCTCAACCCGCTTCTGACGATTGGCGAGCAACTGTCCGAGACGATCCTGCGGCATCTGGATGTGTCCAGGTCCGAGGCGGATGCGCGGGCCATTCAGGGGCTGGACGAGGTCGGTATTCCATCCGCCAGGAACCGCATGGGCGCCTATCCGCACGAGTTTTCGGGCGGGATGCGGCAAAGGGTGGTCATCGCGCTGGCGCTTTGTGCCGAACCGACGCTTCTGATTGCGGACGAGCCGACGACGGCGCTGGACGTGTCGGTGCAGGCGCAGATTACCGCGCTGCTCAAACGCCTGTGCCGGGAACGCGGCATGGCGGCGATGCTGGTGACGCATGACATGGGCGTCATTGCCGAGACCGCCGACCGTGTGGCGGTGATGTATGCGGGCCGTCTGGCCGAGATCGGGCCGGTCAGCCAGATCGTGGGACAGCCGCGGCATCCCTATACCGACGGGTTGATGGCCTCGACCCCGGCGGCGAGCGCGGGACAGGCCCGGCTGCGCCAGATCCCCGGTGCGATGCCGCGTCTGAACCGGATGCCCGACGGCTGCGCCTTCCATCCCCGGTGTCCGCGCGCGCAGGACAAGTGCCGCGTCAATCCCGGCCCGAAGGTCGGGACGGCGGACGAACGGGCAGCCTGCTGGTTCCCCATCGAACAGGACGAGGCGGCGGCATGAGCCTTGTATCCGTTCAGAACCTGACGCGCGTGTTCGACGTCTCGAAACCGTGGCTGAACCGCGTGATCGAACGGCTGCCCAAACGGATGCTGACTGCCGTATCTGACGTGAGTTTCGAGATACCTGCGCGGACGACCTATGCCCTGGTCGGTGAATCCGGGTCCGGCAAATCGACCATCGGCAAGATGGTGGTGGGTCTGTTGCGTCCGACGGAAGGCCATGTCGAGATCGAGGGCGTTGACCTGGTGACCGAGACGGACGCGGCGGTGATCGACCGCATCCGCAGCGATATACAGATGATCTTCCAGGATCCCTTCGCCTCGCTGAACCCGCGCTGGCGGGTCCGCGATATCATCGTCGAGCCGGTGGCGGCGCGGGGCGGCGACACGGACGGACTGGCCGAGAAGCTGCTGACGCAGGTGGGTCTGTCGCCCGACGACGCCGGGAAATATCCGCACCAGTTTTCCGGCGGGCAGCGGCAGCGCATCTGCGTGGCGCGCGCGCTGGCGTCGGAGCCGAAGCTGATCGTCTGCGACGAGCCGACCTCCGCGCTGGACGTGTCGGTGCAGGCGCAGGTTCTGAACCTGATGAGCGATCTGAAGGACGAACACGGTCTGACCTATCTTTTCATCAGCCACGATCTGACGGTGGTTCGGCACATGGCCGATACCATTGGCGTGCTGTATCTGGGACGTCTGGTCGAGGAGGCCGCGCCGGGAGATCTGTTTACGAAACCGGCGCACCCCTACACCGCCATGCTGATCGAGGCTGCCCCCCGTCTGGATGCCTTCGGTCGCGAGGTGGAGCCGCCGGAGGGTGAAATTCCCGATCCGACCGATCCGCCGTCGGGCTGCGCGTTTCACCCGCGCTGTCCGCTGGCCACTGAAATCTGTTCGGTGGAACGGCCCAGACTGGAGGCCTTCGGGTCCGGCCGGGTTGCCTGCCATCATGCAGGGGAAATCGCATTGAAGGGGGCCGCCTGACGGAAACGGGTCCGTCAGGTCGGGTTCGGTTTTTCGCCCGACACGATGGCTGCCAGTTCACGTGCCGCGGCTTGCAGGTTGGGCAAAAACGACAGCGCCCGCTCCATATCGAGGCGCTGCGTCGGAGCGTGGAACGAGAGCGTCGCGAGGATGCGTCCATTCTCCTCGTTGATCGGAACGGCGACGGCAATCATGTCGGGCATGAATTCGCCCCGGTCCGTTGCATAGCCTTCCGCGCGGATACGGTCGATTTCGGCCTCGAGCTGGACGCGGTCGGTGAAGGTTCCGGGCGCGCGCGCCGTCAGCGGAGTGGAGGACAGGTAACTGTCCAGCGCGCGCCGCGACAGAGACGAGAGATACATCTTGCCCGACGCGGTACAGTAGAACGGCACCCGCGTGCCGGTCGGCAGCTGGATGCGTAACGGCCATTCGGTCTCGACCCGCTCCAGATAAACCATGCTCTCGTTGTCTGGCAGGGCGATGTTGCAGGTTTCGCCGATTTCCGCGCTCAGACGTTTCAGCACGGTCTGGCGTGACGCGCGAATGTGGGACGACGACAGGACGCCACCCGCAAGGCTGCGCAGGCGCGGGCCCGGCAGATAGGCGCGACCCCCGATGTCGCGTTGCAGAAAGCCTTCGTCCAGCAGGGTCGAGAACAGGCGATGGATCGTGGGTTTCGGCAGGCCGAGCGTCAGGTTGATTTCCGTCGGCGTAATCGGCTCGCCGCTGCGCGCGACCTCCTCCAGCAGGAGGAGGAGGCGCAGGTTCGTGGGAATCGGATCGCTGCGTTGACCGTCCATGTTCACCTGCCCGGCAGAAGTAGCGTCGAAAGTTCCGGAACCAGAGAGATCAGGATCCAGACCGAAATCAGCGCCACGAGATATGGCACCGTATAGGGCAGGAGCTGGAAGTATGGAACGCCCGTGACGCCCGACGCGACATAGAGGTTCAGGCCATAGGGCGGCGTGATGAACCCGATCGACGCACCGACCAGGAAAATGACTGCAAACTGGATCGGATCAATGCCGACCTGCGCCGCGATGGGGGCCAGAATCGGGGCCAGAATGATAGTGACCGGAAGGCTTTCCAGCACCATGCCCGACACGAAGACAATGGCCATCGCAGTGAACAGGACGGCGTAATACCCCCCCATGCCGATGACGAAGGCGCTGATGACCTCCTGCGCGCCCATGACCGACAGGATCTGCTGCATCACCACGGAGACGGCGATCAGCGGTGCCAGGATGCCGGTGATCTGCGCCGAGCGCATGGTGATCGACGGCAGTTCCAGCGGGCCGAAGCCGTGCACAACCAGCATTTCGGAATAGCTGCGGTCGGCGATGTCGGGCCGGTCGTCGTCGCGCCCATGGTTGATCATCCTGTACAGCGGCAAGGAAATGAAGCCGACGATGATGCAGAAACCGACGGTGACGCCCGCCGCCTCGGTCGGGCTGAATTTTCCGGTGTAGATGCCCCAGAGGACAAGGCCGATGGCGAAGAAGCCGAGCCATGCGCCGATGGCCGTCTTGACGATACGGCCGAAGGACAGGCCGATCAGGATGCCCCACTTATTCTTCCACGACAGGATGAAGGCTGCCGTCATCATGGCGATGACCATCAGCGTGCCGGGAATGATGCCTGCGACGAACAGGTCGCTGATCGGCAGGTTCAGAAGGAAGCCGTAGACGATGAAGATGATCGACGGCGGGATGATGATACCGACCGTGCCGCCCGCCGCCGCCGTGGCCGCCGAGAAGCGTTCGTCGTAGCCGCCCTTGACCATTTCCGGGTGCAGCATCGAACCGATGGTGGCCGTCGTGGCCGAGTTGGAGCCGGAGATCGCCGCGAACAGGCCGCAGGCCCCGAGCGTCGCCATGGCGAGACCGCCACGTATCCAGCCGAGGCAGGCGTAGGCGAAGTCGGACAGACGCCGCGCTATGCCGGACCGGTTGATCAGGTCACCGGTCAGGATGAACAGCGGCATTGCCAGAAGGGCGAACCCGTCGGTGAAGACATCGGCCAGCGCCGCGCCGATGTTCAGCAGCGGCAGCGCCAGAAGGAACGACATGCCGATGACCCAGTAGCCGATGACCAGAAAGACGGGAACGCCCAGCATGAACAGGATGGTAACGCCGATGGAAATCAGCGTGACGATGGTGCCGTCCGTCATACGTCACCCCCGATCACGGCCTGCTTAATCATCGTGTCGCCGCGACGATAGTTTCGCAGGTCGTCGGCCAGGTTCTGGAACACCCGGCCTGACAGAAGCAGCCAGGCCAGCGGGACGGAAATCAGGAACCACCACTGCATGACGTTGTCGGTGCCGGCCATGAAACGGAAATTTGCGGCTGCACCGATGGTTTCCTGCGTCGATGTGACGATCACGATCCAGGCGAAGCCCAGCCACAGCACGGCATCCAGCAGAAGACAGGCGAACTGCCCGGTGCGGGGCATGATCGTGCGGAACTCGGCAAAGGCCAGATGGGTCCGCAGCTTGACGTTATAGCTGCATCCGACCCAGGTCATGATCAGGAACAGGAAGGGCGGGACTGTCGTGGACCAGGGCGGCTGCCCGTTGAGGAAAAAGCGGTCGATGACGCCTACGAAGATGATGCCGCCGATGGTCAGATAGCTGACCACCATGATCGTCGGTTCGAAATACCTTTCGATGAACGGAACCGCGCGATAGATCGCCATCACGGCCAGCCCACCCAGAACGGTGACAAGAAACCCCAGCGTCCACAGAGCCTGCGGATTCGCCCGCAGTGCGTCGCCCAGTGTCCAGGCGTCGTTTGCAAAAAGGGCGGATATGATCGCGCCCATTCCGTCGAACCATCCCATCGACGTGCCCTCCCAAGCTGTCATGGCCACTCAGGGCCTGTGCGGGTTACGATGACGCGTGCTTCATCATCTGTCCCGTGATCGAACCGGGCACGCATGATGCGCCCGGTCCGTTTTTCTGCGGTCCGTCTGAACTCAGGACTTCCACCAACGGCGCGGCTCGACATTCTCGGGCTTCATATCGGCCGGAACCTGACGCGCGACGTCATAGATCGTCTGGTAGGTGTCCATGCCACCGGCCCAGCCGTTCAGACGCTCGCGCCACTGCGCCCAAGGCTCGGGATTGAACTCGGGGGAGCACATTTCTTCGGCCATCCTGATCTGGTCGTCGGCCAGGAAGGCCACGCGCACATCGTTTTCGGCGAAGATCGTGCCCGGCAGGACCGGATCGCTGAAGCCGACGGTCTTGACGAGTGCGGCCTCGTTGGCGGCCTGCACATGAACCTGCGCCAGGTAAGACGATTCCAGGACCGCATCCTGAAGCTCACCGCCCAGGGCGTCGAACTTGGAGGCGGACATCGACGTATGCTCGGTCCCGCAGAAGAACCTCAGGTCGACCGACTGCGACACGACCGGCGACATGTTGGCGTAGGCCACGGCCGAGGCCCAGGTCTCCGCCCCGTCGATCAGGCCCTGCTTCAGACCGTCGAGCGTTTCTTCCCATGCGACCGGAACCGGGTTCAGGTTCAGAAGCTCCATCGCGATGCGACCCAACTGGGTGCCCGTGACGCGGTTCTTGGTGCCGAACAATTCTTCCAGTTTGGTGACTGTCGGCTTGTCGGCAAAGCTGGAACCCATCTGCATGCCGCGCAGTTCTGCATGCGAAAACAGGAATTTCAGCCCGTGGCGTTTCTCCAGCGGGTCGCGCAGGACGGACACCGATTCGGGCGAATACAGGAAATGATACTGCGAGGCCCGGCCCGGGAACATGTAGGCATAATCCAGCACGTTCAGGTAAGGCGCACCGCCAGCCGAGTTCTGGGTCGAGGCCGCATACATGTCGACGATGCCAGACTGGGTCTTCTCGACACAGGATGTCTGACCACAGATCTGGTTGTCGCCAATGAACTCGACCCTGATTTCGCCGTCGGTGCGGCTTTCAAGATCGCGGGCAAATTCAAGTACACCCGCGCGTTCGATCAAGAGGTTGCGCGCATTGAATCCGGCCGCGCCCAGTTTGAATGTATGCTTCGCTTCCTTGGCGAAGCGCTTTTCATAGGTCGATTCAGCGGCGCGGGCGACGTCTCCCAAAGTCACGGCACCTGTCAGGGCCGAGGCACCCAGAACGACGGATGACAGGCCATATTGGCCCGACAGTTTGAACAGATCACGGCGGGATATCCCGCTCAGAGCGTTGGACGCTTTCATATTAATCCTCCCTTAGATTGCAAATATGATACTTGCAGTCTCATTATTCAGCATTCTAAACTCCGCCTGACAAGCTTTTCTTTCGTGATCGGGCATGCATCCGGTTCAAAATATGAGTTGGGGATTTATCCGATGGCGGAACAGATTGCAGATTATGTCGTCATAGGAGGCGGCTCCGCAGGGTGCGTGCTTGCAAACCGCTTGTCGAAAGATCCGAAGAACAAGGTGATTCTTTTGGAGGCGGGGGGCCGCGACTGGAATCCCTGGATCCACGTGCCGGTCGGATATTTCAAAACGATGAACAATCCCTCGGTGGACTGGTGCTACCACACGGAACCCGACCCCGGCCTGAATGATCGGTCGATCTCCTGGCCGCGCGGCAAGGTTCTGGGCGGGTCGTCGTCGCTGAACGGGTTGCTCTATGTGCGCGGACAGGCCGAGGATTACGATCGCTGGCAACAGATGGGCAACAAGGGCTGGGGCTGGGACAGCGTCCTGCCGCTCTTCAAGCGCTCCGAACATCAGGAGCGGGGGGCCGACGACCATCACGGGTCCGAGGGCGAACTCTGGGTGTCGAACATGCGTCTGCAACGGCCGATCTGCGACGCCTGGGTCGCGGCGGCGCAGAACGAAGGCTATCCCTTCAACCCCGACTACAATGGCGCCTCGCAGGAAGGGGCCGCGTATTTCCAGCTGACCACCAAGAAGGGCCGGCGGTGTTCGGCAGCAGTGGCCTTCCTGAATCCTGTCCGGTCGCGCGACAACCTGACAATCGTCACGAACGCGGCTGCGACGCGGCTGATCCTGGAGGGCAAGCGCTGCACCGGGGTCGTCTATCGGGACCGTTCCGGCAAGGAGCATATCGTAAAGGCGGGACGGGAAGTCGTCGTCTCAGGCGGGTCGATCAACTCGCCGCAACTGCTGATGCTGTCGGGCATCGGCGAGGCCGCGCAGTTGCAGGAACATGGCATCGAGGTGCAGGCCGACCTGCCCGGTGTCGGCAAGAACCTGCAGGACCATCTGCAGGCCCGGCTGGTGTTCAAATGCAACGAGCCGACGCTGAACGACGAGGTTCGGTCGCTGGTCGATCAGGCGAGGATCGCGTTGAAATACGCACTGTTCCGGTCCGGTCCGATGACGATGGCGGCTTCGCTTGCGACCGGGTTCTTCAAAACCGGAGAGCATGTGGCGACGCCAGATATCCAGTTCCACGTGCAACCGTGGTCAGCGGATTCTCCGGGCGAAGGGGTGCATCCCTTTTCAGCGTTCACGATGTCGGTCTGCCAGCTAAGGCCCGAAAGTCGGGGTGAAATCCGGTTGGCCAGCAGCGATGCCGGGGTCTACCCGCGGATCATTCCGAAATACCTGTCCGAGGAAACCGACTGTCGCACGATTGTCGAGGGTGTGAATATCGCCCGACGCATCGCGCGCAATGCGCCGTTGACCGACAAGATATCCGAGGAATTCCGGCCCACGAAAGACCTGTCTCTCGACGATTACGCGGGCACGCTGGACTGGGCGCGCAGCAACTCGGTCTCGATCTATCATCCGACCGGCACCTGCAAGATGGGGTCGGGTCCTGGGGCCGTGGTCGATGACCGTCTGCGGGTGCATGGCATCGCGGGCCTGCGCGTCGCGGATTGTTCGATCATGCCGGAGATCGTGTCGGGCAACACAAATGCGCCCGCGATCATGATCGGAGAAAAGGCCTCGGATCTGATCCTGGAGGACCAGCGGGCCAGTGTCTGAGACCAGCGGATTCGACGGGTGATCCACGGGTGATCCACGTCGGATATATGTCCGACGTTCGGGCGATGTTCAGCGCGCCTCCATCGCGATCAGGGTCGCGTTGCCGCCCGCCGCCGTCGTGTCGGTCGAGACCACGACTTCCTCGACGAAGCGCGTCAGATAGAGCGGACCGCCCGCCTTGGGTCCTGTGCCCGACAATCCGTGGCCACCGAAGGGTTGCGATCCGACGATGGCGCCGATCTGGTTGCGGTTGACATAGACATTGCCCGCCGTCGCCCGCGCCGTCACATGGGCGATGGTCGCGTCGATGCGGGAGTGCAGCCCGAAGGTCAGGCCGAAGCCGGACGCCGCGATTTCGTCCAGCACGCGGTCGATCTGACCGGCCTTCCAGCGTTTGACATGCAGGATCGGACCGAAGATTTCCTGCGTCAGTTTCTCGTCGCGGCCCAATTCGATGATGGTGGGCGGAAGGAACAGACCGTCGGGCGCGTCCCCCTGCCAGATCGGATTGTGCGCGGCGATATGGTCGGTCAGGCGCGACAGGGCGTCGGCGTCGATGATCGGGCCGACGTCGGTGGCCGGATCCATGGGGTCGCCCAGCGTAAGGGTTGCCGCGGCACCCTGGATCATCTCCAGCATCCGGTCGGCGACATCTTCCTGCACATAAAGGATGCGACAGGCCGAGCAGCGCTGCCCGGCAGAGCGGAAGGCCGAGGCCACGACATCGCGTGTCACCTGTTCCGGCAGGGCGGTCGCATCGACGATCATCGCATTCACGCCGCCGGTTTCCGCGATCAGCGGCACGATGGCCCCGTCCCGGTCCGCCAGCGCGCGGTTGATCGCCTTGGCCGTCGCGGTAGAGCCGGTGAAGGCAACGCCGGCCAATGCCGGATGCGTCATCAACGCCTGTCCGACCTCGACCCCGCCGGGGGCAAGGATCAGCGCGTCTTCCGGCACGCCCGCGCGATGCAGCAGGGCCACGGCCTGCGCGGCGATGCGCGGGGTCTGCGGCGCGGGTTTGGCGACGACGGCATTGCCGACCGACAGCGCGGCAGCGGTCTGACCGAGGAAGATGGCAAGCGGGAAGTTCCACGGCGCAACGGTCACGAAGACGCCCCGCCCGCGCGCCTGCCAGCGGTTCGCCTCGCCGGTGGGACCGGGCAGGATGCGGGGGGTGCAGATGGCTTCGGCCTCGTCCGCGTAGTAGCGCAGGAAGTCGACGGCTTCGCGCAATTCGGCCACGCCATCGTCGATGGTCTTGCCCGCTTCGCGCGCCAGGGTCGCCATCAGGGCCGCACGGTTGTCTTCGAGAAGATCGGCGGCGCGGCGCAGGGCGGTGGAGCGGGTCGCGACGGGTGTATCCCGCCAGAGCGGCGCAGCCCTGGCGGCGCGTGACATCACGGCGTCGATCTGCCCGGCAGTCAGAGGCTTCACTTCCGGCGCTTCGGGTGCGTTGCGCATCGCGGTGGCGAGGGCGGTCAGCTCGTCCCGCGCGCCCCATTCCACACCGTCGGAATTACGGCGGCCACCGAACAGCGCTCCGGGCAGCGCGATGCGCGGGTGGCGCGGCGTTTCGGCCAGATCGGTCGGGAATTCCAGAACGTCGTCGACCGGCACATCCTTGTCCCCGGCCATGGCGACGAAGGATGTGCTGGCCCCGTTTTCCAGCAAGCGGCGGACCAGGTAAGCCAGCAGATCGCGGTGTCCACCGACCGGCGCATAGATCCGGCAGGGCACGTCGGTTTCGCGGATGACGGCGGCATAGAGAGATTCGCCCATGCCGTGCAGACGCTGAAACTCGAACCCTGGCCCGGCTTTCGGGGCATCGCCCGCCATGGTCATGATCTGCGCGATGGAGAGCGCGTTGTGAGTGGCGAATTGCGGATAGAGATGCGGGCGCAGCGCCAGCATCCGCTTGGCGCAGGCGAGGTAGTTCAGATCGGTGACCGCCTTGCGGGTGAAAACCGGGTAATCGGCGTGGCCCTCGACCTGAGCGTGTTTGACCTCCGTGTCCCAATAGGCACCCTTGACCAGCCGCACCATCAGGGTCTGGCCGTGGGTCCGGGCCAGTTCGCCCGCCCAGTCGATGACCGCCAGCGCGCGCTTGCCATAGGCCTGGATCGCGAGGCCGAAGCCATTCCAATCGCGGAAGGCATCGTCGGCGAAGGCGGTCTCGATCACGGCGATGGAAAGCTCCAGCCGATCCTGCTCTTCGGCATCGATGGTCAGGTTCAGGTCATGGGCCTTGGCGCGTTTGGCCAGATCGCGCAGCACGGGGACGAGGTCGCGCAGAACGGCGTCCTTGTTGCGCGGCTCGTAGCGGGGGTGCAGCGCGGACAGCTTGACGGAAATGCCGGGCCGAAACGGCAGGGGGCGGTTGCCGGCGGATTTGCCGATCGCCTCGATCGCATCGGCATAGGACCTGGCGTAACGGGTGGCATCGGCGCGGGTGCGGGCCCCCTCGCCCAGCATGTCATAGCTGTAGAGCGCGCCCTTGGCCTCCATTTCGCGGGCGCGCTTGAGGGCGGATTCAATGGTCTCGCCCAGCACGAACTGGTGGCCCATGAAACGCATCGCCTGACGCACGCCGGCGCGGACCGCGGGGGCACCGATGCGCCGGGTCAATCCGCCCAGCACGCCGGGAACGGTATCGCCGGGCCGCAACAGGCGATTGGACAGACCGAGGCCCCAGGTCGCGACCGACACCAGCCAGGCGTCCGAGGGTTCGTGCCCGTCCCAGTCGCCCGCACCGATCTTGTCGGCGATCAACGCGTCCTGGGTGCCTTGGTCGGGCACCCGCAACAGCGCTTCGGCCATCGCCATCAGGGCCAGGCCCTCGCGGGTCGACAGGTCATAGTCGCGCAGAAAGTCCTCCAGCCCCCCGATCCGGGTGCGGGCGCCGCGAATAGCCCCGATCAGATGTTCCGCATGGGCGCGTGTCGTCGGGGCGACCCTGGCGAACGGCATCAAGGATGCGATCAGCGATTCGTCGGCAGGGGCATAGGGGGCGGCGAAGGGCATGGCAGTCTCCGGTTTCCGTGCGATGCCCCCGAATACGCCGCTTCTGGATGCGGTTTTCACCAAAGATCAGGGACAGGCGGGCATTCTTCCGATAGATCGCCTTTGAAACATCAAATACACCGAGAAATCCAATGCAATTCGACCGGCACGACCGCAATATTCTCGAAATCCTGCAGGCCGACGGGCGAATCGCAATGACCGCATTGGCGGACCGGATCGGCCTGTCGCCGAACGCCACGGCAGAACGGATGCGGCGTTTGCAGCGCGACGGTGTGATCGCCGGGTTTCGGGCCGTGCTGTCGCCCGCCGCGTTGGGGCGCGGTCTGACCGCCTTCGTCGAGGTCAAGCTGGATCGCACGTCGTCGGATGTCTTCGACGACTTCGCCAAAGTGATCCGGCGGATGGACGGGGTCGAGGATTGCCATATGGTCGCGGGCGGTTTTGATTACCTGCTCAAGACACGGCATCGCGACATGGCCGCCTATCGCGCGTTCCTGTCCGAGACGCTGCTGGAGCTGCCGGGTGTGCGCGAGACGCGGACCTATGCAGTGATGGAAGTCGTGGTCGAGCATGCCGCGCTGCCGCTGCCCAGAAGTGTCGGGTGAGTTTCATCAAATCTAAGGGAAATCCGACGGATAGAGGCATTGCGCGTTAAGCAGCGGTTAAGGTCGGGTGCCTAGCAGGGTCACAGCCATGAATGGCGACCAAAGGCCGACCGACACGTTCCGGGGGGTCAGGACAGAATGTCGATCAGTTCGCGAAAGCGGATGTAACGGGCCTGCGAAGCAGGCGCATTCAAAGGAATACAGCCATGTCCAGCATTCTGACCAACAACGGCGCGATGGTCGCGCTTCAGACCCTGCAAACCGTCAACAAGAACCTGGGGACGACCCAGTCCGAAATCTCGACCGGCAGAAAGGTCGCGAACGCCAAGGACAACTCGGCCGTGTGGGCCATCTCGAAGCAGATGGAATCAGACGTTCAGGGCTTCAAGTCGATCCAGGAAAGCCTCGCGCTGGGCGAATCCACGGTGTCGGTGGCCCGCAACGCCTCCGAAACGATCACCGACCTGCTGACCGAAATCAAAGGCAAGATCGTCGCCTCGCAGGAAGAGAACGTCGATCGATCCAAGATCCAGACCGATATTGCGGCCCTGCGCGATCAGATCGGATCGGTCGTCGGTGCCGCGCAGTTCAACGGGCTGAACCTGCTGTCCAACAAAAGCAACGAGGCCGGATCGGGCTCCGTTAATATCCTGTCGTCTCTGGACAGGTCGGGCTCCACGGTGAAGTCCAGCGACATTACCGTCGGCAAGCAGGACCTGGGCACGGAAGCCGCTGTTCTGGGCGCGACGGCCGTCGGTGCGGCGAACGACCTGCTGAGCGTCTCGGGCGCATCTGCGGCCGCAGCGGGCGGCAACGTGACCGTGTCCTTCACGGCAGGCGGTGCCCAGGCGGGTGCGAGCTACAGCGTTTCGCTGACTGGCGTCGGTGGGCAGGAGATTGGAACGAGCGCCACCACCTTCTCCTATGTTGCACGTGACGGCGATACCGAAACGGATGTCAGCAACGCGATCTTCGACAAGATGACAGCCTTCGCCACAGAAAACGAACTGGCGGACACGGCCTTCACCCGGAACGCGACAACGGGTGCCATCACCGTCACGAACAATGATGCCACTGCCGCGAATACGATCACCGTGGCACGCGCAGAAACCCTGGACGGCACTGCCGAAGGTGGGCTGGCCGCACTGTCCGATGTGGATGTGACCAGCCAGAACGGCGCGAATTCCGCGTTGAGCAACATCGAGAGCCTGATCCAGACCTCGATCAACGCGGCTGCATCCTTCGGTTCGGCGCAAGGGCGGATCGAAACACAGAAGGATTTCATCTCGAAGCTGTCGGACTCGCTGACGACAGGCATCGGTGCGCTGGTGGATGCCAATCTCGAAGAAGCCTCGGCACGCTTGCAGGCCCTGCAGGTCCAGCAGCAGCTGGCGACCCAGTCCCTTTCGATTGCCAATCAGGCACCGCAGTCGATCCTGTCGCTGTTCCGCTGATCTGAACACGCCCGCTCCGGTATCCTCCGGGACGGGCGCTCGGACCTTGGCGCGAAGCGCCGGACCTTCGTGCGCGGCACTTCCGTGCATCCCACGAAGCTCGCTAAAAGTGAGATACTGTACCCATGGGATATCCCCAATACGCGGCAACCGCCTATGCCGCCCTCGACGCTTCAATCACATCGCCCGGACGGGCCGAGGCCCTGGTCTTCGCCAAGGTCACACGCCGGATGGAACAGGTCTTTGCCGACGAAGCGGCGACCGCCACTGCGCGCGTCTCGGCCCTACACGACAACCGGCGGCTCTGGCAGGCTGCGGCCATCGCCTGCGCGGATGACACGAATATGATGCCCGCAGAACTGCGCGCCAGTCTCATCAGTCTGGCCGGTTTCGTCGATCGCCATACCAGCGAAGTGCTGAACGGGTCCGCCAGGCCTTCCGTTCTGTGCGAGATCAATCGTCGCATTGCTTCTGGCTTGTCGTCGGGGGCCGCTTGATATGGCGGGGCTGATGTTGAAATTCCCGGCCGGCGACCGCATCGTCGTCAACGGAGCGGTGATCGAAAACGTCGGCCGCGGCGCTCGTCTGCGCCTGCTGACACCCGAAACGCAGCTGCTCCGCCTGCGCGATGCCATTGATCCTGCGGCGGCGGTCACGCCGGTCGGGCGGCTGGCTCATTCGGTTCAGATGATGCTGATCGGCGAGTTGTGCCCCGCCGATGCCCTGCCGGATCTGGTCGCGGCGCTCGCGCCTCTGCGCCATGCCTTCGTCGACCCCGAAGATCGCGCCTGCATCGACGCGTTGCGCCAACATCTGCAGGATGGGCAGTTCTATCAAGCCCTTCGGCATCTCGGTCGGTTGCGCCGAAAGGAGGCGGTGCTGCTTGCCGTCGCCAGGACGTGAGTTTTCAACCTTTCGTTCCGACCGGCGGCCTGTCGGGGTGGCGGTTCCTGCAGAACACGATCGAGACGCAGCGGAAGGCCCATGGCGAAGGTGTCGCACTGCAGCGCGACCTTGCCTATTTTCGCGATAACATCGGCAAGATCGATACGGCTGAAGCTCTGGTAGGCGACTACCGCCTTCTGTCGGTGGCGCTGGGCGCCTTCGGCCTGAGCGATGATATCGGCAGCAAATTCCTGATCCGGCGCGTTCTGGAAGAGGGAACGCTTGAGCCTGATGCGCTGGCAAACAAGCTGTCGGACAAACGGTACCGCGATCTTTCCCGTGCCTTCGGGTTCGGCGATTTTCCGGTGCCCAGCACCAAGATATCCACCTTCGCCGACAAGATCGAAGCCCGCTACCGCGATCAGGCGTTCGAGACCGATATGGGCCAGACCAGCGAAACGATGCGCCTCGCGCTTTATGTGCAACGCGAACTTCCTGCGCTCGCCGCGGGCACGGGATCGAACCGCACGAAGTGGTTCACGATCATGGGGATCGCGCCAATCCGTCAGGTCATGGAAACGGCCATGGGGCTGCCGTCGTCCTTTGCCACGTTGTCGCTCGACAAGCAGCTGGAGACATTCCTCGAGCGATCCCGCTCGATTTTCGGCACCGATCAAATCGACGATCTTGCCAGTGACGGAGCCCTGGGACGGGTTCTCGACAGGTTCACCGTACTCGACGAATCGGATACCTCCCTGACGGTATCGTCGCCCGCATTGGTACTGCTGCGCGGGTTCTGACATTCCGTCTTCGATCGCGGGTCAGGTCCGGACGATGCGGCAGATCGGCCAAACGGCCAGCCTCTCTGCGCTTTTTTCCGTTCCTGCGCTTCGGTATCGTGAAATTGCGCTTGATCAAGATGCCGCAGATCGCGCCATGCTGCGTGTCGGTCGAACGGAACATGCGCAGGACCGGCTACCTCGCAAGCCGATGCCAGGATTGGCAGAAACCTTTCCAGAGTTCGCGATACAGCCGCCGCATCGCCCCTTCCCTTTGGTCCGCCATACCCGCACGGCATGCCCGGTTTTCGCGATGCCGCAGGTCAAGGGTCGGTCGTTGTCCCGCGCCCTGCGTGGCAGGCGGTGGATACGGGAGCCAGAAGTTTCGCGGGTCAACGCGGACCGCAGCCGGATGGTGCCAATTCCGATGCGCCAGGACCCAGCCGCCAAGGTCCGCATCTGCATCGCCCTCTGTGCAGGCGAACGATCCGGCAGACCAGTAGAGGAGCCTGCACGCTATCCTTTCTTCGCAGGCCGCCAGCCAACCGTCACACCGTCTGGTATCAGAAAGTCCGGGCTGAAAAATATCGGCCGCTTGGCGTCTTGCGGGACAGCGGACACGGGGGAGTCGAGAACTTATCAATCCTGCCGTCCGTTAGGGCATTCGTTTTCTGCGGGGATCATGATCGTGTCCAGATGTCACAGGTGGGGCCGGTTTCCATCCATTCCTGTCGTTCGTCGGCAGGGGCCTCGGATAAGATATTGCCGTGACGCGCGATGTGCCCGACCGGCAGCCTGAGTGATGTCAGCGACGTTTTCCCGGCCATGCAGTCCGGTCTGACGGCCCCGTTTGCAGTGTTGAAGGGCGTGAACCCGAAACGGGATCGAGATGGGTCAAACCGATTCGCCGTGCTGGCCGTCATCCGCCCGGACCGGCATACGATCGTCCGAGCAATCCGGCGAGCAGGCGAAAGCCGTCGGTCGAGCGGGTCAGACCCTGCGCCGAGAATATGTCGTTCAGACGCGGTATCAGGGCGACGGCACGGTCGATATCGGGACTGGACCCGAGTTCATATAGGCCCGAGCTGACCATCAGATCGCTTCGGTCGTGAACGGCGAGAAGCTGGCGGGTTTCGGCGATCAGTGCGTTTTCTTCGGCATTCGCCGCAGCCGGCAGGCTGCGCGAGATGGACCGAAGGACGTCGATGGCCGGGAACCGCCCCGCCTCCGCGATGTCACGGGACAAAACGACGTGGCCATCCAGCTGTCCGCGCACGATATCGGCGACCGGCTCCTCCATGTCCGAACCGGCGACAAGGACCGAAAAGACCGCCGTGATGTCGCCCTGCACTGCGCTGTCCGGCTGATCTTCCCCCGGTCCGGCCCGTTCGCAGAGCGAAGCCAGAAGCGGTGTCAGACTGGGGGGATGGCCCCGCAGGGACGTCGCCTCGCCTGCGGCACTCGCGACTTCGCGATGGGCTTCGGCCAGGCGGGTCAGGCTGTCGCAAAGAAAAAGGACGTGTCGCCCCCGATCGCGGAAATGTTCGGCCACGGCCAGCGCCGAGAAAGCGCACCGGCGGCGGGTATTGGCGGGCATGTCCGACGTTGCGACCACCACGATGGTGCGGGCCATCCCTTCGGGTCCGAGGACGGTGCGAACGAAATCCGACACCTCCCGCCCGCGTTCGCCAACCAGGGCGAGAACGCAGATATCCGCCTCCATCGTTCGCGCGAGACTTCCCAGAAGGGTCGATTTGCCGACGCCCGACCCGGCAAACAGACCGATCCGCTGCCCTTTTGCGATCGGCAGCATCGTATCGAGAACGGCGAAACCTGTGCACTGCCGGTGCCCCATGCCACGTCGGCGCGCGGGGGCCGGCGGAGCCGCGCGCAGCGGCACGGAGAAGCCGGATGCCAGAGGCATGTCGTCCAGCGGTTGACCGAAGGGATCGACGATTCGTCCGATCCAGCCCTCGTGCGGGTTGATGCGTGGCGTCCCTGACGGTCGCACCGGAAGGCCGATCCGCAAACCGTCGGACGCCGCATAAGGAGTCGCCCAGAGGCTATCGCGGTCCAGCCGCGAGACTTCGGCCCGCCGGAGCGTGCCGCCTGCGTCGTGAAACAGAAGCTCATCGCCCAGGATCGCGTGGTCCGACAGGCCTTCGACGCTGAACCCCGAAGGGTCCAGCCGGGCAATCCTGCCTTGCGGGAAGCTGCGATCCAGGAAGGCAACCTGTGCCCGAAAGGATCCGAACGGATCGCCGTCGGGAGCGTCCTTGGTATGGATCATGGTGCGTCTCCGAAGTGTTGTTGAAACGATTTCTAAAGGAATCAGTCTTAAGGCTTCGTTTCACGGACGACGAAGGAGTTGCCCCTGTGAACGAGATGCCCGCCATTTTCGGCCTTGCCGCCGGTGCCGCCCGGCATGCGGCCAATCGCCAGGCCGTGATCGCCACGAACGTGGCGAACGCCGACACACCGGGCTTTCGCGCCCGCGACATGGCGCCATTTTCGGTCGACGACGGATTTGCACCGCGCCGGACGCGGCCGGATCATATGTCCGGGCCGGGCACCGCGGCGCGATCTTATGAAATGCGCGATGTCGCAGCCGATCCGAACGGCAATTCCGTCGATCTGGAGGATCAGGTCATGCGCGGACTAGAGGCGGCGCGCATGCACGACCGGGCGCTGACCGTATATCGCAGCAGCCTCGACCTGATGCGCGCCGCGCTGAACCGGAGGTAGCCCATGGCCGAATTCTCAGACGCTTTAGGAGTGCTGTCGAGCGGAATGCGCGGTCAGAGCCAACGCCTGCGCCACATCGCCGAAAATATCGCCAACGTCGATACGCCCGGCTATCGCCGCAAGACCGTGGAGTTTCGCGCCGAGGTCGAGCAGGGGCGCCGCACGGGCGGGATTGAAACGGGACCGGTGCAACTCCGCCGTGGAGAATTACCCCGCATCAACGACCCCGCACACCCGATGGCGGACGCGGAGGGCTATTACGAAGGGTCCAACGTGGAGCTGGTCACCGAACTGGCCGACGCCCGCGAAGCCCAGCGAAGTTATGAAGCCAACCTCAAGATGTTCGAACAGGTGCGGCGCATGTCGACGCAACTGATGGATATTCTCAAACGCTGACAGACGCAGACCGAACCACCGAAATCAGGAGGCCAGAATGGACCTTAATCCGATCCTTGCGGGACTGGGCGGAACGCCCGCGCCCAAGACCAATGCCGCGACCGAAGCAATGTCGGGTTTCACCGACATGCTGCGTCAGGCCGAACAGCAGGCGGAAGCCGCCATAACAGGCAGCGCAGACCCCCATGCGCTGGTAACGGCGCTGGCCGAGGGGCAGATGGCCGTCGATACGGTTGTCACGATCCGTGACAAGGTCGTCGAAGCGTATCAGGAAATTCTGCGGATGCCGGTCTAGACCGATGTCCGAGCTTATTTTCTTCGACACCCTGCGCCAGGGCCTCTGGGTCGCAGTCCTGATTTCGGCTCCGATTCTGGGTGTGGCGCTGGTCGTCGGACTGGCCATCGGGCTGTTGCAGGCGCTGACGTCGATACAGGAAATGACTTTGACCTTCGTGCCGAAAATGGCGGCCATCCTTGGTGTTTTCTGGGCGACGATGGGGTTCATGACACTGACGCTGGGCCGCTATTTTACCGACACGCTCGTGCCCATCATACAGGGGTTCTGACATGGCCGACGGTATCTATCCGACGCTCGGTCGACAGGCCGGTCTGCTGCGCGAAATGGACGTGATCGCGCAGAATATCGCGAACGCGAACACCACCGGCTATCGCGCCGAAGGCCTGATCTTTTCGGAGTTCGTGATCGCGGGCGACGGCGCGCCATCGGTGTCCTTCGCCTATGCCAACGGGCGCCAGACCCGGTTCGATCAGGGCGGCCTGGAGCAAACGGGCGGCACCTTCGACCTGGCAATCGAAGGCGAGGGGTATTTCCTCGTCGAAGTCGACGGCACCCCGCATCTGACCCGCGCAGGGGCCTTTCTGTCCGGTCCGGATGGCGGTCTTCGGACAGCCGAAGGCCACCCTGTTCTGGATGCGGGCGGAGCTCCGATATTCATCCCCACGGATGCGCGCGCCATATATGTCGGCGGCGACGGCACCCTGTCCGCCGATGGCCAGCCGATCGGTCAAATCGGCGTCGTCACACCCGAGGATGCCGGTGCGATGACCCGACGTGCTGGCACGATGTTCGCCACCGACGGCTTCCAGCCAGTCGAAAGCCCGGCCGTGAAACAGGGGTTTCTGGAATCGTCCAACGTCAACCCGGTGATCGAGATCGCACGGATGGTCGCCGTGCAGAATGCCTACGAGATGGGACAAGGCTTCATGGACCGCGAACACGAACGGATGCAGTCGATGCTGCGCCTGATGGATCAATAGGGAGGCACCCATGCGTGCACTGAGTATCGCGGCGACCGGCATGGCCGCGCAGCAAACAAGGGTGGAGGTCATTTCCAACAACCTCGCCAACATGAACACCACTGGCTATAACGCCCGCCGGGCCGAGTTTGCGGACCTTCACTATCAGCAGGTTACCCGCGCCGGATCGATAAACTCCGCGACCGGCGCGATCGTGCCTGCAGGTGTGCAGCTGGGTCTGGGCGTTCGCCCGACCGCCGTCACCATGGAGGTGGCGCAGGGCGCGCTGGGTCAGACCGGCGGCGACCTGGATCTCGCCATCGAGGGGCGTGGCTATATCGAGGTCACGCTTCCCTCGGGCTCTGCCGCCTATACCCGCGATGGTGCGCTCAAGCGCACCGGCGATGGGCTTCTGGTCACGTCGGACGGCCACCCGGTCGTGCCGGACATCACGATACCCGACGATACCCGGTCGATTTCAATCAACCCCGAGGGCGAGATATATGCCTATTTCATCGACCGGACCGAGCCGGAACTTCTGGGTCAGCTGACCCTCGTCGGGTTCACCAACGAAAAGGGACTCGAAGCGCTCGGGTCCAATCTCTACTCGGAGACCGGCGCATCGGGCGCTCCGCTGGTCGGCTTTCCGGGCGAAGACGGGCTGGGCTTCTTCCGCCAGGGATATCTGGAGGACAGCTCGGTCGACGCAGTGCGGGAAATCACCGAACTGATCGAAGCACAGCGTGGCTATGAAATGAACGCCAAGGTCATCACGGCGGCGGATCAGATGATGTCGGCAACGACACAGATCCGATGATCCGTATCGCGATCCTGTTGCTGCTGACGGCTGGCCCGGTTGCCGCCGAGTCGGTCATGGCCGTCCGCGCGATCCGCGCGGGGACTGTGCTGACGGCCGACGACCTGGGCTTTGTCGATACCGATGCGCCCGACGGGTTTCTCGACCCACGCGACATCATCGGGTTGGAGGCGCGGGTGAACCTTTATCCGGGCCGCCCGATCCAGACCCGCGATGTCGGTCTGCCGACGGTGGTACAGCGCAACATGATCGTACCGCTCGTGTATCGACGCGGCAGCCTGACCATCACACTCGACGGGCGTGCCCTGTCGCGCGCAGGCACCGGCGAACCGGTGCGCGTAATGAACCTTTCTTCCCGATCGACGGTTACCGGGGTTGCCACCGCAACCGGTTCCGTCGTCGTCAACTGATCTGAGAGCGGAGCCTTTCCATGAAGCCCTTTCTGCCTGTCCTCGCGATATTCGTCTTGCTGTCTGCCTGCGGAAAAATTGCCGACGTGGGCCAGGCACCGGAGTTGACGCCCGCCGTCCAAAGCGCGGAACATCTGGCAATGACAGCACCGCAACCCGTCGACATTCTGGCGCAACGCGATCCGCTGCGGGCGGCGTCGCTCTGGACCGGCGACCGTCAGTCGCTTCTGGGTGACAGGCGGGCGGGCGGGCGTGGCGACATCCTGACCGTCGTGGTCGAGATCGACGAACGCGCCGAGATCGACAATGCCACCAACCGGTCGCGCAGCGGATCGGAGTCGCTGCAGATCCCCGATTTATTTGGCCTGCCACAGGCCGTTCAGGACAGTCTGCCCGATGGATCAAGCCTGGCCAGTGCGGTCGGGACATCGTCGCAAAGCGCGTCGAACGGCTCCGGCGGGGTTCGTCGAAAAGAGCGACTGACCCTGCGCGTCGCCGCGACGGTTGTCGATGTGCAGCCCAATGGCGTGCTGCGGATCGAGGGCCGCCAGGAGGTGCGCGTGAATTTCGAACTTCGCGAGATGCTGGTGACCGGCTACGTCCGACCCGAGGACATTTCGCGCCAGAACGAGATCACATATGACAAGATCGCGGCGGCCCGTATCTCCTATGGGGGACGTGGCCAGATCACCGATGTGCAGCAACCGCGATACGGACAGCAGGTGGCCGACATCCTGCTGCCGTTCTGATGATGGCGAAGATCCTCGCCCTGTTCGCGATCGCCCTGTCGCTTGTCGGGGGGGCGGCTGCAGGTCACTTTCTGAAACCCGTGGCAGACAATGCAGACGAGAGCGAGGCCGTGCCGGAGCAGCCCAAGGCGCTGGACGCCGTGGCGACACTGCGCGAAGCTTTTGTTGTCCCGATCCTGCGCGATGGTCAGGTCTGGAGCCATGTCATCCTGAGCCTGGGCGTGGCATCGGACAACACCGGGCAGGAAGATATCCTGTTGCGCGAACCCGTGCTGCGCGACGGTCTGACCGAGGCCTTGTTTCTTCATGGGAGTCTCGGGGGATTCGATGGAAATTTCACGGACCCCGTCTCGATGCAGCGTCTGCGGTTGCGTCTGGACGATGTTCTGCGTGAGCGTCTGGACGATGAAACTGCCCGCGTCCTGATTTCTTCGGTTACGCGCCAATCAAGCTGATACGGCCAAGCCGACACGGCGCCGCGTAACAATCATCGCGCTGCCGTCATCGCTTTTTGCTGAGCTTCTCGAGGACTGCGTTGCGCGCGGTATTCCGTGCATGCACCTCACGCTGGGGCTGGGCCACGGCCTGGAGGCGCGCCACCTGCATGTTGAGTAAGGTAATCTGCTGGGTCCGCCAGCGATGCCAACGATCCCGCATCACTGCCTCGGTGATGGAAACGGGTGCCGCCGGAGCCGCCCGGCGCAGATCGGCCGCCTTCCCCTCCAACGTGTCGATCAGCGATTGTATACGCGCCAGCCGGGCGGCGGATTTCTCCGCCGTCAGACCGGCCAGCTGACACAGAACCACAAGATCGGTCTTGTCCGTCATGTCTCGTCCCTGCCCGACAGGGCTCGGGCGAACCGGACCGCAGCCGCGACGGCGGCAAAATGTTCGCGATCAATCGCTTCTCCGACCTCAACCGTGGCATGAAGCGCCCGCGCAGTTGGTGGATCGCTGAAGATCGGAATGTCTGCCTGGGCCGCTGCTTCGCGGATGCGCGCAGCGGCGTGGTCGACCCCCTTGGCGAGGCAAACCGGGGGTGAAGGGTCCATGGGCGACCATTTCAGGGCAACGGCATAATGCGTCGGGTTGACGACGATCACCGTAGCATCCGGCACATCCTGAAGCATCTGGTTCAGCGCGATTTCCTGTGCTTTCTGCCGTCGCTGGGCTTTCAACTGCGGATCGCCTTCGGATTGCTTCATCTCGTCCAGAACCTCCTGCCGGGTCATACGGTTCTTGGCCATATGGGTATGGCGTTGCCAGGCATAATCGATGGCGGCGATGGCACCCGACACGATCACGACAACAACGACGAATTTGGCCAGGAGGTCGGTCATCATGGCGGGAATCGCCCGCGGGTCGCCCGCCGCCGCCGCGATGAAACGGTCCGCGTGGCGCAGCAGGAACCAGACCATCAGACTGCCGAACAGGATCATCTTCACGGCGGATTTGAAGAACTCGAACAATCCGCTGGGACCGAATTTGTTCTTGGCATTCGACAGGATGGAAATGCGCGAGAGCTTGGGCGCAAGCTTGGACGGCGCAACGACGATGGCGCGTTGCGCGATCAGAACGACGATGACAAGCGTGACCGAGGGGGAAACGATCAGGCCGATCGCGATCAACCCCTCCAGCATGACGTCGGCGGAGCGACCCGGACCACCGGACGCCAAAGGGGCGGACAGCGCCTCGGCATCCTGCAACAGGCTGCCACCCAGATCCGCCAGTCGCTGACCAACGTCGGGCGCAACCACGATCAGCGCGAGAAGCGCGCCCAGATATCCGGCCCAACTTGCCAGGTCCTGCGATTTGACGAGCTCGCCTTTGCGGCGCGCCTCGTCCAGCTTCTGCGGCGTGGCCTCGTGACTGCGTTCTGCGCCGTCGTCCTTGCTCATGGCATTCCGCCGCCGATGGGATCCGCCAGAACGGCGACCATCGTGGTTTTCCAGACTGTCAGGATCAAGGGTGCGGCCAGAAACAACAGAACCGCGCTGGCCCCGGTGATCGCAGGTGCGCCTACCAGGGCAACCATCAACTGGGGCATCGCCCGATTTATAACACCCATCGCCGCGTTGTAGATCAGGGCGGCCAGGGCAAAGGGAGCGGCCATGGCAAAGGCCAGCCCGAAGGCCTGGGACGCGCGAGTGACGACCCATCCGGCAACATCGTCCCCGGGCATGGCCAGGCCCTGTGGCAGCACGTCATAGCTGCGCATCAGCATCTCGATCAGCATCATCGGCAACCCCGACGCCATCAGGAGAGCCAACCCCGCCATGTTCAGCAGGTTGCCGATGGCCGATGATGGCTCGACGTTTCCGAACAGCTGCGAAAGCGACGTCAATTGCGCCGCCATCATCCCGGCCATGGTCAGGGCGGCAGCGATGAACCGCAGGACCGTTCCGAGAGCGAAGCCCACTGTCAGTTCGACGGCGACAAGGTCGGGCGTGACCGCCGCAGGTACGGGAACAGACGGCGCGATGGCGGCCGACAGGGCGAAGCCCACGACCAACCGGATACGCATGGGGATCAGGCGGTCACCGAAGCCCGGCACGACCAGCATCAGACCACCGACACGCAGGAATACCGCGAACAATTGCGACAGGAGCGGCAGCGCCGCGTCGTGCAGCGCCAGCGCGGCCTCGATCATGCGGCCACTGACCCTAAGATCGCCGGCGTAGTGGCTGGCCCGATTTCCTCATATGCGATGACGGGGTTCGGCAGGCCGCGGGCGGCCATGATGTCATGGACGAAGCGGCGGCGGCGGGCTGATGTGACAATTGCCGCATGATTGCCCTGTTCCGCCGCCTGTCCGATGCTTTGAGCCAGCCCGATGGCCAGCTTCTGAAACATGTCCGGAGGCAGCGCGACGTCGCCGCGACCCGTCGCGCCATCAAGCTGATACCGTTCGAACGCAGCCTCCCAATCCGGGGAAAGCTGGATCAGCGGCAGCGTCCCGTCGGGGCGTTTCATCTCAGCCGTGATCTGTGCCGACAGGCGACGGCGAACGTGTTCTGCGATATCATCGGCTCCGTGCCCCGTCTCTCGCTGCTCGGCGATCGCCTCGATAATGACCGGAAGGTTTCGCACCGAAACGCGTTCGGCCAGCAGAAGGCGCAGAACCGAGAGCAGCAGTTCCGGTGAGACTTTCGACGGTACCAACTCCTCCAGCAGACGCCGGTTCGCGACCGCCTTTTCGGGCGAGGAAACCTTGGTAAAGGCGTCCAGCAGATGCTGCAAACCCTTGAGCCCCAGAAGGCGCGGGAAATTCGACTTGATGACTTCGAGCAGATGCGTGGCGAGAACTTCGCCCGGTGTCACAATGGTTTCGCCGATCAGATCAGTCGCCGCCGACGATGGAATCCACTTGGCCGGAGCACCGTATACCGGTTCTTTCACGGCTCGGCCCGGAACCCGTTCCGGTGTGCCTGCACCAGTCAGCATCAGAACGTGATCGCGCTCCAGCCGGTCACGGGCCGCTTCAACGCCTTGAATCAGAATGACATAGGTGCCTGCCGGCAGACCTTGATCGTCGGTCAGGCGGATTTCCGGCAGGATGATGCCGAACTTCTCGGCGATATGGTTTCGCAGCCCTGTGATCCGCGATTCCAGTCCGTTCGAGGGGTCAAGCGCCAGGTCAACAAGATCGAGCGCGAATTCGACGCGGATCTCATCCAGCGCCAGAACGTCCCCGATCTGCCGTTCGTTCAAGATCGGAGCGATGTCTTCCGGTGGCGGCGCCTCGGGTTTGGCCAAGGTACGAAACCGAATTGCCGCAGTACCCCCCAGAATAACGGCGCCTATGGTGAAAGGCAGAAAGGGCAAGCCGGGAACCAAGGCGAAAACCATCATGATCAGCGCTACAGTCCCAAGCGCGGCGGGATGACGGCCGATCTGTGCGGCGATGTCCTTGTCGACGGCCCCTTTACTGCCGCCACGCGCCAGCAAAAGTCCGGATGCAATCGAAATAATGACGGCTGGGATCTGCGACACCAGTCCGTCACCCACCGTAAGAATCGCATACGTTTCAACAGCCTGACCGATCGGCATGCCATGTGCGATCATTCCGGCGCTTAACCCCACGACAAGGTTGAGCAACGTGATCAGGAGGCCCGCGACGGCATCGCCCTTGACGAATTTCGATGCGCCATCAAGAGATCCGAAGAATGTCGTCTCGGCCAATTCAACCTCGCGGCGTCGCTTGGCTTCCTCATGACCGATGGCCCCTGCGGACATATCGCTGTCGATGGCAAGTTGCTTGCCCGGCATGCCGTCCAGCGCGAACCGCGCGCCCACTTCGGCCATCCGGGTCGCGCCTTTGGTGATGACCATGAAGTTTACGATCAGCAGTACACCGAACACCACAAGTCCCAACGCGACACTGCCACTCATTACGAAAGATGCGAATCCCTCGATCACGGATCCTGCGGCGTCGGTGCCGGTATGCCCCTGCCCGATGATCAGCTTCGTGGAAGAGACGTTGAGCGACAAACGCAACATTAGGGAAGCCAGCAGGATCGTCGGAAAGGCGGAAAAATCCAGCGGACGCTCGATAAACAGCGTCGTCGTGAAGATCAGGATCGCGATCGCGAAGCTGGCGGACAGACCGATATCGAGAACCCAGGACGGCATGGGTAAAATCATCATCAGGATGACGGCCATCAGAGCGAGGGCCATCATAGCCGTTGGTTGGAACATTGATCTCATGCAGTCATCCTGTCGGGCGAACGGCGATTTCCCGCTCTTACGCGCGTCTGGTTAACGCGGGGTTACGGCGACCGGACAAGCCGGGAGACGAGGTCCGAGAGAATGCGGCTTTCCGACAGAACCGCCTCGGCGGCAGCAAGGTCGGCTGGCGGCAAGTCGCTTGCGTTGCGGGATACGATTGCCTGCGCCAACCGGTTCCGATCGGTCCATATTTCGACTGGCGCGGCGGCGAGCATCGCCATATTCCGCGAGAGCCATGGGTCGACATCCGCTAGCGGGAGGATGGCCTCGGTCGGAACAAAGTCCTGTGTGGGTGGATCGTCGTCCGCGAACCGTCGGGCGATCTCGGGCAGGTCGAGATTCGCAAACATGGCCTGGGCCTTCTGCCGCGCGATAGGAAATGCAGTCAGGTGCGGTCGCAGCCGTACGACAAATTCGGCAGCTTGGGAGGGTGAGAGATGTCGCAACGCGAGGTCGAGAATGTCGGAGGCGGATGCATCCCCATTCGCAACCATCGCGACGGCTTCGCCGGGTCTGCGCGCAACCACTAACGTCTCCGCCAGCAAAACATCCAGTTGATCACGCAACGGCCCGTCAGGGATCGATGGGCGGAGCGCCAATGCGTTACCGATCTGCAGATCAGGTGCAGCAATGCCTTTCGTCAGGGCGCGTGCGAGAATTTCGATCGTGGCCTCGATGGCAGCAATGTCTGTACCGGCAGCCCGCACGCTCGGTGTGGATGCGTCGACCGTATCGTCCTGTGCGGGCCCCAGACCTACCAAAACCTGCGATGAGTTCACCTCTCCGAGCGCGGCCTCGAGCCTGTCTCGCAAGTCGCGCCAGCGATCCGTCGGCATGCCATCGAGAAAACCCGTCACGGCGGGCAAATCTGTCCGATCCCAGTCCGAAGGCCCCTCAAGGGACAAAAGCGCGATCACGGCAGTTGCAGGGCCGCACCCTGGGTCGGGAACCGGGCCACCGGGGTTCGGAATACCGTCCAGCGCTGCGGCAATAGTGGAAAGGGCCGTTTGATCGATTGAATTGGTTGATGCGATCTGCAGCGCTTCGGCCCCCCACCCGATGGCAAGGTAAATATGCGACAACCGGATGACCGCGGACCGGTCAAGTACGTCACCGCCGTCGAGCAACAGCCCGATCTGTGCACCAAGCGATTGCAGTGCCTCGGCCGGGTCCTGATGCAGAGTTTCAGCTGCAAGTGCTTCGATCGGGCAGGCCTGGGCGCTCTGGGTGTCGCCCTTCGATTTCGTGTCGATCAGCGTCAGGGGAACGTTTCCGAGGGGATGAAATCGTATTTGTGGCGGACCGGATGTGTCGGCGACCGCAATCTGCGCGTCGGCAACGGTCGGACCCATGGGCTCCGAGAATGTCGGGCCCGTCAAGTTGCGGGGCGGCAGGACCAGCGGCAAAAGTCGCTGACGGGGCTTAGCGGGTAAGACTGCGCGATTCGCTTCCAGGCGGCGATCTCCGGCAGGCAATGGCGGTCCGTCTCCGACGTCGACGACGATATGCCCCGAAGCGATCTGGCTGATGTCGACAGGACACTCGCAGCCAAGAGTCAGGATCAGCTTTCCTGTCGTGAATACAGCTTCCCGCAGTCGGTCGCGGGGGATGAAATCGAAGACCCGAGCCAGGTCGAGATCGGGCGCGCCTTCCGAAAAGATGATTTCCACGCGCGATGGCGTTGGTCTTTCCTGACGCCATGTCCGACCGGGTTTGTCCGGAAAAACCAGCCTGCTGAAGGTTGCGTGTTCACCGGATTGAACCGACGCGGTTTCGGCGGACAGAGGATATGCTCCGCCAAATCCGATCAGGACCATGACGACAATCATACGTATCATGCGGCCCTCCTCGCCTTTATGGCTTCTTCGAGTTCGGAATAGCTGGGCCGCATGTGGGTCGGTGTCGACTGACGCCCGACCTCGATGCAGATGTTGGTCGCGTGGTTATGCAGGTTGGCGACCAGGACATCCTGAATCAGGGAGTAGAAATGAGCGTCCTGCTCGCAGATCGCCTTCAAGCGGATGGCGAAAGGTCCGACGATGCCATATGCGAGGAACACGCCGAGAAATGTGCCGACGAGGGCACCGCCGATCAGTTTTCCCAGAACTTCCGGAGGTTGGTCGATGGATCCCATTGTCTTGATCACGCCCAGCACGGCTGCCACGATGCCGAGGGCCGGAAGGCTGTCTGCCATCGACTGCAAGGCATGGCTGGAGTGCATCGAATGGTAGAGGTTTTCCTCCATCCGGCGACCCAACACGTCTTCGACCTGATGCGGATCATCATAGTTCATCGAAATGGCGCGCAAGGTGTCACAGATCATCGCGATCGCTTCGGCGTCTGCGATAATTCGGGGATACTCCTGAAAGACTGACGATTCGGCGGGATTCTCGATATGCTCTTCGAGGGCAACGGCATTCTGTCGTCCCAGACGAACCAGTTCGTACAGCAGACACAGCAGATCGCGGTAGTCGCCGGGCTTCCATTTGGGCCCCTTGAACACTTTCACGATGTCTTTGAGCGTATGCTTGATCTCGGGAATGCTGTTGCCCACCAGAAAAGCGCCGATGGCGGCCCCGCCGATCATGGTGATTTCATATGGCAAGGTCTTGAGGATGATGGCCATCTTGCCACCCGCCATCAGATAGCCGCCAAAAACCATGACGAAGATGAAGACGATACCTGCGACACCGACCATAGGACTACTCCTTTGCCGCGTTGGCATTGCGCCCGGCCATGATTACGCTGAGCGCATATGCCTTTTCCGGTGACAGGTTCGAAAACAGGGCAGAGGCCGCATCGGCGCTCATCCGGGTCAGAAAGCCTGCGGCAAATGCGGGCTCCATAGCCTCGAACAGGACGGCGGCTTCTTTTGGCTTCATGCCTTCGTAGACGCGGACCAGCTGGTCCACATCAGTATCCGCCGCCGTGCTGGATTGCTGCATCCGCGCGGCGAGCCTCTCTTCGGCTTCTGTCAGGCGGGCGAGCGCGCCTTCGATTTCCTGCCGGGCGACGGCGATATCCTGTTCCCGCAGCGCGACCGTCATCTCGCGGTTGGTAAGATCTTCGCCCCGTTGACCGATCTGGGTGATCAGCATCGATACCTCATCCGATGGCGGGCAGAGCAATGCGTTGCGGTCATAGGGTGCGTCGGTCGGATCAAGAGCTTCGTCGGGCAGACCGGCCAGGCCCGCCGACACAATTCGACTGAGCGCCGAGATCAGCAAAATGACGATCAGCGTTGTGATCGAGAGGCGCTTCACGTTGCGAATGAAGAACGCTTTCATCGGCCCCCCCTTCCGAAATCTATCGTTCTCGCGGCCCGGAAACTTGGCATGGGCTCGATGTCGACAGGCGAAACCGGATCCCGAAGCAGGCGATCCGATGCCTCCTCCTCGAGGTCTTCCAGACTGGCGAGAAGCATTTCCATCCGTCCGATCCGGTCGTCAGCCTTTTCCGTCGCTGCCGACAGAATTCTGGACCTGTCATTGCCCTGCGCCGATGCCGCTGCCGATGCGATCGAGGCCTTCAGGTCGTCGACCTGAAGCGACAGCGCCGCGATCGTTCCGCCCAGACCGGTGTCAATGTCGTTGAACGCCTTCAACCGCTGGCACAGAATGCGGCACCAAAGCGCCATGCCAAGGGTTGCGGCCACCAGGAGCACGTCGGAGATAAAGGTAAGTGTCTGCATCTCAGGTGATCACGAAATCGATGATGAGTAGATCGCTGACGGCATTCGGTCCGGTCAGCAGTTGAACCCGCCGCAGCAGTTGCGCGCGCAGGTGCAGAAGTGCCGTAGGGTCCTCTAGCCGGGCGATGGAAATCGCGCGCAGGTAGGTCGCGAAAATATCCAGGATGCGGGGCTGAAGAGACGCCACATCGGTTCGTCGGTCATCCAGTTGAAGGTAAGCGCGGAACCGGAGTTGGCGGACAGAACCCGCACCGCCGACCGACACCATCAGCGGGTCGAGTTCAAGATAAATGGGCGCATCCGATGTCGCGGTGTCGTAGCCGCCGGCGTCGCCCTGTTCAGGTATCGGCTTTGCCATGTCCTGCCCGCCGCCGACCATTCCGGAAAAAGTCGCGTAGAATCCGCCGCCACCCAGCGCGAGCACAAGAATCAGGGTCGCGATCCACCCCATTTTTCCCATGCCACGGCGTGGCTTGCCGGTCGCCTTGTCGGCAGAATCGTCGGTGTCGCGCATACCAGCATCCTCGTGAGTTCCGCATTTGTCCTACCCGACTGGTGACTAACCGAATGTTAATGGAATTGCGGAATCCTGTGCATCGACGCCCAGAACGGGTGCATCGCATCCCGGAGGATCGCACGTGGAGAATCTGACAACCTTCTGGCAGGGGCAGGACAAGCGTCGGCTTGGCGTGCTTGCCGTCGCGACCCTGCTGGCATTCCTGTCGGTGTTTTTCCTGACCCGTTTGGCCACCGCTCCCCGGATGGAACTGCTTTTCGCACGGCTCGATCCATCTGCCGCGGCGGAAGTGATCGCAAACCTGGATACGAGAGGCGTCGCCTATGAAATCACGGGCGATTCAATCTATGTCGACGGTGCTGAGCGCGATGAGTTACGGATGCAACTGGCGGGCGAAGGCCTGCCGCGCATGGATGGCACCGGCTATGAATTGCTCGACGGGCTCAGTGGGTTCGGAACCACTTCGCAGATGTTCGACGCCGCCTATTGGCGCGCCCGCGAAGGCGAGCTGACGCGAACGATTCTGGCATCGCCGGGGGTCAAGCTGGCACGGGTCCATCTGGCCACAGCCGATTCGTCGCCATTTTCACGTGACCGTACGGCCACCGCCTCGGTCACGGTGCAGATGACATCGGGCGCGGTCGGATCGTCGCTGGCCCGTGCGGTCCAGTCGCTGGTGGCCGGTGCCGTCCGTAACCTGGTGCCCGAGGACGTGACAGTGATCGATGCCGCCAGCCGTCGCGTGGTCGGCGGCGGGACTGTCGACACCGAAGCAGAGGAGCGCGATTCGCGAATTGCGGAGATGCGTGCTGCGGTCGAAAATCTTTTGACTGCACGGGTCGGCGACGGGCGATTCGTTGTCGAAGTCGCGGTCGAGACACGCAAGGACCGGGAGACGATCACCGAACGCGTGCTGGACCCAGACAGCCGCGTGGTAATCAGCACCGATACGGAGGAGCGAACCGCCTCCGACCGGGGCGGAGCGGGCGCGGGCGTTACAGTGGCCAGCAACCTGCCCGAGGGCGACGCCGCCGACGGGGGCGGCAACGAAAGCAGCAACGCCGAGACGCGGGAACGGGTCAACTACGACTTTTCGGCCACTCAGCGACAGATCGAGCGGGCACCCGGTGCAATCGACCGTCTGACCGTGGCCGTCATGGTAGACGGGCTGCGCGAACCGGCCGCCGATGGAACAATTGTGTGGACGCCGCGCACCGGGGAGGAACTGTCGGTCATTCGCGAGCTGGTCGAATCGGCAGTCGGTTTCCGAGCCGATCGTGGCGATGTGGTCACCGTTCGTACCATGCAGTTCGAGCAGCTTGATGAGCTGGGCAATGTGGCTCCGGGTCTGTCCCTGCCATGGCTCAGCGGCGGACAGGTGACGCAGATGGTGACGGCGGGTCTGCTGGCTCTTGTTGCGATTGGAGTTATGGCCTTTGTCGTGCGCCCCGTTCTGAACAGGGTGATGACGCCGCAATTGACCAATCGGAGTGCAGCTGCTTCGACGGCCCTCGGTCCCCCGTCAGCCAATTCGGCAGCCGCCCCGTTGGAACTTTCCGCACCCGGTGCGGTCAAGCCTACACCTCTGTCCGATCTCGGCGACCTGCCGAACATGGGCGACTTGCCCGATCTTTCAGACCTGTCTGCGCTGCAAACCCTGTCCGAAAGGGACAAGGAGGATGTCACGTCGAGTGACGATCCGGTCGATCGCCTGCGGCGTCTGATCACGGATCGCCGGGAGGAAACCATCGAAGTCCTGCGCGGATGGATGGACGACACGCCCGGTGAGGTCCGGTGATGGCCCTGAGGCTAGAAGATTTCGGCGCCTGCGGACAGGCGCCTGGGATGGCCTCCGTCGACCATGCCATCGACCGGTTCGACGATGGCTACAACGCGGGATGGGATGACGCCATGGCTCAGGTCGAAGCGGAGCAATCCCGCGTCGCTGCGCAATTGGCCGAACGTCTGACCGGGTTGGAACGGGATCAGCGCGCGGCTATGACGACTGCGCTGATGACACTGGAGCCTGCTCTCCGCGACGTGTTCGACAAACTTCTGCCCAGCACGGTCGAACGGGCCTTTCTGCCGATCCTGCTGGAGGAGGTGGAGGCCGTTCTCGATGCCGGGACGGAATGTCTTACGCTCGTGGTCGCGCCCGAAGACGCGGCTCCGGTTGCGCGCCTGCTGGAGCGGGGCGGCATCGCGGCAGAACGCGTCACCGTCACGTCAGAGCCTGCCTTGTCGATGTCCCAGGCGTTGATCCGGTGGACGGGTCAGGAGCGTCAGATCGACCTGGAGGGCGTGCTGACCGCGCTGGACGATGCGCTCGAAACCTTTCTTGCAACGATGGACCGGGGGCAGGATGCCGCCGGCCTTAAGGAGGCCCTGAATGGCTGATCCGACCCAAGACACGAAATCCGCCATGTCCCGTGTTCCTGTCGAGATCACAATCTCGGTCGGACGGGCACATCCGACGGTAGCGGAACTTCTGACGCTGAAGCGTGACGCCATCCTGACACTGGACCGCGGGCTGACGGACCCGGTCGAACTGTATGCGGGCGACCGCCTGATCGCCCGCGGCGAACTCCAGGAGATGGACGGCGAACCGTCCGGTCGCCTTGCCGTTCGTCTGACCGAAGTAGCCGAAACGGATGGCATTGCGTGAGATTTCTGTTTGGCCTCGTTCTCACCGCAATGCTGACCCTGTCCGGAACGGCCAACGCGCAGGAACTGGGGATAGAACTTGGCGAAGGCACGCTGACCCTGCGAACGGTCCAGCTGATCGCGCTGCTGACAGTTCTGAGCCTCGCCCCAGGCATTGCGATTACCGTGACCTGTTTTCCGTTCATCGTAACGGTTCTTTCAATCATGCGACAGGCCATCGGGTTGCAGGCGTCACCGCCTAACATGCTGATTGTCAGTCTGGCGATGTTCCTGACCTATTTCGTGATGGAGCCTGTTGCGATGGCCGCCTGGGACGTCGGGGTCGGCCCGTTGACGCGCGGCGAAATGGACGCGAGTGAGGCGATCCCCGCCGCAGTCGAGCCGTTTCGCGTCTTCATGGCAAACCGCGTCGACGCCAATACGCTGGCGCATTTGCAGGATCTCCGCCCCGGAACGGAACCCGGCGCACTTTCCGTTCTGGTGCCATCTTTCCTTTTGTCGGAAGTCAGTCGGGCGTTTCAGATCGGGTTCCTGGTCTTCATGCCTTTTCTGATCATCGATATGGTCGCCGCCGCGATCCTGATGTCGATGGGCATGATGATGGTGCCACCGGCAATCGTTTCACTGCCCTTCAAACTCGCATTCTTCGTTGTGGTGGATGGCTGGACATTGGTGTCCGGCGCGCTGGTGCGAAGCTATCTCTGACAAGGATTTCTCATGCCAAATACTGCCGGTAAACCCGCCGTACCCCTGACCCGAGCTGCCGCCGCGTCGCCCGCCAGCAACGCCGAAAAGGCACACGCACTGATCGCTATGCTTGGCACCGGGGGAACCAATGCGACGTCTATCGCACCCGAGCGCCTGCGTGACTGGGCCCGCGATCTGGTCGAAACCGTCGAAGGACGCGCCGGAATGGCGCAGACCCCGGCGCCCTCACCTGCTGCGCCCAAGACAACACGCGTCTTTACCAAGCCGGCGCCCCGCCTGCGTCTTGACCCGGTGGCACCGACAGCGGATGCGTCAGAACCGGTGCGGCGACCGACCGTCGGGCCGCGCCTGACGCTAACGGCTCCCGAGCCGTATCGGCCTGATCGTCGGGCCGAAACGCCGTTGCAATCCACCATGCTCGCCCCCGACTCCGTACACAGACTGATTACTGAGACGTTCGACACGGCCAGCATGGCACGCGAACATCCGGCGGTGATTGCCATGAGCCTGATGGGCAAGCCATCGCTGGAACAGGCCAGCGACCTGCGCGCATTGCCGGGCGGACAGGTTCGGGCTGTGCATCGCGCCTTGCGTCAGCTTGAACAGGGGGCACGGTAAGGCGCGCAACTGTCCAGCGAACGAGCGCGCGCCCCAGGGGGTATCGGACACACTGACATGCGCCGTTGAATCAACGTGAGAACTTTTTGTATTTGACCCGCGTCGGATTCAGCGATTCCGGTCCCAGACGTCGGGCCTTGTCTTCTTCGTAGGCCTCGAAGTTACCCTCGAACCACTCGACATGCGCATCGCCTTCGAACGCGAGGATGTGCGTGCATAGCCGGTCGAGGAAGAAACGGTCGTGGCTGATGACCACGGCACAGCCCGCGAATTCCGCAATGGCGTCTTCCAGCGCGCGCAGCGTCTCCACGTCCAGATCGTTGGTCGGTTCGTCCAGCAGCAGAACATTTCCGCCGTCTTTCAAGAGCCGTGCCATATGGACGCGATTGCGCTCACCGCCTGACAGGATGCCGACCTTCTTCTGCTGGTCTGCGCCCTTGAAGTTGAATGCCCCGCAATAGGCGCGGGAGGCGATCTCAGCGTCGCCCAGCTTGATCAGTTCGGCCCCGCCGGAAATCGCCTGCCAGACATTCTCGTCCGGGTTAAGATCATCACGCGACTGATCGACGTAGGACAGCTTGACCGTATCACCGAATTCGACAGTTCCGGTGTCGGGCTGCTCCTGCCCCGTCAGCATGCGAAACAAGGTCGATTTACCCGCTCCGTTCGGCCCGATGACTCCGACAATGCCGCCCGGAGGAAGCGAAAACGAAAGGTTTTCAAACAACAGCTTGTCGCCATAGGCCTTGGTCAGATTATCGACCTCGATTACCTTGCTTCCCAGGCGCGGGCCATTCGGAATGATGATCTGGGCCTTGCCGACCAACTCCTTCTCGGAGCGGTCCGCCATTTCGTGATAGGCTGCGATCCGGGCTTTGGACTTCGACTGTCGCGCCTTGGCCCCGGCGCGCATCCATTCCAGTTCCCGCTCCAGCGTCTTGGTACGCGACTTGTCCTCTTTGGCTTCCTGCGCCAATCGCTTGGCTTTCTGTTCGACCCAGGATGAATAGTTGCCTTCGTAGGGAATGCTGCGGCCCCGCTCCAGTTCCAGAATCCAGGTCGTGATGTCATCGAGGAAGTAACGGTCGTGTGTTACGATCAGGATCGTACCCTTGTAGTCGATCAGGTGTCGCTGCAACCAGGCGATCGTCTCGGCGTCCAGGTGGTTCGTCGGCTCGTCCAGCAATAGCATGTCCGGCGCTTCCAGCAGCAGCTTGCACAGCGCAACACGACGGCGTTCGCCACCCGACAGGTTTGCCGGACTCGCATCATCTGGGGGGCAGCGCAGTGCCTCCAGAGCGATGTCGACACGACTGTCCAGATCCCAGAGGTTCTGACTGTCGATGACGTCCTGCAGACTGGCCATCTCCTCGGCGGTTTCATCCGAATAATTCATGGCAAGTTCATTGTAACGGTCGAGGATGGCCTGCTTCTCGGAGACGCCCAGCATGACGTTCTCGCGCACCGTCAGACTGTCGTCGAGGTTCGGCTCCTGCGGCAGGTAACCGACTTTCGCGCCCTCTGCGGCCCATGCCTCGCCCTGGAAGTCCTTGTCCTGTCCGGCCATGATCCGCATCAGGGTCGACTTGCCGGTGCCGTTAACGCCGACGACGCCGATCTTGACGCCGGGCAAGAACGACAAGCGCACGTTTTCGAACACCTTCTTGCCGCCGGGATAGGCCTTGGACACGCCGTCCATGTGATAGACGTATTGATAGCTCGCCATGCTGGAATTCCTCCGGTTTCGGGGTATGGCCGCCATGTATATCGCCACCCGCGCGGGGGCAATGCGCCCGGCGTAACCTGCGGTCGCAGCCGCCATCGGCGGGCGCCAGGCCGTCGCGTGCCGCAGTACCGACGCCGGGAATCGAAGCGGTTGATTGGCCGCTGCCGCCAGATTTCCGGCCTTCAGCGAGCGTGTTCCCCAGACAGCAACGCGCGCACGGGCCAGTTCGGTCGGCGTTTCGCACGATGCGCGACGCTCGGTTATGGGCATGGCGGCGGGAGGTGATGAACGGCATCTGAACCTCGGATGCACTTTGTTCATGACCTCGCGCGCTGAAGAGGCCGACAATCGCGCCCTTGCGCGATGGGTGCGGTAAGGTGTTGATGACGCGATGCGCAACGGCTTTCCCATTGCCCGACCGGGGCAGATAATCGGCCTCTTGGGCGGGTCTTTCGACCCGGCCCATGCCGGTCATGGTCACATCACCCGCGAGGCGATCAAGCGTCTGGGTCTTGACCGGGTATGGTGGCTGGTCAGTCCGGGCAATCCGCTCAAAACGCAGGGCCCGGCATCGCTGGATCGTCGTATGGCGCAGGCACGTAGCGTTATCGACAATCCACGCGTCGTCGTCACCGATCTCGAGGTGCGGCTGGGCACCCGCTATACGGCACACACGATCGCAGCGTTGCAGGCGCGATACCCGGGTGTGCGGTTCGTCTGGTTGATGGGGGCGGACAATCTGGCGCAGTTCCACCATTGGGACCATTGGCGCAGCATTCTTGCTGCCGTGCCCGTCGCTGTATTGGCCCGGCCCGGCGATCGCGCGGCGGCGCTCAGCTCTCCGACCGCGACGATCTATCGAAACGCGCGAATTCCGACCGAGGCGGCGCAAGGGCTAGGGCGGCAAACGCCCCCGGCGTGGACCTTCCTGAATGTGCCGATGAACACCACCTCGTCCAGCGCGATCCGCGCGGAGGGTGGCTGGCGCTAGGCCGTGACCCAGTAACCTTGGGCCATATCGGACGGATGCGGATGCCACAGCGGCGGGGGTGCGACGCGGCGGTTTTTTGAACCTGAGACGACCCGCCTGCCCGGTCCGGATTTCCTAACATCTTCCGACCGTGTTTCGCGGGCGAAGGGTTATTGCGATCTGCCGGACGCTTCATGCCGCGGTCACCACAGGCTGGCATATGCGCTGCGGCACCCCTGCGGTCTGCGACGACTTGGGGCCGTTTCGGACAGGGTTGTCGATCCGGGTCGGGCCTCGGGGACGGCCGCCCAGGTTGGACCTGCCGACAGGAGCCTTGGACAAAGTGCTTTGGTGCGCCCTGTGCACTAGGACCGGGCTTAGGCTATCCGGCTTAGAAGGCTCCGGCACAGGCGCATCCGCGTACGGGTCACGGCCCCAAGGCCTCCGCGCGCCGCATCGGCCAAAAGTACGCGGTTCAGCGCTTGCACTTTCAGGGCAAGACGCCCCGCGTCGGTTCTGTCGTTAAAATGGCGCAGTTGCAGCATCCGGTGTCCCAATGCACGGCGCCGCGCATTCGCTGTGATTCTGTCAACCCCGCTTGTGTCACAGACATAAAGCGGCTGTCTCAGGACTGCAGGCGGGCCCAGACGCAGAAGGCGTAGATACAACTCCCAATCCTGAACCGCCGGCATATCGGGGGCAAAAGGTTCCGCGCGGATCATGTCGGTCCGCACCATGAGGCCGCTGGTTCCGCCGAAGGTATTGCGCGCCGCAATCCCCCGCGTGGCTTGCCGTGGCAACACGAACCGACGACCGGCTTTCGTGCGAAATCCGGTGACCGAAAAGCCCCGTGCACCGGCTTGCATCGCTGTGCGCTGCAGCCGCAATTTGTCCGGCAGGAATACATCGTCGGAGTCGAGAAATGCGACCATGGCCGCACGTGCCGAGGCGACACCGAGATTTCGGGCGGTCGGTGCGCCGCGGCGCATATCGCAACGTATAAGAGTAATCGCGTCGCCGAATATACGGTTAATCCTGTCCGCATCTTCCCCATCGGATGCGTCGTCGACCACGATGACCTCGACCGAAACGCCCTCCTGCGCCAAGGCCGACCGAACGGCAGCGGCGGTCGACGCGACCCGGTTTCGCATCGGGATGACGACCGAAACCTCGGGCCACAGTGTCATGTCAGCCGACGCCGGGCTGCGCGATCATTCGCAGCAGATGCCTGGTGATTTTCTGGATCTCCCGATCCGTTACGATATCTGTGCCGGGGTAATGTTTCGCATCCTGTTCCACCCGTCGCAGGAACAGATCTTCGCGGTCGAAATATGTGCGCGCAATTTCTCGGTTACCGTCCTCCTGCGCCTCCATCAGAGTATAGCGATCCTTGGGGTTAAGGTAATATTTCCCCCGTTTCGGCAGATCCGCAGCAAAGGGGAGCGCAGCCGCCATCGTCAGCCATTCGCGAAGCCTGGTGTTGTGACCACTGGGCTGGTTGGGGAAGTTCATCTGGCGCTTGAACTCCACGAAGGTGCGGTTGAGCGCGACATTCTGATCGCCGGCTGCATCGAATCCGTCGCACCAATCGACGCCGAGCCAATTCAGGAAATATTGCTCCACAGGGGTGTCCATCGATTCACGCTCGAAGGTGCGGACCATGATATTGTCGGCACCGAAAACATCGGCCCAGACCGCAAGGCGCTGGCGATAATCAAGCATCCAGTGGCGTTCCTCGATAAACGAAGCGATCTCATGCTGATAGCCGGTGGACAGGACATGTTCGCCATACATCGATTCGATGAACAGGTCCTGCCTGCGCAGCATCACGACGATCCGCACATCCGCGTCGCCGCAGGCCGCACGGACCTTTTTGGCATAGTGGTAAAGGGCCGGTTCGGGGTCTGTTGCCGGATCGTTCTTTCGCTTGATCATGTGACGAAAGAACGGTTCGGCGCTGATAAGAATGCGGTCATCTTCGCCTGCCAATTCCATCGCCTTGGCGAAGAATGCGGTGGCACAGTCGAAATCCAATTTGTCGTCCCGCCCGGCGATCGCATGGGCGATACGGTGGTGCGCATAATGTCTGGGCGCGCCGACGATGTTCTGCTGAGGATAGAATAGCCCTACCGCGCGCAGTGCCTTGCGATTCTTGGCCAGGAAATGCTGAAGCGTCGTCGTCGCCGTCTTGTGCGTTCCGATATGAAGGTAAAGTGTTTTAGACACCGAAACCCGTCCTTGCCCTGGCGCGGGCGATGAAGAAAACCTCCTGCGCTGCGATGAACCAATAGGTTAGCCAGTCGCGGTTCGCTTTGGCAAAACGGCGGGCGACACGGTAGTGGTGCCGCCGCCATCGCAGCGCATTTTCGGGACCATAGGCATTGAAGATCTGACGGTGCTTACTCCAGATATGGCACCACGATTGCCAGACCTGCATTGCGCCCCGCGCACGATCGTCTTTGTAATATATGCATTGCGGCGCATCGGATTCGATCCGACGAAAGCGGCCGCACTTCTGGACGAACCGAACGAAGAAATCGAGGTCCTGCAGGCGCGGCAAGGCCGTGTCGAAAGGACCAACAGTGCGGAAAGTCTCGGTCGTACCCATCATCAGCCAGAGATAGCCGCCGAAGCGCGCATTCAGCAGCTCCTCCATGTGATGATCGCCTTCCGGTGGCGTCATCAGCTTGGGTGCGTCCTCGCTGGGCCACAGCCAGTGAAAATTGGTGAAGACCAACACTCCGTCGACCGCTTCGGGACCGTTCTCCGCGACCAGACGCTCCAGCATCTGAAACTGCCGGTCCATCATTTCGGGGTATTTCTCATCGTCGGCATCCAGCCAGGTCAGATAGCGGCCCCTTGCCTCGGCGACGAGACGGTTGCGGCTGAACGGTCGGCCCCTATTGCGGTCATTGACCAGCAGGCGGATATTGGGATGCTGCCGTTGCAAACCGGCGATGATCGCCCGTGTTTCGTCCGTCGAACCGTCGTCGCAAAGCAGGATTTCGACCTGCGCGGTTGTCGTCTGGGTGATGATGGACTGAACGCTGCGTGCGATCTCTCCTGCGGAATTATAGACCGGGATGCAGACAGTAATGTCGATCTGGCCACAGGGATCGGGGTGCATCGGGTCAGTCATGCGCCACCTGTACAAGCGACCGGATCAGGTCTTCCCAATGGTCGGCTATGACCTCGGGGTCGAACCGTTCGACCGACTTCGGGGCCGCGGCGGCAAGGCGAGTGCGTAAATAGGCGTCAGTCATCATTTTCTCAAGCTCCACTGCGAAACCGCGCGCCCGTCCGCCGCGGGGGTTGGCCAGCAGTCCGTTGTATCCGTGCTGCACCAGTTCATTCGTGCCTTCGCAGGTCGCGAATCCGACAACCGGCAGACCGACGGACAGCGCCTCGGCGGTCACCAGCCCGAAGCCTTCGTGTCGGGACGGCATGGCAAGAATGCGTGCGGCAGCATATTCAGACATGATCTCGGGCGTTGGCTTGTGGATTTTCAGCCGCTTCACTCCGGCCAAACGGATGCGGCGCGACAAGCTGGACTTCAGCGGACCGTTGCCGAAAATCCGCACTTCCCAATTCGGAAATCGATCCTCCAGCATCGCCCAGGCTTCGATCAGAGACTGATGGTCCTTGGCATCCGCCAACCGTCCGACGGCCAGAATGACATTCGGCTCATCCGGGCTTTCGCGAACGTCCGCCAGTGGCCCTTCATAGCGTTTCACCATATTCGGGATGACGCGTGTTTTCGCGGCCGCCTCCGGGAGCGGCAGCTGACGCACGAAGGACGGCAGCAACACCGTGACCGCATCGGAGAACCGCAGCGAGAGCCGCCGCATCTTCCTGTCCATCCTGTTCTGGTTCCAGCGCTTGGGGTCGGCCCCGAATTCCCGCTTCGGGACATTGTGAACCGACGCGACGGATTTCACCGGTAATCCCAGTACAGCCAGCGACATGTAGGGAAACATCGAGGGCATGAACCCGATCACCACGTCTGGCCTGGTGTCTCGCAGAATGCGGCGCAACCGCAGGACCATCGGCACGAACTGCACCAGCCAGATCGGAATGGAGGCGATCTTGCTGCGCGCGGCGATACCCCGGGCGCGATCCAGGACAGGCGCTTTCCGACGGCGCGAATGGCGGGGGCGGGCATCGACCCGTTCGATCCCGAATCGCAACGGATAAAAGCTGGGTCCGTTGCGTCCCTCGTGTGTGATGACGGTAACCCGGTACCCGCGTTCGTGAATGATGCGGGATACATCGGCCAGAACCCGTTCGGCACCGCCGGACACGCCGTGAAGCGCTTCGATCGCGAAGGCCACGTGCAGCGGGCGTGCGGTCAATTGTCGACGTTTCGGAACCCCCGGCTTAACGTTGCATTCATAGGTTGTGTTCATATCTCGAGCCATGATCGAGTTATCTCCACCTGTCCTTTCAAAAGGGTTAATGGATGAGGCGACAATCGCGTCGCCCATCCGAATGCCATCTAGGCAAGGCGAAAACCTGACGGTCGCCGTGGCGATGGCCACCTTCAACGGCAGTCGGTTTCTCCTGGAACAACTCGAATCATTGGCAACCCAGACGCGTCTGCCCGATCTGTTGCTGGTCAGCGATGATGGCTCGACCGATGACACGCGCGACATCGTGCTGCGGTTTGCCGAAACCGCGCCGTTCGCCGTTCACATGCTTGATGGACCCTGCACGGGTTATGGCGCGAACTTCGCTTCCCTGCTCGAACGGATGCCCGGTCACGTCGACGTCGTTGCCCTGTCGGATCAGGACGACATCTGGTTGCCCGGGAAGATCCGGGCTGCTGTGGATGCGCTTGCGCAGATCACGAAAGGCCCAGCGCTTTATGGCGGACGCTCGGTCGAGACGTCCGAGACGATGGTCCGGCGTCGCCTCTCCCGCGCGCCCGGTATCGAACCGTCATTTCGTCATGCGCTGGCCCGCAACATCGCCGGCGGCAACACGATGGTACTGAACCGTCCGGCCGTCGACCTAATGCGACATGCCGCGTCAAAGTTGCGCGCCGATCCTGTTCACGACTGGTGGATTTATCAGATAGTGACCGGATGCGGCGGTGCCGTCATTTTCGATGACCGTCCGGGCATTCTCTACCGGCAGCACGGCGGCAACCAGATCGGTGCAAACGGCGGTTTTTCGGCGTGTCTCGCGCGCCTTCGTGGCATGATCAACGGACGATACCGCGACTGGACCGATGCGAACCTTGCCAACCTGCATGCGGTCCGGGACAACCTTCGGCCCGACTGCGCCCAACTTCTCGATCAGGTGACCGCGCTCCGGTCGCTTCCCATTTTGACCCGGGTTTTGGCCTTCGCACGAACCGGCATTCACCGCGATGGCAGGCTGGGACAGGCAGGTATGTGGGCCTCGGTCCTGACCGGACGGTTTTAGAACAGCACGCCCCTGGGGGCTTGAACGTCCGCCCCCCTCCGGTCCAAGTAGCCCCGGAGGGACGAGGGGGCACATGGGCGATCTGCTGGCCGGACTGACCGAAGCGTTTCGCATGATCGTGACGCTGGATGCGGAACTGATCGAAATCACACTTCGATCGCTGCGGGTAACGCTGACGGCGCTGGCGATTTCCTGTCTCGTCGGGCTGCCCCTAGGAGGATGGCTGGCGGTGCGTCGCTTCCGTCTGCGGCGGGCGGTCATCGCCACGATGAACGCCCTTATCGGATTACCGCCTGTGGTCGTGGGCCTGGTGGTCTATCTGTTTCTGTCACGGTCCGGGCCGTTGGGGGTTCTGGGCCTTTTGTTCACACCGACGGCGATGATTATTGCGCAGATCATCATCATCACGCCGCTGGTCGCCAGCATCGCCTATCAGGCAATGCGAGATCTCTGGTCCGACTATCACGACCTGCTGATTTCGATGAACGCAACGCGGGGTCAGCGCATCGTCACCTTGCTGATCGACGCCCGCCGCGCCCTTCTGACGGCCGCGCTCGCCGGGTTCGGACGCGCCATCGGCGAGGTCGGCGCGATCATGATCGTCGGTGGCAATATCGACGGTGCGACGCGCGTTCTTACGACGGCCATTGCACTTGAAACCGGGCGCGGCGACTTTGCCCTGGCGTTGGGGTTGGGCATCATCCTGATCGCGCTGGCGCTGATCGTGTCCTGGGGCAGCCACTGGGCGATGCGAACCGAACGGCAGGGCACATGGTAGCGGCGCTCCCCCTGACCCTGACCGGCGCAACCCTGCGACGGCAGGGCAAGACACTGATCGGGCCGGTTGACCTGACGCTCGGACGCATCGGCGTGACAGTCGTGATCGGGCCGAACGGGTCGGGCAAGACGTCGCTGCTTCGGATGATGCACGGATTGCAACGAACTGCGGACGGGCACGTCGGCTGGTCGGTTGCCGACGCGATCGCGCGCGAACGGCAGGCCTACGTGTTCCAGCGCCCCATCGCTCTCCGGCGTTCGGTTCTGGCCAATCTGATGTTTCCCCTGCGTTTGCGGGGTGCGTCCCGCGCGCAGGCCGAAGCACGGGCCCGCGCAATTGCCGATCGTTTCGATCTGACCGCGATGCTGGCGCAGCCCGCGCCGTCGCTGTCGGGAGGTGAAATGCAACGGTTGGCACTGGCCCGCGCCCTGATCACCGAACCCGAAATCCTGTTCGCGGACGAACCCTGTGCGGCGCTCGATGGGCGGGCCACGCGGCAGATCGAGGCGCTGCTGGCCGGGACGGCGGCGGCAGGCACTCGGCTGGTGATGGCCACCCATGACATGGGGCAGGCGCGTCGTCTTGCGTCCGATGTCATATTTCTCTTGCATGGCCGGATACACGAAACAGGGCCTGCCGAGACCTTCTTCGCAGCCCCCGCAACACCCGAGGCCAAAGCCTTCCTGAATGGAGATATCGTCGAATGATCCGTGCACTTCTACTGTCTGTCCTGTTCCTCTCCACCGGCTCCGCTTCGGCGGAAACGATGAGGCTGGCCGTCACGACATCGTTCGAAAATTCCGGTCTGGCCGATATTCTGCTGCCCCAGATCGCGGCGGACACCGGCATAGACATCGAACTGATCGTGGTCGGCACGGGACAGGCCCTGCGCCTGGGCGAAGCGGGGGACGTCGACGCGGTTCTGGTTCATTCCAAAGCTGCAGAGGAGGCCTTCGTCGCCGCTGGCAACGCTACGCACCGGCGCGAGATCATGTATAATGATTTTGTCATCATTGGCCCCGGCGATGATCCTGCCGGTATCGCACAAGCCGGGGACGCGCCTGAGGCATTGGCCCGGATCGCAACCGCGCAAGCTCCATTCGTCAGCCGTGGCGACGACAGCGGCACCCATAAGGCCGAGCTGGCCCTATGGAATGCGGCGGGTATCCCGACCGAAGGCGATTGGTACCGCCCGGTCGGGGCGGGTATGGGGGCCGCGCTGAATACGGCGGTCGGCATGGGGGCTTATGTCCTGTCGGACCGGGCAAGCTGGCTGAAGTTCGGGAACAAGGACGGCATGTCGATCCTGTTCGAAGGCGACCCGGCGATGTTCAATCAATATGCCTATTTGCCCGTAAACCCTGCCCGATACGATCACATCAAGGCTGGGGCCGCCGCCAGACTGGAGGACTGGCTGGTCTCCGAGCGGGCCGAAGTGCTGATCAACGGCTACCGCGTGGCGGATGAGCAATTGTTCACCTTCAACGCCGAACGCTGATCGGCACTACTCCTCGCCGTGAACGGCGACCTGCTCGATCTCGGCCTCGCGTGCGTCGAGAATACGGAACGTCTCTGTCACGCCTGCCTCGCCCAACTGTCGCGCAACGGTCAGGACCCGGTTCGCATCGACACCGTCACACAGGTCGATCATCGCGTCGATTTCCTGAGTCGCAACGGGATAGGCCGCCTCAGGCGAAGGCGCGCCGTGCATCTGGACAAAATGATCGGCAAGGTCGGCGATCAGCGCCTCGCGCTCCGCAGGTTCAATGCGGGTGACGGCGACAAAGGTGACGCGTCCGAAAGTTTCCAGACCCAGCCAGCCGTTTGCGAAGGCCTGCCGTGCCTTGCCCGCCAGATCGCCCTCCGACCAGTTCGAAAATTCGAACCCGCCGGCGATGCACCATTCGCCGGTGCGGGCCGGCACATGATAGACGTTCCGATCGCTGTCGTCGAAATGGATCGCGCGGGCGAGGTTCATGGCGTTTCCAGCAGGTCTGTCAGGGGGTCCATTGTGGTCGCGTCCCCGTCGCGACGCAAGCGACCGAACGATTCGTCCAGCCCTATGAAGGCCGCGTCCTTCGATTCCCGCTCCCAGGAACAGCCCGTCAGGTCGACATGCAGCGATTCCGGCCCGTCGTCCCATTCCGAAAGACGATGCAGCAGGTGCCGGGACCAGGATTCCAACAGGTCTTCCGGCGTGACATCCCCGCCCCCTTCCGACCAGAGCGCGGTGACATCAATGTCGCCATCGACAGGTAGAAATCGAAATATCAGGTGACTGACGATCCAATCCGGCACGGCCTCCGCCTGCCCGGCGGAGGCTATGATCCGCGACCGTCCGGCTTCGGCACCATTCAGAAGAATTCGCCCGTCCCACGTCAGGTGGATCGGCAGTTCGGGTGGACCGATCGCGCCCAGCGCATCACGCAAGGCCATCGCGCTCAGAGGCAACATCTGTATTGCCCGCGACAGTGCCACGTCCGGAGCCAGCACCAGACCAACCTCAAGTGCGTCACCGCCGCGCCAGCAGATCAACCCTCCGTCACACCCCGCGCGTGCCTGTGCGATGGCCGCCGCCCGAGGATCGGGCGCCATGATACCGCGCAACATCGGCGGAAAGGTAAGGTCGCCGATGATCTCAGGCATGACCCATTTCGACCAACTTGCGGGCCAGCACACGATAGGCTTCTGCCTGTGGGCTTTCGGGTTTCGATGCCACCACGGGGGCGCCGCCGTCCGCCGCCACGCGGATTGAAAGATGCAGCGGAATTTCGGCCAGAAGGGGAATACCCAGCTTCTCGGCCTCCTTCGCGACACCGCCGTGGCCGAAGATATGTTCCTCATGTCCGCAGTTCGAACAGATATGCGTCGACATATTCTCGACCATACCGACGACCGGCACGCCCATTTGCTTGAACATGTCGATACCCTTGCGCGCGTCGATCAGGGCGACATCCTGCGGGGTGCTGACGATCACCGCGCCATCGACCGCATACTTTTGTCCCAGCGTCATCTGCACGTCGCCGGTGCCGGGCGGCAAATCGACGATCAGCACATCCAGCGTGCCCCACTGGACCTGAGTCATCATCTGCTGCAATGCGCCCATCAGCATCGGGCCGCGCCAGACGACAGCCTGATCCTCGTTCGTCATCAGGCCCATCGACATCATCGTGACGCCATGGTTGCGCAGCGGCAGGATTGTTTTGCCATCGGGCGATTGCGGCCGCCCGGACACACCCAGCATGCGGGGCTGCGACGGGCCATAGACATCTGCATCCAGCAGACCGACGCGACGGCCCTCGGCAGCCAGCGCGACGGCAAGATTTGCCGACAGAGTCGATTTTCCGACACCACCCTTGCCGCTGGCGATGGCCATAATACGGGCCACACCCGGCACCGACTGTGGCCCCGTAGGTGCAGCGGTGGCGCGAGCGGGCTTCAGGTCGGGCGGGGCCTTGTCGCTGTGTGCGGTCAGCAGAACAGTAGCTTTGACCATGCCGGGCATTGCCGAAAGTGCCGTTTCGGCAGCGTCACGCACCGGGGTCATGACGGTGGCCTGATTGGGCGCGATTTCCATCACGAACCGGGCTTCGCCGCCATCGACCGACAGCGCGCGGACCAGACCGGCAGACACGATGTCGCCACCACCGGGTGCATCAATGGTTTTCAAAACCGCGAGGACATCCTCGCGCGATGGTGCGCTCATTCCGGAGTGCCGGTGATCGTGCCGGTCACGACATGCTCAAGCTCCAGACCGTCGATCGTCAGGACGACTTTTGCATTGAACGGGCCGGAATGGCCGGAGGCGCGCGCGGCCTTTTCTATTTCCTGCTGCGAGGTCACGCCGACCTGCTTGAGGAACTTGCGCATGGACATGTTGAAATCGTCGGACATCGGTATCTCCTAGTTCAGATAATCGTCGCTGGTCCGCGTCTTGGGGCGCGGCTTTGACTGAAACGGGTTGTCGGTGGAATGCGCCATCGCGTTTACGCGACAGGTATCGCACATCCGGATCATCCGGGCCTTTTCCGCGCCGAACATAGGGTGCTTGTCTGCCAGCATTCCGGCGATCCGCTCGATGGTGGAGGCGACGCCGAACGGCTTGCCGCATTCGACACATTCGGCGGGTTCTTCCTGGTTCAGAATTCGCGGTGACAGGGCGTCGGGCGACAGGTTCAACTGCGGCTGCAAGGTGATCGCCGTCTCGGGGCAGAGCGAGGCGCAGAGACCGCATTGCAGGCAGGCGTCTTCCTGAAAGCGCAATTCGGGCCGGTCAGGATTGTCCATCAGCGCGCCCGACGGGCACAGGGACACGCACGACAGGCAGAGCGTGCAGGCGTCGGTATCGACGATCACGGCACCATAGGGTGCGCCCTTGGGCAGGGGCAGGACCGGCGTGTCATCGTGCATCGTCGCCGCCGCGACGCGCGTGACCTGACGGCGCGTACCCAGCGGCAGGATGGTATCGTAATCGACCGGTGAAAATGCTTCGCCTGTCGCGTGTTCCAGCGCATCCGGATCGGCAACCTCCGCCAGCCGTACGGCATCGCGCCCGGCCAGCGCGTTGGCCAACATGATCTGGCCGTTGATCGGGTCGCGTTCCGTTTGAGGTGAAGGCAGGATGTCGACGCGCGCGAAGCCCGCCCCCAGCGCGGCCATCATCTCGGCGTGACCGAAGACAGCGATGGCGGGCAGGTGCAGCGGCACGGCGTGGTCTGGCAGGCCCCCGCCGTGCCGGGCGGACAGGGCGATCATCTCGCGCCCGTAGTCGTCATGCACCAGCAGGGTCGGCGTCACACCATGTTTGCGGAACGTCCGGGCCAGCACCTCGATCCGGCGGAAGATGTCGTCGACGGGCGGCGCGTCATAACTCACCGCACCCGACGGACAGACCGACGAACAGGCCCCGCAGCCGGCGCAGGCCATCGGGTCGATGGTCACGTGGTCGCCGTCGGGCAGGATCGCTCCGGTCGGGCAAAGATCGAGGCAATTCGTGCATCCGGTGATCCCCGCCCGCGAATGGGCGCAGAGCGACGGCTCGGTGCGGACGTGCAGGACTTTCTCGAATGTGCCGACCATCTGGCTGGCTTCCAGCACCGCGTCTGCCACGGCCAACGGGTTCTTCGGGTCGGGGCGAAGATAACCGTCCCGCTTGTGGTGTGCGGGAAACAGCGGCGTGCCGCCGGTCAGATCCAGAATTACATCGCAATGGGATTTTGCGCCATCGCGGGGGGCACCAAACGTGATCTCCGCCCCGGATGGGTCGATCTGCCTCAAGGCGTCCAGCGTTATTTCGAACCCGCCAAGTGCGCCTGACGCGCGACAGATGCGGCCCGAAACGGCATCGAAGCGGCGATCCTGAGGTGCGTCCGCCCCTTCGGGCAGCAGTACGGTCACAGTAAGCGCGTCCTGCAATCGCGTCGCCGCCGCCAGGGCGAGGTCGGCCGGCCCGACAATCAGGCACAGACCTTCGGATACGACATCCAGCACTCGCGGTTCGGGAGGGGTCAGGGCGGCTTCGGCCAGCAATGCGGCCTGCTTGGGCATCGGATCGCCCCCGCCCCAACTAGCCCGGTCGCGAATATCGGTGAATCGGGGGGCCGGGGCACCGACCTCCTGCGCCAGAGCAGTCAGGGCCTCGGCCTCCTGCCCGCAGGCCATGATCGTATCGACGTCGGCAAAGGCACGGGCGACAACATCCGGTGCGGCCAGGCACAAGGCATCGTGAACACGGGAGCAGGTGCGTCCGGTCGCCGTCGACAGGCCATCGGCGTCAAGCGTCTGCGACCCCGCACAACTGCACAGGACAAGGTGTCCGGCCATTCCAATCTCCCTCTGTTCCCGCAGATCAGATGGCCACGGTGCGGGCTGGGTTGCAAGGCGATGCCAGCAAAGAGATCAAGATTCCCCTTTTCATGACCAACCTTTCTGCGTCACCATAGGTGCCATGTCCCAGGCCCCCAAGATCGTGGAAATGCCCGTCGGCGTCGTGATGCGCCGCAGCCCCGGTGTGACCCGCTGGATCGCGCATGTCTGGACCTTGGCAGGCATCGTCCCGCGCGCGCCCGCCGCAGATTGGCGGATGACGCGCACGGATGGGGACGTAATCGAATATCACGCCGCCACCCTGACGTTGCAACTTCATCGCAAGGACACCGACAGTCTGGTGCAAAACCTGACGTCGCAGGTGCCATCGGTGTGGGTCGGGCTGCGCGGAGGCGGGCGGCCCGATCCGGTTCTGGTCACCGCTTCGCCCTTCGAGGCAAGCTTTCATGAGATCGACGCCGAGGACCGGGTCGAGAAGGTCGCGATGCCCGCGGGCATGATCGAATGGGTCGAGGCTTTCGTGGCCCTGCATCACCAAGACGAGCCGTTCATCAAACGCCGCCGCGACAAGCATCGGCAGGGCGATGCGCAGGATGGCATCGGCGATGCGCGCATCATTCAACCCGCCGACGTCTGGCGTACGCCGCAATCGCTGAGGGCGCGGAAATGAGCGATTTCTGGTCCCGTCGAAAGCAAGCGGTCGCAGACGCGCAAAAGGCCGAAACCGCTGCCGCGACTGAGGCCAGGGAATCCGAAATCCTGAAGGTCGAACGCGCCACCCAGGACGGGATGACCGAAGCGGAATTGTTGAAGCACCTGAACCTGCCCGACCCGGACACCATCAAATCCGGAGACGACGTGGCCGCCTTTCTGGCCAAGGTCGTGCCGACCCATATTCGCAATCGTGCGCTGCGCAGTCTCTGGCGGTCGAACCCCGTATTGGCCTGCGTCGACGGTCTGAACGATTATGACGGGGACTTTACCGGAAACGGCTTGAATGGCGGCGCTTTAAAGACATCCTACGAGGTCGGAAAAGGTATGGCCGCTCACGTCAAGCGCGTCGTGACGTCGGTTTCCGACGAAAAGACTCTGGAAAATGAGACTCAGCCCATTGAAAAGAAACTGCTTGCAGAAAAGCCGGTTGCCGTGAAACCCTCGGAATGTGAGGTCGCGGAGGAGGAGTTCGCGACCCTGCCGGTGATGCCATCCCCACGGATGCGCTTCACCTTCGAGGAGGAAAGTGACGCATGAACGCCAGCGCTTCCGCGCGACCGGGGCAGCCGTCCCAGGAGGACCGCCTTCGCGCGGATCTCTATAATTATCTTGGGTTGGTATTGGCGCGTCCGATGGATCGGATGACACTGGACCAGACGGCGGCCCTGCAAGGCGACGATACGCCTCTGGGGCAGGCGATCAACAGGTTGGCGAAAGCCGCCCGTACCGCCGACCCGTCTGCTGTGCGCCATGAATACAACGATCTATTCATCGGCATGGGGCGCGGCGAATTGCTGCCTTACGCCAGTTTCTACCTGACCGGTTTCCTCAATGAAAAGCCACTGGGCGCGCTGCGCCGCGATTTCGCCGCGCTGGGCCTGGCCCGTGCCGACGGCGTGTTCGAACCCGAAGACGGGATCGCTTCACTGATGGAAGTGCTGGGCGCGATCATCGTCGGGCGGTTCGGCAATCCGCTGACCTTGTCGCGTCAGCGCGATTTCTGGGCCAGGCATGTTGCGCCATGGGCAGGTCACTTTTTCGCCGATCTGGCGAAAGCCAAAAAAGCCTCTCTCTACGCCCGCGTGGGCGAAGTGGGGCGTGAATTCATGGAAATCGAACGCGAAGCGTTCCGGCTGGCGGCCGCCTGAGGGCCGCGTCTTTGGAGGACGAGACATGACCGACAAGACCGACGTCAAGACGCAGGATGAAGGCCGCCGTGGCTTTCTGAAACTGGCCGTCGCCGCGCCCGCCGCCGTTGCCGCCACGACCGTAGCCGGCACCGCGAAGGCCGAAGTCGCGACCGGGCCGCAAAAGGGCCTCGCCGATACCGAACATACCCGCGCCTATTTCGCCAGCGCGCGCTTCTGAGGGGGACGACAGAATGCTTCGTAGAAAAACCACGTCCACGCCAGTTGGTCGCAACGGCGGCATCGGCGTCATAGACCGGGCTACAAAATCTGGCGTCGACCGCCGTGCTTTTCTGCGCGGATCTGGCCTGGCCATTGGCGGTCTTGCCGCAATCGGCGCGACTGGCGGCACCGTCGCCCGCGCCGACATGTCGGAATATCCGGCCCTTGCCGGGGCCGAGAAAATTCGCTCGGTCTGCACGCACTGCGCGGTCGGATGTACCGTTATCGCCGAGGTCGAGAACGGCGTCTGGTTCGGCCAGGAGCCGGGCTATGACAGTCCGTTCAACCTGGGCGGCCACTGCGCCAAAGGGGCCGCAGTCCGCGAAACGGCACATGGCGAGCGCCGCCTGAAGTATCCGATGAAGAAGGTCGGCGGCGTCTGGGAACGCATCAGCTGGGATCAGGCCATCGAGGAGATCGGCGACCAGATAACGTCTATCAAGGAAGAAAGCGGGCCGGATTCAGTCTATTGGCTGGGGTCCGCGAAGCACAACAATGAACAGGCCTATCTGTTCCGCAAATTCGCCGCCTACTGGGGCACCAACAACGTCGATCACCAAGCGCGCATCTGCCACTCGACTACTGTTGCCGGCGTGGCCAACACATGGGGCTATGGCGCCATGACGAACAGCTTCAATGACATCCACAATTCCAAGGCAATCTTTCTTATCGGCGGCAACCCGGCAGAGGCGCACCCCGTGTCGCTTCTGCATCTGCTGAAGGCCAAGGAAGAGAATTCCGCCCCGTTGATCGTCTGCGACCCCCGGTACACTCGCACTGCGGCGCATGCCGACGAATATGTGCGCTTCCGGCCAGGCACAGACGTCGCGCTGGTCTGGGGCATTCTGTATCATATCTTCGATAACGGGTGGGAGGATAAGGAATTCATCCGCACCCGCGTCTGGGGCATGGACCAGATCCGTGAAGAAGTGGCCAGGTGGACCCCGGAAGAAGTCGAGCGCGTGACCGGAGCACCCGGTTCGCAACTTCGCCGGGTTGCGCGTCAGCTCTCGGAAAACCGGCCCGGCACGGTCATCTGGTGCATGGGTGGCACTCAGCACACCAACGGCAACAACAACACGCGGGCCTACTGCATTTTGCAACTTGCACTGGGCAACATAGGAATCTCCGGTGGAGGAACCAACATCTTCCGTGGCCATGACAATGTGCAGGGTGCGACCGATCTGGGTGTTCTGGCGGACACGCTGCCGGGATACTACGGCCTGTCGGACGGCAGCTGGGCGCATTGGGCACGGGTGTGGGAAGAAGACCTGGACTGGCTCAAGTCGAACTTCGACGTCATGGAGGGCAAGGGCGCCGACGGGGCCGACCGCATGATGATGAACGAGACGGGCATCCCTGTATCGCGCTGGATCGACGGCGTTCTGGAAGATGCGGAGAATATCGATCAGCCCAACAATACCCGTGCGATGATATTCTGGGGCCATGCGCCCAACAGCCAGACGCGTATGACGGAAATGAAGACGGCGATGGAGAAGTTGGATCTTCTGGTGGTGATCGACCCCTATCCGACCCTGACGGCCGTGATGAATGATCGCGAAGATGGCGTCTATATCCTGCCCGCTTCGACCCAGTATGAAACACGCGGTTCTGTCACAGCCTCCAACCGCTCCCTGCAGTGGCGCGATCGGATCGTGGAGCCGTTGTTCGAATCTTTGCCCGATCATACAATCATGGCCAAATTCGCCACCAAGCTGGGCTTCGCGGATCGCATCTTCCGCAACATCGCGGTCGAAAACGGAGAGCCGAACATCGAAGACATCACCCGCGAGTTCAATCGCGGCATGTGGACCATCGGCTATACGGGCCAGTCGCCCGAACGTCTCAAGACGCACATGGCCAATCAGCACACGTTCGACAAGACAACGCTGCGCGCCGTGGGCGGACCGGCCGACGGGGATTATTATGGTCTGCCATGGCCATCCTGGGGCACACCCGAGATGAACCACCCCGGCACGGCCAACCTTTACGACATGTCCTTGCCGGTGGCCGAAGGCGGCCTGACCTTCCGCGCCCGGTTCGGCGTTGAACGCGATGGCGAGAACCTTCTGGCAGAGGGGGTTTATTCTGTCGGATCGGAAATCGAGGACGGTTATCCCGAATTCACGATGCAGATGCTGCGCGATCTGGGATGGGACAGCGATCTGACGCAGGACGAGGTCGACTCGATTAACCGGGTGGCAGGCTTCCCCGACGGACGTCCCGAGGCGACGACAGCCCCGGCCGAAGGCGCCACCGACGGGGAGGAAGTCGGCGAGAAAACAATGACCGGCGAAATCGAATCCGACTACCAACAGAAGACCGGTGGTGTGAATTGGAAGACCGATCTCTCGGGCGGCATCCAGCGGGTCGCAATCGCCCGCGGATGCGCGCCCTTCGGTAACGCCAAGGCGCGTGCCGTGGTCTGGACTTTCCCCGACCCGGTGCCCCTGCATCGCGAGCCGCTGTATACGCCGCGCCGCGATCTGGTCGCTGAATACGGCACCTATGAAGACAAGAAGTTCTGGCGTTTGCCGACGCGCTATGCCTCGATCCAGGAAAATGACTTTTCGGAAGAATACCCGCTTATCCTGACATCAGGGCGTCTGGTCGAATATGAAGGCGGGGGCGACGAAAGCCGCTCCAACCGCTGGCTGGCCGAACTGCAGCAGGAAATGTTCGTCGAGATGAATCCGCGCGATGCCAATGATCTGGGTGTTCGCGACGGAGATGACGTCTGGGTCGAAGGCCCTGAAAAGGGCAAGGTTCTGGTAAAGGCCATGGTAACACCGCGCGTCGGAGAAGGTGTGGCCTTCATGCCATTCCACTTCGGCGGCATCTTCGAAGGGCGCGACCTGCGGGACAAATATCCCGAAGGGGCCGATCCCTATGTTCTGGGGGAATCGACCAATATTGCCCAGACCTACGGCTATGACTCGGTGACCCAGATGCAGGAAACCAAGTGCACCCTGTGTAAAATCTACACGGCGTAAGGAGAAAGATCATGGGAAGAGCGAAATTTCTCGTCGACGCCGAGCGCTGCATCGAGTGCAACGCCTGCGTCACCGCCTGCAAGAACGAAAACGACGTTCCATGGGGCATCAACCGCCGCAAGGTGGTCACCATCCAGGACGGTCAGCCGGGCGAACGCTCGATATCGGTCGCCTGTATGCACTGCTCCGATCCGCCCTGCATGGCGGTTTGTCCGACCGACGTGTTTTACCAAACCGATGACGGCATTGTCCTGCACTCCAAGGATCTCTGCATCGGATGCGGCTATTGCTTTTACGCCTGTCCGTTCGGCGCGCCACAATATCCGACCGCCGGCAATTTCGGATCGCGCGGCAAGATGGACAAATGCACGTTCTGTGCCGGTGGACCGGAGGAAGATTTCAGCGAGGCGGAGTTCACCAAATACGGTCGTAACCGTATCGCCGAGGGCAAACTTCCGATCTGCGCCGAAATGTGCTCGACCAAGGCCCTGCTGGCCGGGGATTCGAACGAGGTCAGTTCGATATACCGCGAGCGGATCGTGGCGCGTGGATTCGGTTCGGGTGCCTGGGGTTGGTCCACGGCCTATGGTCCCGAAGTCCGCGACGGCTGAAATCATTCCCGATCTGGCTGGCTCCGGCAAATCGGGGCGGGCCGTCCTGGCTTCTGGGGGAACATCCATGATCCGTGCGTTTCTGTTTCTGATCGCATTCACCCTTCCTGCAATGGCGCAGGAAGGCGTATCCGTGGATGTGATTCCACCGGGGGGCAACGCTCCGGACGTTCAGTCGCTTGACCGTTCGGCGACCGGCGGCGCGCCGACGCTGGCCGACATCATGGCCCGACAGCAGGCGCAACGAGAGGGTCAGGATCAGCCTGTCCTCAACGATGCCTCCCGCGCGGCAGACACTGGCGGCATCGGATTGCCGATGACCGATGACCTCGGCACACTGGGTGGTGCATCCGATCCGGAACTCTGGCGCGGCATTCGTTTCAACTCCATCCCGATCACGACACAGCAACGTGGCCCGGCTGCGACCGTATTGATTCAGGATGGTGGTATGACCTGGCTGAAATGGCGCGCGGGGCCGCTGCGAATCTGGGGCGGCATCTTGCTGCTGGTGACCCTGGCACTCCTGGCGCTGTTCTTCGTGATCCGGGGTCGCATCCGGATCGACGGCCCCAAAACCGGGCGCACCCTTTTGCGATTCAAGACCTATGAACGCTTCGGCCACTGGCTGACCGCAGGCAGTTTCATTGCCCTGGCGATCACTGGACTGTTGGTACTGTTCGGGCGGATCGCATTTATTCCGCTGTTTGGGGCCGAAGGCTGGGCGCCGGTCGCCATCGCCTCCAAATGGGTCCACAACAACATCAGCTGGGCCTTCATGATCGGTCTTGTGATGATCTTCTTCATGTGGGTCCTCCAGAATATTCCAAACAAGGACGACCTGATATGGCTGGCGCGCGGCGGCGGCATTTTCGGCAAGGGCCATGTGCCTGCACGCAAGTTCAACGCAGGCCAGAAAATCATTTTCTGGATCGTTATACTTGGCGGCGCATCGCTTTCGGTTTCCGGCCTGTCGATGTTGTTTCCTTTCGAATTGCCGATGTTCGCCTCGACCTTCGGGCTGCTCAATGACTGGGGTTTGCCGCAACTTGTCGGGCTTGGACCGCTGCCCATCGACCTGACTCCGCAGGAAGAGATGCAGTATTCCCAGATCTGGCATGGCATCGTCGCCTTCGGGATGACCGCCGTGATCTTCGCGCATATCTATCTTGGCTCTGTCGGGATGGAAGGGGCCTACGACGCCATGGGTAAGGGCGAGGTCGAGGAGCAATGGGCGGTTGAACACCATTCGATCTGGGCAGAAAAAATCATGGCCGAGCGGGACAGACCCGGCAACGCACCAGCGGAGTAGAGACGATGAAAACCATGTTCGCCGCATTCGCCAGCGCTCTGCTGATCGCCGTGATCGCACAGGTTGCCTATGATAACGCTGGTTTTTCTTCAGCCGAGCGACAGGCCGCTTCCTCCGTCAGACTGAATTGATCCGCCGGCGCGATAGGCGGATTGCTACCGATCGAACGCGCCTGATCACAAGCTGATCAAACTTCGTGCCGCACAATTGAGTCGCCTAAAGGCTCCATCTCCGGTCTGATGAGCGATATATTCCGGAGGTTATTGTTATGTTGAAGATAAGGACGACGCGCCGATTCCTGTTCAGCTCAGTTCCCGCCGCCTTTGCGGCCATGGCACTGGGAGGTCGGGCGATTGCCAGGGATGGCGACGCCTTTCACTTCGAAGTCACGCGGACTGACGAGGAATGGCGCGCGATGCTGACTGAAACCGAATACACGATCATGCGCCTTGGCGGGACCGAAGCCCCGAAATCGGACCCGCTCTGGGACAGTGAGGAGGACGGAACCTACACCTGCAAGGGCTGCGATCTTCCGTTATACGAAGGACGGTTCAAGGTCGTGATCGACAAGGGCTGGCTGTTTTATCGCCATTCCTATCCGAATTCGGTTCTGACCGGGATCGACAAGTCGGTCTATTCCCAGTTCGCCCAAAGAGACGGTGATAAAGACGCGCCAATGTTACCGACCGAGGTCGATATTTCACAGTTTTCCGATGAGGAACGAGATCTCCTTGACCCGCTGCTGTCGCTGGAAGTGCATTGCCGACGCTGTGCCTCGCATCTTGGTCACATTCTGTACGTCGAGAACAAGTTGGTGCATTGCATCAATGGCACTTCACTGAACTTCTCGCCCGAAGCGGCCTGACGGATACGCTGAAATGCTCCGAAGCTCTGATTGCGCGGGCATTATATAGCGGACGCTCGTTCGGCAATCGGTCCAACAGGCCGGGTGTTCTCGATGTGCTGAAACTGGTCGGGCTGAGAGGATTCGAACCTCCGACCCCCTGCTCCCGAAGCAGGTGCGCTACCAGGCTGCGCCACAGCCCGACCGTGCGCGGGGCATATCGGCCCCACCCGTTGGTGGCAAGCGTTATTGCAGCCGCGCACCGCTGCCCGACATGCGTTTCAGTGCCGCTGCGGCATCCTGTGACAGACCGCGAATCTGCTCTCCGATAACTGCGAATCCGCGACCGGCATCCCCCGCCCGCGCCGCTTCGACCGACGCATTGATCGAGATGAAATAGATCTGGCGACTGATCGAGGTCACTTCCTTGGCCGCGATGGTCGAGAGCATTTTTGCCCGCTCCTGCCGTGCCAGAACCTCGTTCAGAAAATCAGCCCTCAGCGCGTCCAGCGTCGACTCGACATGATCGGTGAACGCACCGCACAGATACTCGACATCCAGAAAATTCGTCGCTTCCAGGCCAGCGGGGTCGGGCAGTGCTGCGGCGACCCGATCCAGCAGATTCGCCATGTCATCGAACTTTGATCGCGTGTCGGGGGTCAACTTGATGTCTATCGGGTCGAGATACCTGTGTTGTGCTGCCCGCAGCGCAGAGGCGGCCTCCTGCACCGCGCGAATCAGGTCCGCGCCAGCCGCCTTGGCAGATATGGAATGCCGCAACAGGCCGGGGATCAACGGATACAGGTGTTTTTCGACCCGGACGATGGGATCATTTTGCCAGGTTTCCTTTTGCCGCATGATTGCATCCCACTTGCTTTCACTGTGCGATAGCAGCGCGGCATTAAAGATGCGTTAAGTCTCGTCTTGCGGTACAGCACGATCCTTGGCCGACAGCAGGGGCGAAATGCGCGGTGTCGTTCCCGTCTCGGCGCGGGACCTTGTGCGCAGGACAGGCGCATTTCGCGATCGCCCCCGTCCTTCGCGCAGCACGATATAAAGACCCGACGCGATGATGATGCCCGCACCGACCGCCGTACCCTGGTCGATAGTCTCGTCGAAGAACACCCATCCGTAAAGCGCGGCCCAGAGGATCTGGCTGTATTGCATCGGCGCGACCAGAACCGCATCGGCCCTGCGGTATGCCTGGATCAACGCGAGCGATGCCAGAAATGCGAGGGCAGCCATCATCGCCCACAGCCCCAGATCGCCCAGCGGCATCGGACGATAGACGAAGGGCAGCAACATCCCCATCACCGCAAAATTCGCCACCATCGGATAAAGCAGCAGTACCGCCGAGCGTTCGTCGCGCCCGATCTTGCGCACGATCACCGAAGCCAGCGCACCGGTGAAAGCCGCCGTCAGCGCCGCCGCGTGACCCAGCCCGAGGTTCAGGTCACTGGGTCGCAGAACCACCATGACCCCGATCAGACCGGCCACGACGGCGGCTCCACGATGCAGACCGACCTTTTCGCCCAGAACGGGAATTGCCAGAATTGTGATCAAAAGCGGCGAAGCGAAGATGATGGCATAGACCTGAGCCAGCGGCAGGACCGAGAAGGCGTAGAACGCACAGAATCCGGTGATCACCGCCGAGACCGTTCGCAGCGCGGTCCACCAGGGGTGGCGCGGGATCAGCGTGCCGTTTTCGTTGTCCCGCAGCAGCATGAAGATCACCAGCGGGAAGCTGAGCAGGACGCTGAAGAACACGATCTGGAACACAGCATAACCGCTGCCCAGCATTTTGACCGCGATATCATGCGTCGAAAACAAACCGAAGGCCGCCAGCGACAGAAGAATACCGGGAAGGGGGGAGGACTTGTCGGGCAAGGTCACGCTCCGGAGTTTATATGAGGCCGCGGCACCCTCCTCCCGAAGGAGTGACGCGGATGGTCAAATCAGGCGGCGTCAAGCGCTGCCAGGATTGCATCGCCCATTTCGGTCGTACTGATCGGGGTGCCACCGTCCGGGCCCATCAGGTCCGCCGTGCGTGCGCCATCGGCCAGCACTTTTTCGACCGCGCCTTCCAGCAGGTCGGCATATGCCCCCTCGTCGAAGGAATAGCGCAGGGCCATCGCAAAGCTCAGGATGCAGGCGATCGGGTTGGCCTTGCCTTGTCCGGTGATGTCGGGGGCCGATCCGTGAACCGGCTCATACATCGCCTTGGGACGACCGTTTGCCATCGGCAGGCCGAGGCTGGCGGACGGCAACATGCCCAGGCTCCCGGTCAGCATCGCGGCGCAATCCGACAGCACGTCGCCGAACAGGTTGTCGGTCACGATGACGTCAAACTGCTTGGGTGCGCGGACCAGCTGCATCGCGCCGTTATCGGCATACATGTGTGACAGCTCCACGTCCGGGTATTCGGCATCGTGGATTTCCTGCACCACATCGCGCCACAGGATACCGCTCTCCATCACGTTGGCTTTTTCCATCGAACAGACCTTGTTCGACCGCTTGCGCGCCAGTTCGAACGCCGAGCGGGCCACGCGGGCGATCTCCGATTCAGTATACCGCTGCGTATTGATGCCGACCCGCTCGTTGCCTTCCTTGTGGATGCCGCGCGGTTCGCCGAAATACACGCCGGAGGTCAGCTCGCGGACGATCATGATGTCCAGACCGGCGACGATATCCTTCTTCAACGACGAGAAATCGGCCAGCGCATCGAAACACTGTGCAGGGCGCAGATTGGAAAACAGATCCATTTCCTTGCGCAGGCGCAGCAAGCCACGTTCTGGCTTCACGCTGAAATCGAGGTTGTCGTAGGCCGGACCACCGACAGCGCCCAGCAGGACGGCATCAACCTTCTGCGCGAGGGCCATTGTCTCGTCGGTCAGCGGCGTGCCGTGCTTGTCATAGGCCGCGCCGCCCACAAGGTCTTCGGACACGTCGAAGGTAAGGCCCTTGTTCGCACCGAACCAGTCGATCACGCGGCGGACTTCGGTCATGACTTCGGGACCGATACCGTCGCCCGGCAGGATCAGGAGGGAGGGGTTCGCCATGTGTCTGGGGCCTTTCGTTATCCGGTTGACCGTGGCGTAATCCCTGACCCGGCAAGCGTCAAGGAACCGCCACATCGACCCAGACCAGCCGCGCGGGGCCGGCGGTTTCCGTAATGGCGCGCAAAGGATCGCCCGGCTCGGGCCAGAGGACACCCGCACCGACCACGCTCAGCGCGCGGGGCGGCAGGACGTAATCGACGCGCATCTCACCCGGACCGTCCCAGCGTACAGTCGCCGATGATCCGTCCGGAGCGGTTGGCCGGGCATCCTGCAGTGCGGTCAGGTTCAGCAGATCGAACAGGGCCTCCCGGACACCTTCCCCCCGCTCCGGGTCCTGATTGGCACGGCCCATGACCAACGGAAGGTCGGCATCCCGTGCAAGTTCCGAAACCAGCGCCAGCTCGTCACGATTGCGCAGCCCGTTCCGATCTTCCGGACCATCGAATACCGGGGTGCCCGCCGAAAGGGTGATCAGCGTGATCTCGGTCGCGCCCAGCATCACCGGCACGACCCATTGCGCCGTTGTGGCCAGTGGAACAATCTGACGCGCTTCCGGCGGCAGAAGCTGCGCGGCTTCAGATCTGTCCGACCAGCGCATATCGCTCAGGTCACGTGTCCTGCCCAGCGGATAGCGCGACAACACAACCAGCCCGCTGTCGCCGGTGAACCAGCCGTACCCCAGCGCATCTCGCGCCTCGTGCGTAGTGCCGTCGCCGTCCAGATCGACGCCGGACGGGATGCCGGAATTCGGACGCAGCGACAGTCGATATGGATAGCTCTGACCCAGATCGGCCAGCCGCTCGGCCAATGCATCCAGCCCAAGGCTACCCTGGTCCCAATCGACGTCCATCAACAGGATCACATCAGCCTGACCGGCGGCGATGACAGCCAGCGCGGCCTCGGACTGTTCGTTCCTGGCGGCCCGAAGGTCGCGCAGCATCACACCCGGCCCCTTGCGGCCCAGCCCGGTATCGTAAGTTGCAAAGCGGATGATTTCCGCAGATGCGGCACAGGCCGTCAGCCAGACAGACGCTGCGATGGCCGCGCCAATCGACGTCAGGCGGGCATGAAGGCCGGATCGGGGATCGCGCCATCGGTGCCGAAACGGCGACGTTTCTGCGAGATCATCAGCGCAAGTCGACGCATCGCGATGCCACGCAGGAAAAGAGAAGTAGGCAGAAAGGCCCATAGCGACATCACCCAGACCATCATCAGATCGCTGTTCATCATCGAGATCCCGTAGGAGTTTGCGATGAACATCGCGATCGGCGGGGTCAGATATGGCAGCATAAGCCCTAACAGAATGTTAACGGCGCCGTCGCGATTGAGACGCTTGACGACATCGGCTCCGGCGGTCGGGTCGAAGGTCGGCAGATTGATCCAGACGTTGAAGCTGCCCGTCGGAGAGGGCCAGCCTTTGACACGGATCATGATCGCAAAGATCGTCAACCCCACCAGCGACGTCAGATAGGCAAGACCGGCGGCTGCGCGGACGCTGTGCGCCTCGGACAATGTCGTTCCTTCAGGCAACAACCACAAAATAAGACGGATCGGCGATAGCGGGAAATCCATTGACTGCCCCAGCAGAACGCCCACAGCCATGACCAACCGCGACAGAAGCGAAGCGTCCTGCTTGCCCGACAGCGCAATGGCAATCAGCGTCAGCGTGACGAACAGCGTGATGAAGCGCACGCGGTTGAACGGTGGCGCGCCGCGAAACTCGACCAGACCGGGGTAGGTGGAACCGTATTCCACGATCACGAAAAGGGCGGCAAACAAAGCGATCAGAACCGTCGCATCGCTGATCTGGGAATTCATCTCGGGCAGCATCAGCGATGGGGTCAAGACCATCGACACCATGAGTAGCGCACGGATGCACGCACCGGGAAGCTGCGAAATCACTGCCTGTTCATCCTTGCCGGATGGTCCCTTATGATTTGGGACCTTGTTTGCTCTGCCCTCGTTGGGGCGACTGCCTCATTCTTGCCACCAACGTGCCTTGTTTAACTTCGCCTCGCAACCGGCTGAGACAGAACGTAAAGCCTTGGGCGAATTTGTGTGCCCAGAAAGCCGCAAAACTTCCGGATTTATAGATAAATTTTACATTTTCAGATAGTTAAAGCATGGTGTTAATGTGCTTGACGTCAGACCCAGGGACGCTCTTGGGAAACACGAGATTCGTAAGCGTCGATAGACGACGCCTTCTCCATCGTCAGGCCAATGTCATCCAACCCGTTGAGCAGGCAATGCTTCTTGTGACTATCGACCTCGAACGGATAGGCCGTGCCGTCCGAGCCGGTAACCGTCTGCACGTCGAGGTCGATGGTGATGCGCGCGTTTTCGCCGTTGCGGGCATCGTTCATCAGGGCATCCACCTGATCCTGTGGCAGCACGATTGGCAGGATGCCGTTCTTGAAGCAGTTGTTATAGAAGATATCGGCAAAGCTGGGTGCGATCACGGCGCGAATCCCGAAATCCAGCAGGGCCCATGGCGCATGTTCGCGTGACGATCCGCATCCGAAATTTTCGCCCGCCACAAGGATCTCGGCATTGCGATAGGCGGGTTTGTTCAGCACGAAATCCGGCAGCTCCGCCCCGTCGTCGCCATAACGCATCTCGTCGAACAGGTTCACGCCCAGACCGGATCGCTTGATCGTCTTCAGGAACTGCTTGGGGATGATCATGTCTGTGTCGACGTTGATCAGCGGCAGGGGGGCCGCGACTCCGGTGATGGTCTCGAACTTGTCCATGATGTCCTCCGGGGGAATTGCCCGGACGGTCTACGCCTCGGGCACGGCGAAGGTCAACGCGGCCCAGTGGGTCAGCCAGCCGGCGTCACCCTCGTTGGCGGGTTCCAGTTCTTCGATCTGGACCGAGTCGATCAGATACCTGCGGCCAGGCACCATCGGCAGCGTTGCGCGTCCCTGATCATCGGCTTTGTGTCTCGTGACGATGACCTGGCCTGCGGCATCGCGCTCGAACATCTCGAACTGCGCCTCGGCGATGGGGACACCGTCTAAAAAAACCTGGACCGGCAACCCCCCCGACAGATCGTCGGTATAGGGATTCAGACCGGCCACGATTTCGGTTTTCAGACCGTTCAGCCGATCTTCGCCAGACCCATCCCCGACCGCGATCAGCGCCTTGGCATAACGACGGTAGTTTTCCCTGAAGGTGTCCTGCGACAACCCACGGTCGATATGAGCCTGCTGGGCAAAGGCGAAATCTTTATGATCGGTGAACTTCACCCATTTTTCCCATTCCGTATAGGTGACGCTCTGATCCGTCGTCTCGTGCAGGATCGCAAGCAAACCATCCGGCAGGCCCGCGACGTTGAACGCCGGATTATTGCCGATGCGTGTCGGCACCTCGACCTCCTTGCCGTTCACAACCATGTCGAACCGCGCCGACTGGGCCGGAATATAGCTGAGCGCGGATCCAACCATGTTCTCCCCGTTGCGGAAACTGGCGGTGACCGCTTCACCGCTGGCGACGGTAAAGTCTTCCGCATCGATCCAGAATTCGTGCGCTTGTAGCGGTGCGGCGAACATGCTCAGTGCGATAACGACTATTTTTGAAAGGGTGGGCATGATCATTCTCCTGCAAGTTTCGATTAGGGTGGCTTTGGTGACGTTGCTGTCAATGGCTTTCCCACTCACGGTCGCGGCGCACGAGGTGCAGCCTGCCGTTGCCGATATCGAAATCGGCACCGAGGGTGTGACGATCACGCTGCGCACATCGGTCGAACCCTTGATCGTCGGCGTGAACCTGTCCGAAGTCGCAGATACCGACGAGTCGCCCCTTGCCGATCAGAACGATGCACTGCGCGCGCTTGCCCCCTCCGAACTGGCCTCTGCACTTGATGCTGCATGGCCGGAGATCGCCATGGATATAACCCTCCAGTCCGGCGGGGTCGATCTTCCGCTGACGCTGACGTCGGTTGATATTCCGTCCGTCGGCGACACCCGGATCCGCCGGGACAGCACGCTGATCCTGACGGCCGATCTGCCTGTGGGCAAGGACCCGGTGGTGTTCGGCTGGGACGCAAAGCTGGGCGGGTTGATTATCCGTCAGGTCGCTACGGGCAGCGAAGATGCCTATGAAACCTATCTGACCAACGGTGCCCTGTCTGACCCGATGCCGCGCACCGGCGTGGCGCAGCAATCGCTGGGCGATGTGATCGACCGATATATCGTATCCGGATTCGATCACATCATCCCCAAGGGCATGGACCACATGTTGTTCGTGCTGGGCCTGTTCTTCTATGCGCTCGCCTGGCGCCCGTTGCTCTGGCAGGTCACTGCTTTCACGGCGGCCCATACCGTAACGCTGGCACTGGCATCGCTCGGCATTGTATCCGTTCCCGCCAGCATCGTTGAGCCGTTGATCGCCGCGTCGATCATCTGGGTCGCCATCGAGAACGTCTGGAAAGGCGGCACTCGCGATATCGGATGGCCCCGGATCGCAGTGGTCTTCGGTTTCGGCCTGTTGCACGGGTTGGGGTTCGCCAGTGTCCTGTCTCAATTCGGCCTCGGGAACCAATTTGTCGCTTCGCTGATCTCGTTCAATGTCGGCGTGGAAATCGGGCAACTGACGGTAATCGCCGTTGCGTTCCTGCTGTTGGGTCTGCCCTTCGGGTCCAGACCGTTCTATCGTCGCGCCATCGCCATTCCCGGTTCGCTTATCATTGCGACGATCGCCGCCTACTGGTTTTTGAACCGGGTCGGCGTTCTGGGCGACCTTCCCTACCTAACCTAACAGATCCAGCAGTGCCCGTTCGCTCTGTCGAAGGGCTGGCGGGTGATCGGGTACCGTCACGTCGCGCCAGTTTTCCGCCAGGGCGATTACCTCGGGATGGATGTAGGAGTTGCGCGCGATGGTCGGCGTGTTGTGCAAGGCCTCGGCGGCGGCTTCGGACATCGCCTTGATGGTTACGCCTTCGCCCGCGCGCATCGCCGCTTCCATCGCTGCAACCGATCCGTTCCAGGTGCGGAACGTCTTGGCGGTGGCGTGGTCCAGTCCTGTCGCCTCGCTCAGCCAGTCGTTGACCTGTTCCGCATGCACAGTGCGGCGCTTTCCGTTGTCTATCCATTCGAAGACCGGCGCTCCGGGCAGATCGGCCAGATCGTGCAGGGCGTGCGCAAGTGTCCGATCCGAAATCTGCCGCCGTACACGCTTGCCGCCCTTGGCACGCCAATCCAGTTTTACACCATTATTGTCGACCTTGAGATTTCGGCACCGCAGGGTGGTTGCGCCTTCGGTGCCGTTTTCCGAACGATAGGCCTCGGTTCCCACGCGAATTGAAACGCGGTCAATCAGGCGCAGGACGGCGGCGATTGCGAAATCACGCTCTCCCGCCTCTCCACTAAGCCCGCGGGCAATTGTTCTGCGCAGCGAGGGAAGGGCCGCACCGAAATCGCCCAGTCCGTCGAACTTTTGCAGAGCCCGCCATTTGGACCAATCAGCGTGGTAACGATATTGCTTGCGGGTCCGCGCATCGTATCCCGTGGCCTGAAGATGGCCCCGCTTGCGTGGACTGATCCAGACATCCGCATAGGCCGGGGGAATAGCCAGCGCCGAAATGCGCGTCCGTTCCGCCTCGTCGTCGATGGTTGTGCCGTCCGGCGCGCGATACGACCAGCCACGACCAGCCTTGCGGCGGGTGATGCCGGGACGGTCGTCGGGGTAATAGATCAGATCCGGCGCGCTCATGCAGGGGTAACGCCCAAGCTGGCCGTGTCGGTTCCCCGCCGTCGTGTTGCGACCCCCATTGCACAGACCGTCATCCCATGACACCTTTCGCCATGACGCCTCAGACCCTGCCTTCCTGGCCCGACGCGGCCCCGACCCTCATTGCCATCGCCGCCGGACGCGCGCCCGCCGACACCGTGATCCGGGGCGGCAAGGTCGTTCTTGTCCACACGCGCGAGGTGCTGGAGTGGCAGGTCGCCATCGCGCAGGGCCGCTTCGCCTATGTTGGTCCCGATGCCGGTCACTGCATCGGACCGGATACCGAAATCATCGAAGCGGAGGGGCGTTACGTCATTCCCGGCCTGTGCGACGCACATATGCACGTCGAATCCGGTATGCTGATTCCGGCCGAATTCTGCGCCGCCGTCATCCCGCACGGCACCACGGCGATGTTCACCGACCCGCATGAAATCGCAAACGTCCTCGGCCTGCCCGGTGTGCGCCTGATGCATGACGAGGCGCGGATACAGCCCTGCTCGATGTTCGTGCAGATGCCATCCTGCGCGCCTTCGGCCCCCGGTCTGGAAACCACCGGGCACGAAATCACGCCCGACGACGTGGCCGAGGCAATGACCTGGCCCGGCATCGTCGGTCTGGGCGAGATGATGAATTTTCCGGGCGTGGCGAACGGCGACCCGAAGATGCTGGCCGAGATGGCGGCGACCGCACGGGCCGGCAAGACCATCGGCGGACATTACGCATCGCCCGATCTCGGTCCCGCATTTCACGCCTATGCCGCCGGTGGCCCCGCAGATGACCACGAAGGCACCTGCGAAGCGGATGCCGTGGCCCGAGTGCGGCAGGGGATGCGCTCGATGATGCGGCTGGGATCGGCTTGGTATGACGTGAAAACACAGATTACAGCCGTGACCGAGCGTGGCCTCGATCCGCGCAATTTCATTCTGTGCACCGATGATTGCATGGCCGGGACGCTGGTGAACGATGGCCACATGAATCGCGTTCTTCGTCATGCCATCGCCTGCGGCTGCGATCCGCTGGTGGCGTTGCAGATGTGCACGATCAACACGGCGACGCACTTTGGCCTGGAACGCGAACTCGGCTCGATCGCTCCGGGGCGACGGGCGGATGTCATCCTGACGTCGGACCTCACCACGCTTCCAATCGAACGGGTCATCGCGCTGGGCAGAACGGTCGCCGAGGGCGGCAAGCTGGTCGTCGACTGTCCGCATCTTGATTGGCCCGATGCTGCCCGCAACACCGTCCACATGGGCAAGACCCTGACCGACGCGGACTTCGACATTCCCGCCCCTGCCGGAGCGAACGAAGTCACCGCCAGGGTCATCGGCGTCGTCGAAAATCAGGCCCCGACCAAGGCTCTGAGCCGTCGCCTTCCGGTCCGCGATGGCCGGGTCGAGGCAGAGGGCGACACCTGCCAGATCGCTCTGGTCGAACGGCACCGGGGAACCGGCGGCGTCGTCAACGCATTCGTCGCGGGGTTCGGGTATACCGGCAAGATGGCCATGGCCTCGACCGTGGCGCATGACAGTCACCACATGATCGTCGTCGGCACCGACCGCGCCGCAATGGCGCAGGCCGCCAACCGGCTGGCCGAAGTCGGGGGTGGCGTCACCTTCTGGGCCGAGGGCACGGAACGCGCCTTGGTTGAATTGCCCATAGCCGGCCTGATGTCCGACAGCCCCGCCGCAGACGTCGCCGCCAAGGCCGAAGCGTTGATCCACGCCATGCGTGACGCCGGCTGCACCCTGAACAACGCTTACATGCAACATTCCCTGCTGGCCCTCGTCGTGATTCCGGAATTGCGGATCAGCGACCTGGGGCTGGTGGATGTAACGAAGTTCGAACTCACCGACCTTATCGAGACCCCATGACCCTGAACCGCACCCCGATTTGCAGCCCGGACCCTGCCCCGCACCGCAGCTTTACCGACGCCAAGGCCGCCGTCGCGGAATTGATCCGGCTCTATGCCCAGGGGACGGATTATCTGCGGCAGGCGTTCCAGAAGGCCATCGAAGGCGGGATGCCCGACAGTCGCTTTCGCGCGTTCTATCCCGAAGTGCGGATCACGACGACAAGCTATGGTCGCACCGACAGCCGCCTGTCTTTCGGCCATGTCGCCGAGCCGGGACATTACGCCACCACCATCACCCGGCCCGAACTGTTCCGAAAGTACCTGACGCAGCAGATTGACCTGTTGATGAAATCACACGACGTGCCGGTCACCGTCGGTCTGTCGTCCACGCCGATCCCGGTCCATTTCGCCGTTCTCAACGATTCCGATCTGAATGTGCCGCAGGATGGCGTCCTGCCCTTCCTGATGCGCGACGTGTTCGATGTGCCCGATCTCAACACGACCAACGATGCCACCGTCAACGGCGTCGGTTTCACATACGACGACGGTGCGCGCCCGCTTGCGCCCTTCACGGCACAGCGCATTGATTATTCGCTGGCCCGGCTCGCGCATTATACCGCGACCGATCCGGTCGATTTCCAGAACCATGTCTTGTTCACCAATTACCAGTTCTACGTCGACGAATTCATCGCCTACGGGCGCGAGGCGCTGCGCGACCCGACCTCGGGCTATGTCGCGCTGGTCGGTCCGGCGGGGCAGCGGGTAACGGCGGACGACCCCGATGCGCTGATGATGGACCTGCCCAAGATGCCGCAGATGCCGACCTATCACCTGACGCGCGAAGATGGCGCGGGTATCACTCTGGTGAATATCGGAGTCGGTCCCTCGAATGCCAAGACCGCAACTGACCATATCGCCGTCCTGCGCCCGCATGTCTGGCTGATGGTCGGGCATTGCGCCGGTCTTCGAAATTCGCAGAGTTTAGGCGATTTCGTTCTGGCCCACGCTTATCTGCGCGAAGATCATGTATTGGACGACGACTTGCCGATCTGGGTTCCGATCCCGGCACTGGCCGAAGTGCAGGTCGCGCTGGAAGATGCCGTCGAGCAGGTCACCGCTCTGGAGGGATATGAGCTGAAGCGCATAATGCGCACCGGAACCGTGGCCACCATCGATAACCGGAACTGGGAATTGCGCGAACAGGCCGGTCCTGTGCAGCGCCTGTCGCAAAGCCGCGCCGTCGCGCTGGACATGGAATCGGCGACCATTGCCGCAAACGGATTTCGGTTCCGGGTGCCCTATGGCACGCTGCTGTGCGTATCGGACAAGCCGCTGCATGGCGAGCTGAAGCTGCCGGGGATGGCTTCAGCCTTCTACAAGACCCAGGTCAGCCGCCATCTGATGATCGGAATTCGCGCCATGGAATCGCTTCGCGAAATGCCTCTGGAGCGGCTGCACAGCCGAAAGTTGCGCAGTTTCGAGGAAACAGCCTTCCTTTAAGGTGGATTTCCACCCGTTCTCGTGAATTTCAGACATACAAAATCTTGTGACCCGGTGAATTCACGGGTTAAGGTCCAGCGATTCAAGCAAGTCCCTACGGGGAAAGGGAGAGCCACATGGCCAACAAACCGATGACCAAGACGCAACTTGTCGCCGCTCTGGCCGATAAGATGGATGCGGATAAGAAAACCGCAACCGGCGCGCTGGATGCAATCGTTTCGATCATCACCGAGGAAGTGTCTGCCGGCGGTGCCGTGACCCTGCCCGGTGTTGGCAAGATCATGTGCCGCGAACGTCCCGAGCGGATGGTTCGCAACCCCGCCACGGGCGAGCAGTTCAAGAAGGACGCCGACAAGGTCGTCAAGATGACGATCGCCAAGGCTCTCAAGGATTCTGTCAACGAATAATCGGGTTCACTATCCATCAAACAAGATGAACCAAGGCCTCCTCGCGGGGCCTTTTTTCTTGCCCAGACCGACCGCACCTTGCTCATCCGTATGAAATGGTCAGGGTCTGGCCCGTATATACACCGCTCGGATACGTCATGGACCTGCGCTCTCTTCTTTACGGTCTTCTGTTCGCTCTGATGTGGTCGTCGGCGTTCACCTCGGCCCGCATCATCGTGGCCGAGGCGCCGCCGATCCTGTCGCTGGCCTTGCGGTTCGCCATATCGGGTATGCTGGGCATCGCCATCGCCTATGCCATCGGACAACGAATGCAGCTGACGCGCGGCCAGTGGCGGGCAGTGATCGTCTTCGGCATCTGCCAGAACGCTCTTTATCTGGGTCTGAATTTTGTGGCGATGCAATGGATCGAAGCCTCGCTGGCCGCCATCATCGCATCCTCCCTGCCGCTTCTGGTGGCACTGGCGAACTGGGTGATCTTTTCCGAACGCACACGCCTGCTGGGTGTCGCGGGCCTGCTGGCCGGAACGTTCGGCGTCCTTCTCATCATGGGGACACGGTTGCAGGGCGGGGCCGATCTGACCGGAATTGCCATGGGTCTCTTGGCCGTGATCGCGTTAACCATCGCCACGCTATCGGTGCGCGGCGCATCCGGAGGGGGCAATCTGTTGATGGTGGTCGGCCTCCAGATGCTGGTCGGGGCGTCCGCACTCCTGCCTGTCGGTCTTGTTCTGGAAACCTGGGATGTCATCTGGACCCCCCGTCTGATCGCGGCGTTCGCCTATACCACGCTGATCCCCGGCCTGGCCGCCACCTGGATCTGGTTCCTTCTGGTCGCACGCATCGGCGCAACACCTGCCGCGACGTTCCACTTCCTCAATCCGTTCTTCGGCGTCGTCATCGCCTGGGCTCTTCTGGGCGAACGGCTGGGACCATTAGATATCGTCGGCGTCGTGATCGTGACCTTCGGGATACTGGCGGTACAGCTCAGCCGCCTGAAACGGGCCTAACCGATCACCCCGCCCGCACCGCCGACCTGACCGCGGTGCAGCAGAAAGTGATCCAGCACGACGCAGGCCATCATCGCCTCACCAACCGGCACGGCACGGATACCGACGCAGGGGTCGTGGCGGCCCTTGGTGACGATGGTGGTATCTTCACCGGACTTGGTGATCGTGCGCCGTTCCGACAGGATGGACGAGGTCGGCTTGACCGCGAACCGCACCACAACGTCCTGGCCGGTGCTGATGCCGCCCAGAATTCCGCCCGAATGGTTCGACGAATAAACCGGGCCGTCAGGTCCCATTGAAATCTCGTCGGCGTTGCTCCGTCCGGTCAGGCGGGCGGCGTTCATGCCTTCGCCGATCTCGACGCCCTTGACAGCATTGATCGACATCATCGCGGCGGCCAGATCGGTGTCCAGCTTGCCATAGACCGGCGCACCCAGACCGACAGGCAACCCGCGCGCAACGCATTCGATGACCGCGCCGACCGAATTGTGATCGTCCTTACGCAGCCAATCCAGATGATCCGCGAATTCCTCTGCGGCGACGGGGTCGGGACACCAGAAGTCATTACGCCCGATCGCATCCCAGTCGAAGCGGCTGCGATCGATTTCCAGCTCACCCATCTGGACCATATACCCGGTGATCCGCACGTCCGGCAGCAGATGTCCCAGCGCCGATCGCGCCACGCCCCCGGCCGCGACGCGCGCCGCTGTCTCCCGCGCCGAAGACCGGCCGCCGCCGCGATAGTCGCGAACGCCGTATTTCTGCCAATAGGTGATGTCCGCGTGGCCGGGCCGGAATTTCTCGATGATATCGCCGTAATCCTTGGACCGCTGATCGGTGTTGCGGATCATCAACTGAATCGGAGTGCCGGTGCTGACGCCTTCGAACACGCCCGACAGAATCTCGACTTCATCGGCTTCCTTGCGCTGCGTCGTGTGCTTGGACTGACCCGGTTTGCGCTTGTTCAACCATTGCTGGATGCCATCTGCAGTGACTGGAATACCCGGCGGGCAGCCGTCCACCGTGGCGCCCAGCGCAGGCCCATGGCTCTCGCCCCAAGTCGTGACGCGAAACAGGTGACCGAAGGTGTTCATCGACATGGGTGGACCTCGTAGCTGCAAGATCGCCTAGCTCATGGAGGATGACAGGGCAATCAGCCTGGCGTCTCGAAAAGGCTTCTTGTTGTCCGCTTCGCGGGACTTCTGCGTTTCCGCCAATGACCGGTTGCTGGAGCCGGTGAAATCCGGTCACGAATGTGTTCGCCCGCCCGCTTGCCGCGGAAATTGGCCGTAAGGTGCGATCCGATACGGGCGAAGCAGATCACCCGTGGATCACCCGTGGATCACCCCTGAAATCCTTCACTGGACCCCACAGGGCAAGGGCGCTATCCAGAACCCACCTCGGGGGGCCTTCACCGGCTGAGATGCGCATGCGGACCCGTTGAACCTGAACCGGTTAAGACCGGCGGAGGGAAGGTGCGATTTCTCATGCTCCTACCCCCGTCCGTCGCCATGGGAGTGAGAGATGAAACTGACCACCACCATCGCTGCGGGCCTGAGCCTGTTGACGGCTGCCGCCACTGCGGAACCGCTGACGATCTATGCCCCTGACTACTTTGCCAGCGAGTGGGGCCCCGGCCCAGCTATCAAACAAGCTTTTGAGACCAAGTGCGGCTGCGAAATCGAATATGTTACCGGCGATTTGCTGCCGCGCTTGCGTCTGGAGGGTGATGCGACACGCGCCGACGTCGTGATCGGACTGAATACCGATGACGCCGAACGCGCACGCCAGACCGGGCTGTTCGCGCCGCATAACGTCATGATCGACGGGCTGACCATGCCGGTCGACTGGACGGACGATACGTTCCTTCCTTTCAACTGGGGGCACACCGCCTTCGTTTACGACGCCACGAAAATGGATGCTCCCGCTAGTTTTCAGGCTTTGCTGGACGCCCCGGATACGTTGCGGATTGCTATTCAGGACCCGCGTACCAGCGTTTCCGGACTGGCCCTTGCCCTGTGGATTCACAAGGTGTTCGGCAACGATGCCGAAGCCGCCTGGGCAAGGCTGGCCCCCAAGATCGTGACCGTCACCAAGGGGTGGTCCGAAGCCTATGGCATGTTCACCGAAGGCGAGGTCGACATGGTTCTCAGCTATACGACCAGCCCGGCCTACCATATCATTGCCGAAGGGGATGAAACCAAGAAGGCCGCGATCTTCCCCGAGGGTCACTACGTCATGGTGGAAACCGCCGCGCAACTGGCCATGACCGATCAACCCGATTTGGCGCAGGCTTTCATGGATTTCATCCTGACCGAAGACTTCCAGAGCATCATTCCCGAAGGCAACTGGTCCCTGCCCGCCAAGCTGGACCCGGCCAAGATGCCCGCAGGTTTCGCCAATCTGCCCCTGCCCGACGTCGCCCTGATTTACGATTCCGCCGAGGCCGAAGCTCTGCGCGATATCGTCGTGGCCGAGTTCGAGGCCGGTCTGGGACGCTGATTCAAATGGGCGCCCGCCTCGGATTGATCGCCGCGATCATCGTCGCGGGTGCCCTTTTGCTGCCGCTGAGCGCGGTCGCCTGGCGGGCCGAAGGCTGGGGCGGCCTCGACCCGTCGGACTGGGGCGCGCTGTGGTTTACGTTGTGGCAGGCCGCCTTGTCCGCCGGTATCTCGGTCCTGCTGGCCGTGCCCGTTGCCCGCGCACTGGCGCGTCGTCGCTTTATCGGGCGCGGCATGGTCATCCTGTTGCTGGGCGCACCGTTCATCCTGCCGGTGATTGTCGCAGTCCTGGGACTTATCGCGGTTTTCGGACGATCCGGCATCGTGAACACGGCCTTGGGCTGGATCGGCGTTGAAACAGTCTCTATCTATGGTTGGCAGGGCGTTATCCTGGCCCATGTCTTCTTCAACGTGCCGCTTGCCACCCGCCTGATCCTGCAAGGCTGGCTGTCGATACCGGGCGAGCGGTTGCGGCTGGCCGCATCGCTGGACTTCACGGCTACCGATACGTTCCGCCGTCTGGAATGGCCAATGTTGCGGGCCGTCGTTCCGGGCATCTTCCTCGTGATCTTCCTGATCAGCACGACATCTTTCGCAGTTGCGCTTGCCCTCGGCGGCGGCCCGCGCGCAACGACTGTGGAACTGGCGATCTATCAGGCTTTTCGCTTCGATTTCGACCTGTCCCGCGCTGCCCTCCTGGGTGCCGTGCAGCTGGTCATCGGGGGCACTGCCGCCCTTGTATCGCTCCGCCTGACGCTGCCCTCCGGGTTCGGTGCCGGGTTGGACCGGGCCATCCCCCGCTGGGACAGTCGAGGACTTGGCCTGCGCGCACAGGACATTGCCGTCATCGCTTTGGCCTGCATGTTCCTTCTCGTGCCCATGATCCTGGTTCTGGGCGAAGGGGTGTTGAACCTGACCGGCCTGAGCGCAGGTGTCTGGGCCGCAGCACTGCGGTCCCTGATCGTGGCACTGGTTGCAGCCGCATCGACCCTGACTCTGGCATTTTTCATGTCCAAAGCCATTGTCGACCTGCCTCGGGGGGGGTGGATCGAAGTGGTCGGGACACTTTCCATCGCAGCGTCGCCTCTGGTTCTGGGCACCGGTCTCTATATTCTTCTGCTGCCGTGGATAAACCCAGTGTCATTGGCCTTGCCGGTGACGACCTTCGTGAACACAATTTTCGCCCTGCCATTCGCCCTTCGCGCCCTGATCCCCGCGATGCGGAACCTGCGTGACGATTACGGACGCCTGTCGGAATCGTTGGGAATTGCGGGGCTGACCTGGGTGCGTCTTGTTGCCATCCCGCGCCTGCGGCGGCCTGCGGGCTTTGCCGCTGGGCTGACAGCGGCGCTGGCGGCGGGTGACCTGGGGGTGATCGCTCTGTTTGCTTCGCCCGATCAGGCGACTTTGCCGCTGGTGTTGTATCAACTGATGGGGGCCTATCGGATGGACGACGCCAAGGCGGCCGCCCTCCTTCTTGTGCTGTTGTCTCTCGGATTGTTCTGGCTGTTCGAACGCGGGGGGCGCCGTGCTTAAACTTGACCAGATCCGTCTCGAACAAGGGGAATTTCAGCTTTTTGCGGATACTGTCTTCGACGAAGGCGGCATCACCGCGCTCATGGGTGCAAGCGGATCGGGAAAGTCCACGTTGCTGGCTGCCATCGCCGGATTTCTGCCCCCCGCCTCCGGTCGTATCACGGTCGACGGGAAGGACATCACCGATCTGCCGCCCGGAGAGCGCCCCCTCTCGCTGCTGTTTCAGGATCAGAACCTGTTTCCGCACCTGAGCGTCGCGCAAAACGTCGGGCTGGGCCTGCGTCCGGATCTGCGGCTGACATCCGACCAGAAAATCGCCCGTGATTCGGTTCTGGAGCGTGTCGGCCTGACCGGCATGGGCAACCGTCTGCCCCGCGATCTGTCGGGCGGACAGCAAAGCCGCGCGGCACTGGCCCGTGCCCTGCTGAGAGGTCGGCCCTGGCTTTTGCTGGACGAGCCGTTTTCAGCACTTGGCCCGGCGTTGCGGTCCGAGATGCTGACGCTGCTGCGCGATACGGCAAAGTCCGAAGGACTGTCGGTTCTGATGGTCACCCACGCGCCGGAAGACGCGCGGATGATTGCCGACCGGACAGCCCTGATTTCGGACGGTGTGCTGGAGCCGCCGGTCGCGACCGGAGCATTGTTCGACGACCCTACGCCTGCGTTGCGCGCCTATCTGGGGTAACGGTTACTGATCCGAGAACTGTGCCAGAAACGCATAGAGGTTCAGTGCATCTTCTTCCTTGCGAACCTTGTAGCTCATCTTGGATCGGCCCGAAGTCTCGCCCGTGACTTCCCGGAGATAATTCGTCGGGTCCATGACGTAGGCCATGAAACTGGATTCATCGTAGATCATTCCGGCTTCGCCTGCGGCCACCATCAGGTCGGAGTACCGGAAGTCTTCGACAGACCCGGCCTCGCGTCCCACGACGTCAAACAGATTCGGCCCGGTTTTCGCGGCGCGACCCGCGAGCACTTCGCCATCTGCATTCTGAACCACGTGGCACGACTGGCACTGGCGGAACGCCTTTTCGCCCTCGGCGGCATCGCCGGTCGCGGTAAGATGGGCGTCGGCCAGCGCGGGACCGGCGAAAAGAATCGCTGCGATCATGTAAAGGCTCTGTTTCATTCGGCACTCCCGTGGGTTCTGCGGATATAGTCGTTCACCTAGATGAACACTCAGAGCCGCTGATCGGCAACACAATTCTCTGTCAGATATGGCAGTTCGCCTGTGTCAGATCGTCCCGGCGCGGCCATTCCCAGCCTTTCATGCCCACTTGGTGGAGAAGACTGTCAATGTATGCGAACGGACAAACCGTTATTTTACCACCCACCGCCCTTGTCGACAGACGGCTGACAGAGGTGCTGGGCCTCTGCCCTCAGACCCATTATGCAGGACATCGTGCGCTCTGTCTTCTGGGCCGACGCCCGATGACTCCGATGGGACCAGCCGCAGAGGCCTCATGACTCCTACGACCCTCACTCCGGATGCCGGTGCCCAGACCATGATCCCCGCTTGGGTGAACGGCAAATTGACACCTGTGGAAAAACTGGCGGCGCATCGGCAAGGATTACGCCACAAGGCCGTCTCGGTCTTTGTCGTCGCCAATGGCCATCTGTTGATCCAGCGCCGCGCGGCAGGAAAATACCATACCCCCGGCCTGTGGGCGAACACCTGCTGCACCCATCCGCAATGGAACGAAGCTTCCGCTGCCTGCGCCTCCCGGCGTCTGACCGAGGAGTTGGGGATTACAGGGCTGACCCTGTCTCCACGACCGGCGATTGAATACCGCGCCGATGTGGGGGGCGGCATGATCGAACATGAGGTCGCCGAAATCTTCGTCGCCCGAACCGATCAGGCCCTGACCATCCAGCCGAACCCGGAAGAGGTTCAGGCGACCCGATGGGCCGAACTCTCCAGTCTGACGAGCGAAATCGAGGCCCGCCCGGATATTTTCACGCCATGGCTGCGCATCTATCTGCGTGACCACCACGCCCGGATTTTCGGAAATGCGGACAACGTCGCGACGGCGCGCTGACGTGACGCCTCTGGCATCCTGCGCCTGAGCGTCCCATATCGGGCACGTAACCGACGACGGAGCGAACAAATGGCTGACGACTTCCCCGGCTGGCACGGCACCACGATTATCGGCGTCCGCAAGGCGGGCCGCGTGGTGGTCGCGGGCGACGGACAGGTCAGTCTTGGGCAGACCGTCATCAAAGGCACTGCCCGCAAGGTGCGCCGCCTGTCGCCGGGCGGTCATAGCGTCGTCGCGGGTTTCGCCGGATCGACCGCCGATGCTTTCACCCTGTTGGAGAGGCTGGAAACCAAGCTGGAAGCCACGCCCGGACAACTGGCCCGTGCCAGCGTGGAACTTGCCAAGGACTGGCGCACGGACAAATATCTGCAGAAGCTGGAGGCGATGCTGATCGTCACCGACGGCACCGACCTGTTGATCATCACCGGAGCGGGGGATGTGCTGGAACCGGAAAATGGCGTCGCGGCCATCGGATCGGGCGGTAATTATGCCCTCGCTGCCGCCCGCGCCATGATGGATGGCGATCTGTCGGCCGAGGACGTGGCGCGCAAGGCGATGGCGATCGCGGCGGACATCTGTGTCTATACAAATGGCAACCTGACAGTGGAATCCATCGGCGGAGAGTGATCCACCCTTCGCTGAACGGGACTGCTGCATTAATGGCCGGGTTTGGCCACGCCCTGCGCGACAGACCGATTTCGCGATACCCCACTGCACCACATCGTAAGTGGCGTTGCGTTTCCGTGATGGGTCCTTAACTACATCCTCAACGAAGGAGTGACCGATGACCGACCTGACCCCGCGCGAAATCGTATCCGAACTCGACCGGTTCATCATCGGACAGAAAGATGCCAAGCGGGCCGTGTCTGTGGCGCTCCGCAATCGCTGGCGTCGCAAGCAGCTGGGCGACGATCTGCGTGACGAGGTCTATCCCAAGAACATTCTGATGATCGGCCCCACCGGCGTCGGCAAAACCGAGATCAGTCGCCGGCTTGCCAAGCTGGCGCGCGCGCCGTTCCTGAAAGTCGAAGCCACGAAATTCACCGAGGTCGGCTATGTCGGACGTGACGTGGAGCAGATCATTCGCGATCTGGTGGACGCGGCGCAGCTGATGATCCGTGAACAGATGCGCGAAGATGTGAAGGCAAAGGCGCATACCGCCGCCGAAGATCGCGTCATTTCCGCCCTGGCCGGAACCGATGCCCGCGAAGGCACACGCGAGTCGTTCCGCAAGAAATTGCGATCCGGAGAGCTGGACGACAAGGTGATCGAACTGGAGGTGGCCGATACTTCGAACCCGATGGGGATGGCGATCCCCGGTCAACCGGGCATGGATCAGATGGCGAACCTGGGCGATCTGTTCGGCAAGATGATGCAGCGCACCGTCAAGAAGCGCCTTTCCGTCGCCGCCAGCTATGACCTGCTGATCGACGAGGAGGCGGACAAGTTGCTGGACGCCGAGACAGTCACGCGCGAAGCGATCCGTGCGGTCGAACAATCGGGTATCGTCTTCATCGACGAAATCGACAAGGTCTGTGCCCGCAGCGACCAGCGCGGCGGCGACGTCAGCCGCGAAGGTGTGCAGCGTGACCTGTTGCCGTTGATCGAAGGCACGACCGTCAGCACCAAGCATGGCCCGGTCAAGACTGACCACATCCTGTTCATTGCCTCAGGCGCATTTCACATCGCCAAGCCATCAGACCTTTTGCCGGAATTGCAGGGCCGCCTGCCGATCCGCGTCGAACTCCGTGCACTGACCGAAGGCGATTTCGTGCGCATCCTGACAGAGACCGACAACGCGCTGACGCGGCAATATACCGCCCTGATGGCGACTGAAAAAGTCACAGTAACCTTCACCGACGAAGGCATCGCTGCACTGGCGCAGATCGCAGCACAGGTCAACGAGGCGGTGGAAAACATCGGCGCACGCAGGCTTTATACCGTATTGGAGCGCGTATTCGAAGAGCTGTCGTTCGACGCACCCGACACACCCGGCAAGGAAGTCACGGTCGACGCCGGGTTCGTCGAAGCGCAGTTGGGCGAACTTTCGCGGTCTACGGACCTGTCCCGATACGTGCTGTGACTGGCCCACAATCTTGAAGGGGCCTGCCGCCTACCTGCGCTTCCTGCGCGACAATGCGGCATTCCTGTCGGCCGGCGTCCTGATCTGCTTCACATCCAGCTTCGGGCAGACATACTTCATTTCGTTGTTCGCGGATGGCATCAAAGCGGACTTTGGCCTGACCGACGGCGAATGGGGGTTGGCCTATACGGTCGCCACCACAACTTCGGCGATGGCGATGGTGTTAGCGGGCGGATTGACCGACCGGCTGCGGGTACGACATCTGGCGATGTTTGCGGCGGGCGGTTTGGCACTGTCCTCTCTGGCGATGGCCAATGCGCAAAGCGTGATCGCTTTGATCGCGACGGTGCTGGCATTGCGGTTTTTCGGTCAGGGGCTGATGACTCATATTTCGGCGGTCGCCATGGCGCGGTGGTTCGTCGCGACGCGAGGCAAGGCCCTGTCGGTCGCATCGATGGGGTTTGCGCTGGGCCAAGCCATCCTGCCCATCGTGTTCGTCGCCCTGCTGGCGCTGGGCGACTGGCGCAGACTCTGGCTTGTCGCCGCCGCCCTGGTCCTGCTGGCGATGCCGGTGATCCTGCGGCTTTTGCGGGCCGAACGTACGCCACAATCGCTGGCTGCCGATACGCCAGTCGCGGGCATGGGCGGGCACCATTGGACGCGCGGCAACATGCTGCGGCACTGGCTGTTCTGGGCGCTTATCCCGCTGCTTCTGGGGCCGCCCGCGTTCGGCACGGCGCTGTTCTTTCACCAGGTGCACCTGACAACGGTCAAGGGCTGGGCGCTGGTCGATTACGTCGCCCTGATGCCCCTGTTCATGCTGGTATCGGTCGTAACGACCTTCGCTTCGGGCGCAGCCCTAGATCGAATCGGGACGGGGCGTCTGATGTCGATATACCTTCTGCCGTTCGCATTGGCGTTCCTTGTCCTAGGGCAAAGCGAAAGCCTTGCGGGCGCTGCCCTTGGGCTGATGACTCTGGGCCTTGGCACCGGCGCGCAAGCCACCGTTCCAACGGCATTCTGGGCGGAATACTACGGCACGCGGCATCTGGGTTCGATCAAGGCGATGGCGGTGGCGATCATGGTTCTGGGGTCGGCCATAGGACCGGGGCTGACCGGGGTATTGATTGATGCGGGATACGACTTGCCTGAGCAGATGCCTGCGATCGCTGTTTACTTCGTCATCTCCGCCATCCTTGCCACGCTGGCCGTCCGCCGTGCGAAAGCGTCTCTAACGTCTAAGATAGACATAGTACGCGCCTGATCCACCATGTGATCGATGCGCCTCCGTGACCTGCAGCACCACGTTCGACAGTGGCGCCATTCGCAGCCATTGCGGCACCTGATGCTTCAGCACGCCCAGACGCGTCGGGATCGGACCTTCGCTGGGCTTGGCCTTACCCTTGCCGGTCACAACAATTACCAGCCGCTTGCCATCTGCATGGGCAGACAGGATGAAGCGCATTAATGCCGGGTGCGCCATGTCCAGCGTCATGCCATGCAGGTCCAATTTCCCCTCGGGCCGCAGTTTGCCCGCCCGCATCCGTTTGTGCGCCTTGGCATCCATGCGCAGCGGTGCGCCATTCACCTGATCGGAAAGCGATGGGGCGAGCGCACTGCTCGACGTTTTGGACCGGGCGCGGGTGCCTATCTCGAACGGAGCGATCGGATCGGGCGTTTTCGCCGTGGGCCTGGGCGTGGTCTGCGGTACGGGTGCCTTGTCGCGGCGCACGGGATGCAGCGGATCCGCGGTACGGGAATAACGCGACCAGATGTCCCGGTCTTCCGGAGTCAGGCCCCGCCGTTTCATCGCGGCAGCAACGGAATAAACCGCCCCGGATGGTTCAGCCGTCCCGCCGCCAGCCCCGCCGCATCACCTGTTCCGAAGAACAGATCCGCCCGGCCCGGCCCTATGATCGCCGACCCTGTGTCCTGCGCGATACACAGCCGGGCATGGCTATCGGTCTCGATCCAGACCGGGGTGCCCAGCGGGGTATGCACCGGATCGACGGCAAGACTGCGCAGCGGGGTTACGGGGCAAAGCGTACCCAGCGGTCCCTGCCCTGACGGTGCATCCATCTTGCGGAACATGATGTAGCTGGGGTTTTCATTCATTACCGCCCGACCCCGCGCGGGATCGGCGCGCAGCCAGTCTTTCAAAGCCTCGGCCGTTATGTTCGGGCCGAAGATGCCGCGGTCGCTCAGCAGCTTGCCAACGGACCGATAAGGATGCCCGTTCGATCCGGCATAACCGACCCGCAACGTCCCACCGTCAGGCAGGCGCAACAGGCCCGACCCCTGCACCTGAAGAAAGAACCGGTCCACCTCGTCTCGCAGCCACGCAATTTCGCCGCCCTGTAACATCGGGAGGATCGTTGCGCGGGGTGCAGACGCTCCAGTCGGCGGCATGGCATGGATCGGAACGGGAAATGCGTCCGAAGGAGTCAGCGCAGCATCCAGTTCAGGTTCATAGTAGCCTGTAAAATGTCCGGCGATCGGCTCTCCCGGTTGAAAACGGGTCTCGAAAAAGCTTCTCGCATCGCCATCGACTGTCGCGGGGTTCAGGCGCAACGCCTCCAGTGCATCTTCCAGATCATCCTCGGCCCAACCTGGCAGATCGACAAAGCAAAGCCGCCCCGTTTCGGGGGCGGCCCTGGTCGGGTCGGTCCGGAACACCTCAGTCCCCCGTCGCGACCAGCTTCCAGTTCGGGTCGCCGGTGCCCAGCTTGCGGGCGAAGGTCCAGACGTCGCGCTGTTTCTTGATTTCGTTCGGATTGCCTTCGACGATGGTACCCTCTTCGTCTCGCACGACGCTGGTCAACTCGGCCACGAACCGCAGGGTGATCTGCCCCTCGTTCGTGTCGCGGTCGATCTCCGCAGACCGAACTGAGGTTTCTCGCACACCAATGAAATTGGCCTCGACCTTCAGGCCCTTGTCTTCGCGGTCGGATATACCAGCCAGAAAGGCTTCATAGACATCTTCAGACAGGAACGGCTGCACCTCGGACAGGTCGCCGTTCTCAAATGCCATCAGAATCATTTCATAGGCCTGTCGCGCACCGCTGACGAACTCGGTAACACTGAACCCCGGCTCAACCAGCTTCATCGCGGCCAGCGCCTTGGCGCTGTCGGTGCCGTCGTCGACGTGATCGGTAATGTCGCGATCAGGCCCACCTTCGATAACTTCGAAATCACGGCGCACATCGTTCGACCGCGCCGGATCGATCGCGGTGGGCTTTTCAAAGCCGGTGCGGGTGCCCAGCACGTTCTTCAGACGGATCACCAGAAACAGGGCAATCGCCGCAAGGACAAGAAGTTGTATCACGGCGTCGTTCATCCTTTTCTCCGGCACACACTCGGACTTGGTATCTCGCGCCTTCTACATATGTAAGGCCTCAGGCGGGTCAAGGAAAGCAATCCCCCGAAATGAGAGGCGAAACCATGTGGCTGCTGGCAATTTTTATCGTCGTTCCGATCATCGAGATCGCGCTGTTTATTCAGGTGGGCGGCTGGCTTGGCCTTTGGCCGACCCTCGCCATCGTGGTTCTGACCGCGATTTTGGGCACAACGCTGGTCAAGCGGCAGGGGCTGGCCGCGTTGGCGCAAGTGCAGGCCTCGCTCAACGAATTGACCGATCCGACGCGCGCGCTGGCACATGGTGCCATGATTCTGGCCTCGGGCCTTCTGTTGCTGACACCGGGTTTCTTCACCGACGCGATAGGCTTTGCTCTGCTGATACCGGCCGTGCGGGATTTTGTGATGCGGCAGGTTCGCGCGCGCATCAAAGTGCAGTCCTTTTCCGTCGGCACCGACCTGCACAGCAGGTCGCCCACCGCTGACAATGACGTTGTCGAGGGGGATTATGTCGAAGTTCCCCGCAGGGACGGCCCGTCCGGATGGACCAGAGAATAACAGGAGTGAGTCGGGCAGGCTCCGGTTGTGACGCTCCAGCCCCTCTGGTAGCTGAGGGCAACGCTTCTACACCGAGGATTTCGCCAGATGGCCGACGAAGAAAAGACTACGACCGACGCTGCCGCCCCGACTGACGCGGCCTCCACGAACGGAGCCGCACAGCCCCAGCAAATGCCGCAGATGCAGGTCCTGGGTCAGTTCATCCGGGATTTGTCGTTTGAAAACATCGCCGTCCAGAAGGGTCAGGCGATGGAAGGACAGCCGGACATCAATGTTCAGGTTGGTCTGGAGGCCAAGAAGCGCACCACAGAAGGTCAGTACGAAGTCGCGGTGAAATTGAACGTCACGGCAAAGGTGAAGGGCGGGACCGACCCGATCTTCGCGCTGGAGCTGGATTATGCCGGTGTCTTCCAGATCGCCAATGTGCCCGACAACCAGATGCATCCCTATCTGATGATCGAATGCCCGCGGATGCTGTTCCCTTTTCTGCGCCGGATCGTGTCTGACGTGTCGCGCGATGGGGGGTTTCCGCCGCTCAACCTCGAAAATATCGACTTCGTGGCGCTGTATCGCAACGAATTGACGCGCCGGGTCCAGGCCGAGGCCGCACAGGTCAAACCGTCCTGATCTATCCCCCGGTCTTCCAGATCGCGCCGTCGCCCAGTGTTTCGACAAATGCGGCATGGGCGGCGGCTTCTTCTTCGGTCAGACGCGATGGAAGCGGCTCCGGCCGGGGGCGTGGGGTCCAGTTGCCCTGTGCCGTGGACTGCCCTTCCTGCTGGCTGACCAGCGACATCGTCGGTTGCCGTCCGCCGATCAGTTCCAGATAGACTTCCGCAAGAATTTCGCTGTCGAGCAAAGCGCCGTGTTTTGTGCGTGCCGCATTATCGACCCCGAACCGGCGGCACAAAGCATCCAGAGATGCAGGCGAGCCGGGAAATTTCGACCGTGCGATGGCCAGAGTGTCGATGGCCCGATCATAGGGCAGGCGTGGCAGGCCCATGCCGTCCAGTTCTGCGTTCAGGAATTTCATGTCGAATGCGGCGTTATGAATGACCAGCCTGGCGTCACCGATAAAATCTATGAACGCCTGCCCGACCTGCTTGAAGACGGGAAAATCCTTCAGGAAATCATCCCCCAGCCCATGCACCTGAAACGCGCCGTCGGGCATGGACCGCTCGGGGTTGATATACTGGTGATACTCCTTGCCGGTGCGAACGTGGTTGATCAGCTCGATCGCACCGATTTCAACGATGCGATCACCCGATTCAGGTTCGAACCCGGTGGTTTCGGTGTCGAGGACGATTTCCCTCATGTCAGCTCCGCTACGATATCGGTGACGGCATCGCGTGCCGTCTGCATGTCAGTCGTCGGAATGATGTAATCGGCACGCGCCCTTTTGTCAGCATCCGGCACCTGCCGCGCCAGGATCGCGTCAAATTCTGAAGCCGTCATCGTCCCCCGTTCCAGCACACGAGCGCGCTGTATTTCCGGCGGGACAGTGACCACGGCGATGCGATCAACGGTCGCATCGGCGCCGGTCTCGAACAAGAGCGGGATATCGAGGACAAGCAGCGGTGCCTGGGTCTTCAGGAATTCCGCGCGGTCCTGGGCGACAAGAGGGTGAACAACCGCCTCGATCTTCGTCAGGGCGCCCGTATCGGCGGCGACGATGGCGCGCATCACGGTGCGGTCGATGGCACCGTCACGCAAAGCATCGGGAAACAGGGCCAGGATCGGTTCCACCGCCGCCCCACCCTTTGCATAGAGACGATGCACGGTCGCATCAGCGTCCCATACCGGCACACCAAGATCGCGAAACATCTGCGCCGTCGTGGATTTTCCCATCCCGATGGAGCCGGTCAGGCCAAGGATCACGCCAGCACCGCAGCACGCAACTCGTCATCCACATCTGGCACGACGCCAAACCATTCCGTGAATCCTGGAACGGCCTGGTGCAGCAGCATCCCCAGACCCTCGACCACAGTGGCGCCACGGTCCTGAGCATCTTTCAACAGCGGCGTCATGAGAGGCGTGTAGACGATATCGGACACGGTGGTGTCGGCGTGCAGTGCAGCCAGGTCGAGCACCAAAGGCGGCTGGCCAGTCATTCCCAGGCTGGTGGTGTTTACCAGCAACCCGTGATCCGCCAGCGCCGGGCTGGCCATCTCCCACGGCATGGTCCGCACCCGTCGGTCGAACAAATCCGCCAGCGTTTCTGCCCGCGCGGCCGTCCGGTTTACGATGGTCACCCGCGGCACACCTTCGTTCAGCAGTGCGGCAATGATTCCCCGCGCTGCGCCCCCTGCCCCCAATACCAGTGCAGGCGCATTCACCTGCCACACCGGGGCCTGTTGTCGCAGATTGGCAATGAACCCGATGCCATCGGTATTATCCGCAAGAATGCGCCCGTCACGGAAGGTCAGCGTATTCGCCGCCTCGACCTCACGGGCCCGCTCGGTGACATCGTTGGCCAGGCGAAACACCGCTTCCTTATGGGGAATGGTCACGTTCAACCCCTGAAACCCCAGTTTCGGAAGTGTCTCCAGCGTCTGGCTCAACATGTCGCGCGTTACGTGCAGAGGCACATAATGTCCGTCGATTTCATACCGACGCAACCAATGGCCATGCAGACGAGGCGAGCGGCTTTGAGCAATCGGGTCGCCGATGACCCCGGCCAGACATGTCATGCGTCGAGTTTACCACGTGTGATCAGGAAATCGAGCAGTGGCAGCAGCGGCAATCCCAGCACCGCGAAATAATCACCGTCGACCCGGTGGAACAGCCGCGCTCCTTCACCTTCGAGTGCGTAGCTTCCAGCGGAATTTCGGATCGTGTCCCAGTTTCGCTCGACATAGCCCGTGACATATCCCGGCGTCACCTTTCGCATTGTCATCCTGACAGTGGCGACATGCCGCCAGATCGGCTCGCCATCTTCGACGATCACGGCTGCGGACAAGAGGTTGTGCGTTTTACCTGAAAGCATCGTCAGTTGCGCTTTGGCTTCCTGAGGCGATGCAGGCTTGGACATCAGCGCACCGTCATGGTCCAGAACCTGATCGCAGCCAAGGATGAAGCCCGGCGCGCGAATCCTGAGCGCCTTCATCTCGGCTAGGGCATCGGCAATGTTCCGGGGTGGTTGGCCGTCGGCCAGAAGCGCGTCCTTCACGGCCACCTCATCCACGCGCGGCGGGCGCGACTCGAAAGGAATCGCGGCATTGCGCAGCAGATTCTGACGGGTGCGGGAGGTGGAAGCGAGAATCAGCACGGGGATAGATCCGGGGACAAAGGGGCGGATAAACCTGTCGGTAACCCTGTGACAGGATTGGACCCTGCACTGTCTGAGGACAAGTCGCCGGTTTCTCCGCCACTGTCGAGATCTTTTGCACGCGACCTGTCGGTTGGCCCGAGCTGTGAGGCCCGACGATTCCTCCCCTGCGATGTTCTGGGATCTCCCCAAAACGATACACACCGCCACTCACATGCATGGTTGCAAACTTGACAGCTTATCCACCGGATTGTCTGTCGCCGCAGATCGGAATACCGATCTGTGGACTGTGTTGTGCGGAGAATTTAATCCCCGATATCCACTGCCCCTACATACAACATCATCCTTTTTTCTTTCTTTCTTATTGTTAGGAAGTAAGGCGAAAGGCGGGACCGATGAACGATCTGTATCTGTGGTTGAAGGCGGGGCATGTCATTTCGGTGATCGCCTGGATGGCGGGGATTTTCTATCTACCGAGATTGTTCGTCTATCATGTCGAACAACGGGACGCAGTGCCGCAGATGATCCCGGTGCTGGAGGTGATGGAACGCCGTCTGCTGCAGGCGATAATGACTCCGGCGATGATTGCGACATGGGTCTTCGGCCTGTCCATCGTCGGAATGGGCGGCGTCGATTGGGGCGAGGTCTGGCCCTGGATCAAGGCGATCAGCGTAATCGGGATGACCATATTTCACATGTGGTGTGGGGGGCAGCGCAAGGCGTTGGCGGCGGGGACGGCAGTGGCCACTGGGCGGAGTTATCGGTTGATGAACGAAGTGCCGACGGTTCTGATGATCATCATCGTTATTTCGGTTATCGTACGACCGTTCTGATTGACTTGGGGAGATCAGATGCCTAACTGGCTGCCAACGGTGGACCGTCCTGGTCCGGTTACCGATTTCCCGAAGACCAATACGGCTGCACCCTTTGGGTCGCTATGCCCTTCCGCTGCGGAGCTTTGCCATGCGCGATGACGACATCCTCGACGATACCCGTCCCGAAGACGATAACGACGGACCGCCCGAGCAACTGAACCTGCGTGACCTCAAAGCTATGTCACCCAAGGCGCTGGTCGATATGGCGGAAGAGCTTGAGATTGAAAACGCCTCGACTATGCGCAAGGGTGAGATGATGTTCTCGATCCTGCGGGAACGGGCAGACGAAGGATGGGAAATTTCCGGTGAAGGTGTGCTGGAAGTCTTGCAGGACGGCTTCGGCTTCCTGCGGTCGCCCGAGGCAAATTATCTGTCAGGCCCGGACGATATTTACGTGTCGCCTGACGTAATCCGGAAGCATTCGCTTCGAACCGGCGATACTGTCGATGGCATCATCCAGGCGCCCGACGAGAATGAACGATATTTCGCCCTGACCAAAGTGGTGAAGATCAACTTTGCCGATCCGGAAATGGCCAAGCACAAGGTCAGCTTTGATAACCTGACACCGCTATATCCCGATGAGCGGTTCCAGATGGAAATCGAGGACCCAACCATCAAAGACCGATCCGCCCGGATCATTGACCTGGTTGCGCCTATCGGAAAAGGTCAGCGTTCTCTGATAGTTGCGCCCCCTCGGACAGGTAAGACCGTGCTGTTGCAGAACATCGCAAAGTCGATCGAAACGAACCATCCGGAGTGTTATCTGATGGTTCTGCTGATCGACGAGCGGCCCGAGGAAGTCACAGACATGCAACGGTCGGTGAAGGGGGAAGTTATCTCCTCGACGTTCGACGAACCGGCAACGCGGCATGTCGCGGTCAGTGAAATGGTGATCGAGAAAGCCAAGCGTCTGGTCGAACACAAGCGGGATGTCGTGATTCTGCTGGATTCGATCACTCGGTTGGGCCGGGCCTTCAACACGGTTGTACCATCTTCGGGCAAGGTGTTGACGGGTGGTGTCGATGCGAATGCCCTGCAGCGGCCGAAACGGTTTTTCGGCGCGGCGCGGAACATCGAAGAAGGCGGATCGCTGACGATCATCGCAACGGCGCTGATTGATACAGGCAGCCGGATGGACGAAGTGATCTTCGAAGAATTCAAGGGCACCGGCAACAGCGAGATCGTTCTGGACCGCAAGGTCGCCGACAAGCGTGTTTTCCCGGCGATGGACATCCTGAAATCGGGCACACGAAAAGAAGAGCTGCTGGTCGATCCCAAGAACCTGCAGAAAACCTTCGTGTTGCGGCGGATCCTGAATCCGATGGGCACAACTGATGCGATTGAATTTCTCATCGGAAAATTCAAGCAGACGAAGACCAACGCGGATTTCTTCGACTCTATGAATTCCTGATCCAAGGTGACCGGGGCCGGAGATACAATCTTTGCCCTGGCCACGGCGCAGGGCAAGGCGGGGGTCGCGATTGTTCGGATTTCCGGGCCAGAAAGCTGCGCTGCGCTGACGGCAATGGGCGTGTCACCACCTGTACCAAGGTCTAGCCGCCTCGCTACATTACGAGATTCTGAGGGCGACATTCTGGATCAGGCGCTTGTCCTGTTTTTTGAACGTGGTGCAAGCTTTACCGGCGAAGATGTCATCGAACTGCATCTTCATGGGAGTGTCGCCGTCGTACGCGCGGTTCTGATGGAGTTGGAGCGGATGCCATCGCTTCGCATGGCGGAACCCGGAGAATTCACGCGCCGTGCTCTTATGAATGGAAGGCTGGACCTGACCCAAGTTCAAGGTCTTGCGGATGTCATTGATGCGGAGACGGAAGGGCAGCGACGTCATGCTATGCGTGTTCTGGACGGCGAAGTATCACGTCGGGTCGAAGGGTGGCGACGAGATTTGTTGCGGGCCATCGCTCTGGTTGAAGCGACGATCGACTTTGCTGACGAGGATGTACCTGAGGATGTTTCCCGTGAAGTTTCGATGCTTCTTTCCGGAGTGATTGAGAGCGTTTCAGCCGAACTTGAAACTGTGAGATCGGTGGCGCGATTGAAGACAGGATTCGAGGTGGCATTGGTGGGAGAGCCAAATGCTGGAAAATCGTCACTTTTGAATGCCCTGAGCAATTCAGATGCTGCTATCGTGACTGCAGTAGCCGGAACAACACGTGATATTGTAGAAGTTAGGTGTGATATCAATGGTTTGCCTGTGACGCTGTTAGATACGGCCGGGCTTAGAGAAACATCAGATGAAGTTGAACTGATTGGCGTAAACAGGGCTATCACTCGCGCAAAATCTGCAGATTTGCGCATTTTCCTGTATGAGCAAGCAACTCCACCGACCTGGGATGTACCTGTCTTGGATCAGGACATAGTGATCCGATCCAAGGGTGATCTGAATGGCGATGCCAACGCTATATCTGTCAGTACCGGAGCGGGTATACCGGGGCTGCTTTTGTGCATAGGTACCATACTTTCTGAACGGATTCCTGATGCCGGATTAATATCCCGCGAGCGGGATCGTGCGTCACTCGATGTGGCACTTTCGATCATGGTCGAAGTACAGGCAAAGATGTCTGATGTTGAACCTGAACTGATGTCTTTGTCCTTGCGAGATTCCGCAAGTGCACTATCCGAAATTATCGGCGGGGTTGATATTGACGAAATTTTAGATGAAGTTTTTTCTTCTTTCTGCATCGGTAAATAGGTTTGTTTCACGTGAAACATCAGGACTATGACATCGTCGTCATTGGAGGCGGTCACGCAGGATGCGAGGCTGCATGCGTCGGCGCGCGTATGGGCTGTTCAGTGGCACTGGTGTCTTTCAAAGTTGATGACCTGGGAATAATGTCCTGTAACCCGGCAATTGGTGGGCTGGGTAAGGGTCACCTGGTTCGTGAAATCGACGCTATGGATGGAGTGATGGGACGCGTTGCCGACCGCGCGGCGATCCAATTCCGACTTTTGAATCGTCGCAAGGGTCCCGCGGTGCAAGGTCCGCGGGTCCAGGCGGACCGAGCATTGTATCAAAGTGTCATGCGCAAAGAAATCGAGTCACACCCAAACCTGACACTTGTCGAAGGTGAAGTGACGGCGCTAATATTTGAAGATGGGAAAAAGACGCGTGGGGTCATTTTAGCCAATGGCGCAAGAATAACGTCGGATACAGTGATTCTGACGACCGGCACATTTCTCAAAGGCCTTATCCATATTGGGGATCGTAAGATCATAGGTGGCCGTATGAATGCCAAGGCATCGACGCGCCTTGCGGATCAAATCATTGATCTTGGGATTGAATTGGGCCGTTTGAAAACCGGGACGCCGCCGCGTCTTCGGGGAAGTACAATCCGATGGGATGTGTTGCCACGCCAAGATGGCGATGACGATCCGGAAATGTTTTCTTTTCTGCACGACAAGCCATTTGTGCAGCAGATTTCCTGTGCCATCACTCACACAAACGAGCGAACCCACGATATCATCCGCGATAATCTTGAAAAATCAGCGATGTATGGTGGAATGATCGATGGAACCGGTCCTCGTTATTGTCCATCGATCGAGGATAAAATCGTCCGGTTTTCTGAAAAGTCATCTCATCAGATTTTTCTCGAGCCAGAAGGACTTTCGACAGATCTGGTCTATCCTAACGGAATTTCGACGTCTCTTCCCGAAGATGTTCAGCAAGATTACGTTCATACAATTGAGGGCCTTGAACGAGCGGAGATTTCGCAAGTCGGTTATGCAATTGAATATGATTACGTTGATCCACGTTGCCTGACGTCAGGATTGATGATGCGGTCAATGGATGGGCTTTACCTGGCGGGTCAGATTAATGGAACGACTGGATATGAGGAGGCAGCCGCGCAGGGTCTCGTTGCTGGTCTGAACGCTGCTCTGCAAGCTTCCGGTAAATCTGGTGTAACTTTTTCTCGGTCGGAAAGTTATATCGGTGTCATGATCGATGATCTCACGACAAAAGGCGTATCCGAGCCATATCGGATGTTCACTTCACGTGCAGAATACCGACTCTCGCTGCGTGCTGATAATGCGGATCAACGCCTTACGCCATTTGGTCGTGAGATAGGCTGCATTTCCGATCGCCGCTGGGCGCATTTTTCGCAGAAGCGTGATGCGATAGACCATTGCGCTAATGTACTGAAAGAAAAATCCATTTCCAGTGCAAGATTGTCTGCCGCGGGGTTCAATATTCGATCGGGCGGCCCAGCAAAGTCAGGATACGAAGCTCTGGGGCTTGGTTCTGATCTATTGCCGCTGCTTGAAAATATCGTCCCGGAACTGGATGAGCATAGTTCTAAAACTAAGCTTCAAGTGGCGCGAGATGCGCTTTATGCAAATTATACTGTGCGTCAAAATCGAGAAATTCAAGCTCTGAAGGCTGGAGAAGGCGTTTTGATTCCGTGTGATATGGACTATGCAGCCATCAACGGCCTATCGACAGAACTACTCGGAAAGCTTCTTAACGTGCGACCAGAAACTGTAGCTCAGGCCGGTCGGATCGAAGGGATGACACCTGCGGCCACTGTGGCGATCCTTGCGGCCGTGCGTCGACAAGAACGCCGTTCCGCGTGACGGATCATAGACAGCAAATTGTTTCACGTGAAACACAGGACGTTCTTGAGCAACTTGAAAACCTGGTTCGAAAATGGTCGCCACGCATCAACATAGTCTCCAAAGCAAGTCTGCGCGATCTTCGTAGGCGTCATATTGAAGATTCTCTCGAAATTGCCAACGCACACCGACCCGAGTCGGGACCATGGCTTGACATTGGTAGTGGGGGCGGCTTTCCAGGCCTCGTGGTTGCCGCATGCATGGGGCATCAGATTGATGTCGTCTTGGTTGAAAGCGATGCTCGGAAGTGTGCCTTCCTGAATACTGTCCGGCGAGAGCTGGGCCTCAATGTGAGAATTATCAACGAACGCATCGAGCGGATTCCGCCAATCAATGCTCATGTCATCAGCGCACGCGCGGTGGCATCATTGAGCACACTTTTTAATCTTGCGAAGCCGCATGCACGTGATAGCTGCCATTATCTATTTCCCAAAGGCCGAACATGGCGGGAAGAGGTTCTGGCGGCTCGCGAAGAATGGGTCTATGATTTGGATGTGCTGAATAGTCAGACCGATGAAGAGTCCGTCATTCTGCATGCCCAAAACCTGAATCGAGCATGATATGAAGGCGCGAATCATTAGTATCGCGAACCAGAAGGGTGGTGTCGGCAAGACGACAACTGCGATAAATCTGGGAGCCGCACTCGCTATGCGCGGCCATCGCGTTCTGCTTGTCGACCTTGACCCGCAAGGAAATGCGTCCACTGGGCTAGGCGTTTCAAAGTCGGTTCGTGGACAAAGTACCTATGACCTAATTTTAGGCGAAGCGTCACCTCTCGACATCGCACTTGAGACAAGTGTCGAACATCTATGGATTATTCCAGCAACGATGGATCTGAGCTCCGCCGATACAGAGCTCATGAATAGTGCCAGACGTGTGATGCACCTTCGCAAAGCGCTGCGGCTGCGTGACGCTCCGTACGACTATATTCTCGTCGATTGTCCGCCGTCCCTTAACCTACTTACTTTAAATGCTTTTGTGGCTTCTGACACCGTGCTCGTCCCTTTACAGGCGGAGTTCTTCGCTCTGGAAGGTCTGTCACAGCTATTGCTGACAGTTCGGGAGGTCAGAAGCACAGCAAACGCTGATCTGCGGTTGGAGGGAATAGTTCTGACGATGTTTGACCGTCGCAACAATCTTTGTCTCCAAGTCGAGGAAGATGCGCGACAGAATCTTGGTGATCTGGTTTTCGAGACTAAAATTCCGCGAAATGTTCGTCTGAGTGAGGCGCCTAGCTATGCCATGCCAGTGTTGAACTATGACCCCACAAGTCGTGGCGCAATAGCCTATCGGAGTCTTGCGTCAGAACTTATTAATAAAAATCAAATGGTTGAGGGGCTTGATGTCTGACGCACCACAAAAACGAGCAATGCGGCGTGGCTTGTCGGCATTGATGGCTGACGTTGGCGTTTCGGCTTCGGATATGGCCATGCAAACCATATCGAGCGAAGCTTTCGTCCCGATCGAAAAAATACATCCGAATCCGGATCAGCCTCGGCGCACGTTTGATGAGGAAGATCTGTCTGACCTGGCTGCCTCGATTTCCCAAAAAGGCATTCTTCAACCGCTGATCGTTCGCCCCGATCCTAAAGTGTCCGGCGATTACCAGATTGTTGCGGGAGAGCGACGCTGGCGGGCGGCGCAGCGGGCCGGGCTGCACGAGGTTCCTGTCATCCAGCGGGATCTGGACGACATTGAAGTGCTGGAAATCGCTATCATAGAGAACATTCAGCGGGCCGATCTGAACGCAATCGAGGAGGCGTTAGGCTTTCGGCAGCTAATGGAGAAGTTCGGCCACACGCAGGAACAGCTAGGCACGGTTCTTGGCAAATCGCGCAGTCACATCGCAAATCTGATGCGCCTTCTCAAACTACCGGACGCAGTTCAAGATCTTCTGCGACAAGGTACATTATCCGCTGGGCATGCCCGCGCCCTGATCAACGCGCCGAATCCGGAAGCTTTGGCCCGCCAGGTCGTGAATGGCGGTCTTTCCGTCCGCGAGACCGAACGTCTTGCGCGCGGTGCGTCCGAGCCAAAGGGCAAGCGAGTCGCCGCTGCGTCCCCGACGGAGAAAGACGCGGATACGCGCGCCCTGGAAGGCGATCTTGCTGCTGCGTTGGGTCTCGGCGTGTCCATTGATCATGCGAGTGGTGAAGAGGGCGGACGCCTTTCAATCCGCTATCGGTCCTTGGAGCAACTGGACAGGCTTTGCGCCTTGCTGTCGTCAGGGATCGACCGCGACGATCTTCCGTAAGACGGCGTTCAACAGCAAAGCACCGCTTTCGGTCGTTTTGAGCCATCCGTCGTGCAGCTGCAAATGGCCATCCCCGACCATTTCCGCCAGTCCTGCCGGATCGAGGCGGCCGCCGATGCGGTCCAGATGGGCCAGATCCATACCCTCCCGCGTCCGCAGGCCCATCATCACATATTCATCGGAAATATCGGTCTGCGGAAGGATATTCATCGCTTTGTTGCCGGTCCCGACCATTTCGGATTGCACCAGCCAGGCCTGCGGCATTTTCTCGGCCACGGTCGACCATCTGCCATCGAACAAAGACAGGCGCCCATGTGCGCCTGGCCCGATGCCGACCCAGTCGCCCCCTCGCCAATAGATCAGATTGTGCCGACATTCCCGACCCGGTCGAGAATGATTGGAGGTCTCGTATCTCGGCAAACCGGCGGCACCGCAGAGATCCTGTGTCAGCTCGTATAGATCGACGGAAAGGTCTTCGTCGGGCAATCCAGCAAGCCCCCCGGCGGCATACCGGGCAGAAAAGGCCGTGCCGTCCTCGATCGTCAGCTGATAAAGCGAAAGGTGTTCACCCGCGATCTTCAGGGCAGCGTTCAATTCAGTTTGCCAGTCGGCAAGCGCCTGACCTTGCCGCGCATAGATCAGGTCGAAGGACACGCGGTCGGTCAGGTCGCGGGCAATGTCGAAGGCGCGCCGTCCCTCGGCTACAGTATGGAGGCGGCCCAGAGCGCGCAGGTCATCGTCGTTCAAGGCCTGAAGCCCGACAGAAAAGCGATTTACACCTCCATCCACATAACCCGCAAACCGCGCGGCATCGACAGATGTGGGGTTCGCCTCCAGCGTGATTTCCAGATCGTTCGCAGGGGTCCAATGTCGCCGCGCAGCGTCGATCAGGGCGGCGACTGTATCGGGCGGCATCATTGAGGGCGTTCCACCACCGAAGAAAATCGAGGTCAGGACGCGGCCTTCCGTTTTACCGGCCCAGTGGGCCAGATCCCGGAGCAGCGCGTTGCACCACCTTACCTGGTCAACCATGGTCGTGACATGGCTGTTAAAGTCGCAATAGGGGCACTTCGCCGCGCAGAATGGCCAATGGATATAAAGACCGAACCCGGCCCTTTGCCAGTTTTCGGTCATTCGTCCAGCGATCCAGCTGTGGTGCCCCTGAAACAGCCCGCCATCTTGCGCAAGGCGACAGCCCGGTGGCTGATGGTATTCTTCTTTTCGGCCGACATCTCGCCCAGAGTCTGATCGAGTCCATCGGGCAAAAAGATCGGGTCGTAACCATGGCCTTCCGCGCCGCGCATCGGCCAGACAATTCGCCCGTTCAGGTGGCCTTCGAAGACTTCCTCATGCCCATCTGGCCACATCAACAAGAGCGTGGCGCAAAACCGGGCGTTGCGCGGCTCGGGCGCGGCTTTCGCTTCCAATTCTGTCCAGGCACGGGTCATGGCCAGCTTGAAATCGCGACCAGACCCGGTTTCGGCCCAATCGGCAGTACGTACGCCCGGAGCACCGCCCAGTGCGGCGATCTCGATCCCCGAATCGTCTGCCAATGCGGGCAGGCCGGTCGCATCGACGGCGGCCTTCGCCTTTATGCGCGCATTGCCGACGAAAGTTTCCTCGGTCTCCTCCGGCTCTGGCAGGTTGAAATCTGTGTTCGATCGACAGGCGATGCCCAACGGGGCCAACAGCGTCTGAAACTCCGCCAGTTTGCCTGCGTTGTGAGTCGCAATCAGAAGTTCATTGCCTTCGAACCGTCTCACGCAGTGGCGGCTTTCTGCGCGGCAACCAATTCGGCCACACCCTTGTCGGCAAGGGCCATCAGTTCGCCAAACTGATCCTTGCTGAAGGTTGCGCCCTCGGCACTGGCCTGCAGTTCGATCATCTGACCGTCGCCGGTCATGACAAAATTGCCATCTGTTCCGGCTTCGGAATCCTCAGGGTAGTCGAGGTCCAGAATCGATTGGCCGGCATAGATGCCGCAGCTGACGGCGGCGACGTGATCGATGATCGGATCGGTGACGATATCGCCGGCTTTCATAAGCTTGTTGATCGCCAGACGCAGGGCGACCCATCCGCCGGTGATCGCCGCACACCTTGTCCCGCCATCGGCCTGTATGACGTCGCAATCAATGGTGATCTGTCTCTCGCCAAGGGCATTCCGGTCAATTCCAGCACGCAGTGACCGCCCGATCAGACGCTGAATTTCCTGCGTCCGCCCCGATTGCTTGCCTGTTGTGGCCTCACGCCGCATCCGAGTTGTAGTGGCTCGGGGCAGCATGCCGTATTCTGCAGTCACCCAGCCCTGCCCGGTATTGCGCAGGAAGGGCGGTACGCGTTCTTCCAGTGACGCCGTGCACAGCACATGCGTGTTGCCGCAACGGATCATGCAAGACCCCTCGGCGTGCATGGTGACGTCCGTGTCGATGAAAATATCTCGCATCTGATCGAGGGCTCGTCCCGAGGGTCGCATCATATTTCTCCTGATCTGGGTTGCGTCCGACATGCCTCTGCCTCGGAACAGGTGCAACCCTGCGATTGACCATGGGCCTAGGGTTGCATACATCCCGGACGCCCCTTCAAAGAAAGCGCCATGAATTCCAACGCCCAGACCCTGTCTGAAATGAACGACCGATCACGCGAAGTATTCCGCCGCGTCGTCGAGGGCTATCTGGGCACCGGCGACCCGGTTGGCAGCCGCACCCTGACCCGTGCGATGAGCGAGCAGGTTTCTGCCGCCACGATCCGCAATGTCATGCAGGATCTGGAAATTCTGGGACTGTTGCAGGCCCCGCACATCAGCGCCGGTCGCATTCCTACCCAGGCGGGTCTTCGGATGTTCGTCGATGGCCTGTTGGAGGCGCATCTGGGTGATGACGACCGCGACCGGATCGAAGCGAGTGTCGGGACCTCAGAAGACGACGTGACCGCGATGATGGACCGTGTTGGAAGCGCGCTGTCGGGTATCACCAAAGGCGCATCGCTGGTTCTGGCCCCCAAGCGCGAAGCTCCGATCAAGCATATCGAGTTCGTCTCACTTGCTCCCGACCGTGCACTGGTTGTGCTGGTCTTTGCGGATGGACACGTCGAGAACCGCATTTTTGTGCCGCCCGCCGGGCAGACGCCCAGTTCGATACGCGAGGCAGCGAATCTTTTGAACGCCCTGATCGAGGGGCGCACGATTTCCGATCTGCAAAACCTGATGCAGCGGGAAGTCAACGAGCGGCGCCGTGAAATCGATGTGTTGGCACACGACCTGATTGAAAAGGGCCTGGCTGCCTGGGAGAATGAGGGCGAGCGATCGGAACGTCTGATCGTGCGGGGTCGGTCGCATCTGCTGGAACACGGCGGCGATGACGAGCAGTTGGAACGTATTCGTACCCTGTTCGACGATCTTGAGCGCAAGCGCGACATCACTGAATTTCTGTCTTTGACGGAAGATGGCGAAGGTGTGCGCATTTTCATCGGGTCTGAGAACAAACTCTTCTCACTTTCCGGTTCATCTCTGGTTGTTTCACCCTATATGAACGCGGATCGCAAAATCGTGGGCGCGGTCGGCGTGATCGGCCCAACCCGCCTGAATTACGGTCGGATCGTTCCGATCGTGGACTACACAGCACAGTTGGTCGGACGCATGTTGTCCGGTCCCAAACGATAACTCGCAAGAGGTTTAAGAATGGCCGAGCCGAAGGAAGACGCGTTCCTCGACGATCCCGAAATGATGGAAGAGGAGTTCGATCTCGATGCCGCAATGGAGGAAGAGCCGGAGGCTGCGCCCAAATCGGGTCGCGCCACGGTCGAGGCTATTGTTGCAGAACGGGACGAAATACACGATCGACTGATGCGTGCGCTGGCCGAGGCCGAAAACGTGCGCAAGCGTGCCGCCCGCGACAAGGTCGAGGCCGAACAATACGGCTCCTCCCGTCTGGCACGGGACATGCTGCCGATCTACGACAATCTGCGTCGCGCATTGGATGCCGCCGGAGAAGCGGAGGATGGTGTGATCGAAGGCGTGAAACTGACGCTGAAAGAAGTATTGAATGTGTTCAACAAGCACGGCGTTACCCTGATTGCTCCCGAAGTGGGCGACAAGTTCGACCCGCAAATCCATCAGGCGATGTTCGAGGCACCCCTGCCCGGCACCAAGGCCGGCGAGATCATTCAGATCGCCGCCGAGGGGTTCATGCTACATGATCGCCTGCTCAGGCCAGCGCAGGTCGGAGTGTCATCCACCCCGGTATAGGTCAGCCGTCGGCCAGTCGTTTCAGCTCATACAGAAGATCGAGCGCCTCTTTCGGCGTCAGCTCGTCTGGAAGTACATCGCGCAGCCGGTCCTCGGCCGCGCTTTTCGCTTTCGGTGCGGGTGCGAAGGCAGGTGTCGCGGAAAAGAGCGGCAGATCATCAATCAACGCACGGGGATTCGCTCCCCCTGCCCGCTCCCCCTCCTCCAGTGCCTGCAACACGTCGCGTGCGCGGGCAACGACTGCTTCTGGAAGGCCCGCCAGCTTCGCGACCTGCACACCATAAGACCGGTCCGCGGCCCCGTCCCGCACTTCGTGCAGAAAAATCACTTCGCCGTCCCATTCGCGCACCGCGACGGTGGCATTCTCAACCCCCGACAGCTTGCCCGACAACGCCGTCATCTCGTGGTAATGCGTGGCAAACAAGGCGCGGCAGCGATTCACGTCGTGCAGGTGCTCCATGGTGGCCCAGGCAATGGACAGGCCATCATACGTGGCAGTTCCGCGTCCGATTTCATCCAGAATGACGAAGCTGCGTTCGTCGGCCTGATTCAAGATCGCCGCCGTTTCGACCATCTCGACCATGAACGTGGAGCGCCCCCGCGCCAAATCGTCAGACGCGCCGACACGACTGAACAATTGGCTGACGATACCGATATGTGCTGCGTCTGCGGGCACGAAACTACCCATCTGGGACAGCACTGCGATCAGGGCATTCTGCCGCAGCCACGTCGACTTGCCTGCCATGTTCGGTCCGGTGAGCAGGCGGATTGCTGCGCCGTTCTCGGCGGTCAGGCGTGTGTCATTGGCTACGAACGGTGCGCCATCGCGTTTGAGGGCGCGTTCCACCACAGGGTGGCGACCAGCATCGATATCGAAGGCTTGGCTGCTATCGACCCTCGGGCGTGTCCAGCCTTCGCCCCGCGCCAGATCGGCCAAAGCGGTTGCGACGTCCAGTTCGGCCAATGTACGGGCAACTCCGAAAATCGCGTTGGATGCAGTTAGAACACGCGCACACAATTCGGCGAAGATGCGGTCCTCTATGCTTTGTGCCCGCCCGCCCGCATTCAGAATTTTAGTCTCTAACTCGGACAATTCGACGGTCGTGAACCGCACCTGATTGGCCGTCGTCTGTCTATGGATAAACCGCTCGTCGGCGCGTATCTTGTCGGCATGCGTCGCAGTCGTTTCGATGAAATACCCCAGTACATTATTATGTTTGACCTTGAGCGAGGTGATCCCGGTCGCTTTGGCATACTCCGCCTGCAAGGCGGCAATGACACCGCGCCCTTCGTCGCGCAGCTTCCGGGCTTCGTCCAGATCGGCGTCATATCCGGGGGCGATTACGCCGCCGTCACGCAAAAGCAGCGGCGGTTCGGTGGCCAGCGCGGCACTCAGCAGGGATAGCAGTGCGTCCTGCCCAATCATGTCCGAAATATCGAGTGGCAAATCAGTCTCTGATAAATAGGAAAACAACGCTTCCCCGGCCTCCAAACCACAGCGAACGGCCGCCAGATCGCGCGGCCCGCCTCGATCCAGAGACAGTCGCGACAGGGCGCGATCCATGTCTGGCGCATGTCGCAAGCGGCTACGGATATCGTTTCCCATGGTGTCATTCGTGACCGCCCAGCTCACCGCGTCCAACCGCGCCTTTATAACCGCCTCGACCGTTGAAGGTGCGGATAGGCGCCGTTCCAGCAAACGCCCGCCGCCCGCAGTCACCGTCCGGTCGATAGCCCAGAGAAGCGATCCGTCTCGTCCTCCGCCTGCCCCGCGCGTCAACTCCAGGTTGCGTCGGGTGGCACCATCAATGGCCATCAATTCGGACGTGGCTTCGCGGCGCGGCGGGCGCATCAACGGCAGTTTGCCGCGCTGCGTGAGCTCGACATATTCGACGAGCGCACCCATCGCGCCAAGCTCCGCCCGGCTGAACGTCCCGAAGGCATCCAGTGATCCCACGTCAAACAAGGCTTTCAATCGCCCTTCAGCCGAACCTGAGTCGAATGCGCTGCGCCCCAGCGGTGTGACGGCGGCACCCTGCTCCTCGACTATGCCTTCGACGCCCGAGTTTTCGCCCAGCACCACCTCAGCAACACCCAGCCGCGCCAGATCCGGCCCTAACCGCACGCGCGGACACCCCGCGACATGGAACGCGCCCGTGGAGATATCGGCCCAGGCCAGCGCCCCTTTACCCCGCACTTCGCACCAAGCGGCAAGGTAGTTATGGGCCCGCGCGTCCAGCAGTGTGTCTTCGGTTAACGTTCCGGGTGTGACAAGCCGCACGATGCCGCGCGCGACGATCGACTTGTACCCACGCTTTTTGGCGTCTTCCGGTGATTCGAGCTGTTCAGCAACCGCCACGCGAAAACTCTTTCTGATCAGTGTCATCAGATAATTTTCGGCGGAATGGACGGGTACGCCGCACATCGCGATGTCCTGCCCCAGATGTTGCCCGCGCTTGGTCAGTGCAATATCGAGTGCGGCGGACGCGGCGACTGCGTCATCGAAGAAAAGTTCGTAGAAATCGCCCATACGATAGAACAGTAACGCCTCGGGCGCTTCTGCCTTGATCGCGAGATATTGCGCCATCATCGGCGTGACTGACATGAAGGCCCCCTTGGTCGTCCAGGCAACCTATCTCCCTGCGCCGACCTCCGCTACACCATCTGAACCATGGGGAGGAACATCATGACCGGGCGCACAAAAATCACCGATGAGGAGGCGCTTGCCTACCATCTTGATCCCAGACCGGGAAAGATCGAGATCAATGCATCCACCGCGATGGCGACGCAACGCGATCTGTCGCTGGCTTATTCCCCCGGCGTCGCCGTCCCCTGTGAAGCAATCGCGAAAAGCCCGAGTTTGGCCTACGATTACACCACAAAGGGCAATCTGGTGGCGGTGATTTCCAACGGCACTGCCGTGCTGGGACTGGGCAATCTGGGCGCGCTGGCGTCGAAACCGGTAATGGAAGGCAAGGCGGTGCTGTTCAAACGCTTCGCCGACGTGAACTCGATCGATATCGAACTCGATACCGAAGACGTCGACGCCTTCGTGGCCGCCGTCAAGCTGATGGGCCCGTCGTTCGGCGGCATCAACCTCGAGGACATCAAAGCGCCCGAATGCTTCATGATCGAAAGCCAGCTGAAAGAGGCGATGGATATTCCCGTCTTCCACGACGATCAACATGGCACCGCCGTGATCTGCGCCGCCGGGTTGATCAACGCGTTGCACATTTCCGGCAAGAAAATCGAAGACGTCAAGATTGTCCTGAACGGGGCCGGTGCGGCAGGAATCGCCTGCCTGGAGCTGCTCAAGACGATGGGTGCGCGACATGAGAATTGCGTAATGTGCGACACCAAAGGTGTGATCTGGCAGGGCCGGACCGAAGGAATGAACCAGTGGAAGTCGGCGCATGCGATCAAGACCGACTTACGCACGCTGGATCAGGCGATGAAAGGCGCAGATGTATTTCTGGGCGTTTCGGCCAAAGGTGCGGTTACACCTGAAATGGTCTCTGACATGGCGGAAAACCCTGTGATTTTCGCAATGGCGAACCCCCACCCCGAGATCACGCCCGAAGAGGCACATGCCGTCCGCCCCGACGCCATCGTGGCGACAGGACGCAGCGATTACCCCAACCAGGTCAACAATGTACTGGGCTTTCCCTATCTGTTCCGGGGTGCCTTGGACATCCACGCCCGCGCCATCAACGATGAGATGAAGATCGCATGCGCGGAGGCGCTGGCAGCCCTGGCCCGTGAAGACGTTCCGGATGAGGTTGCGATGGCCTATGGGCGTAAATTGTCCTTTGGCAGAGACTATATCATCCCCACGCCCTTCGATCCGCGATTGATCCATGTGATCCCGCCCGCCGTTGCGCGCGCTGGCATGGACACCGGCGTCGCACGGCGTCCGATTGTCGATATGGAGCGGTATACCCACGATCTGGCCGCACGGATGGACCCGACAGCGACTATCGTTCAGGGTATTTCCGCCCGTGCGCGCCAAGCTCAGGCCCGGATGATCTTTGCCGAGGGCGACGACCCCCGAGTGCTGCGCGCCGCCGTCGCCTATCAACGCAACGGATATGGCAAGGCTTTGATCGTCGGACGCGACGAGGATGTGCGGGCCAAGCTGGAGACGGCGGGCCTAGGAGATGCCGTTCGCGAGCTGGAGGTAATCAATGCGGCCAATACCCGCCACCTCGATCAATACAAGACATACCTCTATAAACGTCTGCAGCGCCAAGGCTTCGATGCGCAGGATATTCATCGTCTGGCCAGCAGGGATCGCCATGTCTTTGCGGCTTTGATGTTGGCGCACGAGCATGGTGACGGACTGGTCACCGGCGCAACCCGAAAATCGGCGCATGCAATTCGCCTTCTGGATCATGTGTTCGATATTCAGAACAACCCTCAGGCGGTTGGCATCACCGCTCTGCTGCATCGGGGCAGGATCGTTCTGATCGGCGATACGCTTGTCCATGAATGGCCCGAGCCTGAAGACCTCGCCACGATCGCCGAGGCGGGCGCGCGCGTTTCTCGTGGGCTTGGAATGGAACCGCGCGTGGCCTTCGTCAGTTTTTCTACTTTCGGATACCCAGTTAGCGAGCGCGCAGAAAAAATGAACCGCGCGCCTGCTGTTCTGGAAGCGCGTGGGGTCGATTTCGAGTTTGAGGGCGAAATGACTGTCGATGTCGCCCTGAACGCCGAAGTCGCGGCCAACTATCCATTTTCGCGTCTCACCGGACCGGCAAACGTCCTGGTGGTTCCGGCACGCCATTCGGCGTCGATTTCCGTCAAGCTGATGCAGGAAATGGCGGGAGCGACGGTCATCGGGCCGATCCTGACCGGAATTGACCGTCCGGTCCAGATCGCATCCACCGGCTCCACTTCGTCGGATATTCTGAACATGGCATTGCTGGCTGCCTGTCGAGTAGGCGGATGACCGGTGTTCATAAGTATTATGCTGCACCTGCACTTGATAATGCTGCATTGCGGCATATTTTTTGGCAGGGACGTCTGCAAAGACAAACACCTGTCAGGAGGCTTCGATGGCAGAGATGAAAACTATACTGGACCTAGTTCGTACTGGCCGTCTCGGGGACGCTACGGACAAGATCCAATCTCTTCTTCGCGGTTCCCCGACCGGAACGTTTCAGGAAGAGATGCCGATGCGGGATGTCACCCCCGTGTCACGCGCACTGCCTGATGGTGCCCCGTCTCCGAAGCCAAAGCGCGGCAAGGCGGTACGACCCAGACGGGTCGTAGCCGATACTGGCATGGTCCGCGAAACAGGACTGCTTCCTTACCGTCTCTTTTCGCCATCCACTCCATCCGACGACGCGCCACTGATCGTCATGCTGCACGGCTGCACCCAGACACCCGAAGATTTTGCCGCAGGTACCCGGATGAATGCCGCCGCCGAAGCCATTGGTGCGCACGTCATCTGGCCCGAGCAATCGCGCGCTGCGAACGCCAATGGCTGCTGGAACTGGTTCGAGCCGTATCATCAGGGTCGTGCCGGAGAGGCTGCGGCGATCGTGTCGGTCGTCGGCGACGTGCTTGCCCGGATCGGTGGAACCCGCAAGGTTCACGTTGCCGGATTGTCAGCCGGGGGCGCGATGGCCGCCATTCTGGGTGCGCATTATCCCGAAGTCTTCGCTTCGGTTGGCATCCACTCCGGTTTGCCGGTCGGGTCTGCGCAGGACGTGATGTCGGCTTTCGGTGCGATGCGATCCGGGGGCGATGCCGTGCTGCCACTGGCCGTTCCCGCCATCGTCTTCCATGGTACGGCAGACAGCACCGTCGCACCTGTCAATGGTGCTTCTTTCCTGCCGCCGGATATGACCGATGCCGACCGCAGCGAGGTCACTGCGAACGGGCGCCGTGTCACCGTCTCGCGCGCAGCCAAACGCGGTCAAACCCTGGCGACCGAGTTATGGCAGGTTGAGGGGTTGGGTCATGCGTGGTCGGGCGGTCACCACTCCGGCAGCTATGCCGACCCCGCCGGACCCGATGCAACGGCGGAGATGGTGCGGTTCTTCCGCGAGGCTTCGATCACCTAGAATATCAAAGAAGAAGGGCACCCTGTTCCAAGGGTGCCCTTCGCCGTATCATATTCGATGGCGCTACTGCGTCATTCCATCCCAGAAGCCTTTGACCTTTCGGAAAAAGCTGTCGCCTTGCGGATTGTTGTCGGCGTCGATCTTGTCAAACTCCTTCAACAGTTCCTTCTGGCGGGACGTCAGGTTGACCGGCGTCTCGATGGCCAGTTCTATCATCATGTCACCCGAGCCGCCGCCCCGCAACGCGGGCATCCCCTTGCTCCGAAGGCGCATCTGTCGCCCGGTCTGCGACCCGGCTGGCACCTTAACCCGGCTGCGTCCGCCATCGATGGTCGGCACCTCTACTTCGCCCCCAAGGGCCGCGGCGGTCATCGAGACCGGGACCGTACAATAGAGGTTCACACCGTCGCGCTGAAAAATCGGATGATCGGCTACGTCGATGAAGATATACAGATCGCCGGTTGGCCCGCCGCGCAACCCCGCCTCGCCCTCGCCGGACAAGCGAATACGGGTGCCGGTTTCGACGCCGGCGGGGATGTTCACCGACAACTGCCGTTCTTTTTCAACGCGTCCACCGCCGCCGCAGACCTTGCACGGGTTCTTGATGATCTGGCCCGCGCCCGAACAGGTCGGGCAGGCGCGCTCGACAGTGAAGAAACCCTGCTGGGCACGCACCTTGCCCATGCCCGAACAGGTCGGACAGGTCGCGGGTTCGGATGCGCCTTCGGTGCCCTTGCCGTTACAGGTGGAACACTGCACGGCGGTCGGAACGGTAATTGTCTTTTGCTGTCCGGCGAAGGCTTCCTCCAACGAAATCCGCATGTTGTATCGCAGATCCGAGCCACGGGTCGCACGCGCCCGACCACCACCACCGCGACCGGGCTGGCCACCCATGAAGTCGCCGAACAGGTCTTCGAACACGTCCGAGAACGCGCTGGCAAAGTCTCCTTGCTGGGCCCCCGCAGGTCCGCGACGCGGTCCACCATGGCCACCACCGCCCATGCCGCCCTCAAATGCGGCATGACCAAAGCGATCATAGGCAGCCTTTTTTTCGGGGTCCTTTAGGACGTCGTAGGCTTCGTTCGCTTCCTTGAACTGCGCTTCGGCGTTCGGGTTGTCGGAATTGCGGTCCGGGTGCAGTTCCTTGGCCTTGGCCCGGAACCCCTTTTTGATTTCGTCCGGCCCGGCCCCCTTCGACACGCCGAGCGTCTCGTAGTAGTCACGTTTCGCCATTACTCAGGTCTCCAACGAAAAGACCGGCCCGCTTGGGGCCGGCCTTGTCTGTCATTCAAAAGACGATCAGGCCCGCTTCTCATCGTCGAGGTCCTCGAAATCGGCATCCAGGATCTCATCCTCGCTCTCGTCGCGGGGACCATCGGCCGGTGCGGCTTCATCCCCTTCTTCGGCAGCAGCCGAGGCTTTGTAGATCGCCTCGCCCAGACGCATCGCGGCTTCGGATACGTTCTGGATACCGGATTTGATCTTGCCGGCATCCTCCGAGTCCATCGACTCTTCCAGCGAAGTGACGGCTAGCTCGATCGCTTCGACGGTGGACGGATCGACCTTGTCGCCATGCTCTTCCAAGGACTTCTTGGTCGAATGGATCAGGCTTTCGGCCTGGTTCCGGGCTTCGACCAACTCACGACGTCCCTTGTCTGCTTCGGCATTCGCCTCAGCATCCTTGACCATCTGTTCGATGTCTTCATCCGACAGACCGCCCGACGCCTGGATTGTAATGTGCTGCTCGCGGCCGGTGCCCTTGTCCTTGGCGCTGACCGACACGATGCCGTTGGCATCGATATCGAAAGTCACTTCGATCTGCGGCAGGCCGCGCGGGGCGGGCGGGATATCGTCGAGGTTGAAGTTTCCGAGCATCTTGTTGTCGGACGCCATCTCGCGCTCACCCTGGAAGACCCGGATTGTGACAGCGTTCTGATTATCCTCGGCGGTCGAGAAGACCTGGGATTTCTTGGTCGGGATCGTCGTGTTGCGGTCGATCAGACGAGTGAACACACCACCCAGAGTCTCGATCCCCAAGCTCAGCGGAGTCACGTCCAGCAGGACCACATCCTTGACGTCGCCTTGCAAGACACCGGCCTGAATGGCGGCACCCAGAGCCACGACTTCATCGGGGTTCACGCCTTTATGCGGCTCTTTCCCGAAGAACTTGGTGACCTCTTCAACAACTTTGGGCATGCGGGTCATACCGCCGACCAGAACGACTTCGTCGATATCCGACGTGGACAGGCCCGCGTCTTTGAGCGCATCCTTGCAGGGTTTGATCGACGCCTTGATCAGATCGCTGACCAACGATTCCAGCTTGGCACGGGTCAGCTTCATGACCATGTGCAGCGGCTGACCATTGGATCCCATCGAGATGAAGGGCTGGTTGATCTCGGTCTGATTGGCCGAAGACAACTCGATCTTGGCCTTCTCCGCCGCCTCTTTCAGGCGCTGAAGGGCCATCTTGTCCTGTGTCAGGTCGGTGCCATGCTCTTTCTTGAACTCCTCGGCGAGGTAATTCACGATCCGCATGTCGAAATCTTCGCCACCCAGGAAGGTGTCGCCGTTGGTCGACTTGACCTCGAACAGGCCGTCATCGATTTCCAGAATGGTTACGTCGAACGTACCGCCGCCAAGGTCATAAACCGCAATGGTGCGCGTTTCTTTCTTGTCGAGACCATAGGCCAGCGCGGCCGCCGTCGGCTCGTTGATGATACGCAGCACTTCCAGACCGGCGATCTTGCCCGCGTCCTTGGTGGCCTGACGCTGGGCGTCGTTGAAATACGCGGGAACCGTGATGACGGCCTGCGTGACGTCTTCGCCCAGATACGATTCGGCCGTTTCCTTCATCTTCTGAAGGATCAGCGCGCTGACCTGAGCGGGGGAATACTTTTCACCGCGCACTTCGACCCAGGCGTCACCATTGCTGGAGACGACGTTAAACGGCAGGTTCTTCTTGTCTTTGTTCAGATGCTCATCGTCGAACCGGCGACCGATCAGACGCTTGATGCCGAAGATGGTATTTTCAGGGTTGGTGACGGCCTGACGTTTGGCGGGCTGGCCCACCAGACGCTCGTTTTCCGTATAGCCGACGATGGACGGCGTAGTGCGGGCCCCTTCCGCGTTTTCGATCACACGGGGTTGCGACCCGTCCATGATGGCGACGCAGGAGTTGGTGGTCCCGAGGTCGATACCGATGACTTTTGCCATTTCGAATAGTCCTCTCTTGGCGATTTGCTCGAACCGGAGCCCTCTCAGGCGCCCCAGCCCTAATCCCAGGTTAAAATCGTTGCGGTCGGAAACTGCCCGCCCGCGGATCAGGGGGTATATAAGGAGGGGGTTTTACGCTCGCAAGGATGTGAAGGGGGCGAATTTGACGGAAACATCAGACAGCCACCCGCGACGCGACGTTCGGGGCGTACAGGTTTTCGATGGCTTTCTGGATGCGGTGGCGCAGGCGGCGATGGTCGCAGACGTACGCGCGATTGCTCGTGCCGCCCCATTCGTGGTGCCTGTGACACGACGGGGCCAGCCATTATCGGTCCGCATGACCTCGGCCGGTTTGTTGGGATGGGTGACAGATCGGCGGGGCTATCGGTACGAGGCACGGCATTCCTCGGGGGTGCCATGGCCCCCAATTCCCGGCAGCGTGCGCGCGGTATGGGATGCTGTGGTGCCCGGTGCACGTCCGCCGGAAAGTTGTCTGGTCAACTGGTATGGCCCCGATGCGCGGATGGGTATGCATCAGGATCGGGACGAAGGCGATTTCAACCAGCCGGTCGTATCGATCTCGCTGGGTGACGACGCGCTGTTTCGCATCGGCAATGTCGAACGCGGCGGCAAGACCGAATCGCTCTGGCTGCGGTCCGGCGATGTGTTGGTTCTCAATGGAGCGGCGCGGTTGCTGCATCATGGGGTGGACCGGGTCGCGCCGGGAACATCGACCTTGTTGGACGCGCCAGGACGAATCAATCTGACGCTGCGGGTGGTGAGTGACGAGACAAGTGTGCCTTCGAGATAACTATCTTACGGCGCGAGCGTGCAGCATCCCGACAGGACCTGCTCGCCGAAGACTGCGTCAAGGGACAGCCGGTTTCGCAGGTTCAGCACATCGTCTGCCGCCACGTCGAACAGGCGGGCCAGACGTCCTGCGTTGCCTGCACGGGGTTGACCTGAAAACCAGCCAGCACCCCGAACAGGATCGGCAGCATAACCCCTCATTTCCCTGCGAACCAGGACAGGGACGCATGACGGCGGGTATAGAATTCACCCATCAGGCCGATCACCAGAAGAACCAAACCGACCTTCAGAGGATACTGCCAGCTGGTGTAATGCGGATTGTAATTGATAAATGTGTATCCCCGCGACTGATCGATGGCGTGGAACAGCGGGTTCCAGTCGAAGAACGCCAACATCTTGGCCGGCAGCATGTTGGCTACGAACATCTTGCCCGAGGCGATCATGTTCACCCTGCTGTAGATAGAATTGACGACCTGGACGAAGTTCGGCGCCCAGGGCTTCAAGGCGAGCAGGACCATGCCGATGGCCACCCCGACAAACCATGCCAACAGGAACATCATTGCCGCGCCGCCAAAATTTTCAATGACAATCGGGTTCCAGGCAACGTGGACACCGAACAGGATCAGGAACATTGACAGCGATTGCACATAAAGCGACCCCAAGGCCGCTGCTGTGATCGATATCACTGTGTTCATCGGCGCATGTTTCATCATTGGCGAAGCCGGGCCCTCGGCCCCGACGACGGCGCCCATCGCCTTGATGTGGGTCATGAACAGAAAGACGCCTGTCATGATGTAAAGAATGAAGTCGCCCCGGATGGCATTGCCGCGCAGTCCGAGAACGCTGAACATCACGACGAAGGCGGCGATGAAGATCACCGATTGCAGAATGCTCATGAACAGCGCCTGAAGGCCACTGGAATGGCCCTTTCGGATCTGCCGGACCGTGGCATGAAAAATCAACTCTGCCAGGGTAAACGCACGAGTCGTCATCGTATCCCGGCGTTCGATCTTGAACATTGACGCTTCCTGCCTGCGCTTGCCCCTTGCCGGGACCTTACCATAAGCCTGCCGTGTCAGCGACAGCGTTTCCAGGGGGATCTAGGCATGGAATTCGACAAAATGATGTTAACGCTTCGCAAACTTGCGTTGCAGGCAGGTGACCGCATCATGGAAATCTATGCTGACCCAAAATTCGAAGTGCGTTCAAAATCAGACGAAAGTCCGGTAACCGAAGCCGATGAAGCCGCTGACACGCTGATTTCCGCTGGCCTGCAGGCGGCTTTCCCCCATGCTGCGTTAATCACCGAAGAACAGTCGGCGACCCATGATCTGGAAGCTGGAAACTTTTTCATCGTTGATCCTCTGGATGGCACGAAAGAGTTCGTGAAACGTCGTGGCGATTTCACCGTCAATATCGCTTGGGTCGAAGATGGCACGCCGGTCCGGGGGGTGGTCTACGCCCCTGCCCGCGACCGCTTGTTCTGGACCCAGGCCGATGGCACGGCAGTCGAGGAAACGGGCCCTTTCAATCAGGACAAGATCGGCATTTGCACCCCTATTTCAGTCTCTAAAGCGGATAATTCGGCCCTTTCGGTCGTGGCCAGCAAGTCGCATCGCGATCAGGCAACAGATGATTACATCGGCAAATATGCGGTCTCGGATCTGAAATCCGCAGGTTCATCCCTCAAGTTCTGCCTGGTCGCCACGGGCGAAGCGGACCTGTATCCGCGACTGGGTCGAACGATGGAATGGGATACCGCAGCAGGGCATGCCGTGCTGTCAGGTGCGGGCGGTCAGGTGGTGCGTTTTGACGATCACACACCGCTGACATATGGCAAGCCGGGCTATGAGAATCCGTTCTTCATCGCGCTCGCTCCGGGGGTCGATCTCAAAAAGCATTGATTGTCAGGCATCCAGCATATTTCTGTGTCACGCGATAAGGAATTCTGAACTTGAGAGAGTGGTCAAATGAAGCGGACAGTCACTAAGGCAATCTTCCCGGTCGCAGGCCTGGGAACGAGATTCCTGCCGGCTACGAAATCGGTTCCGAAGGAAATCATGACGCTCGTGGATCGGCCCCTGATCCAATATGCGATCGACGAAGCGCGTGCGGCCGGCATCAAGGAGTTTATCTTCGTGACATCGCGCGGCAAGTCGGCGCTGGAGGACTATTTCGACGACAGTCCCATCCTGGAGCAGGAACTTCGCAAGAAGAAAAAGCTGGATCTCCTGGAAGAATTGAAGCGCACGACGATGGATTCGGGGCAAATCGCCTATATTCGGCAGCACCGCGCAAAAGGGCTGGGCCATGCCGTGGCCTGCGCGCGCCGTATGATCCACAATGAACCCTTCGCCGTGATCCTGCCCGACGATGTGATCGCCGCCGAAACGTCGTGTCTTGCCCAGATGATCGAGGCTTATGCCGAAACCGGCGGCAGCATGGTCGCCGCAATGGAGGTCGCGCCGGACCGTACCTCATCCTACGGTATCCTGGATGTGGATAGCACGGATAGTCAAACCTCCAGGGTGCGCGGTATGGTGGAAAAGCCCGAAGCCGGGACCGCACCGTCGAACCTGGCCGTGATCGGGCGCTATATCCTCAGTCCGAACGTGATGAAGCACCTGACCGGGCTGGGTGCCGGTGCGGGTGGCGAGATACAGCTGACCGATGCCATCGCCCGAGAGATCGACGGCGACGGCGTCTATGGGTTTCGCTTCGAAGGGCAGCGATATGACTGCGGATCCAAGGCCGGGTTTTTGCAGGCAACGGTCGCCTTCGGGCTGGCCCGGCCCGACCTGCGGGATGAGCTTTCCGCCTTCCTGTCCGATCTGAGCCTGAGCGGAACTTAACCTGGCATGTCGCGTCCTGCTGACCTCTGGCTGGCCTACAAGCTGCGCTGGAGACGTCGGCGGCTGTTGCTTCGGTCGTTTGCGAAGCGACGGCAACTGACACCGCTGCGTGATCGCACCGACGATATTGCGGCAGGCGCAATCCTTTGCTTCGCGACGGTGCGGAACGAAATGGACCGCCTGCCGTATTTTGTGCAACACCACCGCGCGCTTGGTATCGATCACTTTCTGATCGTCGACAATGACAGCGACGACGGGACGGCAGAGTGGCTGGCCGATCAGCCCGATGTGTCGACCTGGACCACGCCGCATGGATACAAGGCGTCACGCTTCGGCGTCGATTGGCTGACCGTGCTGCTTGCACGATACGGGCACGGCCACTGGTGCCTGACGCTGGATGCGGATGAATTGTTCGTTTACGCCCATCATGATCGTCGAAATCTGCGCGCATTGACGGATTGGCTGGACGTGACCAGGCGGCCGACGATGGGCGCGATGATGCTGGACATGTATCCGCGCGGGGCACTGGGATCGGGTGCGTCGGACCCTGAAAAAGACCCTATCGCGGGCATTCCATACTTCGACGCCGGCAATTACGTCATCATCCGCCAGCCCAAACTCCAGAACCTGTGGGTACAGGGCGGGCCGCGTGCGCGCGCGTTCTTTCGCGCCGATCCGCGCCGCGCACCGACCTTGTCCAAAGTGCCGCTGGTGCGATGGAATCGACGATATGCCTATGTCAGCTCTACGCATTCGTTGCTGCCGCGATATCTGAATCATGTCTACGACACGCAGGGGGGCGAAGCTCCGACGGGTATCCTGCTGCACACCAAGTTTCTGCCGACAATTCTGTCAAAATCCGTCGAAGAAATGTCACGTCGCCAACACTTTGAAAATTCAAACCTCTATGACGAGTACTATGACGCTCTGGCCTCGGGCCCAGTTCTCTGGACTGAAGCTTCGACGCGATATCATGGCTGGCAACAGCTTGAAGGCCTCGGTCTGTTGTCGAGGGGCGGGTGGGATTGATGCGTAAACAGTTGCGAAATAGAATCATGCGACAATCTTCGGCAGGTGCCCAGATTGATTTATCAATGGAAACAATGGTCAAAGTCCAATTGGGGAATAATGATGTGTTACGGTGGGGTCTGGCAACGCGATGGGACTGATTTCGTCCTACAGAATGCGATTGCGCCGCCGGTACTGGCGGGTGCGCGCGCTTCGCCGCCGACGTCAGCTTTCGGTCGTCAGCGACCGGACACACGTCATCCGGCCTGATGCGATTCTGTCGTTCACGACGGTTCGCAACGAACGTCTGCGGCTTGCGTATTTTCTGGAGTATTATCGCAAACTGGGCGTCGACCACTTTCTGTTCGTCGACAACGGAAGCGACGACGGGACGCGCGAATATCTGACCGAACAGACGGATGTCTCGGTCTGGTCGACATCCCATAGTTATGCAAAGTCCGCGTTCGGGGTCGACTGGCTGAACTGGCTGCAACGGCAATATGCGCATCGCCATTGGTCACTGACGGTCGATGTGGATGAATTTCTGGTTTACCCGTTCTGCGACACCCGTCCCCTGCGCGCGTTGACCGATTGGCTCGATGCCAGCTCGATACGCAGTTTCGGGGCTATGCTGCTGGATATGTATCCCAAGGGGCCGATTGGCGGACAGACGTATTCCGATGGACAAAATCCCTTCGAAATCGCCACCTGGTTCGACAGCGGCAACTACATGTTCGAGCGTAATTCGACTTATGAGAACCTCTGGATTCAGGGCGGCGTCCGCGCGCGCGCCTTCTTTGCCACGACACCGAAAACGGCCCCGGCGCTCAACAAGGTGCCGCTGGTTAAATGGCACAAGGATTTCGTCTATGTCAGCTCCACCCACGCACTTTTGCCGCGCGGCTTGAACCTGACATACGATGCGAGTGGCGGCGAAAAGACGACGGGTGTGTTGCTGCATGCCAAGTTCATAAGCCTGTTCGTCGAGCGCGCCGCCGAGGAAGCCAAACGGTCGGAACATTATCGCCGTGGCGACGAATACAGGGCCTATTCCGATGGCCTGGATGTATCGGCGGACCTCTGGTGCAAGTGGTCCGAACGCTATGTGAATTGGCGCCAGCTCGAGATTCTCGGGCTGATTTCCAAGGGAAACTGGGCATGACGCTGGGGTTCGTTCTCCTGGTGCACACCGCGTTCGATCGTGCCGAACAGGTCGCGCGCTATTTTGCGGCGAACGATTGCCCGGTCATCATCCATGTCGACGGCAAGGTCAAACCGCGCACGTTCAAGGATTTCCGTGATCGGTTCCAGGGCGAACCGCTGGTCCGGTTTTCCCGGCGGACGCGGGTGGAATGGGGCACATGGTCTCTGGTGCGGGCCACCCAATTCGCGGCCGAGCGCCTGCTCGATAACTTTCCGGATGTGCGGCACGTCTTTCTGGCTTCAGGGTCCTGTCTGCCACTGCGGCCTGTGGCACAACTGAAGGATTATCTGGCAGCCCACCCTGAAACCGATTTCATCGAATCGGTGACGACGCATCAGGTTACATGGACAGTCGATGGGCTGGAGACGGAGCGGTTCACCCTGCGCTTTCCATTTTCGTGGCGAAAGAACCGGCGTGCCTTCGACACCTACGTCCGGCTTCAGCGGCGGTTCGGGTTGCGGCGGCACATCCCCGACGGCATCTCGCCGCATTTGGGCAGCCAGTGGTGGTGTCTGACCCGTCGCACGCTGGAGTCGATTCTCAATGCCCCGGACCGACCCGCTGTCGATAGCTATTTCTCCAAGGTCTGGATTCCTGATGAAAGCTATTTTCAGTCTCTCTCGCGGCGATATTCCGCTGATATCGAAAGCCATTCGCTGACGTTGTCGAAATTCGACGTCCAGGGAAAACCACATGTCTTCTACGACGATCATCAGCCGTTACTGGAGCGGTCGGACTGTTTTGTGGCACGCAAGATCTGGCCCCATGCGGAACGGTTGTATTCCACCTTCCTCGACGATGAGCGGCCGATCAAACGCCATGCGGATCCGAATCCCGGAAAGATCGATCGGGTGTTCTCCAAGGCAAACGAACGGCGGGGCCGCGGTCGTCCGGGGCTGTACAGTCAGGCGCGCTTTCCCGAACCGGGTTTCGAGAACGGCCTGAGCTGTGCTCGCTACAATGTATTCTCGGGGTTCGAACAGGTTTTCCACCAGTTCGAACCCTGGCTCGCCCGTGGGGTGGGGGGGCGCGTCCACGGCCACCTGTATCATCCGGACCAGGTTGAATTTGCCGGCGGAGAAACCGTTATGAACGGTTGCCTGTCTGACAGTCCCGCCTTGCGCGACTATAGGCCCGAACAGTTTTTGACGAACCTTCTGTGGTCCACGCGCGGTGAGCGACAGTCATTCTTCTATGGTCCGGGCGACACCCCCCAGATCGGATCGTTTCTGGCTCGCGATCCGAATGCGACGCTGGCCATCATCTCGGGAGCCTGGGTGGTTCCGCTGCATACATCGAACATGGACTTCGATGAAATCAAGGCCGAGGCCGCACGATTGCAGCGAGCTGAAATAATGTTTCTGCGGACCCTGAGGGCGACAGGCGTAGCAGCGCGCGTGCATCTTTGGACTCTGGCTGAATTCGTGGAACAGCCAATCGAAAAGCTGCAGAATATTCTTGATGAAATCACCGGCCCCGGCCCCCGCCGCCTGACCGATCTGCCCCAGATGCGCGACATCTCCGGTCTGCCTGACTTCCTGTTACAACTTCGGAACGGGGGCATAAAACCGCAGGTTGTGGGCGACTTCGGGTCCCTGCCGACCCGGATCAATCGTGCCGCGCAGGAAAGATCGCAAAATGTCCGCTAGGTTCGACGCATTCGTCATGTTTGCCGAGATGCGGACAGGGTCAAATCACCTGGAAGAATCGCTGAACACCTTGTCCGATGTGACGAGCCACGGGGAGGTCTTCAACCCATCGTTCATCGGAACACACAACGGACTCGAGCTTTTCGGGATCGACATGGCCGCCCGCGAACGCGACCCGCTGCCCCTGCTCGACAGGATTGTCGACCAGCCGGGCCTGACCGGCTTGCGATTTTTCCACGATCACGACCCCCGTGTCCTTGATCGTCTGCTTGACGATCCGAGAATCGGCAAGGTCGTGCTGACGCGTAATCCTCTGGACAGCTATGTCTCGCTGGCGATTGCGTCACAAACAGGCCAATGGCGTCTGACCAACCCGAAGATGGCAAAGTCCGCCAAGGCGACATTCGTCGCGTCGGATTTCGATGCCCTGATCGTACGCCAGCGACAGTTCCGCGATCGGATCCAGCGGCACTTGCAGCTATCGGGGCAGGGAGCGTTCTGGATTGGTTATGACGATATCGGCGATCTCGACGTTCTGAACGGATTGGCCGCGTTTCTGGGGTCGGGTGATCGACTGACCGAGGTGCCGGGCAAGCTGAAGCGACAGAATCCGGGTGAAGTCGAGGACAAGCTGGAGAATCCCGATCAGATGCGCGCGCATCTGGCGACGCTGGACCCGTTCCTGCTGTCGCGATCCGTCAATGCCGAACCTGTGCGCGGCCCTGCCATTCCGACGCTCATGGCGGCGGCGGACAGTCCGTTGCTGGCCCTGCCTCTGCCCGGGGGACCGGGCGATGCGGTCCGGGACTGGCTGACGGCGCTGGATGGTGTGGCCCCGACCGAGGGGATGACGCAGAAGCAATTGCGCCCATGGATGCGCAAGACCAAGAATTTCGTCAGCTTCGCAGTGGTCCGGCATCCGCTCGCCCGTGCCCATGATGCGTTTCGCACCCTGTTAAGCGCCAAGGGACCGCAGGCGAACAATCTGCGCCGGATATTGACCAATAAGCATGCGGTTGATCTGGACGGGTCCGGATCAGATGCGTTTCTGGGGTTTCTGAAGTTTTTGAAGGCCAATCTAAACGGCCAGTCCTCGCTTCCGGTCGCCCGGGAATGGGCCAGTCAATCGGCGCTGCTGGCCGGTCAGGCGCAAACCGTTCTGGCACAACGTATCATCCGCGAAGGCGAGGCGCAGGGGGAGCTGGACCGTCTGGCCGAACTTGCCGAGAAGCCGTCGCCGGTTTTTGCCCTGCCGGACCGGGATCTGCTGACGGACATTTCAACAGAAGAGATCGAGGATGCCTGCGTCGATGCTTATCGTCGCGATTTCCTCGCATTCGGTTTCAAGCGCTGGAAGAATGCCTAGGCGGCGGCGACCGACGCCTGCGCTTCCGTCAAAACGGTATAGAGAATCGCAGGATCGCCATTCGCCCGCAGCTTGGCGCAGACCGACGCCTCCCGGAGGGTCCGGGATACCAGTGCCAGAGCCTTGAGGTGCGCGACACCCGCCCCTTCGGGCGCGAACAGCGAAAAGATCAGATCGACCGGCTTACGATCCGTTGCGTCGAAATCGAGCGGAGTTTCCAGCCGCACGAAAACGCCGTGGACCTGATCGAGCCCCTCCAGCCGTGCGTGGGGCAGGGCGACACCGCCGCCCACACCCGTTGTGCCGAGCGCCTCGCGTTCCTGAAGGGCGCTGAAGGCGGAGTTGTAGTCTACCCCGTGCAAATCCTGCACAATCTCTGCCAGATCGCAGAACAGCCGCTTTTTGCTGGACGCTTTCGGCAATACCTTAACAGCCCCAGGGGCCAGGATTTCGCTTAACTGCATTGCTCATCCTCGTTCGGCCACTTCGGACCAATTCAGGTGCTGGTTGCGGGGTCTATCCATCCGACGTTTCCGTCTTCACGTTTATAGACCACGTTAACGCCACCGCCCTTTTCATTCTTGAACACCAGCACGGGCGCGCCGGTCAATTCCATCTGCATGACCGCCTCTCCAACCGAGAGAGACGGGATTTTTGTCTGCATTTCGGCCACGATCACGGGGGCCAGCGAGTCGGGCTCATCCTCGGACCCTTCGGCGGCGAGGATATAGGAGGACGCTCCCGAAAGTTCAACCGGACGGGACCGGTCCTGATGGTGGTTCTTGAGACGCCGTTTATAACGGCGCAACTGTTTGTCCATCTTCTCGCCGCAGGCGTCGAAGGCGGCATAGATTTCGGTTGCCTTGGCCTTGGCCTGCGCGGTCAGGCCAGTCGACAGATGGACAGTCGATTCGCATATGAATTCGTGCGCGGACTTGGAGAACACCACTATGGCATCGGTCGGTCGCTGCGCATACTTGTCGATCACCGAGCCGAGTTCGGTCTGCACGTGAGTCTGCAAAGCTTCGCCAATGTCGATCTGCTTTCCGGTGATCTGATAGCGCATGATGGCTCCTGTATTGAGTACCGAAGCCACTCGTCCCGTCGACCTTGTCCTGACGGGTCCGCTGCCGTGCCGCAATCTGCGACCGGGGTCTGCACAGGCGTTTCAGCCAGGGGAACAGGTGCAGCGAGAGGGGCTCCATTCGTCGATTGGGCGCTTTTAATCGGGGGTCTGTCAATCTTGAAACGCATGGCAATCGACCCAATAGCATCTTATCGCGAGAATCCCTCGCCCAGATAGACGCGACGCACATTGTCGTTTTGGACGACTTCGTCCGGGCTGCCGGACATCAGAACGCCGCCATCGTGCAGAATATAGGCCCGGTCGACGATTTCCAGCGTTTCCCGGACGTTATGGTCGGTGATCAGCACTCCGATGCCGCGCGATTTCAGTTCGACCACCAGGGCGCGGATGTCACCCACAGCAATCGGATCGACACCCGCGAACGGCTCGTCAAGCAGCAGATAACGGGGATTCGCCGCGAGGCAGCGCGCGATTTCGACCCGACGGCGTTCTCCGCCGGACAGCGCCATCGCCGAGGCCCGGCGAAGGTGTTCGATATGAAATTCGCCCAGCAACTCCTCCAGCCGTTCGCGACGACGGTGAGGTTTGCGTTCGGCGATCTGAAGGATGGCCATGATGTTCTGTTCGACCGTCAGTCCGCGAAAGATCGACATTTCCTGCGGCAAATAGCCGATCCCGGCCTGGGCGCGGCGATACATCGGCAGATAGGTCACATCCGCGCCGTCCAGTGCGACGCGCCCGCCATCCGGCGTCACCAGGCCCGCGATACAATAGAAAGTTGTCGTCTTGCCCGACCCGTTCGGCCCCAGCAGGGCGACGACTTCGCCACGCGCCAGTTCCATCGACACATCGCGGATCACCGGGCGCTTGCGATAGGATTTCCGCAGGTTTCGGATCGACAACCCGCCGTCGCCGGGGGTCACGGACAGCACCGGTTCGATCTGGGTCATATCGCCGGTCACGGTTGCAGCGTGGTTCGCACGCGTCCCGTCACCGTGCCTGCGCCCGAGTTCAGGTTGATCGCCACGCGATCGCCCGCCAGTGTGCCAGCGGCCTGAGTCACAACGACATCGCCGGTCATCAGAATGTCCGACGTGCCAAGGGTATAGACCGCCGTCTGTCCTTCGGCGGCATCCTGACCGGCAACGATCAGAACATCGCCCTCGGCGTTCAGACGCTCGATCGTGCGGTTGCCGTTCGTGGTGGCATAATCGACCGTCACCAGGTTCGCCGACAGCCGCAGGTCGCCCTGCGCGATTACGACATTGCCAGTCAGGGTGGCGCGTCCGGAGGCCTGGTCGACCTCAAGATTGTCTGCCGTGACCTCTACAGGGGCGGACCGGTCGAAATCGCCCTGCCCGAATCCGATCGCTGCCGATTGCGCGGCGGCGGGCAGAGCGGGGAACAGCGCAAGAAGGAGCGGAAGGATCAGGCGCAAGAACATGAGATATCCAATTCAGGTTGGAGGTCTGTATAACAGGTCGACACCGTTCGTGAACACCAGCCGTGCGGTGCCGTCCGCACGTTCCGAAATCTCCATGCTTCCGGCGCGCAGATCGCCCAGTGGACCGGTGCCTGTGATCTTGCCAGGCGATGTGATGGACAGGTCCGCCAGCGACCCCTCCAATCGATCGGTCATCAGGGCGTAGCCGGTCGAGGTTTCGATCCGCACGTCGCCTGTCAGGATCAGGTTACGCTTTCCGGTGTCGATATCGCCCTCGTTGGAGATCACGATGGCCTGACCGCCCAGATCGTCGCGCAGAATCAGGCGCAGGGCTTCGGCGGTCATGTGGCGGGGATCGGCGACATCGGGCCGGGCAAGCAGCGCCGAAAGATCGAAAGCGGTGCTGCCGCTCGATACGCCGGTGAAGCGTGGCATCGTCAGTTGCTGTTCGCGGGCGCGCATCGAGACATCCACGTCGGCGAAAGGAATGGCATCGTCGGGGTTCACCCTGCGCGCCACCAGGAAAAGCGTCGACAACAGCATCAACGCCAATACCGGCAGGAGAAGCGTCGCCAACCGGATAATCCGGCTGCGAACGGGATTCAGGGTGTCACGCATGATCATGGATGTGATGTAGTGCTGTCGCGCCGTATTAGGAATGGGCGAAGATATCCGTCTCGGGATAACCGATCAGGTCAAGCTTCGCACGGGTCGGCAGGAAATCGAAACAAGCCTGCGCGATCTCGGTCCGGCCCTCGCGGGAAAGGCGGTCGTCCAGTGCGGCCTTGAGGCGATGCAGATACAGCACGTCTGACGCGGCATAAGCCATCTGCGCCTCGGTCAGATCCTCCGCCCCCCAGTCCGACGTCTGCTGCATCTTGGAGATATCCTCCTGCAACAGCTCCTGCAGCAGAGCTTTCAAGCCGTGCCGGTCGGTATAGGTGCGGACCAGACGCGATGCGATCTTGGAGCACCAGACCGGCTGCGCCAGCGCGCCGAACGCATGGTACATCGCCGCGATGTCGAAGCGGCCATAGTGAAACAGTTTCAGCACGTCCGGGTCGTTCACCAACCGGGACAGGTTGGGAGCCGCCGTCTGGCCATTGGCAATCTGCACCAGATGCGCTGTTCCGTCACCGGACGACAACTGCACCAGGCAAAGCCGGTCACGATGCGGATTCAGGCCCATGGTTTCGCAGTCGATGGCGACTGACGACCCAAGGTGCATCCCATCGGGCAGATCGTTCTTGTGCAGGGTGATCGTCATGGCATGCGTCCTTCGTCCAGAAACCGGCAGTCTGAAAACACGAACGCCCGGCGGCCCTGGAAGGAGGCGCGCCGGGCGTTTCATGTTCGGTAGACCGTGGTGCCCAGAAGAGGACTCGAACCTCCACTCCCTTGCGAGAACTGGCACCTGAAGCCAGCGCGTCTACCAATTCCGCCATCTGGGCGTCCACGGTGCGGGGTGGGTATATCCGGCTTCAGGTGGTGTCAATCGCCTGCACCGGGAAATTTGGTCGCGACCATTGCCACCCTTGCCCGGACCCGCGCCGGGCGGTATCCGATGCGGCAACACGAAAGGCGCGTCCCATGCAGAAGCTCGTCACAATATTCGGCGGTTCCGGTTTCGTCGGTCGCTATATCGCCCGTCGCCTGGCCAAGCAGGGCTGGCGCGTCCGCGTCGCCATGCGTCGTCCGAACGAAGCGCATTTCGTGCGCATGTACGGGGCCGTCGGTCAGGTGGTGCCGGTTTTCGCCAATATCCGCGATGATGCCTCGGTTGCCGCAGCGTTGTCGGGTGCCGATGCTGTGGTGAACTGCGTCGGCATCCTGTCAGAGTCCGGCAAGAACGGCTTCGATGCGGTGCAGGCCGAAGGGGCGACCCGCATCGCACGTCTTGCCGCTGCGGAAGGTATCGACCGTATGGTCCACGTCAGCGCCATCGGGGCCGACGCGGGCAGCGACAGCGATTATGCCCGCTCCAAGGCCAAGGGAGAGTCGGGTGTGACGCAACATATGCCCGACGCCGTAATTCTGCGCCCTTCGCTGATATTCGGGCCGGAGGACAACTTTTTCAATCGCTTCGCCGGAATGGCGCGTCTGGCTCCTGTCCTGCCCGTCGTCGGCCCTAACACGAAATTTCAGCCGGTTTTCGTCGACGACGTTGCCGCCGCCGCTGCGCTTGCTGTCGAGGGCAGGGCACAGGCAGGTATCTACGAACTGGGCGGCCCGGACGTCGATACCTTCCGCGAACTGATGCAAACCATGCTGCATGTGATCAGACGCCGCGCCCTTTTGCTGACCGTGCCGTTCTTCGTCGCGCGGATCATGGCGTGGGTCCTCGATATGGGTCAGACGATCACCGGGGGACTTTTGCACAATGGCACCCTGACCCGCGATCAGGTCCGCAACCTGGCGAATGATAACATTGTTACCGGCGAGTATCCGGGTTTCGACGCGCTGGGCATCGCACCCACCTCGATGGAGGCGATTCTGCCCGGTTACCTGTGGCGGTTCCGGCCGTCGGGGCAGTATTCAGATATCAAGGACAGCGCCCGGAACATGAAGACCTGACGGACGGCCAAACGGCCCTATGTTCCGGTTCTGCATGTTGGCGTGCCAGACATATCACGCGATCTGACTGAAGCGCGCGCAAGTCACAAAGCCTCATCGAAGTTTTACGATGTTGGGTGGGCGGGTCGGTGCCGGTTTTACCTGCGAGCCCTAGCCATAGGCCCAGATCAGCAGGGTCGTTCCCAGAATCAGGCGATAGATCACATAGGGTGTAAAGCTGACCGAGCGTAGCAGCCGCATCATCAATGACAGCGCAGTCAAAGCGGCGATGAAAGCCATGACCGCTCCGATCGCAGCATCCCGCAACAAGGCTCCGTCGGCCTGCCCGATCACGTCGATCGACAACAATGCACCAGAGGCAAGGATGGTCGGGATCGACATCAGCATCGAAATTCGGGCCGCATCTTCACGTGCATAGCCCAGGGCCCGTGCGCCGGTGATGGCGATGCCGGACCGCGAGGTTCCGGGGATCAGCGCGATGGCCTGCCAAAATCCGAAGATCAGTGCATGCTTCAAGGTCCAGTCGGCAATGGTGCGGGTCTCGCCCCCGCGCCGGTCGAACCACCAGAGCAGCAGACCGAATCCGATTGTCGCCCAGCCGATGACCACGACGGATCGCATGGCATCCGCTGCACCCGTGACCTTGAGGACAAGGCCGATAATGACCACAGGAACCGTGGCGATGGCCAGGCCGGCCGCCAGGCGTTCGTCGGGTCCCCAGCGCCGCCGGAACAGACCGATGGTGCCGGCAAGGGCGCGGGCGACGTCAGCGCGAAAGTACAGGACGACAGCACCCAGGGTGCCGACATGGAGCGCCACATCAAGGGCTACGCCCTGATCCTGAATGTTCAATACGGCAGGCACCAGAATCAGGTGGGCCGAGGAGGAGATGGGCAGGAACTCGGTAACGCCCTGAACCAGCGCCAGAAGGATAAGATGCCAGATGGCCATGCTCGACTCACTTTGTTTTCCCGCACACTGTCGAAGCGGGTAGGCGAAGGAAAGAGGTCTGGTAGGACCGCTTCGGTCCTTTAATGGCGCATTATTTTCGCCTGACAGGTAGATTTCGCAAATAAATCGGAATATAGGTCAACATTGCTGACTTTATATTCCGTAGCGCCTCGGATATTGGGGCTTGAATTTCTCCAGGAGGGACCGATGGCTGTCAGTAAGATGCTTCAGTTCGTGACCGTCGATCGCAAGACGCCCGAGAAGCGCGAAGCCGATGCGCGTCGGCACGATTTTGGCGAAATCTATCGTGAATTTGCCGCCGAACGGGCCGCCGAGCAAGCGGGCCGGTGCAGCCAGTGCGGCGTGCCTTACTGCCAGACCCATTGCCCCCTGCACAACAACATCCCCGACTGGCTGCGCCTGGTCGCTGAAGGACGGTTGCAGGAAGCCTATGAAATCAGTCAGGCGACAAATACCTTTCCGGAAATCTGCGGTCGTATCTGTCCGCAGGACCGGCTTTGCGAAGGCAATTGCGTGATCGAGCAATCCGGCCACGGCACTGTCACCATCGGCGCGGTCGAGAAATACATTACCGATACGGCCTTCGAAATGGGCTGGGTTCCGTCGATCAAGCCGCGCACCGAACGCAAGGAATCGGTTGGAATTATCGGCGGCGGGCCGGGTGGTCTGGCGGCGGCGGACGTGCTGCGCCGGGCGGGTGTGCAGGTGACAGTGTACGATCGCCATGACCGCGCGGGCGGCTTGATGATGTATGGCATCCCCGGCTTCAAGCTTGAGAAGGACGTGGTTCAGCGCCGCAACGATCAGCTTGCCGAGGGCGGCGTGAAGTTTGTGCTGAATACCGCGGTCGGGCGCGACATTACCTTCGACGCCATCCGTGAAAAGCATGATGCGGTGATCATCGCCACCGGGGTCTACAAATCCCGCGAACTGGGCGGTGATAACCATGATGCACAGGGGATTGTGCGCGCCATCGACTATCTGACCGCCTCCAACCGCAAGAGCTTCGGCGATGACGTGCCCGAGTTCGACAGCGGCGAGTTGTCGGCCGAGGGCAAGCGCGTCGTCGTGATCGGCGGCGGCGATACGGCGATGGATTGTGTTCGCACCGCCATCCGGCAGGGGGCCAGGTCGGTCAAGTGTCTGTACCGCCGCGACAGGGCCAATATGCCGGGGTCTCAGCGCGAAGTCGCCAACGCCGAGGAAGAGGGCGTCGATTTCGTCTGGCTGACCGCGCCCACGGGCTTTGAGGCAGGCGCGGGCGATGCCATGGCGGGCGGCGTGGCCGTCGATATGAAAGGTATCGAGCTGGAGGGCGAGGACGTGGCAACGATGCACCGCATCGTCAGCGGCGTCACCGTCCAGCGCATGCGCTTGGGCGAGGCGGATGCGACGGGTCGCCAGGCGCCGGAACTGATCGAAGATGCAGACTACGTCGAGGACGCCGATCTGGTCATCAAGGCGCTGGGTTTCGAGCCCGAAGATCTGCCGACGCTGTGGGATCATCCGGAGCTGGAAGTCACGCGCTGGGGCACTGTCCGGGCCGATTTCCGCACCCACGCGACGCCGCTGGACGGCATCTACGCAGTGGGTGACATCGTACGCGGCGCGTCTCTGGTGGTCTGGGCAATCCGCGACGGACGCGAGGCGGCTGACGCGATTTTGGCGAAATTCTCGGCTTCTGTCGTGCCGGAGATCGCTGCCGAATAACCGGCGCACCCCCCTGTGCACCCCCCGTGCACCCCCTGTACATACACAGGGTGTAATTCGGAAAAGAGAAACGTCAGCCTGGCTGACCCTTTGCGAGGTCTTCACATTTCATGTCATCGACCATCGATACCGTGCTTCAGGACGAGGAGCTGATCTTGCGCTGGCTGCCCGGCAGCACGCGGCGGATGGTCGTCGTCTTCACCGGCCTCAAGGCGGGTTTCGGTGGCGCGCCGCTGGACGAGTTTGCCGGATCGGCCTCGGACAAGGGAAAGAACAACGTGCTGTTCGTGACCGACCGGCGCGCAACCTGGTTCGCGGCGCCCGGTCTGTGGCGGCGCATCGTCAAGCTGATCCGGTATCTGCGAAAGTCCGAGAGGATCGATGAAATCGTGACGCTGGGCAATTCGATGGGCGGCTTTGGCGCGCTGCTGCTGCCGCGTGATGTCCGGGTGCGGCGCGCCATCGCCTTTTCGCCGCAACTGACGATGGATCGCACGCTGATGGATGACACGCGCTGGCCGGATATCAAGGATAAGTTCGGCGATCTGCCCGTCGACAATGTGGGCGGGACCTTCGCCGACACAAAGACGCAGTATTACCTGACGGCGGGAGGTGGGTGCCGCGAGGACGTCGCGCATCTGGATTTCGCGCCCGAGATGAACCGCGTCCATCGCTTCGTTCTGCCGAAGGGACGGCATAACATCGCTGGCGCGCTGAAGGATGCGGGTCTGCTGAGTGATGTGATCGGCGCAATCATCCGGGGCCGCAAGACTCGCGTAGAGAGGCTGTATGCCGAATATGCGGAGGGCGTGGCGTGACGGATATTTCGGTATACCGCCGGTCGGGCAACCTGTCGGGTCGCTGCCTGTTCTTTGCGGAAGCCGATGACTTCCCGCTGATCTCGGAAATCTATATCGACCGCGCGCCCGGTTATGCCCGGCTGGCGGGCGATCACCCCAAAAAAACACGCGCCGAATACGAGGCGCGATCCCTCTTCGTCGAAGGAGATGATCCATGACCCATTATTTTTCCGATTGGGAACGCGATGAGCTGAAGCGCCGTCAGGCGATGGGCGAAATCAGTCTCTATCACGAGGAATCCGAGCATGCGTCCTGTGGCGTCGGTCTTGTTGTCAACGTCAATGGCAAGCGGTCGCGCAAAGTGGTCGAGTCGGGGATCAACGCGCTGAAGGCGATCTGGCACCGGGGCGCGGTCGATGCCGACGGCAAGACCGGCGACGGCGCGGGCATTCACGTGCAGATCCCGGTCGAGTTCTTCAAGGACCAGATCCGGCGCACCGGACACGAGCCGCACGAGGGGCTGCGGATCGCGGTGGGCCAGATCTTCCTGCCGCGCGACAATTTCACCGCGCAGGAAATCTGTCGGACGATCGTGGAAACCGAAGTCCTGCGGATGGGATACTATATTTACGGTTGGCGCCATGTGCCCGTGAACATCGAGGTTCTGGGCGAAAAAGCCAACGCGACGCGCCCCGAGATCGAACAGATTCTGATCTCCAACGTGAAGGGAGTGGACGAGGACACTTTCGAGCGCGAGCTGTATGTCATCCGCCGCCGGATCGAGAAGGCTGCGATTGCCGCCCAGATCAACGGGCTGTATCTGGCGTCGCTGTCGTGCCGGGGCGTGATCTACAAGGGCATGATGCTGGCCGAGCAGGTGGCGGAGTTCTACCCCGACCTGAAGGATGCGCGGTTCGAGAGCGCCTTCGCAATCTATCACCAGCGGTATTCGACGAACACCTTCCCGCAGTGGTGGCTGGCGCAACCGTTCCGGATGCTGGCCCACAACGGCGAGATCAACACGCTGAAGGGCAACGTCAACTGGATGAAAAGCCACGAGATCCGAATGGCCTCGGGCGCATTCGGAGAGATGGCCGAGGACATCAAGCCGATCATTCCGCAAGGCGCGAGCGATTCCGCGGCGCTGGATTCGGTGTTCGAAGTGATGGTGCGGGCCGGGCGGTCGGCGCCGATGGCAAAGACGATGCTGGTGCCTGAATCCTGGTCGCAATCGGCTGTGGAACTGCCTGATACCTGGCGCGACATGTATTCCTACTGCAATGCGGTGATGGAACCATGGGACGGGCCTGCCGCACTGGCGATGACCGACGGGCGCTGGGTCTGTGCCGGGCTGGACCGGAACGGGTTACGGCCGATGCGGTATACGTTGACGGGCGACGGCCTGCTGATCGCCGGGTCCGAGGCGGGGATGGTGCCGGTCGACGAATCCACCGTGGTCGAGAAGGGGGCGCTGGGGCCGGGCCAGATGATCGCCGTCGACATGGAAACGGGCGAGCTGTTTCACGACGCGGAGCTGAAGGACAAGCTGGCAGCCGACCGTCCGTTCGGGGACTGGGTCGAGCGGATCACCAACCTGGGTGAGATGACGCGCAACGTGTCTGAAGTGGCGCTTCACGAGGGGGCCGCGCTGCGTTCGCGCCAGGTTGCGGCGGGATATTCCATCGAGGAGTTGGAGCAGATTCTGGCGCCGATGGCCGAGGACGGAAAAGAAGCATTGGCGTCGATGGGGGATGACACGCCCAGCGCCGTTCTGTCGGAAAAATACCGTCCGCTGAGCCATTTCTTCCGGCAGTCGTTCAGCCAGGTCACGAACCCGCCCATCGATTCCCTGCGCGAATTCCGGGTGATGAGCCTGAAGACGCGGTTCGGGAACCTGAAGAACGTGCTGGACGAGGATTCGTCGCAGACCGAGATTCTGGAATTGCCGTCACCCTTCGTCGGCAACGCCCAGTTTCAGGCCATGTTCGAACATTTCGAGGATTCGGCCATAACGCTTGACTGCACTTTTCCGACCGGCGGAACGGCCGGAGCGTTGCGAACCAACCTCGACCGGATCCGGGCCGAGGCCGAAGACGCCGTGCGTTCCGGTGCGGGGCATATCGTGCTGACCGACCGGATGCAGGACGAGGACAAGGTTGCGATGCCGATGATCCTTGCGACGTCGGCCGTGCATTCCTGGCTGACACGCAAGGGTCTGCGGACCTTCTGTTCGATCAATGTGCGGTCTGCCGAATGTATCGACCCGCATTACTTCGCGGTGCTGATCGGATGCGGCGCGACAACCGTGAACCCCTATCTGGCGCAGGACAGCCTGGCCGACCGGATCGGCAAGGGTTTGCTGGACTGCACGCTGGACCAGGCGGTGGACCGCTATCGCAGTGCCATCGACGCGGGTCTGCTCAAGATCATGGCCAAGATGGGGATTTCGGTGGTCTCCTCGTATCGCGGCGGCCTCAACTTCGAGGCGGTCGGTCTGAGCCGGGCGATGGTTGCCGAGTTCTTCCCCGGCATTCTGTCGCGGATTTCCGGCATCGGCACCAACGGCATTCAGCGCAAGGCCGAGGCGATCCATGCCACGGGCTGGCAGGCGACGTCGAACATCCTGCCGATTGGCGGGTTCTACAAGGCGCGGCGGTCGGGCGAAAAGCACGCATGGGAAGCGCAGACGATGCATATGTTGCAGGCCGCCTGCGATCGCGGATCGTATGAATTGTGGAAGCAGTTCAGCCACGCGATGCAGTCGAACCCGCCGATCCATCTGCGCGATCTGCTGGCGATCAAATCCATGGCCAAGCCGATTCCGATCGAGGAGGTCGAAAGCATCACCTCGATCCGCAAACGGTTCGTGACGCCCGGCATGTCTCTGGGCGCGCTGTCGCCCGAGGCTCACAAGCTGCTGAATGTCGCGATGAACCGGATCGGCGCGAAGTCGGATTCCGGCGAGGGCGGCGAGGACCCGGCGCATTTCGTGCCGGAGCCGAATGGCGACAACCCCTCGGCCAAGATCAAGCAGGTCGCTTCAGGTCGTTTCGGTGTCACCGCCGAATACCTGAACCATTGCGAGGAACTGGAGATCAAGGTCGCACAAGGCGCCAAGCCGGGTGAGGGCGGGCAGTTGCCGGGCATGAAGGTCACGGACCTGATCGCGCGGCTGCGGCATTCGACCAAGGGCGTGACGCTGATTTCACCGCCGCCGCACCACGACATCTATAGCATCGAGGATCTGGCGCAGCTGATCTACGACCTCAAGCAGATCAACCCGCGCTGCAAGGTGACGGTAAAGCTGGTGGCGTCATCCGGGGTCGGAACGATTGCGGCGGGCGTGGCCAAGGCCAAGGCCGATGTGATCCTGATTTCGGGACATAATGGCGGTACCGGGGCCAGCCCGGCGACGTCGATCAAATACGCGGGCCTGCCGTGGGAAATGGGCCTGACCGAAGCGCATCAGGTTCTGGCGATGAACAAGTTGCGCGAACGGGTGACCCTGCGCACGGATGGCGGCCTGCGGACCGGGCGCGATATTGTCATGGCCGCCATGATGGGAGCCGAGGAATACGGCATCGGGACAGCGGCTCTGATCTCGATGGGTTGCATCATGGTGCGGCAGTGCCAGTCGAATACCTGCCCCGTCGGCGTCTGCACGCAGAACCCCGAATTGCGCGCCAAGTTCACCGGCACGGCGGACAAGGTGGTCAACCTGATCACCTTCTACGCGCAGGAAGTGCGGGAAATTCTGGCCGAGATCGGGGCCAGGTCGATAGATGACATCATCGGGCGCGCCGATCTGCTGACCCAGGTGTCGCGGGGGTCGGCGCATCTGGATGACCTCGATCTTAACCCGCTGCTGATCACCGTCGATGGCGCGGATCGGATCAGGTATGACCGCAACAAGCCCCGCAATGCCGTGTTGGATACGCTGGACGCGCAGATCGTGAAGGATGCCGAACGCTTCCTGAACGACGGTGAGAAGATGCAGCTGCAATACGCGGTGCAGAACACGCACCGTACCGTAGGCACGCGGATTTCCAGTCATGTCGTCTCGAAGTTCGGGATGCGCAATTCGCTGCAACCGGATCACCTGACGGTGAAATTGCAGGGCTCTGCCGGGCAATCGCTGGGCGCGTTTCTGGCCCCCGGTCTGAAGCTGGAAGTGTCGGGGGATGCCAACGATTACGTCGGCAAGGGGTTGTCCGGGGGCACGATCGTGGTGCGGCCCGCAATGTCCAGCCCTTTGAAAGCGGACGAGAATACGATCATCGGCAACACGGTCCTGTATGGTGCGACCGATGGCTATCTGTTCGCGGCTGGTCGGGCCGGGGAACGCTTTGCGGTCCGCAATTCGGGCGCATCGGTGGTGATCGAGGGCTGCGGGTCCAACGGCTGCGAATACATGACCGGCGGAGTTGCCGTGATTCTGGGGACGATCGGCGCGAATTTCGGCGCCGGCATGACCGGGGGGATGGCGTATCTGTACGACCCTGCGGGCGCGGCCCCGACGCTGATGAACATGGAAACGCTGGTTACCTGCCCTGTGACCGTAGACCATTGGGACGCGCAGTTGCGTGCCTTGGTGGAGCGGCACGCAAGGGAAACCGGCTCCAAGAAGGCGCAGCGCATCCTGTCGGATTGGGAAAATGAGCGCGGTAACTTCCTGCAGATCTGCCCGAAGGAGATGCTGATCCATCTGAAGGCCCCGCTGAGCGAGGAGGCGGGCGCGATTCCGGCGGAATAGTCCCTTGTTTGTGACTGTATTGCCCCGCCTGACCAGGAATCAGGCAGGGTCTTCCTTGACCCGGACGCGCCGTGCCGGTTGGTGAAGGCGATGGCGCGGAAGAAAACGAAGAAGTCGGCCAAGACAGGCCTGCGACCCCGGATCGGGGAACTGGTCCGTCGTGGCCTGCACCTGCTGTGGCGCGTTGCGCTGTGGAGTGCGGTCGCCGTGGTCATCTGGGTGCTGGCCTATCGCTGGATCGACCCGCCGACGACACCCTATATTCTGGCTGAGGGGCTGCGGCTGGGCGAGGTCGAGCGGCAGTGGGTCGATATCGATGCCATCGCGCCGGTGATGGCCCGATCCGTCGTTGCTGCCGAGGACGCGAATTTCTGTCTTCACTGGGGCTTCGACGTCGCTGCCATTCGCGATGCGATCGAGGCTGGCTCCGGGCGCGGAGCTTCGACGATCAGCCAGCAGGTCGTGAAGAATGTATTTCTGTGGCAGGACCGAAGCTGGCTGCGCAAGGCACTGGAGGCGGGGATGACGCCTTTAATGGAAACACTCTGGCCCAAGCGGCGGATCATCGAAGTTTATCTGAACATGGCCGAATTCGGCGAGGGCGTCTTTGGCGTGCAGGCGGCCGCGCAACTGTATTTCGGGGTCGATGCCGGGGATCTGAGTGCGCCGCAGGCCGCCGCCCTGGCTTCGATCCTGCCGAACCCAAAGGACAGGAATGCGGCCGCGATGACCCCCGCGTTGCAGCGCAAGGCTCGCCGCGTGCAGGATGGAGCAGCGACGATCCGTTCAGATGGGCGCGCGGCGTGCTTCGAGGATTGAAAATCCCGCCGACACAGGGCATCCCGGTCCCATGATTCAGCTTTATCATTTTGCCCTGTCACCGTTCTGCCGGAAGGTCCGCCTTGTCCTGGCCGAGAAGAAACTCGACGTCGAATTGATCGACGAACGCTATTGGGAAGCGTCGTCCGAGTTTCTGCGCCGCAACGCCGCGGGTAAAGTGCCGGTCCTGCGAATCGACGGGCTGACGCTGTCGGATTCGGGGGCGATCTGCGAATACCTGGAGGAGACGAACTCCAGCCCGATGCTGATGCCCAGGGACCCGGCGCATCGCGCCGAGGTGCGGCGGCTGGTGGCCTGGTTCGACGACAAGTTTCATCACGAGGTGACATCGAAGCTGGTCTATGAGCGGGTCAACAAGAAGCTGACGCGCGCGGGCTATCCCGACGGGGCAAACGTCAAGGATGGGGTAAAGGCGATCAAGTTCCACCTCGACTATATGGGGTGGCTGCTGGATCGGTCGCGATGGCTTGCGGGGCCGGACCTGACCGTCGCCGATTTCGCCGCTGCCGCGCATCTGTCGTGCCTGGACTATAGTTCGGACGTTGACTGGGGTCGCAATCAGGCCGTGCGCGACTGGTATTCCAAGATCAAGTCCCGCCCGGCGTTCCGTTCGATCCTGGCGGATGTGGTGCCGGGATTCCGACCGGCGAAACACTACGCCGATCTGGATTTCTGATGTCCTTCCGCGTCCGGCTGGAGGCCGAGGCGCGGGCGGCGGGATTCGTGTCTGTCGGGGTGTGCGCGCCGGACGCCATTCCGCAAGCGCCCGGACAATTGGCTTCGTTTCTGGGCGCGGAATATCATGGTCAGATGACCTGGATGGGCGAGCGTTCGACATGGCGCGGCAATCCGGCGGCACTCTGGCCAGAAGCACGGTCGGTCGTGATGCTGGCGCATTCGTATTCGCCCGGACACGATCCGCTGAATGACCTGAACAGACCCGAACATGGGGCGATTTCGGTCTATGCGCAGGGGCGCGATTATCATGACGTGGTCAAGAAGGCGCTGAAACGCGTCGCGCGCTGGATGGTCGCGGAGGGCGACTGCGAGGTGAAGGTCTTCGTCGACACCGCGCCGGTAATGGAAAAGCCGCTGGCGCAGGCAGCGGGTCTGGGGTGGCAGGGAAAACATACCAACCTTCTGTCGCGCGATTTCGGCAACTGGGTCTTTCTGGGGGCAATCTTCACGACGCTGAACATGGAGCCGGATGCGCCCGAGGCCGAGCATTGCGGATCGTGCCGCAAATGTCTGGACATCTGTCCGACCGATGCTTTTCCCGCGCCGTTTCAATTAGATGCGCGCCGATGCATTTCCTATCTGACAATTGAACATCGCGGTCCGGTGGATGAGGGTCTACGCCCTGCCTTGGGTAACCGCATTTATGGCTGTGACGATTGTCTGGCGGTTTGCCCGTGGAACAAGTTCGCGGTCGAGGCATCGGACCTGCGCTACCATGGCCCGCATCGCGCCCCTGATCTTGGTGAGTTGGCAATGTTGGACGATACTGCATTTCGAGCACGGTTCAGTGGCAGCCCTATCAAGCGGATTGGACGGGATCGAATGGTGCGGAATGTCTGTTACGCGATTGGAAATTCCCGGTCGGATCGCCTGAAATCCGTTGTGCAGGGTCTGTGCGAAGACCCGGATGCCGGCGTCTCGAACGCAGCGCGTTGGGCCGTGGAGCGGTTATGAAGACGTTGTTGAGCTTCGGGCACGGTTACTCGGCCCGTGCGCTGACGCCGCTCCTGCTGGCACAAGGCTGGACGGTCATCGGCACGACGCGGTCTGATGAAAAGGCCGAGGCCTTACGCGCCGAGGGCGTGCAGCCGGTGATCTTCGGTGCGCAGCTTGACAATGCGCTGGCACGGGCGAGCCATGTTCTGATTTCCGCCGGACCGGACGTGACGGGCGATCCGGTCCTGAATGCGTATCTGCCAATGTTAGAGACGCATCTGGGGTCAAAGGCTTGGGTCGGATATCTTTCAACGACGGGTGTTTATGGTGATCATGACGGCGGCTGGGTAGACGAGAACACGCCATTGACCCCCACGACCCGACGCGGGCGTCTTAGGGTAGAGGTGGAGGCGGCATGGCAGGGCCTGGCTGCCAGAACAGGTGCGCCCCTGCATATTTTTCGCCTGGCCGGGATCTATGGGCCCGGTCGTGGGCCGTTCGAAAAGGTTCGCAACGGCAGCGCCCGGCGTATCGTGAAACCGGGTCAGGTTTTCAGCCGCATCCATGTCGATGACATCGCGCAGGTGCTGATGGCCAGTATCGCCCGGCCCGACCCCGGCGCGATCTATAATCTGTGCGACGACGACCCGGCACCACCGCAGGATGTAATCGGCCATGCTGCCGAACTGCTGGGCCTGCCGCTGCCGCCGGAAGTGGATTTTGAAGCAGCCGAGATGAGTCCGATGGCGCGCAGTTTCTATGCCGAATCGAAACGGGTGCGGAACGATCGCATCAAGGCGGACCTGGGCGTGACCCTGCGCTTCCCCGATTACCGCAGCGGTCTGGCGAACCTGTTGCAGCGCGACCGCGATTCGGGGATCGTGCAAACATGAGGCGTTCCTTGCTGTGCCAAATTGCTGTAAGACATGCCTTATAGATGCAACGCAGAGTGCAGGTAGGCAGGCAGATATGAATAATTATACACGTCGGGGCGCGCTGGCACTGGGTCTCGGTTCGACCGCCCTTCTGGCGGGATGCGGCAGCAAGTTCATTTCCTATGACGGGCCTGAGGTCACGCGAGTCGTGATCCAGAAATCATCGCGCCAGCTGGCGCTGTTCAACGGCAACACGATGCTGGAACAATACAAGATCCAGCTTGGCTTTGCCCCCGTCGGACCCAAGCAGTTCGAAGGCGACGGCAAGACGCCCGAAGGCCGTTACACCGTCGACAAGCGTAACCCCAATTCAGCGTATTTTCTGTCGGTCGGCATTGATTATCCGAACGAGGCCGATCGCGCCTATGCTGCGGAAATGGGGAAGGAGCCGGGAGGCGAAATTTTCGTTCACGGGTGGGGCGACAAGCGGCGCGCCAACAGCGGCGACTGGACGGCCGGATGCGTTGCGGTCACCAATCGGGAGATCAAGGTGATCTATGCGTCGGTGCGCGATGGCACGCCGGTGGATATCTACGCCTGAATCACATTCCGAAGTTCTGACAAAAAAACGGGGCCGCAGGGCCCCGTTCGCGATTCGAATATTTCGTGCCGATCAGGTGCCGACGTTCAGCGTGTACCAGATTTTGCCGTTGGATTCCTGGAAATAGCCAAATCCCATGCGACGTCCGTTCGGATCCAGCAGAACGCGGCGCGGTCCGGGTTCCTGCAACCAGGCAGCCACTGTCTCCAATTCGGTCTCATAGGTTTCCGAGATCGCCTCTCCCAGAAGGCGACCATCGAAGCCGACCCGGCGCGCTCGATCGATGGGAGACGAGCCGTCGGAGCCGAAATGCCACGGGCGGTTCTGCAACGACATATCGCGCGAATGGGTTTCGGCAGCGGCCGTCAGCTTGGCATCCAGGGTCAGCGGTGGTGCCCCGGACGCCTGACGCAGCGCATTCACGGCATCCAGCGCGCGGAACGGCAGTCGGCGGCCGTCGGTATCGGAAATGCGGTAAAGCTTGGGCAGCGGCTTGCCGTTGGGGCCGAGCGCGGGCGGCGTCGGCGTCGGCGCACAGGCGGCCAGCGCGGTGGAAGCGAGCAGGATCAATGCAGTGCGGCGGTTCATCGGCGTCCCCAGGTCTTTCGTGTCACGTCGGAGTATATCGGAGCGTCCGGTGAGGCAAATGCCATGATCGCGTCTCTGGAAGGCGAAACATCGCGCCTGTGACGGGATTTTGCCTTTGGAAGAATATGTCCAATCCTGACAGGAGTCTCGATCACATGGCCCGGTTGGCCTTCGGTCAGCGGGTTCGACGTGACACCCGTCGGGAGTCCGTAGAGACCAGCGCAGGAAGAAATGCCCTTAACCATCCTGGCTTTGTCGATTCGTATGACGGGGGATATCAATTGGATACGCTTTGCGTCGGAGGCCGGAACACAGGTGTTGCCAATTTGACAAGACCCGAACGAAAGCGATCGCACGCGCGCTGTCCGGGCGTTGCAAAGGTTTGGCATAGCTGCTTAACGAGTCTTACGAGGTACAGTCTTGGGTGCCTTAAGATTTGGCAAATTCGCCTCATCATTGGCGTATCTTGGAGGATACTATGAAGAAACTCGCTCTCGCTGCCGCTCTGTCGGTTGCTTCCACCACCGCCTTCGCCGGCGGTATCGCTCCGGTGACTCCGGTCGAGCCCGTCGTCATTGTCGAGGACACCTCGTCCTCGTCCGCCGGCATCATCGTTCCGATCCTGGCCATCATTCTGCTGGCCGCTGCCGCTGCGTCGGACTGATTTCGACGGCCCTCACGGGCCATCGGAACCAGAAGGTTCTCTGGAAAGCGCGTCCCTTCGGGGGCGCGCTTTTCGTTATATGCTCTGAAGTTCGCCTGTTTTCCGGTGCATTAAAAAAACCCCTGAACCCGACAAGCGGGAACAGGGGCAAGTTGCGTTCCCCGGACATTGGGCAGGGAACGCAGGCGGTAACTCGGTCGCAACGTCAGTCGGGCTTGATCATCTCGTCGCGAATCTGTTGGCGCAGAATGTCGATCGAGACCGATTTCCCCTCGCGCTTGAAGTGCCAGTAGGTCCATCCATTGCAGCTGGGCGCGCCTTCGTATGCCGCGCCGACCTGATGGATCGACCCTTTGATATTTTCACCGGCCAGCGTGCCGTCGGCTCTGATCTTGGCGCGATGTCGGCCATTGCCGGATTGGAGTTCTTCGCCCGGACGCAACATTCCACGTTCGACAAGTTGCCCGAACGGCACGCGCGGTTCGGTGCGCCTGGACGTCGAAACCTCCAGTGCTGCGGGCGGAAGACTGCGGACACGCGCGATGCGTTCGGCGGCGATCTGGCGGTATTCTTCTTCGCGCTCGATGCCGATGAAATGGCGACCCAACATCGTGGCCACCGCGCCGGTCGTGCCGGTTCCGAAGAACGGGTCAAGCACCACGTCGCCGGGGTTGGTCGAGCCGATCAGCAGGCGATGCAGCAACGATTCGGGCTTCTGCGTCGGATGAGCCTTTTCGCCCCGCGCATTTTTCAGACGTTCGTGCCCGGTGCAGATCGGGAAGGTCCAGTCGGAGCGCATCTGCACGCCTTCGTTCAGGGCCTTCATCGCTTCATAGTTGAAGGTGTATTTCGACCCTTCGGACTTTGACGCCCAGATCATCGTCTCATGCGCATTCGTCAGGCGTTTGCCGCGAAAGTTCGGCATCGGGTTGGTCTTGCGCCAGACGACGTCGTTCAAGATCCAGAATCCCTGATCCTGCAGCGTTGCGCCGACGCGATAAATGTTGTGATAGCTCCCGATCACCCAGATCGCGCCATCGGGTTTCAACACCCGTCGGGCCGCCTTGAGCCAGCCACGCGTGAAGGCATCATAGGCCTTCAGGCTTTCGAACTGATCCCAGTGATCGTCGACGGCATCGACGCGGGAATTGTCCGGACGGTGCAGATCGCCACGCAGTTGCAGATTGTAGGGGGGGTCTGCGAAAATCAGGTCGACCGAGTTTTCGGGAAGCGAATTCATCGCTGCCACGCAGTCACCGGACATGATGGTATCGAGCGGAAGCACGGGGGCTTCCGGTGTGGGTTTTGCCATTGTCTGTCGCCTCGAACGGCACCCTCATTGACGGGGCGCCTTGTTGTTGTCCGGCCAGAATGGCGGGCGGTTGGTTCACCGTCCAGCGGGCAAGAAAGGCAAGATTAAGGCAGGGTCAGGAACACAACATCTTGCGTATGGGAGCAAAGGAGCGCCGATGATGTTGTGTGACGCCATGTTTGGCCAGTCCGTCCTGATGGGCTTTGGTGCCGTATCCTGCGTTGCTGTCCCATCCATAACCGGGATGCTGTTGCGCCAGCGCCACCATGCCTTGATCCCGCCGTGTTTTGGCAAGCACCGATGCGGCCGCGATTGATGGCGAAAGTCCGTCGCCGCCGATGATCAGGTCGAAGGGGCAGGCGACCCAGGCGGGGCAATCATTGCCGTCGATCAACAGGTGATCGGGTAGTGTTGGCAGGGCCTCCACCGCCCGGTGCATGGCCAGATGCGTGGCTTGCCGGATGTTAAGGGCGTCGATTTCGGCCACCGTCGCCTCGCCGAAGCCGACATCGCAGCAGGCCAGCAAAAACGGCACCAAAGCCTCCCGCCGCTTCGCGGTCAGCTTCTTGCTGTCGTTCAATCCGGCTGGCGCAGGTCCGATCAGGCGGGCAGCGCAGGCGACAACGGGTCCGGCCCAGGGACCGCGCCCGACTTCGTCCAGGCCGACAACGAAACGCGCGCCCCGGTCAAAGGCCGCGCGTTCATGAAGGTAGTCCAGGGGCAGGATCGACATGAAGCCGACCCTGCCCCCGCTCCGGCGGTGGGTCAACGCGATTGCGTCAACGCCGTGCGGTGCGGGAGGTCCAGCCGTCGCGGCTCATGCATCGCGCAGTGTACAGGTTGCGCGCACCCCGGTCGGTGCGAACCTGACGGATGCATTGCGGTGGCAAGATAGCAGGCCGGGCGACCGCATTCTGCATGCAGCGCGCGCCATAGCCTGAAACTGTGCCGCGATCAGTGCGAAACGTTCTATAGCAGCTTTCCGGTAAAATCTTGGCGTTCCGCTGATTGCGCCCGCGATCGTTATCATCATGGTGGTCACGGTCACGGTCACGGTCACGGTCATGGTCACGACCCAGCAAGACTCGGTCATTTCGTTCGTTACGGTTATCGCGGCGGACGGTGGCGGCGCGACGGGCGGCTTCCTTCTCCTCGCGGCGATCGGCGGCGCGCTTGAGCAGCAACAGAGCGGCAAGGCCACCTACGACACCGATGGCGACGTTTCTGTTCTGGTTATCGTGACTATGCGCATAGCTGCGCTGATCGGCAGCGGCGGGGACAGCGATCATAGACAATGACAGGGCCATGGACAGAATGGCGGCTAGTGTTGTGCGAAACATGACAGACCTCCAGTTGGTTGATGGACAGACCGTTATCCTTGATGCTCTGACGCTCAATGACGGTGCGGTGTCATGGGATAACGGAACGACCGTCATTGCTTGCCAAGCGTCTATGCCCCATCAAGGACTCCATGAAACGCGCACTTTTGATCTTGATGGCTTTCGTGCTTGCAGGTCCCGCCTCTGCAGCGTGTTATGCCGACTACAAGGCCAAGCAGGACGATCCCCTGCGGCTGCATTACGGTGTCGTCGAATTGCCCGATGATGCCTGCGATACCTCATCCGCTGCCGCCACATTGCGCGACAGGCTGGACGATGGTTGGCAGCTGTTGCAGGTGATCTCTGTCTTCGACGACGAAGATGGCCTTGAGAAAAGGAAAGCAAGTGCCGGCGAATTCTTCCTCCGTTACTGAAACGCGCGCGGCGTCGAACAAGGTCATCGGGTTGGGAATCGCCGCCATCGTCGCGATCCTGCTGGCGGCGGCAATCTTTCTGTTTGCGACATTGCCGAACGCGAACGCGTTCAACCTGCGGGTCGAGCAGCTTTTCATCGAATCGGACCTGACCACCCGCGCCGAGATCGGCCTTCTGGAGGTGCTGGCCCAGTCGGGCACAGCGTTTTCCGAGGTTCTGACCAGCTACCGGGTGATCATCTTCGTTCTGCTGGTGTTCGCAACGGCCCTTCTTATCGCCTGCGTCGTGTTATTGCTTGCGATCGTCACGCTGAATCGTCGCATGGGCGAGATCGAGCGGTCAGGAATTCAGGTCACGTCGCTAGTTCTGGCCCGCGCCGAGAACGCCGTTATGCTGAACGATATCGAGTTGAAGCTGACCGATGCGGCGATGGAAACGCTGGCCGTTCTGGCCGAGGCGCGGTTGGACGGGGACATGCTGACCGGTGCCCAGATCGAGGCGGTCATCACCGGTAAATCCGAGAGCGATTGCGAGGAAGCGGCGGGCGCGACCCGGATCAAGCGGTTGCGCGACACGCTGGGCAACCAGATCGTGACGCACCTTCTGATCCGCAATATCACGCGGCAGGGGTATGTGCTGGCGCTGGACCCCAAGGTCATCCGGATGTTGTGACGGACTGCGCCGTCCACACAGAAATACGCTCAGCTTTCGCCAGCTTTTTTCGCCGCCGCCCGCGCCTTGTTCTTCTTGCTGTTGGGCTTGCCGACCGGGGTGCCGCCGGTGCCTGGCTTGCCACCCGGTTTGCCCTTGAACGGCTTGCCGCCGGGTTTGCCGCCTGGCTTGCCCTGCCACGGTTTCGCGCCGGGTTTATTGCCTGGCTTCGATGGCCGCTTGAAATCTTCGACAACGCCCTCGGGCCGTTCCGCATGAGGTTTGCGGGGCTTGGCGTTCGGATGCTCCGGCTTTGGCTTGCGCGTGCGGGGGGCCGGGTCGTCGTTCCATTCGACCGGCTTGGTCGTGCCTTGGGGTTTGCCCTGATACGGCTTGCTGCCCGGCCTGGGGCCGCGATCGTAAGACGGCTTTCCCTGTGCAGGAGGCGCTTCGGAGCGGCGGATCGTCAGGCCATCTTCGCCGATCATGTCGGGGCCGAGCGCCTTCTCGAAGGCCGAGGCTTTGACATCGGCAATCTGGAAATAGCTCTCCTCGTCCCGAATCCGGATCGCGCCGATATCGTCGCGGGTCAGACCACCGACCTTGCACAGCATCGGCAAAAGGCGACGCGGGTCCTGATGCGCGCTGCGCCCGCCCTGAATGGCGAACCACACCGAGGGGCCGAATTCCGGACGCGGGTCAGGCGTATGCTTTGATGACACTGTGGACAGGTCTTCGGGCGCGGTCTGACGTTCGGCCTTCAGGCGCAGATACCCGGCGGCAAGCTGCTGCGGGGTGAACCGCGTGGCCAGGTCGTTGACGGCCTGCTCCTCGTCCTCGCTGATCTCCTCGTGCCAGGCCGGGTCGGCCAGCATGCGCTCGCGGTCCTTGTCACGAACGGCATCGGCGGAGGGCGCAACGCCCCATGTCGCCGACAATTTGGCCCAGCCCAGCAGGCGCTGCGCCTTTTTCTTGGCCGACGGCGGCACGATCAGGGCACTGACGCCCTTGCGTCCAGCGCGGCCCGTCCGGCCAGACCGGTGCAACAACGTGTCCGACCCGGTCGGCAGTTCAGCGTGGATCACCAGATCGAGGTTCGGCAGGTCGATGCCCCGCGCGGCTACATCTGTCGCCACGCAGACCCGCGCACGTCCGTCGCGCATGGCTTGCAGGGCGTGTGTGCGCTCTGCCTGCGACAATTCGCCAGACAGCGCTACGACGGAAAAGCCCCGGTTCGACAGGCGCGTCGTCAGGCGGTTCACCATGGCGCGAGTGTTGCAGAAGACGATGGCGTTCGGGGCCTCGTGAAATCGCAGCACGTTGATAATTGCGTTTTCGGCATCGCGCGGCGACACGTCCAGCGCGTGGTATTCGATGTCGGCGTGTTGTTCACGCGCGCTGACCGTGGCGACCCGCACGGCTTCTTGCTGATAGCTTTGTGCGAGCTTCGCGATGGCGGCAGGCACAGTGGCAGAAAACAGCAGGGTCTGCCGTGCTTCGGGGCATTCGCCCAGAATGAATTCCAGATCCTCGCGGAAGCCCAGATCCAGCATCTCGTCCGCTTCGTCCAGAACGACAGCCCGGATTTCCGTCAGATCGATGGACCCCCGCGTGATGTGATCGCGCAGACGGCCCGGCGTGGCGACGACGACATGCGCGCCGCGGGCCAGCGTACGCCGTTCGTCGCGCATATCCATGCCACCGACGGTCGAGGCCATGACAGCCCCTGCCTTGTCATAGAGCCAGTCAAGCTCGCGTTTCACCTGCATCGCCAGTTCGCGGGTCGGCGCGATGATCAGGGCCAGCGGCGCGCCGGCGTCTGGGAAGTGTTCGGCGGTGCCCAGCAACGTGGGCGCGATGGCCAGACCGAAGCCCAGTGTTTTACCCGAGCCGGTTTGCGCGGATACCAGCATGTCGACGCCGTCGAGTTCGGGTTCCAGCACGGCCTGCTGAACAGGGGTGAGCGTGTCGTAACCACGCGCCTCGAGCGCATCGGCGAGGGCTTTTTTCATGGGGATGGCCTTTCGATTGCCCTGCGGTCAGGGCGGCAAGCGCCGGTCCCTACGCCCATTACGCCCAGAAGTATAGGGCAGCGTTCAGGGGGTGACGGCACGTCGAACGACCTGAGACATCTCGTGCAGATGATCGGCCAGCGGCGTGGTCTTGCGCCAAATCATGCCCACGGTTCGATTGGGCTGCGCCTCGGCAAACCGTCCAATGGCGACCGGGGCCGAGCGGGTTTCGACCGGCACCGCCATATCCGGGATCAGCGTGACGCCCAGCCCGGCGCCGACCATCTGCACCAAAGTGGACAGCGACGATCCGTCCAGCCCGTGCCGTGTGCGCGCGGTGGGTATTTTGCAGAACGACAGTGCCTGATCCCGGAAGCAATGGCCTTCTTCCAGCAGCAACAGGCGCATATGCTGTAATTGATCCGGGGCGGGCATCGGGCGGTCTCCGTCAGCCTCGGGGCGGACGAGAACGAAATCTTCGGTGAACAGCGTGACCTCGGTCAGCGAAGGCTCAGACACCGGCAGAGCGACAATGGCCGCATCCAGATGGCCGTCCGCTATATCGTCGATCAGACGCGGGGTGATCGTTTCGCGGATATCGAGATCGAGGTCGGGATAGGTCGCGGTCAGGCTGCGCACGAGGGTCGGCAGCAGGTAAGGAGCAATGGTGGGAATCACCCCGATCCGCAGCCGTCCCGATAACGCACCTTTCGATACGCGGGCCAGATCGCCCAATTCATCCACGCTGCGCAAGATATCGCGGACCCGGTCGCGGAACCGGATGCCGAAGGACGTCAACCGGACCTGCCGGGGGTTGCGCTCGAACAACTGCGTTCCCAGCGTCGCCTCCAGATCCTTGATCTGGCTGGACAAGGCCGGCTGGGAGATGGCCGAGGCCTCTGCCGCATGTCCGAAGTGCGTGTGACGGGCCAATGCCTCGAAATAGCGCAACTGTTTGAGGGTAATGTTCGCCATAAGTTAAAGTTATTGATGGCATAGGAAAATGCAACTTATATCAATCGAAAGTTGCTGTTAGATGCGGGGCAGATGGGGCGGATAACGCTCGCCCAGACCTTAAACATACAGCAGGAGAGTATCATGGACGGTTCCGACAGCGCAGGCGGCAAGTGCCCGGTCATTCACGGCGTCTCGATGCACGCCACCAACAAGTCCCGCAGCAATCGCGACTGGTGGCCGAACCAGCTGAAGCTGAGCATTCTGCATCAAAACACGCCCGCGTCCGACCCGCTGGGGCCGGACTTCGATTATGCCGCTGAGTTCGCCAAACTGGATCTGGCCGCCGTCAAGGCCGACCTGACCGCGCTGATGACCGACAGTCAGGACTGGTGGCCAGCCGATTATGGCCATTATGGTCCGTTCTTCGTTCGCATGGCGTGGCACAGTGCGGGCACCTATCGCACGGCAGACGGGCGGGGTGGATCGACTTCGGGCAGTCAGCGGTTCGCGCCGCTGAATTCGTGGCCCGACAACGGCAACCTGGATAAGGCGCGGCGTCTGCTGTGGCCGATCAAGCAGAAGTACGGCAACAGGATCAGCTGGGCCGATCTGTTCATCCTGACCGGAAATGTCGCAATGGAATCGATGGGTTTCAAGACGTTCGGGTTCGGCGGCGGTCGAGTCGATATCTATGAGCCCGAGGAAGACATCTACTGGGGCACCGAAGACGAGTGGCTGGGCGACAAGGATGTTCGCTATGATAAGGGCGAGGACGGGTTGGGGCGGTTCCTGGAGAACCCGCTGGCCGCCGTGCAGATGGGTCTGATCTACGTCAACCCGGAAGGCCCAAACGGCAACCCGGACCCCCTGAAGTCGGCCTATGACATCCGCGACACCTTTGCCCGCATGGCGATGAATGACGAGGAAACCGTCGCACTGGTCGCAGGTGGCCACACCTTCGGCAAGGCGCATGGCGCAGGCGACGCGGGCCTTGTCGGCGCAGAACCGGAAGCAGGTAGCATGGAGGACATGGGTTTCGGCTGGAAAAACGCCTTCGAGACCGGACACGGTGCGCATACCACGACATCGGGCATCGAAGGTGCGTGGACGGCTACGCCGATTACCTGGGACATGTCGTATTTCGACACCCTTCTGGGCAACGAGTGGGAGCTGACGAAATCGCCTGCCGGGGCGCATCAGTGGAAACCTGCGGGCGGGGCCATGGCCGATGCCGTGCCGGACGCGCATCTGGATGGGGTCAAGCACCCGCCAATGATGACCACAGCCGATATGGCGTTGAAGATGGACCCGGAGTATCTTAGGATTTCAACTCATTACCATCAGAACCCCGACGTATTTGCCGATGCGTATGCCCGTGCCTGGTTCAAGCTGACGCACCGCGATATGGGGCCAAAGGTTCGGTATCTGGGGCCGGAAGTCCCGCAGGAGGATCTAATCTGGCAAGATCCGATTCCCGCCGCCGATCATGCGCCGATCGGTGCGGATGATGTCACGGACCTCAAGGCCCGAATCCTCGCGTCGGGTCTGACCACATCCGAACTGGTCGGCGTGGCATGGGCCTCGGCCTCGACGTTCCGTGGCTCGGACAAACGGGGCGGGGCCAATGGCGCGCGCATCCGTCTTGCGCCGCAGAAGGATTGGGAGGTCAACCAGCCTGACACGCTGGCCAAGGTACTGGACGTGCTGAACAGCATCCGCAGCGATTTCGGCAAGCCGGTGTCACTGGCCGATATGATCGTGCTGGGCGGAACTGCGGCGGTCGAGAAGGCCGCGCGCGATGCAGGTCACGACGTTGATGTGCCCTTCACGCCGGGCCGCACCGACGCCAGCGCCGAGCAGACCGATGCCGAGAGCTTCGAACCTCTGGAGCCGAAAGCCGACGGTTTCCGCAACTATCAGGAACAGACATTCAAGGTCTCACCCGAGGAAATGCTGATCGACCGGGCACAACTTCTGACCTTGTCGGCACCGGAAATGACGGTTCTGGTCGGTGGCTTGCGAGCGCTTGGCGCGAACTACGGTGGTACATCGCACGGTGTGCTGACGGATCGTCCGGGTCAGTTGACTAACGACTTCTTCGTCAACCTGATGGATATGGCGACCGAGTGGAAACCCGCGTCCGACGATGCGCAGGTTTTCGAAGGTCGGGATCGCAAGACGGGCGAAGCTCGCTGGACAGGGACGCGCTGCGATCTGGTGTTCGGGTCGAATTCGCAACTGCGGGCACTGTCCGAGGTCTATGCCCAGTCCGACGCGGGCGACAAATTCGTCCACGATTTCGTCGCCGCCTGGACCAGGGTGATGGAATTGGATCGCTTCGACCTGCACTGATCTGCGGATCAAAGCCTTTCGCGCCGGACGGACCCAAGCGGTTCGTCCGGCGTTTTCATATCAGGTGGCAACGATCATTACTTCGAACGTCACACAGACCGGCGCGCGGCCTTTCGTCAGAAGGCCCGCGTATTGCCCGTTGTCCGGGTCGACACATTCCATCGGCAGATGCAGCGCGCCATTCCAGATCGCGCCCGGCGGGATCAACACTTCGGATATGGGCGACGTCATCGGCGGTGCGCCGTCGAACACTGCACCGATCAAGCTGCCGATGCCGTGGATTTTCGCGCGGGCGAACCCGGCGCCGTGGATCAGTGTTTCCAGCGCGCTCGAGATATCCTCGTGAGGATTGATTTTGGCAATCACTGCGTTGCCGTCCGCCATCCCGCCCATCGCATGGAAGATCGAGAAGTTGGTTTCGGCGTCGTGCAGCACCTCGAACGCGCCGCCCTTGAAAGCGTGCAAAGTGATCTGCGCGTCTTCAGACAGCTTCACATCGTCGGGCAGCAAATGACCCATTCTGGTCGCGTCACCATCCGTCCAGCGCGCATGGCAATGCAGCCACCAGGCACCGTCGCGCCGTCCGACAATGGCAGTCCCGAAAACGATTTTTCCGGACCCGCCATCACGCGGCGCACTGTACCATGCGGCATGATCGGCGTCGTGCGACGGGCCGGGCATGACATAGCGATAGGGTCCGATCCGCAGGCCATCCAGCACCATCACGCCACTGTCGCATCCGGCGTCGTCCATCGCCTGCGCCACGGCCTGCATCAACACGGAACCCCGCGGTAATGTCACGGTCCGCGTCGTCACGGTGCCGCGGGCGGACAGAATGCGGTCGGAGCGTTTGGGACCGGGGTGACGGATCAGATCGCGGCTGATGGATGGGGTCATTTTGCGGGCAAGACTCCGCGCGCTTCCAATGCTTCGCGCACGAGTTTCTTGGTGATCTTGCCATAGCCGGTCTTCGGCATCTCATCCAGAAAGACATAGTCCTGCGGCAGCTTGTATTTCGCCAGCCTGTCCTTCAGCAGCGCCGTGATTTCGTCGCCGGTCACCGACTTGCCCGTCTCGCAGACGCAGACTGCCAGACCGACTTCGCCCCATTGCTTGTGTGGCACGCCAAGGATCGCGACTTCGGACAGGGCGGGATGGGTCAGCATCAGCTCTTCGATTTCGCGCGGATACACGTTCGATCCGCCCGAGATGTACATGTCCGACGACCGCCCGGTGATGAATAGATAGCCTTCGGCATCCATGTGACCCAGATCGCCAGTCAGGAACCAGCCGTCGCGGAAGGCCTTCGTGTTGGCTGCATCGTCCTTGTAATATCCGGCGCAGACCGCTGGCCCGGCAACGCAGATTTCGCCCGTCTGACCGGGCGGCAAATGTGCGCCGCTGTCATTCTGGATGGTAACGTGCAGGCCGGTCCTCTCAAACCCGCAGGTGCCGACGCGGGCTTCGGGGCCGTCATTGATGTGGTGATCGTGCGGTGGCAGAACAGTGATCGCGCCGGTAACCTCGCCCAGTCCGAAATATTGGACCAGAACGCGACCCAGTTTAGCCAGCGCATGTTTCTGATCCTCGCGGTACATCGGCGCACCCGCATAGATAACATAGCGCAGGCTGGAATGGTCGAACTGATCGACGGAGGGGTGTTCGGTCAGCATCTTCACAATGGTCGGCACGGTGAACATGTTCGTGACACCGTGGTCCTGAACCAGACGCCACGCGACGGCAGGGTCGAAGCGACCGGGCGGCAGCAGGACGGACACGGCACCCGCCGCAATGTTAACGAGTTGGTGCATCCCCGCGCCATGCGACAGTGGTGCAACCACAAGGCTGACGTCACCGGGACCAGTGCCGGGCATCAGGTCGTTCAGGTGGTTGAGCGTTGTGAAGGTCAGCTGGCCGTGGGTCAGAACGACGGCCTTGGGTCGCCCGGTCGAACCGGAGGTGAAGAACAGCCAACAGGGGGCATCGCGGTCCACACCGGCATTACTGACAGGCATGCCATCATGTGCGGCGATCAAGTCATCATAGGGTGTGCCGAAACCCTGCCCGATACAGACGACCTCGGTCAGCTTGTGCGCGGCCTCGACGCATGCAGTCGCGTGGTCGGGGAAATTCTGTTCGCAGAACATCAGCGCGACATCGGATTTTTTGGCCAGATAGGCGACCTCGTCCGGGCGCTGGCGGTAGTTCGAGGGCACCCAGACCGCGCCCATCCGCCAGCAGGCCAGCATCGTCTCGGTGATTTCGCGGTTGTTGGGGGACTGAACCAGAACGCGGTCGCCGGCCTTGATTCCGAACCGGTCGCGCATCGCGGCGGCCAACGCGCTGACGCGGGTGTCCAATTCGGACCAGGTCAGTGTGCCACGGGCATCGATGATCGCGGGACGGTCACCCAGACGACGGGCATTGCGCGTCAGGAAATGCGCGAGGTTCGTGGTGCGGGTCGTCCAGGGCAGGCGAGGATCGCGATTCCCGGTTTCCGTCATTTCACGCGTTCCAGGATCGAGACGTAATTGGCCACGGCAGCGCCGCCCATGTTGAACACACCCGCCAGCGCAGCACCGTCCAATTGCATGTCGCCCGCGTCACCGGCCAGTTGCATTGCGGCCATCACGTGCTGTGAAACGCCGGTCGCGCCCAGCGGATGACCTCGCGATTTCAACCCACCCGACAGGTTCACGGGCAGCTTGCCGTCGCGCGTGGTGATGCCGTCGCGGATCACCCGCCCGCCCTGGCCGCGGGGTGCAAGGCCCATGGCCTCGTATTCCAGCAATTCGGCGATGGTGAAGCAGTCGTGGGTTTCCACGAGGCTCAGGTCGTCCAGCGTCAGCCCCGCCTCATCCAGCGACTTGGCCCAGGCTCCGCGCGCGCCCGCAAATTCGGTCGGGTCCCGCCGTGACAGGGCCAGAACATCGTTGACCTGATTGCGGGCGCGGAAGCCGATGGCACGGCGCATGTCGGCGGCCACGTCCGGGTGCGCCACGACAAGGACGGCGGCCCCGTCGGAAACGAGCGAGCAGTCAGTGCGCCGTAGCGGCCCCGCGACGATCGGATTGCGGTCGCTGACGGTATTGCAGAAGTCGACGCCCAGATCTTTCTGCATGTGGGCGAATGGATTCCGCGCGCCGTTCGTGTGGTTCTTGGCCGCGATCATCGCCAGTTCGCGCGACTGGTCGCCATGCGCTTGGAAATAACGGTTCGCGATCTGGCCGAAGACGCCGGCAAACCCGCCATCGATCTCGCCTTCTTCGGCGCGATAGGCGGCGGTCAGGAGGATGTCGCCGACCTCGACGCCCGGTGTCGCGCTCATCTTTTCGGCACCCACGACCAGCGCGATGCGGCCCCGCCCCGCAGCAATGAAATCCAGTGCGGCATAGAGCGCGGCGGACCCGGTGGCGCAGGCGTTTTCCAGGTGCACCGACGGCACGTATGCCAGTTCGGGCACAGCCATGCCGACCAGCGCGCCCTCGAACGCCTGCCGGGAAAAGCCGTTGTTGTAGACGCCGACGAAGATGCCATCAACGTCGCTTGCGGTGATACCCGCGTGGTCCAGCGCTTCGGGAACGGTGCTTGCGATCAATTGCTCGACATCGCCTTCGGGGGCCTTGCCGAACTTGCTGTGCGCCCAGCCGACGATCTGGGGGGTGGCGGGATTGGTCATGGTAGCTCCTCCGTTGGTCAGACCCTATGCCGGGTCTTCGGGTGCGGCAACGTCCCCTGCGAGCTGTAACGCGGAGTGCGGGACGGTACCGATCAGCATGGCTGACTTGTTGTTGCCGGTGACGACGCCGGAATTCGTGTCGTATCCGGCGGTGAACGCCTATAGATCGGGACCGATTTGATCGACGCGATCTTCTTCTCGGTCCAGTTCCCGGTCGTGGCGGAAGGTCGGCTCAGGGCATCTGGACTTTTTGTGAAATGCGCCCGAACAGGTCATTGCCAAATGCGTCTTCCATCCAGATCTGGACGTCATCGCCGGGTTGCAGGAAGGGTGTGACCGGCGCGCCGGTTTCGATGGTTTCGATCATCCGGTGCTCGGCAATGCAGGAATAGCCGACACCGCCCTGAGTGACGGTTCGCGCCGGCCCGTCATCAAGCTTGTTCGAGACCGTGCCGGAGCCGATCACTGTGCCCGCACGCAGCGGTCGGGTTCTGGCGGCGTGGGCAATCAGTTGCGGGAAGCCAAATGTCATGTCCTGTCCGGCATCGGTTCGCCCGAATGGCATACCGTTCAGATCGACGCACATCGTGGCATGAAGGCGGTCACCGTCCCATCCTGTCACGTCGTCGACACTTCTGGCCAGCGGGGCAAGGGCAGAGGGCGGTTTGGACTGAACGAAGCCGAATCCCTTGGCCAGTTCGTCTGGGATCAGGTTTCGCAGGGAGACGTCGTTCAAAAGCATCACCCACCGGATCGCCTGACGCGCCTCATCCACTGTCGCCCCCATGTCGACGTCGGCCACGATGACCGCCACTTCGGCTTCGAAGTCGATACCCCAAGCCGGATCGCCGACAATCGGGGACATCGGTCCGAGAAAAGGATCGGAACAGCCCTGATACATCAGCGGATCAGTCCAGAACCTAGCGGGCATCGGCGCACCGCGCGCCTTTCGGACAAGTTCGACGTGATTGACGTAGGCCGATCCGTCGAGAAACTGATGCGCGCGGGGCAGGGGGGCGGTGCAACGGGCAATATCGAACGGCTCCGGCGGGCCATCCGGCTCGTCAATACCGTACTCCATCATCTCGATGAAAGAATGCCGCTTCATCCGGGTGCTGGTCTTTCGGTCTGGCGAAACGATCCGTAATTGCCCGTCCCGTCGCATGGGATAGGACGCGAGGATCATTTGACCCCCGGTGTGCCATCGAACTTCTTCTCCAGATCGGCCCAGCAATCGATGTAGTCGTCCTGCAATGGCGCTTCCTGTGCGGCGAAGGGCGTCAGATGCTGTGGAAAGCGTGTCTCGAACATGAAGGACATCGTATTTTCCAGCTTCTCCGCCTTCAGGTCCGCATTCGATGCCCCCTCAAACGCGGCTTTGTCCGGCCCGTGCGGCAGCATCATGTTGTGCAGCGACATGCCGCCGGGGACGAAGCCCCTGGGCTTCGCATCGTATATGCCGAAGATATTGCCCATCAGTTCTGACATGACGTTCTTGTGGTACCATGGCGGGCGGAAGGTATCTTCTGCCACCATCCAGCGGTCGCGAAACAGGACGAAGTCGATATTGGCCGTCCCCTCGATGCCGGATGGCGCGGTCAGCACGGTGAAGATCGACGGGTCCGGGTGGTCGAACAGTACCGCGCCGATCGGGCAATAGGTTCGCAGGTCGTATTTACAGGGCGCATAGTTGCCGTGCCACGCAACGACGTCCAGCGGCGAATGCCCGATCTCCGTTTCATGAAACTGGCCGGCCCATTTTACCGTGACGGTGCTGGGCGCGTCGCAATCCTCGAAGGCCGCAACGGGCGTCTTGAAGTCACGCCGGTTCGCCATGCAGTTGGCGCCGATGGGCCCGCGCCCCGGCAGGGCGAATTTCTGGCCATAGTTTTCGCAGACGAATCCGCGCGCCGGGCCGTCCAGCACTTCGACGCGATAGACCAGACCGCGTGGCAGGATGGCGATTTCCTGCGGCTCCAGGTCGATCACGCCCAACTCTGTGCAGAAGCGAAGGCGTCCTTCCTGCGGTACGACCAGCAGTTCGGAGTCCGCCGAATAGAAATAAGCGTCGACCATCGATTCGGTCACCAGATAAATATGGCTCGCCATGCCGACCTGCGTGTTCACATCGCCAGCCGTCGTCATCGTCCGCATGCCCGTCAGCCAGGTTAGCGGTGTGTCGGCATGGGGCACAGGGTCCCAGCGATATTGCCCCAGACTGACGATATCGGGATCGACCAGAGGGGCGGATTTCCAGTATGGCAGGTCGATCTTGGCAAACCGATGCGTGTGCTTGACCGACGGGCGGATGCGATAGCACCACGTCCGCTCGTTCTGGTGGCTGGGCGCGGTGAAGGCGGTTCCGGACAGTTGTTCTCCGTACAAGCCGTAGTTCGCTTTTTGCGGGCTGTTGCGCCCCTGCGGCAGCGCACCGGGCAGGGCCTCGGTCTCGAAATCGTTGCTGAAGCCGGGCATATAGGAGCGGGTCCTATCGACCGGCCCGGCTCGCAGGGTTCGGGGCTTGGGATATTCGGTCATGATGATCTCCCTTTGCCACAGGGTATTTATTGGTTTTGTAACTGACAACTGTTGGAATCGACTGTGACCCGCCGCCTGATCCTGCGGCGATGGCTTGTCGGCCTTGTCCTGTGACAAACGTGGTCGCGTCTTTGCGGAACAGTCTGCGACACAAAACGTTTGCGCCACTGTATCAATGTCTGATCGGGATTGCCGGTGATGTTCTTGGCAGTCAGGCCGCGCGTCAGTCGGAATAGTAGCCTTTGTCATACTGGCCGTATGCGCCGTATCCGGACCGCTCCATCCGCTTGACATCGACCTGGGTCAGCACAAGCCCAGAAATCCTGGCATTCACCGTTTCGAGCAGGCGCATCCCTTCGCGCACCGCTGTTCGGGGTGTCGAATTCCACTTCACCGCATAGAGAATGGCGTCCGCATGCTGTGCGATGACGCGGCTGTCCGGCACGGCCAGCACGGGGGGCGTGTCGATGATGATGATATCGTAGACAGTGCGCGCGTCCGTCAGGAACGCCCGAAAGGTGTCTGACGAAAATATGTCGACGGGATTCGATGTGCCACTGTCGCCGACCAGAACGTCAACTGCGCCCAACTGAGGATCGCGCTGCACCGCATCTGCCAGCATGACCTCGCCCGACAGGACAGAGAGCAGGCCAATCTCGTCCCTGAACCCCAGTTCCGATCCGAAAACCCGGCGGCGGATGTCGCACTCGATTAGCAGGATCGACTTGCCCATACCTGCGAAGTTTTGCGCCAGCGCCAAGGATTGTGTCGTCTTCCCCTCGTTCGGCAGGGATGAGGTAGACATGATGATCTGCGGCGGTCGATCAAGGTTCGAAAGCATCACAGAAGTGCGCAGGTTGCGAAAAGACTCGGCCAACCGGGAATTCGGTTTCTGTGACAGGTATTCGATCATCTCCCGGCTGGATTTTGTGCCAATCATCGGCAATTGACCCATGACGACGATACCGGTCAGTGCCTCCAGATCGTTGGCCGACTGGACGCCGGTGTTGCGCACCTCGCGCAGCAGAACACCACCGGCACCCGCCATCAGTCCCAGCATTGCAGCAAGCGCCAGAATGACCGGCCTGCGCGGCTCGGACGGCTCGCCTGGCACGACAGCGCGGGACAGAAGACGGGCATCGGCCTGCTGGATGCCCTGCTGCACGGTCGTTTCGCGCAGGCGGTTCTGGAAATATTCAAACAGGACACGGGCCTGCTCCACCTTCCGTTCCAACCCCTGGAATTCGACAAGCCCCTCGGACTGGGCGTTGATCTGCGCCTCCAACTCCGCCAGCGATGTGGTCAGCGCAGCGATCTGGGCCGTTCCGCGCCTTTCGGACCGGGTGGCGATGTTGGCCAGCTGTTCGCCGCGTGCGCGCAATGCCGTAGCCTTGCTGTCATCGTCGGGCAGCGCCAGTAAACGGTCGAGTATGCGGTCCCCGGTCAGGCTGGCCAGCCGGGGCCAGTCTTCCGCCGCCAGCGCGTCAGCCAGCATATCGGCCCGGCCGACGTCGGTGTCGATCTGGGCGCGCGTCGAGGCAAGTCGGGATCGTATGTCCGAAATCTGTCGATTCAGGCCCGCGACTTCGGCTGGGGTGACAAGGTCGGCGCTGGCCGTGAAGGCCTGCAGATCCGATTGCGCCACTTGCAATTCCAGGCCCAGATCGGCCACCCGTTGCCCCAGCCATAGGGTGGCCTGCGCAGTGGCGTCGAACTTTACCTCGATCTGATCCCGAATATAGATCTCGGCCAACAGGTTCGCGATCTGTGCTGATTTCACCGCGTTTTCGGTCCGGGCAGTGACCTGAAATACGAGACTATTGCGCAGGTTTGTCACTGATGTTGCTGCCAGTACGGCGTTGATCGCCCGGTCGAGAATCTGTTGGTCAGTTGCAATGGCGGGAGAACGCTCGGACCCCGCCCCGGCAAGGTCCGCGAGCCAGTCGCGCAGTGAAAATGTGGGCGGGCGCAGGGCGCGGTTGAACTCGGGGTCGGCTGTCAGGTTCAGATCGCGCACCAGTTTCCCGATCAGGTCGCGCGATCGCATGACTTCGATCTCGGTATTGATCGTGGAGATATCCGACGAGAGGCCGGACACGACGCTTTCGAACTCGATGACATTGCCTTCGCGACTGTCCAGAGCGACGGTGGAGGAGGCAGTGTAGACCGGGACCGCAATCCAAAACGCATAGATCGCACCGAGGGACAGCGAGATCGTGGTCGCCCCGACGATCCACCACCGCCCCCGCCAGAGCAGTTTCAGGATACTTACCAAATCGACCTCATCGTCCCGCGATGGCAGAGTAGCGGTGGAAATCGGGGTCTGAGCTGTCATGGAAGTGCATCGTCCTGCAGGATGGCGTCGGTCAGGCATGGCACAGCATCCCTTGCGCATCAACGCGCGGTGCTTGCATTCTCTTGCCGGATTGCCCGAGCATCAGAGTGCAGTGCAGGGGACATAGATGATCGTCAGGTATCTTATTGACCGACTTGCGGTGCGTCGCAGGGGACCGCAATTCTCTGCGCCATTACAGCCCGATGTCCGCGTTTACGCCGTGGGCGATATTCACGGTCGGCACGATCTGCTGATGTCGGCACTGGCCCGGATCGACGGCGATCTGGCTGGATATGATGGGCCCTCGGCCCTGGTGTTTCTGGGCGATTACGTAGACCGAGGCGCGCAGTCGGCCCAGGTTCTTGAAAAGCTCAGAGCTTTGCAGGAGACCAGCCCGACCCCGGTCGTCACGCTGATGGGAAATCACGAACGGATGATGCTGGATTTTCTTGCCGATCCGGTATCCTGCGGACGTCTCTGGTTGCACAATGGCGGCCTGACGACGATGGCCAGTTTCGGCATCGAAGATACCGACATATCCGATCCTGACGCTCTGGGATCTGCAGCAGCAGACCTGCGCGCCGCGCTGCCCGCGGGTCTGGAGATCTGGCTGTCGAACCTGCCGTTGCTGTGGCGGTCAGGTAATCTGGTTTGCGTTCATGCCGCACTGGACCCGCGCCTGGCCGTGTCCGGGCAGGCGGACACAACGATGATCTGGGGCCATCCCGACTTCAGAACCACACCACGGCGCGATGGCATCTGGGTGGCGCACGGACATACGGTCGTCGACGTTCCGGAAATAGCCGACGGGCGCATCGCGCTTGATACCGGCGCGCATTTTTCGGGTCTTCTGACCGTAGGTGTTCTGGAAGAAGGGACCTTCAGGACCCTGACCTGACGTATTACACGCCGTGGTAGTCGCGATACCAAGCGACGAATTTCGCTATACCGGCGCGAACGGGCGTGTCGGGACGATAACCAGTCAGACTCTCCAACAAATCCGAACTGGCCCAGGTTCCGGGAACATCGCCCTTCTGCATTTCCATCATGTTCTTCCTGATCTCGAAGCCCAGCTCGGCTTCCAGTGCGGTGATGAATTCCATCAGTTGCACCTGTTCGCCGTTGCCGATGTTTACGACGCGGTAAGGCGCCACCGGGCTGAGCGTATCGCCCGGCGCGATGTCGGACGGGTCGGCGGGCTCCACCGGCGGCGTATCGATCAGCAGACGGATGCCACGAACCAGATCGTCGATATAGGTGAAGTCGCGCGACATGCGGCCGTGGTTGTAGACGTCGATCGCCTCTCCGGCAAAGGCCGCCTTCGCGAATTTATAAAGCGCCAGATCGGGCCTGCCCCAGGGACCGTAGACAGTGAAGAAGCGGAACATCGTCGTCGGAATTTTCCACAGGTGCGCATATGAATGCGCCATGTGCTCGTTCGCTTTCTTGGTCGCGGCATAAAGTGTCAGGGGCGCATCGGTCTTCTGGTCTTCGGTGAACGGCATCTGCGTGTTCGCCCCGTAGACCGAAGAGGTGGAGGCCATCAGCAAATGATCGACCGCCAGTTCGCGGGCGCATTCCATCACGTTGAATGTGCCGACCAGATTGGCTTCGACATAGGACCGGGGATTTTCCAGGCTGTAGCGGACGCCCGCCTGCGCGGCCAAGTGAACGATAACGTCGGGCGCGGCCTCGGTCATGGTGCGCTTCAGCAGGTCGAAATCCTCCAGCCGCCCCTCGACGGCACGAAAGCCCGGAGTCTGGAGCAGCATCTGATGGCGGCGACGTTTAAGAGCGACGTCGTAGTAATCGGTCATCCCGTCGAAGCCGACCACAGTGAAACCTTCGTCCAGCAGGTGCCGTGCAAGATGGAAACCGATGAACCCGGCGGTGCCGGTCACAAAAATGGTGCGGGGGTCTTTGTCGGTCATGGGTCGGCCTCGGGCTGGCTGTCGATCCCGAGTTTCCTAAGCGATGACCCCGGTAAACCCAATGCTTGATGGCTCCGGGGAGCGATGAAGTGTGACTGTATTCTCCTTTGCCGGAGAGATGGACTTGCGATGCCGTTGAAGTTCAACGACCTTCATGCAAGGCGATGTCGGTGTCGCATCGGGTGCGGGTCGATCCGCAGTCGCTCCGATTGACGAAGGAGAGAGGTCCACACGGTGCGACGGTTTCTGGGTGCCTGCCGAAGTGCGAAAGCGCCGAGCCGCTGGTTTGGCGCGCGCGCAGACCTGTGAAGCGTCCCGGCATACTCTATCTGACGCGCACCGGGCTGGCGGATCCGTTGGGTCAGAGTCAGGTCATGAGCTATCTGCGCGGGCTGTCGCGTAACCATGATATCACGCTTCTGACTGCCGAAAAGATCGACGATGCCGATGATGCATCCCACATGGCCGCACTGCGGGCCGATTGCGCGGCGCATGGCATCGACTGGCGACCGCAGAGGTTCCGGGCAGGCAGGATTGGCGCGGCCCGAAATTTCGCGACGATGTTCAAAGTTGCGATGAGGATCATGCGGCAGAAGCCTATCGCCCTGATCCACGCCCGGTCCTATATTCCTGCGGCCATTGCCCGGGCCCTGTGGCGGCGGACCCGCGTTCCGTTCGTATTCGACATGCGCGCGCTCTGGCTGGACGAGATGATCGAAGCGGGTCGCCTGACGGCCGGGTCGCCGATGGAACGGGTTCTGCGACGTATGGAACGGCTGTGCCTTCGCGATGCCGCGGGCGTGGTATCCCTGACCGACGCGGCAGTTTCACACCTGCAAGGCATCTATCCGTCCGAGCTTGCCCGCCAACGCATTGTCGTGATCCCGACATGTGCCGATCTGGACAGGTTCCCGATGCGCCCGCCACCCGACGCGCCGATGGTGTTCGGTTGCGTCGGGTCGGTCACGTCCGGCTGGTTTCGTCTGGATTGGCTCGATGCGCTGTTCGCGGCAGCGGCGTCCGATGACCCCACTGCCCTATTCGAGGTCGTAACTCGCGACGACTCCGATGTCGTTCGCGCAGGCCTGCCCAATGTACCGACCGCGCGACTGACAATCGTGTCGGTGCCGCCGGAAGACGTGGCGGCGCGGATCGCTGGCCACCACGCCTCGGCGATGTTCTACGCCACCGGACCGGCCAGACTGGGGTCTTCTCCTACGCGATTGGCGGAAATCCTCGCCACGGGCCGCCCGGTGATTGCGAACGCGGGCGTCGGCAATGTCGCGGACATCGTAACCGGTCATCGTGTCGGCGTGCTGATGGCGGATTGTACCATGGATGCGGCGCGCGCCGCGCTGTCCGATCTGTCGGCCCTGCGCCATGACCCCGACCTGCCCGACCGCGCCCGTGCCACGGCCGAGACGCTGTTCTCGCTGGAGGATGGGACGCGGGCCTACGCAAGTCTTTACGATACGATTCTGGGGTCTGCATCGTGAAGCTCGTGATCCTGTCGCGATACGACGCCGTCGCCGCGTCATCGCGATTGCGAACCGCTCAATACGTCCCGTTTCTCGAAGCCGAAGGGTTTCAGGTTTCGACCCGCCCGTTCTTCGATGCAACCTATATTTCGGCTCTCTATGGCGGTGGGTCGCGCAAAGCGCATCTGGGTCGATATATCCGAACCCGTCTGGCGGATTTGCGCGCCGCTGGCTCTGCCGATGTGATCTGGCTGGAAAAAGAGGCTTTGCCTTGGCTTCCATGGCTTTTGGAGCGTCCGGCATGGCCGCGGGATGTGCCGGTAGTATCGGACCATGACGATGCCGTCTTTCACCGCTATGACCGCCATCGCCGCGCGTCTGTGCGTGGGCTTCTGGGTGGCAAGATCGACGGGGTGATGGCTGCATCGCGCATCGTCATGGCGGGCAATCCCTATATCGCTGACCGCGCAAGGACCGCCGGGGCAGGTCGGGTCGAGGTCGTGCCGACAGTCGCCGATTTGTCGCGCTATCCGGCCAGCCCATTGCCCCCGCCGGACGGTGGCCTGCGCGTGGGCTGGGTCGGGACGCCGATGACATGGGCAGATCATGCCGCGCCGATGCAACGTCTGATCGTGGACGTCGTGATCCCGCGTGGCGGCCTGTTCCGGGCCATCGGGGCGCGCGGCACGTCAGAGATCGAGGACGGCATCGAGTATCTGCCGTGGTCCGAAGATACGGAGGTCGAGGCGATCCGCGGCATGGATGTGGGCATCATGCCGCTGGACGACAGCCCGTGGTCGCGCGGGAAATGCGGGTACAAGCTGATCCAGTACATGGCTTGCGGACGACCGGTCGTGGCATCGCCCACGGGCGTGAACACCGAGATCGTCGAACATGGGGTGAACGGCTTCCTGGCCAGGACCGCAAAGGACTGGCGCGACGCATTGACCACGCTGCTGGACGATCCGGCCCTGCGTGCGCGGATGGGGGCCGCGGGGCGCGCCAAGGTGGAGCGTTCCTATTCCCTGCAGGTCTGGGCACCCCGGGTCGCGGCGCTGCTGCGCGGGGCGGCAGGGTGATTGTCTATCTTTTGCCTTTTGTGGCCTTGATGCTGCTGCGCTGGGGGATTGCGCCGTATCACCGGCTGCGCGATCAGCTCTATTGGATCATCATGGCGGCGATGTTCCTGTTCGTGGCGTTCCGCTTCGAAGTCGGTTGCGACTGGTCCGGATACCTCAACCATTTCGAGATTGTCGGCAGCCCCTCCTATGATCGGTCTATCGTTCGGCGGGATCCGGGTTGGTGGCTGATGATCGAGGCGATCGGGGCGGCCGGCCTGCCCTACCCGTTCGTCAACGTCGCCACCGCGATCATCTTCTTTGCCGGCGTTCACGCGCTGGCCAGACGGCAACCCGATCCGTTCGCCTTTCTTGCATTCCTGTACCCGGTCCTCGTGGTGAATATGTCGATGGGCGCGCTGCGACAGGCCATCGCGATCGGTCTGGTCTGCGTTGCATTCACGGCGATGATGGACCGCAGGGTCGTCCGCTTCGGCATCTGGGTCGGACTGGCCAGCCTGTTCCACCAAAGCGCCCTGATCTTCGCGCTTCTTCTGCCGTTGGTCGGGGGCCGTTACAATTGGACAAGACTGGCAATGGCGGCACTGCTGGCCATTCCCGGCATCGTTTTCCTGTGGTCCGGCGAAGCAGTCGCGATCGCGACCGCGCGCTATGTCGATACGGACCTTGTGGCACAGGGTGCGATCTTCCGCGTCATGTTCATCGTTCTGTCTGGGCTGGCCTTTCGCCTGTTCCTGCGCTCGGCGTGGAAGCGGGCCTGGCCGAAGGATTACGACTTGGTCCTGATCGGAAGTCTCGGGATGATGGCAATGGTCGCGATCCTTCCCGTCTCGACGGTTATCGCGGATCGGCTCGCCTATTATCTGGTTCCGGTCCAGGCTGTGATCTTTGCGCGCATTCCGTATCTTCCGATCCGCGACAGCCGCAGGGTTCTGGCGACCGTGCCCTGGGTCGCGCTGCTCGCGCTTTTCGTCGTCTGGATGGCGACCTCCGATCACTTCGAACAATGTTTCGTCCCCTATCAGACCTGGATCGGGGGATATCCCGATGTTCAGAGGTTTCCGTTGTGACCGACCCGACCCACCGTAGCCCTTCTTGCGGACCGCGCGGCCCCCTGCGGATCGTGCTGACCGCAAATACGGGCTTCAATCTTGTGAACTTCCGCGCCGGTTTGATCGCGGCCCTGCTGGCCGACGGGCACGAGCTTGTCGCGCTGGTTCCGCCGTCGATCCATGACGGCGAAATTGCCGCCATGGGATGCAGGGTCGTGCCGCTGAAGATGGACGCCAGGGGTCTGAATCCCCTGTCGGAGATTGCGCTGATCTGGCGAATGCGGCTGGCATTTCGGCGGCTGGCCCCGGACGTGGTGCTCAGCTGGACGATCAAGAACAACCTCTATGGGGCGCTGGCGGCCCGCCCGTTGGGAATTCCCGTTGTTCCGAATGTAACAGGACTGGGAACCGCCTTTGCCAGACAGGGGTCAATGCTGGGCTGGGTGGCGGGAAGGCTCTATAAAAGGGGTTTGAAGGGTGTCGCTCCGGTTTTTGTGCAGAATGCGAACGATGCGGAACTTCTGCTCGACGGGGGCTTTTTGACCGCGGGACAGATCAAGTCGCTTCCCGGATCGGGTGTCGATCTGGTCAGGTTTGCGCAGGCTCCGTTCGCGCCATCGCGTGCGCAGGTTCGCTTTCTCATGATCGCGCGGTTGCTGCGCGACAAGGGCGTTGCCGATCTGGTGGAAGCAGTGCGGATCATGCGGCGCTGGGACGTTGAAGCGCATGTCACGGTTCTGGGCGCATTCGACGACCGCGATGCGGGAATGGTCGCCGCGCGGGATCTGGAAAGCTGGCGCAGGATAGATGGGCTGGAGTTTATCGCCCATGTTGCGGACGTGCGGCCCTACCTTGCGGATGCGGATTGCATTGTCCTTCCCAGCTACTATGCCGAGGGCCTGCCCCGCAGCCTGCTTGAAGCGGCGGCGATCGGGCGTCCGATCATCACGACGGACCATCCCGGATGTCGCGACGCGATCGTGCCGGGCCAAACCGGGCTTCTCTGCCGGGTGCGCGATCCGAACGACCTGGCGCGCGCTATGACCGAGATGATCGGCATCGGTCCTCCGGCGCGTATCGATATGGGAAATGCCGCGCGTCGCCGGGCGGAGCAGTTCTTTGACGAAAGGCTGGTAATTGCCGCCTATCGCCGCGAACTCGCCGATCTGTCAGAGGATTGAGGCAAGCCCGGGACAGGGGCGCTGCCGTTACGGCAAGTCGTTGTTAACGATCCCTTAACCGTCATTACCTAAATCTTGTCGAATGTTCGACACACCGCCCCTTTCTCCCTGGATAGATCTTGCCCGTCATGGTGATTCCCGTGGGCAGCTTACTGTCGCCGAGGGTCTGGCCCTGCCATTCGAGATCAAGCGGCTCTACTGGCTGCACGGCTTTTCGGGCGCGCCGCGCGGGGGGCATGCGCACCGCACTCTCTGGCAGGTATTCGTCCCTCTTGCGGGTGCTCTGACCCTGACACTCGAGACGGCGCGAGGCGCGCGGTCTTATCGTCTCGATAATCCGGCGCGGGCCTTGCTCGTCGGTCCGATGACATGGCGCGATCTTACGGATTTCGCACCGGAGACTGTTTGCCTGGTCATGGCATCCGCAGCCTATGAAGAAGCCGACTACATTCGCGATCACGCTGCCTTCCGTGTCGCCGTGCGTCATGTCACCTTCAGTCCGACAAACGCATGACACCCCCAGAGGGCGAGATATTGGCCCTGACGGGATTGCGCGCAGTGGCTGCTGTCTGGGTCTTCGGCTTTCACCTGCATATCCGGGCACCGATTGTCGACGGACCGCTGGCGGCAATTTTTCAGGCGGGCGCGGCCGGTATGACGGTATTCTTCGTACTGTCGGGGTTCGTACTGACGCTTGCCTGTCGTGACGGTCCGGATTTGCGCAGGTTTGCGCGGGCCCGGATGGCCCGGATTTATCCGCTCTATGCACTGGCCGCCGTGATGGCGCTGCCGTGGCTTCTGTCGTCGGACCAAAGTCCACTTGCGATCGCGACCACGGTGCTGATTTCGGGGCTTATGCTTCAGGCATGGTTTCCAAATCTTTTCAATATCTGGAACCACGCCAGCAGTTGGTCCCTGTCGGTCGAAGCCGCATTATATACCGCATTTCCGGCGGTGCGGCATGTGCTGCACCCGCTGCCGGAACAGACGCTGATATGGGTCATACTGACGACGATGATCCTCTCGGGGATGATTGCCGGAACCTATTATATCTTTCCGAACGGGCCGGGGTTCGCCTTTCAGTATGCCACCCCGATCTTTCGTTTGCCGGAGTTTATGGCCGGTGTCGCCTTCGGCCACCTGGCCCTGCGCGGCGTGCAGGTGCCCGGGTGGTTGCCGATACTCGGCGTTCTTGCGTTCGCGACGTTGATGATCGGTGTCGAAGGGCAGGGGTTGCCGACGATGTGGGCACCGCTGCTGATCCCGGTCGTCGGGATGGCGGTCCTGCATCTGACACATACCCCAAACGGCCTGCTTTCGGCGCGTCCCGTGGTCTGGTTCGGCCGCATCTCCTACGCGTTCTACCTGTTCCAGTTTCATGTGATCCTCGGTCTGCCGCGCCTCGTCGATCTGTCCGCGCCGTCGTACTGGCTGGTCACGATTGTGCTGACGCTGATCATCGCCACAGCGGCCCATTACCTGGTCGAACGTCCGGCCCGACTTTGGTTGCTGCGCACGCGCCCTCTGCCGAGGGGGCGACCAGCGTGAACACCCTTTATGCGAGACTTCCCATGACGCTTTCGGGGCCGGTCGTGTCCTTGCGCAGCATCACGCCCGGCGATGCAGCCTTCGTCCACGGTCTGCGCAGCGATCCGGTATTGGCGCGCCACCTGCATCCGGTCACGGGCGGCATAGAGGGACAGGTCCGGTGGCTGAAAAAGGCCGAAATTCGTGGTTACTACGTTATTGCAGGCCCGACCGGCGATTGCGGTCTCTTGCGGTTGTCGAATCTTTGCGACGCAGGCTTCACCTGGGGCAGCTGGCTTTTGCATCCGGCAATGAAGCCGCGGCGCGCAGCCCTCGCCTCGGCCTTGATGGTCTATCGTATCGGGTTCGACCTGTTGGGCCTGCCGAAGGCCACCTTTGACGTGCGCCGCGCGAACACTGCGGCGCTGGCCTTCCACGACAGGTTCGGCGCGACCCGGATCGGTGCGACCGAAACCGATATCCTGTATCGCCTGACCGCATCGGACTGGAACCGTGCAGCTCCCGGTCTGCTCGCCGCGCAGGAGAGGATTGCCGTGTGACCGCGACCCTGAAGCGCAGCATACCGTTTCTCGATCTTGCCGCCGCAAGCCGCGAACTGGCCCCCCGGATCGAGGCGGCGCTTTTGCGTGTCGCCCGGTCGGGGCAGTATATCGGCGGTCCCGAAGTCGCCATGTTCGAGACGGATTGGGCCGCGTATTGCGGTGCGAAGCATGCGGTCGGCTGCGGTAACGGACTGGATGCCGTGACACTTGCGCTGCGCGCCTGCGGCGTGGGACCCGGCGATGGCGTCATCGTCCCAGCGCATACTTTTGTCGCCACCTGGCACGCCATCGCGGCCCTGGGTGCACGGGTGCAGCCGGTCGCCGTCGATCCGGTCACAATGGTGATGGACCCGAAGGCCGCCGCCGCCGCCATCGACGCCACGACCCGCGTGATCTTGCCCGTTCATCTCTATGGTCAGCCTGCCCCGATGGATCGGCTTCTGGCCCTTGCGCGCGACACCGGTCTGAAGGTGGTCGAAGATGCGGCGCAGGCGCATGGCACCCGGTTTCGTGACCGCCCCATTGGGGCGCATGGCGATGCCGTCGCCTGGAGCTTCTATCCCGCCAAGACGCTGGGCGCGTTGGGCGACGGGGGCGCGGTCACGACCGACGACCCGAAGATCGCCGATCGTATTCGCCGCCTGACCAATTATGGTGCGACGGCAAAGTACGACGCGGTAGAGCTTGGTATAAACTCTCGCCTCGATCCGCTTCAGGCGGCGGTTCTGGCCGTCAAGCTGCGGCATCTGACGACCTGGGTCGCGCGGCGGGCCCGCATTGCCGGGATCTATGCCGAGGAGTTGGCCGGAACCGGGCTGGTCCTGCCTGTGACGCTACCCGGTACCGACCCGTCCTGGCACCTCTATGTCGTGCGTCATGCGCATCGGGACCGACTGGCGGCACGATTGGCAGACGCTGGAATAGGCACCGGGATACATTATCCGATTCCCTGTTATCGCCAGGGCGCGCACCGGGGGATTGGTATCAACAGACAGGCTCTGACACAGGCGGATCGCATTTCGGAAACGGTTCTCAGCCTGCCGATGGGACCGCATCTGCCCGAAGAGGATGCCAGGCGCGTAGCAGATGTTTTGCGGGCTGCGCTATGACCTCCCTGCGCCCTCTGTTGGCCGCTTTCGCCGTTACCGGATCGGCGCAGGTCGCGATCCTGCTGATGGGACTGGTACGATTCAAACTGGTATCGCTGTGGCTGGGACCGGCCGGGCTGGGCGTGCTTGGCCTGATGCTGGCGTTACAGGCCTTCGGATCGCAGATAGCTGGGCTTGGCCTTGGCCCTGCGACGGTCCGCATGATTGCCGCACGCCCGCACCGTCTGACGCGCGCGACGCTGCTCTTGCCGCGCGCGGCTATCGTTCAGGGCGGCATCGCCGCCGTGGTGGTCTTCGTCTTTCGAGTGCCGCTGGCAGGCTGGCTTCTGGACGATCCGACACGCGGGGCCGAAGTCGCGTTTGTGGGTCTGGGCATACCTGTCGCGCTTCTGGCCGGGGCCGGCACCGCCCTTTTGCAGGGACAACGGCGCATACACACCCTTGCCCGCGTCCAGGTGACCGCCGCCGCCGCTGGCACCGTCCTGGCATTGGCCGCGATCGCGAAATGGGGCGCGGCTGCCTTGCCTGCACTGGTTCTTGTGCCGCCTGCCGTGCTGGCCTGCCTGGTCTGGGTGGTTCCGGCGCGGCCTGCGGCGACAGGTGCCCGGCCCGGTCCGGCGCTCTGGCCCCGGCTGGTGCGACTGGGCATGGCGACAGTAGCCGGAACAGCTTTTTCAGCCATGGTCCTGCTAGTCCTGCGGGCGCAGATCGCCTCCAGATTGGGGCTGGATGCGGTCGGTCTGTTCACTGCGGCATGGGCGTTGGCGGTAACGCAGGCCGGATTTGTCCTGGCCGCGTTATCCGCCGATTTCTATCCCCGTTTGACGGCCCTGGTGTCGCGCCCTGCCGAGGCACGGGCGCTGATCGACACGCAAATCCGCCTCATACTGGCGTTGGGCGCGCCGGTCCTGGTCGTATTGGCGGGGCAGGCGGATCTGGTACTGACCCTATTCTATTCCGAAGCGTTTCTACCGGCGGCACCGCTTCTGGGCTGGATGGTGCTTGGCACGATCCTGCGACTGCCTGCCTGGGCCATGGGCTTCGCCATGCTGGCGCGGGGGGCGGGGGGCATGTTCTTCTTGGCCGAACTTGGCTTCGCGATGCTGTGCCTCGGGCTATCGCTGATCCTGATGCCGATATTGGGTCTGACCGCCGTCGGCGTCGGATTTGCGCTCGCCTATGGGGCCTACCTGGCGGCGGGGCTGATCTGGGGAGCTGCACACGCGATGTCGCCAGGTCCGGTCCCGTTGATCCTGACAGCGACTGCCCTGTTGCTGGCGACGCTCTCTCTCAATGTGCCTGCGCTGACCTGGCTGCTGGCCATAATACAGGCGGCCCTGGGTATTTTGGCCCTGCAACCCGCCGCGTTTTTTCGGAGGCATCCCGCATGATCGACCCGCCTCGGGTCACGATCGTCGTGCCCGCTTACAATCACGCCGATCACGTGGCCGATTGCATCGAGAGTCTCTGGGCTCAGGATTATCCTAACCTTGAAATCGTGGCTTGCGACGATGCTTCCCCCGACGGCACGCTGGCGATCCTTCACGATATGGCAGATCGCTCTCCGGTGCCGATGATCCTGCTGGAAAATGTCTCGAACAAGGGCGTTTGTGCCAGTCTGAACCGCTGTATCGCGGCTGCCGACGGCGATTGGATCGGCATGATCGCCTCCGACGACATGTATCTGCCGACTTTCGTATCCCGCAACATGGCTGCCGTTGTGACCGAGGCGACCGATATGGTCTGCATGCAAAGCGCGGCCATCCGGTTGCGCAGGGATGGCGTCCGTATTCGGCATCGCCCACCCTTCGGAAAACCGCTCGATGGCTGGGTCATGGAGGATATTGCCCTGGGGCGCGGCTGGATCAACGCCCCATCGTTTTTCGCCAGTCGCAGTCTCTTCGATGCGGTCGGCCCATTCGATGAGTCGTTGACCTACGAGGACCTGGATTTCTACTTGCGTGCGTCGCGGATCGCGCCTTTCCGCTTTCTGGACACTCCGCTGATCATCAAGCGAGACAGCGCCGGTGGGCTTGGGCATGTGATCACGCAGCGGTTCGAAGACGGGTTTCGGATTCTCGACAAGAATCTCAGGGCCGAGTTTCCGGAACTCTGGCTCCGCGCCACCGACCTGCGCGAGCGACGGCTTGCGCGGGGGTTCGGTCGGCAAGGGGATCTGACATCGTTACGGCGGTTAATCGGGCGCGACCGGGAGCGGCGGAGAACCTATCCATGGAGCCTGTGGATCGCGGCAATGCTTGGGGCCATGACCGGTATCGGTGTCGCTATAGTGGGCAGAGGGACTATCGGGCATGTCCTTCATCGGCTGCGTCGGCTGGCCCGGCCCGCGCGATCTCAAAGAAGGTGCAAGACGTCGACATGAATGATTTCGAAGGCGGCCTGGCGATGACGTCCGAATTCTGCGGCCCGTCCAGCGCGTTCATTGATGCGATCTACGGTCAACGAGGCGTTCTTTTTGCGCGCCCTGTGAAAGTCGCCGTATCCATAAAACCGGAAGCGCATTTTCCAGGTGCCAAACGCGCTTTTGACCTTGTCGTTTCCCTGGCCCTGCTTCCGATACTGGGGCTTTGCGCGGTCGGACTTGCCATTGTAAACCGATCCTCGAACGCCGGGCCTCTGATCTTTCATCAGAAGCGGATGGGAAAGGATTGCAAGCCGATCCGGGTTATCAAGTTCCGCAGCATGACATCGACCCGCCGTATAAATCGCCGCGCCCATGACCCGCTGGAAAACAACCGGATTACGACAGTCGGGCGGTTCATCCGTCGAACCCGCATCGACGAACTGCCGCAGATCATCAACGTCCTGCGCGGTGAGATGAGTTTGATCGGACCGCGACCCGACTACCTGCCGCATGCGCTGCACTATCTTCGAACGATTCCGGGCTATCACGAGCGTCATGCGGTCAAGCCTGGTATAACGGGTCTGGCACAGGTCGACCTCGGTTATGCGGAGGGGGCCGACGCGACACGCGCCAAAGTCGCCGCAGACCTGACCTATGTCCGCAGGCGCGGGTATGTGATGGACACCCGGATCGCGCTGAAGACGCTTCGGGTCGTGGCAAGCGGCGGTGGTCGCTGATCGCGAAAACGAGGTCGCGCCCGGTCGGCTCAGTTTGCGGCGTTCCCGGCTGCGATGACCTGCGGCACAAGTTGACTGATCGACCTGTTCCACCGCGTGATCGGCTGCTCTGCGACGAAAATCACATCACCGGGCCGCATCTGCATCCGGGTCGCGACTGTGAACATCACTGCATTCCGAGCATCGAGATGCCATGCGATCACTGCTCCCGGCTCGGCGGAATCGGCAGCCGCGCGCAATACGTAAATTTGACCGGGGTTTGCGGTTTTCGACTCGAACCCGCCGCTTTCGAACAGGGCGTCGGCCAGTGTGGCCTGTCGTCCGAAAGGCAGGGGAAACCGGCTGGGCATCCGCACTTCGCCGGTCAGATAGACATAATCGCGCTCGACCGCATCCAGCGCGATCCGGTCCTGGAAGTTGCCCCGCGTTTCATCCAGTGCCGCGCGCCGCAGGCCGACCTCGGTGGTCAACTCGGCCAGCGCTTGACTGTGCTGAGCGGCTTGTAGACCGGCGCGCTGGATCTGCTCCGAGAAATAGGCCTGCGCCCGATCCAGATCAAACTCCTCGCCGACGAAGACACTGTCGCCCGCGATCAGAACCGTTTTCTGGAGGGCTGGCCGGGACAGGTAATCCGCAATTGGAATGCGGTACAGCCGACCATCTCGATAGATGCGGATCAGCGCGAAATCGAGGTTGCCCGTTGATACGCCGCCGGCACCAGCCAGAGCCGCATCCAATGTCAATTCGGTCAGAGCGACCGGAACGACCGTCGGGTTGGCGACCGCGCCACCGACTGACACGCGCCCGGAGTTGAACTCCGCCACTTCAAGACTGAACGTCGGGTCGATGTTGTTGGCAACAAGGGCCTGGAACAATGCGTCTTCGGCTCCCTCGAGGGTCAGTCCGGCAACCGGAACCCGCCCGATGTCGGGAATGGCGATCGCACCGTCGCTGCGGACCGTATAGCCCTGACGCCGGTTTGCGGCGGCCAGCAGGCCCGAAAGTTCTGCGGCGGTTGAACCGTCGGAGCGGGTGGCCAGCAACAGGACGTCCCCGATGCCGATTGCATAGGGCCCGGATTGCACCGCTGGCGGGGCGTCCAAAGTCAGCGGCCCGGGGCGCACCGGGCGCGACAATGCGGCGGGCGGCACCGCACCAGGCGCGCCCAGGCCTGATCCGGCCCCGGCATTGGCCTCGAAAACCGCAGGCAGGGCACGGGGGACATAGGGTGTGGTGTTGGCGGTCAACACCGAGTCCGCCGTCAGCGACAGCACGCGGACACCCGGTGCATCGCGCGGCACAGATGACGACGAGTAGACTGCGCCGCATCCCGTCAGGGCAAGACATGCCAGCCCGGTGATCAGGGTCCTGATCATGTTGTCATTCCGGTCGGCGACGCGAGCCGATGTGCAGCAGCCATACAGCGCGCCCGATCAAGCAGCATCCAAGGGTCAACAAGAATATGCACGACCTGCGAAACGGTTTATCTTCAATTTCATAAGTGTATCCCACACCGCCCAAGGGCATTTCGGACCTGCCGTATGGTTCTCGCGTAATAGTTAAAATTTGGTTTAATTTGGAGAACTGACCTCGGGCCGCTTGGCCCCGTTGGTTTACCGGGACGATCCATGCAGGCCGCCCCGGTGATTTCCAGTCAGACCGACAGATCCAACCCATTCAAACCCGCTCTCCAGGCATCCGCGATCAGCTGGCGACCGGCCGTGTTCGGATGGATGCCATCGCCTGTATCGAAATCCGCCGCCAAAGCGCCCGTCCCGTCGTCCATCGCGGCGACATGCGTGGTGATGCGGGCGTCGACTCCCGTGACGGGAGTTGTCCCCTGACCCGCAATGGCGGCATTTATTGCCAGCCACTTATCCTGAGCTGCCGGTTCCTGTGCCCCGTAGATATCCAGAAGACGCTGCCGTGCAGGCGTCATCTGGGTAATCAGCACGGGAGCGGACCCGATATCTGCACGTACGGTATCGACCAGCATCTGAAGCCGGCCAATGGCGGAATTCGCTGTCTCGGACGGGTCGAGGTCGTTCAATCCAAGCTGGATCAGGACGAAACCGTCAAGCGCCTGCGTCACATTCGCCGAGGTCCAGGCTGCCATCTGTTGCGCAATGGTCTGTCCTGGTGCCGCCAGATCCTGCATGGCTCGATCGCCGTCAAGAAGGCCGAGAACCGGGGGAAGCCCCGCATAGGATGCGATGGAACTGTCGCCCAGGATCCATGCCGTTCCCGCTGCGGGTAATTCCTGTCCTAAGCGGGCCGAGATTTTTGCCAGCTCAACTCCGGACAGACCGCGATCGATGGCCAGACCGCCGTGAAACAGGATCGACGACTTCAGGACATTCGACCCGGAATAGCATAGCAGCGGCTGATCGCCCTTTACCCATGTGGCGGTCTGGACGTCGCGCCCGACTTCCCTGCCATCCCGCAAGAGAACGCGGTTGGACCCGTCCCAGACATAGGCCATGGACGTCACCTGCCCGAGCGTCAGCGCGTCCGCGGCAATCAGGGTGACCGGGTTGTGTCCGGAGATACCAAAGCGCGGTTTGCGCCCGCCACCATTGCCGAACCCTGCGCTTAGCCCACTCGACAGCGATTGATCCCCCAGGATCATCGGGTAGTAGCCATTCGCCGTCAGGGCCACGATACCGACGAAGCTCGTGGCGGTCTGCGACAAGGCAGTCTGCGGCACGGTCATCTCGTCATCCGTACCGTCGAACTCCAGCCAGCCCCTGATGCCATCGGTCCGCCACAGCGGCCGCCGTTCGGCAATCGTCTGCAACGCGTCGTGGCCCTTGCCGCTCTGGTCGACCATGCGACCAACAGGGTCGCCATCTGCCACGACCGGAAGGGTTCCGGCGGCATCCTGAAACAGTGAAGTGACGACTGACGGATCATAGGTGAAACCCGTATCGCCCTCAGTGAACAGCGCGCGGGACCAATGCCCTGCGCGCCGCACTCTTCCCCGGAGCATGTCCGATGTGGAAGTAATTGCGAAATCGAACCTCATGCGATGAACAGTGCATGGATGCCGGTGGCGGTCGTGCCGGTTGCGCGGACGCAGCGGGCTCGCACCGGCAGGACCGACAGGTCGCCGACGATAATTGTGCGAATCTCGTTCGATGCGGTCACGATGGACAGGGCACCGCCCGTTTCTATGTAAAGCGCCGCAGCGACCTGCGGCAGGTCGGTCTCGTCCGCAGGCAGGACCGGAAGAATGTCCGAAGCGGGGCCCGTCGCTTCCGGAATGCGGTTCTTGAAAGGATCGTACATGAGGATGCCTCGTCAGCTGCCCCCGCGCCCGAAAGACCGGACGGCGGCGCGCAACCGAGGGCGAATGGGGCGCGCTACGATCGGGACACTCTGAAGGAGCAGTAAACGAAACCTTAATGCCAGCAGATGATCGTGTCTCGGTGACCAGCCGTTGGAGGCCTCACGATTTGAATGCCACCGGACCGGATATGGACAGCCTGACGGTCGCAAAGCCCAGGAATGGGTCGGTCAGAGAGACTTGACGCCGGTCCAACGCTCGGGTTCGCCTAGAGCATCTTCTTTTCAATCCTTAACCAGTGGGAGGTAGCTGTCTCAGGTGACTAATGCCTTGAATGTCCTCCTGCCGGAATTGAAGGCATATGCCGGGTCTCTTTGCGGCGATCCTGCGGAGGCGGAGGATCTTGTTCAGGATGCCATCGAACGTAGCCTGAGGGCGAATAGTGCCCCTGCCGAGATGTCACAGCTTCGTCCATGGATGTTCCGGGTTATCAGGAACCTTCATTATGACGAATTGCGAAAACGGCGAGTCAGAAGGGAATACTTTGCGTCCGAGAAACGTCTATCGAATGGACTCGTCGGGGTCGATGTCGCACGCGATACGCTCGTTCGAATGGCGTTCGAACGACTCCCACCGGCGATGCGGGAAATCGTATTCCTCGTCGATGTGATGGGCTTGAGTTACGCGGAGGCGGCAACGGTTATTGACGTACCGCATGGCACCGTCATGAGCAGGGTCAGCCGGGCCCGCAGGGCGCTGCTGGCCAGGATCGAGGACCCGGCGGAGACGCCGAGAGCAAGGACGCAGAAGACATGACCATCGAGGATAGCGATTGGGAGCTGGCGAGCGCCTATCATGACCGGGAGCTTCCCGAGAGGGACGCTCGTGCCTTCGAAGGCCGACTGAAGCATGAGCCGACGCTGGTCGCCACGTTGGAGGAGATTCGTTCTCTCTCTTCCTCTCTCGCCATGCTGCACCCCGGTGCCAACCGTCCCATGGTGCCCGGCCCGGAGCGGCGGTGGCCGGTCCGAACCGGGCTGGCGGCTGCGATCGCGGCAGGGCTTGTGGGCCTGGCATTGCTGATGGAATGGCCGACGCAGACCCCTAGACCGCTTGAGGTGCATGCGGGCTTTGCGACGATGACCGAGGCTCGGCCAGCCGCCGTCGTGCCCGTTGCGGTAAGCATCGCTGCTGACTGGCCCGACCTTGAATCGGCGAACCTGACCACTGTCGCCGTCCGGGACCTGCCCGATGGTGCCGCCGCATACTACGTCGGTCAGAACGGGTGTCGCCTGTCTTATTTCCGGATGCGCAAGGCGGGCGCCTTGCCGACGCAAGACGGCATACAGGCGACCGCATGGTCCACGTCCGACGGTACGTACCACCTTGTTGTCGCCACGGGCATGGACGCCGGGAAATTCGAGGCCATAGGGACGTATCTGCGACAGATCGCCCTGCGCATGTCGGCCCCTTCCGTGGTAGCCGCCGTCCGGAGCGCTGCCCAGGCGGCCGGCCCCTGCATCGGGTGAGTTGTGCTCAGTTCATCGGAGCAGGAAAATTCGGCCGGTCGACGCCGTAATGCTCCGAGAGGTAGTCGACGATGACAGTGTAGTCCGGCTCCTCGATTTCCTGCATGCCCTGCTCCTCGACCATCCAGTCGAGCATATCAACCCATTTATCCCGGCTAAGGCCCTGCTGCGCGACGATCCGTTCGGAATGACAAGCGGTACAGGTGTAGAAGGTTTCTTCCACGCCGGGGGCTATGAACAGCGCCCCGAATTCCGGGTCTTCGCCCGCGCCGACCACCGCAGGGGTGAACGTCATGGCGAACAGGATCGGCCACAATATATTGATTTTCATTAATGTCTCCAGATTCTTATCAGTGGGGCGACGCATTTGCCGCCCCGCTGCAGATGCTCAGCTGACCCGAATTCCGACGCGGTGCATCGTGTTGTTGAGATAGCCCTTGGGATTCCAGTCGATCGCATGCGGCTGCATCTCGCCGGTATTGTCCGTGGCCCGGGCCCAGACTTCGTAATAACCGGCCTGCGGGAAGGAAATATCGGCTCGCCAGTTCTGCCAGGCACCTTCATTGACAGCCGGGTCCAGATCCGTCGGCTGCCAGGTCGCGCCGAAGTCGATGGAGACCTCGACGGCATCCACGCTCCGATCGCCGGACCACGCATGGCCGCGCACTTCCGTCTCCATGCCGATCTCTGCACCGTTGGCCGGGAACGTCACAAGCGACTTCACCGGCATCCGCTCGATGATGACGAAGTCCTCCGTCGCAACCTCCTCGCCCGGGGCAATGGGGCGGTTCGGGACACGGTAGGACGTGCCGGTCATCTTCGCGCCGTCATGGACCTGGTCTCTCAGCTGGATTCGCGTCAGCCATTTCTGCGCAGTCGATGCGGGCCATCCCGGCACAACCAGACGCAGCGGTGCACCGTTCATCGGATGCAGGGGGCCGCCGTTCATCTCGAACGCTATCAGAACGTTGTCGGTCATCGCCTTGGCGATCGGAACCCCGCGCGAAAGCGGCTGCTTGTCGGGGTCTCCAGACAGGTGATAATCAGCTCCGTAATGGGCGGTATAGATGACATTCGACTGTACACCCGCCGCCTCCAGTACGTCGCGCAGTCGCACGCCCGTCCATTCCGCACAGCCGACCGCGCCGTATGTCCACTGATTGCCGCTCGCCGGCGGATCGAAGGCGCTTCGCCCGTTTCCGCCGCATTCCAGTGTCAGGGCCATGGTCACAACCTCGAACCGCTCACGCAGATCTGCGATCGTCAGTTCCATCGGTGTATCCACGAAACCGTCTATCGTCAGCGTCCAGGTGGCGGGGTCCATGTTATCCGGAACGATGCCGTTGTTGCGGATGAAGTGCCGCGCTGTGGGCGTGATTGCATCGTCGAGCAGGTGGGGCGGCGTCTCGGCATTCACGGGACGATCGTTAAGAAGCGTCAACCCGTCCTTGCCCATCAGGACGTTCTCCTGAGCCAGGGCGGCAGGGATCAGTCCTGCGGGCATATTGCGATGGAACGGGATTACCCCACCCACCATCGCACCCATGGTCGCGAGTCCAGCCTTTCTCAGAAATCCCCTGCGATCCCCGTGCGTCACGCGCCCGAAGAAGGCGCGGTCCGCTGCCTCCGGATCGTCGGCGAAGAAGCCACCTACATGCGGGGCGTCAGTGTCCTTGGGTGCCATATTGTCCTCCCTACGGCTGATTATCGCCCGAAGCCTCCACTGCGAGCGTCATGTAACAGACGTCTCAGGGCGGAGGTTTATTCCCCGGACAAATCTTACTGATCCTTGTTGCGGGACCGCCCCGGCCCACCGGCACATTCCACGCAGAGGAAACTGGGAAATCCAAACGGGCCCAAGTCTTGCCCATACCTTCGTAATGTCATCTCAGGTCGGAAGAGGCAGGCGCGAAAACGATCTGCAGTGCAGAAGCGATCATATGGTCCTGTAAATCATCGAACCGTCAGTGCCTGAACCGCTTCGGATGAATTTCGATGCATCTTATCCTGGATATCAGCCAAATTACGGACTCAGCGCCTTGCCGAGTTATTTTGAACGTCGGATGCGATGTACATATCTGGCAAAACGCACCTGACTGATGTGAGTTGGAACCAGAAATTACAGTTGGTGATCCCGGCAGGAGTCGAACCTGCAACCTATCCCTTAGGAGGGGATTGCTCTATCCAGTTGAGCTACGGGACCCAAGTCCGCGTGATAGCGCTGCCTGCCGCGTCTTGTCCACCGCCCCCGGCACGGGCTATCGTCCGTCGACCCGGTACCCGGAGACCGATGTGACCCGCAAAAACACCCGACACCAACATCTTACATTGCGCGACGTCTCCGAAGCGTCCGGTGTCAGCGAGATGACTGTCAGCCGGGTTCTCCGAAACCGCGGCGACGTCAGCGACAAGACACGCGCAAAGGTGATCGAAGCGGCCAAGAAATTGGGCTACGTGCCCAACAAGATTGCCGGTGCGCTGGCGTCGAACCGGGTCAATCTGGTTGCGGTGATCGTTCCCAGCCTGTCGAATCTGGTGTTTCCCGAAATGATGGCCGGTGTGGACGAGATATTGGGCGACACGCCGCTCCAACCGGTGATCGGAACCACCAATTACGACCCTGCGAAAGAGGAAAAGACCCTTTTCGAAATGCTGTCATGGCGTCCGTCGGGCGTCATCATCGCTGGTCTGGAACATACCGATGCCAGTCGCGCAATGCTGGCAAATTGCGGCGTTCCCGTGGTCGAGGTGATGGATGTCGACGGCGATCCTGTGGATGCTGCGGTGGGCATCAGTCACTGGCGCGCGGGTTATCAGGTCGGCACGGAAATCGTCGCGCGGGGTTATCGTCGGGTCGGTGTTCTGGGCACCAAGGTCGACGGTGATCATCGTGCCCGCAAGCGGCTTGAAGGGCTGGAGCGTGCGCTGGCCGAAGCGGGTGTGACCGTCGCGGACCATATGGCCTATTCCGGCTGGTCCGGCTTCGCCAAGGGGCGAGAGATGACCAAAGCCATGCTCGAGCGCACGCCAGATCTGGATTTCCTGTTTTACACCAACGACCTGACTGGTGCGGGCGGGTTGTTGTATGCGCTGGAAATGGGGCTTGATGTTGGCGACACGCTGGGGCTGGCCGGGTTCAATGCCTTCACTTTGCTGGATGGGTTGCCGCGCAAACTGGCCACAGTCGACAGCCGACGTCGCGAGGCCGGGCAGGTCGCCGCCCGCATCGTCGCGGGAACTCACGTCTTCGACAGCGAGGATCGGCGCATCGAACTCGTTCCGACCTTCATTCCCGGCGATACCCTGCGTCCGGTCCGGATCGATTGACCTGAAAATAGAAACAATCTTCGGATATGTGCCTATTTTCGCCTCATTTCGATGGCAAGCGACTGATGACGCCGCCATGACCTCGCGAGAGCACGAGCGACAATATCAATGCGCGATCGAATATGGCGGGCCCGGCCATCCCGTTTGATCCGCAAGACCGAGACCGATGGTATCCGCGCTCTCAACCGATGACGCGGGCACCATGCAAGCCGAAGGACGTCTGACCCATGAACATGCAAATCGAAGCCAATACATTCAACTTCCAGCACACCCGGAGAGAGGGTGTGTTCAGAACCTGGTTTCGGGGCGAACATACCAACTTCAATCCCGACTTCGAAAAGATGGCCGAGGCAGACTCAGCCCTGAGCTGGGTCACCCAGGGGTGGGAGCCATCGGAGCGGATCGTCAAACCGGACACCAAGATCACTGCATTCGGATCTTGTTTTGCGGCCAATATCTCGAACTGGCTGGCATCGCGGAATTACGACATCCTGACGCGCGACGAAGGGTCGAACGCCTATGTCGTGAAATGCGGCGAAGGCATGGTGAACAGCTTCGTCATCCGTCAGCAGTTCGAATGGGCCTTCGAGGGCAAGAAATTCGAGGAGGCGCTGTGGCATGGTTACGAGGCCGAAAGCTATGGATACGACGAGGAGATCCGCAAACAGACCCTCGACATCTTCTCCAAGACCGACCTGTTCATCCTGACCTTCGGCCTGTCGGAAGTCTGGTATGACGAGGTGACGGGCGGCGTCTTCTGGCGGTCCATCCCGCAGGAGGCCTACGATCCCGCGCGCCACAAGTTCCGCGTCACGACGGTCGAGGAAAACAAGGACAATATCCGCGCGATCTATGATCTGATCCGCAAGCACCGTCCCGACGCAAAGATAATCACCACGCTGTCGCCGGTGCCGCTGATCGCGACGTTCCGACCGGTATCCTGCATTTCCGCCAATTCGGTCAGCAAGGCGGTGCTGCGCGTTGCCCTGGACGAATTGATGCGTGAATTGGGCGACGACGGCTATCTACACTACTGGCCCAGCTACGAGATCATCACCGACGTCTTCCATTCGCCGTTCAAACAGGACCGGCGGCATCTGCCCAAGGCGGTTCTGGACTTCATCATGATGCTGTTCGAACAGGTCTGGTGCGACAAGCAACCCACCGATGAGGAAATGCTGAAACACTGGATTGCCGCGCTCTCGTCCGCCGGATTGATTTCCGACCGGTTGGAGGCCGTCGTGCGCGATGACAATCTCAGGGCACTCAAACGGATCATGGGCAAGCGCAAGGTTGCCCGGCATCCCGAGGCGGAGGAGGCGGTCCGCGCACAGCTGGACCGTCTTGAAGCGTTGCTGTCTGCGTGAACGCATCCGACGTGTCCGAGATTGATGAAACCCCCGTCCGCGACAATGCCCTCACCGCGATCGAAAGTCTTCCCAAAGGCGCGCGCGGGGCAGAGGTCGGAACTCATCTGGGCCGGACGGCGCGTGCGCTGGTCGAAATCGCTGCGCCCCGCACGCTCACGCTGATCGACCCGTGGAGAGAGGACGAAGGACAGGACGCGCGCCCCTTCGCCTATACTGCCCCGCAAGCGGACCGGGATGCGCAATACGCCGCCGTCACGACCGCCTTCCCCGACGCTACAATCCTGCGGCAGACCTCTGTCGAGGCGCTGTGCGCGATGCGGGATGCCACGCTCGACTGGATCTGGCTGGATGGAAACAAGCAATATGATATGATCCTTGCCGATCTGGAGCAGGCCGTTCGCATAGTGCGACCCGGCGGTGTGATCGCGGGGGGAGGTTGGCATTGGGGCGCCGAAATGGGACGCCCTGTGCGTGAAGCGGTCGGCGACATTGCCGCCCGTCTGGATGACGCGGAGGTGCAGCAGGCCGGACAGTTCTGGTCCCTGACCTTGCCCGAAACCGTAGTCCTGCGCGCCAGGCCGACGGACGAGCGGTTTTTGATCATTTCGACCATGAAGAACGAGTCACCCTACGTTCTCGAATGGATCGCGCATCACCGCGCCATCGGATTCACCGATTTCCTGATCTTCACCAACGATTGCGACGACACCACTGATCCGATTCTAGACCGATTGGAGGAGACGGGCGCGGCCGGCGGTGTGCTGACACATCAGGTCAATACCGTGCTGCAGCGCGGCCCGCACAAGTCGGCATTGAAATGGGCGCGCGATCACGTGCTGCGCCACAAGGCCAGCTGGATACTGATCGCGGACGTTGACGAGTTCATCAATATCCGATGTACGGACGGCACGATTCAGGGTCTGATGCGCGTGTTAGGGCCTGAAACGGATGTGGTCAGCTTCCCGTGGAAGATCTTCGCCAATGGAGGAGTGGAGGCCTTCAAGGACAAGCCGCTGACTGCCCAGTTCCACATCTGCGAGCCTGTGCCAAAGCGCGGCGGTCGCAAGATGCGCGATGTGAAGACCATGTTTCGCAAGCCCGAGGCGATGTATCATTTCGGTTTGCACCGCCCCCGTGTGAAAGACGACTGGCAGGATAGGATTGTCTGGAAGTCACCTACCGGCGAGGACATCTCGGGTCGGATGAACAAGGGCAAGACCTGGACAATGAAATGGGACGGCTGCCAGGACGCGGCCTACATGCATCATTATCCGTTGCGATCAATGGAGAGCTATATTCTCAAGAAGAACCGGGGCCGGGCGAACCATATCAACGAAGATCTTGGTCTCGAATATTGGGACAAGTGGAATCTGATCGGCGGGCGCGACAAATCGCTGATATCAGGTGCGCCGGGTTTCGCGCAGATGCTGGCCGACCTTCGATCTGACCGTAAAATCCGACAGTTGCACAAGAAAGGGGTCCAGTGGCACCGGGATCAATTCGCGGAGTTGGTGGAAGAACCGCGCTATCGCGCCCTCTGGGATGAAATGAAGGCGCGCGAGGCGGCCTCGAAAAAGCCCAGGGCCGAAGCCACGGACGCATAGACCGGACCGGGTGTCATCAGCACTCGGGCAGGTTCACGGCCAAACCACCCTGACTGGTTTCCTTATATTTCTCGGACATATCGCGTCCGGTCTGGCGCATCGCCTCGATGCAATTGTCCAGCGGCATGAAATGCGTGCCGTCACCGCGCAGCGACAGCGAGGCCGCAGAAACCGCCTTGATCGCACCCAAACCGTTGCGTTCGATGCAGGGCACCTGCACCAGGCCGCCCGCCGGATCGCAGGTCATGCCCAGATGATGTTCCAGCGCGATTTCTGCGGCATTCTCGATCTGCATGCTGGTGCCTCCAAGTGCTGCACACAGCCCCGCAGCCGCCATTGCCGAGGCCGAGCCGACTTCACCCTGACAGCCGACCTCCGCCCCGGAAATCGAAGCGTTGTGTTTGATAAGACCGCCGATCGCGGCAGCGGTCAGCAGGAAGGTCCGGATGCCGTCGTCGGTCGCGCCGACGCAGTGATCGCGGTAATATCGGATCGTCGCGGGCACGACGCCCGCCGCGCCGTTGGTGGGCGAGGTGACGACCTTGCCACCCGCCGCATTTTCTTCGTTGACGGCCATGGCATAGACCGACAGCCAGTCATTGACGACATGCGGATGGGCCAGGTTCTTGCCCGCTTCGTCCTGCAATTGCGCATGGATCGCCTTAGCCCGACGCTTGACCGACAGCCCGCCGGGCAAGATGCCGTCCTGCCGCAATCCCCGGTCTATGCAGCCGTTCATCGCAGTCCATATGGCATCGACCCTGGCGCCCAGATCCCGCTCCGGTGTAATCGTGCATTCGTTTTGCCATTTCATCTGCGCGATGGTCAGCCCGGACCTGGCCGCCATCGCCAGCATCTCGGCTGCCGACCCGAAGGGATGGGGATACCCGGCCTCGGCCTTGGCGGCATGCAGATCGGGTGGATCGGACAGTTCACGCTCAGTCACGACGAAGCCGCCGCCGACGGAATAATACGTCTCCTCCATCCGCAGGTTTCCGGCGACATCGAAGGCCCGCAGGACGATGCCGTTCGCATGGCCGGGCAGGGGCGGGCCCCAGTCGAAGATGACGTCGGCTTCAGGATCGAAGCGCATCGCCGGCAGGTCAGCGGGCATCACTTCGCCAGTGCTTCGCAATTCGGCCAGTGCCGTCTCGGCGGCGTCCATGTCGACAGTCGCAGGCTCGAACCCCAGAAGACCCAACATGACAGCGCGATCGGTTGCGTGACCCTTGCCCGTCCAGGCCAGCGAGCCATGCAGTGTCGCGGTCAGATGTGCCGGTTGTCCTGCCCCCGGCTCGGGTTCGGCGCCACCACGCAGGGCCGAAAGAAAGCGCGCGGCGGCGACCATCGGTCCCATCGTATGCGATGAGGAGGGGCCGATGCCGGGTTTGAAGATATCGAAGATGCTCAGGAACATGACAGGTCGCCTTTCGGGGATCAGCTTCGCTTAATCTTCCATCGCCGATGCAGCCAGTGCCATTGCGACGGATGGCGTGTCACCCACGACGACAGCCTGTCATTGAACATCTGCATCATCGTCTCGGCATCGGTATGGGGGATCGGATCTTCGAAGATGACGTGCAACTGACCGTCCACCTCGGGCGCGAAGGCCGGCACAAGAGGCAGGTCATAGCGCAAGGCCAGTTCCGCCGCCGCCAGCGACGTCTTGGCGTCATGATCCAGAAACGGCAGGGGCGCGCCGTCGCCGATATGCTGATCCGGCAGGAGCGCCATAAAGCCGCCGGACCGGATATGCTTGATCATCTGCCGATACCCGTTGCGCCCCTTGGGAATGATCGGTTGTCCACCAAGGTCGATGCCGGCGCGGAAAATCGGCTCGTAATAGGGGTTGTTGTTGGGCCGATAAATCGCCCCGGCCTCCAGCCCCTCGCGTTTCATAACATGGCGGATGGCCTCCCATTGACCGAAATGGCCGGACACGATGATCGCGCCGCGCCCCTCGGCCCGTGCGGTTCGCAGCACGTCGAGGCCCGAACCTTCGGGACGCAGGTTTGCCACCTCGCGGGCGAAATCCGCGTTGAACCAGATACCGGTCAGACTGCGACCGGCATTACGCGCGGCGGCGTGTACGATGGCAGTCCGGTCTTCCGCCGGACGATCCGGCCAGACCAATGCAAGGTTGCGGTCGGCACGCCGATGCAGAGGCGTCAGGCGGACCAGCCATTCCGTCACGAAGCCCAGCACCTTCCGCCGCCGATCCAGCGACAGTGGCGCGACCAACAGCAACAGAAGCCGCAGCATCGCGCCCTGCGCCCAGTAAGATAACGTTCTCATGGTGCCGGGTTGACGCATGGCGGCCCGTGTTTCAAGCGCGGAGGTTTGCCGATGGTCCGTTCCGGGACTCCAATCCGGGAAAACGATGGGGTATTGCGCGGAAAACCACGAGGCTAGCCAATGTTCCGTCTGCTTATTCCGCTGCTGTTTGTCCTTGCCGCCTGTGCTTCCACGCCCGAACCGGAAGTCGCTGTTGCACCACAACCTGCGCTCTATCCCGGCGAAACGCCCGCGGTGCGGTCTCTTATCGAGAAGTGGGCGGATTATTACGATATGCCCGCCAGCCTGATCCACAAGGTCGTGCAGCGGGAAAGCGACTATCGCGCCCGCGCCCGCAACGGCCCGTATTACGGTATGATGCAGATCCTGCCTGCGACCGCGCGCAACATGGGCATGGTCGGCAAGCCATCGCAGCTTCTGGATGCGGACACCGGCCTGAAATACTCGATCCGCTATCTGCGCGGTGCATGGATGGTCAGCGATGGCAGCGAATACGAGGCGATGATGTGGTATGCAAAGGGCTACTATTTCGAAGCCAAGCGCCGGGGTCTGTTGCGCGAGACCGGGCTGCGCGGAGAACTTTGGCAACGCTACGACGCAGGCATGACCGAAATGCCACCGATTGATGCACAGGGGCGCATTCTGGCCAAGGCCCCGGAGCCCGAATGCCGAACGGCGACAGGCTTTGCGGGACTCGTCGGGGCCGAGACCTGTTCCTGACCGGAGCTGGTCGCTAGGGTCGGCGTCATGCCGGCGAAACCGTCCATTCTGACCCGTATCTCCGCCAGCGCCGTCGCTGGCGGGATCGAGGTTTTTGCCCGCCTCGTCACCGCCGTCCGTGCCGATTGGCGGGGGGTTGAACCTTTGCCGGGGACGCGCGTCTATTACGCTAATCACGCCAGCAATGGCGATTTCGTCCTGATCTGGGCGGTACTGCCACCGCGTCTGCGTGATCGCGTGAGGCCAGTAGCAGGAGCCGATTACTGGCTGTCGACGCCCATCAAACGGTTCGTCGGGCAGCATGTGTTCAACGCCCTGCTGATCGACCGGATCGGCGCAGGCCCCCGCGAAGCACCTGTCGAACAGATGTCGGAGGCGCTTGATGGGGGTAGCTCTCTGATCCTGTTTCCCGAAGGCACGCGCAACCTGACCGCAGAGAAATTGCTGCCCTTCAAAACCGGGCTGTTCCATCTGGCCACGGCTCGACCGGAGGTTGATCTGGTCCCGGTCTGGATCGAGAACCTGAATCGCGTCATGCCCAAAGGGGAGGTCGTGCCGATCCCTCTGCTGTGCCGCGTCCGTTTCGGCGCGCCGGTTCGCCTGAAACCCCACGAATCGAAGGATGCCTTCCTGACCCGCAGCCGCGATGCCTTGCTGGCCTTGTCGGAGGACGCGTCATGATCCCCGACCTGATTACGCTTTTACTTTGGGTCGGCGGCCTGCTGATCGTCGCCAGCGCCGTCGGATATGTGCTGCAACGTCGCCTGTCCCCGGAGGGACAGAACGAAGGTGTCGAAAACCTTGTCGCGCGTATCCGGGCCTGGTGGGTCATGGCCATCCTGATCGCGGTCGCGTTCCTTGCCGGCCGGACCGGCGTGGTGATCCTGTTTGCGCTCTGCAGTTTCGCCGCCCTGCGCGAATTCGTGACGTTGACCAATGCGCGGCGTGCCGATCACTGGACGCTGGCCATCAGTTTCTTCGTAGTAATACCTCTGCAGTATTGGCTGGTCTGGGCAGGGGAATACGGTATTTATTCGATCTATATTCCTGTCTATGCCTTTCTTCTCGGTCCGATCATCAGCGCTTTGCGGGGCGAGACCGATAACTTCCTGATCCGGGTCGCGGAAATTCAATGGGGGCTGATGATCGCGGTTTTCGCGGTCAGCCATGTGCCTGCCCTGCTGACGCTGGAAATCCCCGGCTACGAAGGGCGCGGCGTGTTGCTCATCGCCTTCCTGATCGTAGTCGTGCAGATGTCGGACGTGTTGCAATACGTCTGGGGCAAGCTGCTGGGGCGCCGCAAGATCGCCCCCCGCCTGTCACCGGGCAAGACAGTCGAGGGCTTTTTCGGCGGCGTCCTGTCGGCGACGGCGATCGGCCTGATGCTCTATTGGATCACGCCGTTCACGCCGTTGCAGGCCGGGCTGATGGCTTTCACCATCGCGATCATGGGATTTTGCGGCGGACTGGTCATGTCGGCCATCAAGCGCGACCGGGGCGTCAAGGATTGGGGTCACACGATCGAAGGGCACGGCGGCTTCATCGACCGCCTCGATTCGGTGGTGTTTTCCGCGCCGATCTTCTTTCATTTGACACGGTATTGGTGGACGTGAGCGACAGCGCTGCACATGGCATGGGCCTTTGCCACCATGGACTGCCGTACATCAACCGGGGCCGCAGCCGATGAAAATGAAAAGATGACCGAGACGAAGAACCGCCGCCCCCTGACCAGCCGCAACACCGGCTGGGCACAAGGTATCACACGCGCGCTTGCGAAAACGCCGATCACACCCAATCAGGTTTCGGCGTTCAGCGTCATGGCCGCGCTTCTGGCAGGGCTGTGGTTCGCCGCCGTGGCGTGGACGGACGGATGGGGCCAGGTCGCGGTTCTGCTAGTGGCGGGGCTGTTCGTTCAGCTTCGCCTTCTGTGCAACCTGTTCGACGGCATGCTGGCGCTCGAGGCCGGGCGCGGCGGCCCAACCGGTGCATTCTGGAACGAGGTGCCGGATCGCGTGGCCGATATCGCGATCCTGGTCGGTGTCGGCCTCGGTGCGGGCGAGCCATCGCTGGGTTGGGCCGCAACCGCACTGGCTATTCTTGTGGCGTATCTGCGCGCCTTCGGGGGATCGCTGGGGCAGGACGCTGATTACAGTGGTCCGATGGCCAAACAGCACCGCATGGCGGCGATCACGCTGGCTGCGGCGCTCGGCATCGTGCTGTCACCGTGGATCGCGCCCGGAACGGTTCTGGCATTTGCGCTTTGGGTCATCGTGTTGTGTTGTGTCGCCACGGTCGCGCGACGCGGAATGCGCATTCACGAACGTCTGGCGAAATCAGGATAAAATGGTGAGCCGACAGGGGCTCGAACCCTGGACCTACTGATTAAAAGTCAGTTGCTCTACCAACTGAGCTATCGGCTCTCCGGGGGCGGACCTATCGCCGCCGATTGATGCCGTCAAGCGGGGGGTCTTTCAAAACTGGCCTGTCGGGCGTATCTGCCCGCTGATGGTGACTTCTGGCACAGATGGCCTGCCGTTCATGAAGATGCACGGGCTGGGCAACGACTTCGTCGTGGTGGACGGGCGCGCGGGCGTCACGGTCGATGCCGCGACGGCCATCGCCATGGGTGACCGGCACTTCGGCGTGGGCTTCGACCAGCTTGCCCTGATCGAGGACGGGACCAATGCCGATGTCGCGCTGACCTTCTACAATTCGGACGGAAGCACTGCCGGTGCCTGCGGCAATGCGACCCGCTGCGTTGCGGCCTGGGAAATGGCGCGGCGTGGCGTCGACGCCCTGACCCTGCGGACCGAACGCGATATCCTGCATGCCCGTCGCAGCGGGGACGGCGTGTCGGTCAATATGGGCGCGCCGCTGCTCGACTGGCGGGACGTTCCATTGGCGAGGGATGTCGACACCCTGCACCTGCCGATCGACGGCGATCCGGTGGCCACCGGAATGGGCAACCCACATTGCACCTTTTTCGTGGACGATGCCACTGCGGTCGATCTGCCTGCCCTCGGACGCACCAACGAACATCACCCGCTCTTTCCCGAACGCACCAACGTGCAGGTCGCCCATCTGATCGGTCCTGACCATCTGCGGATGCGGGTCTGGGAAAGGGGCGTCGGCGTCACGCTGGCCAGCGGCTCGTCGTCCTGCGCAGTGGCCGTGGCCGCGGCGCGGCGCGGGCTGACCGGACGAACGGTTCGCATCGACCTGGATGGCGGCACACTGCTGATCGACTGGCGCGACGATGGCGTCTGGATGACCGGGCCGACGGCGCATGTCTTCGATGGTGTCTGGCATGGCTGAAGCACCGATCCTGTCAAACCACGGCTGCCGCCTGAACGCCTATGAGGTCGAGGCGATGCGAGATCTGGCTACTACGGCGGGCCTCTCCAACGCGGTGATCGTCAACACCTGCGCCGTCACCGCCGAAGCGGTCCGCAAAGGCCGACAGGACATCCGCCGCCTGCGCCGTGAAAACCCCGAAGCGCGGATCGTCGTCACCGGATGCGCGGCCCAGACCGACCCCGACAGCTTTGCGGCCATGCCCGAGGTCGACACCGTGATCGGCAACACCGAAAAGATGCAGGCTGCGACATGGGCGGGTCTGGCGACCGGTAACACCGAGCCGGTACAGGTCGACGATATCATGTCCGTGACCGAAACAGCAGGCCATCTGATTGACGGGTTCGGCACGCGCAGCCGCGCCTATGTGCAGGTTCAGAACGGCTGCGACCACCGCTGCACCTTCTGCATCATCCCCTATGGGCGCGGCAATTCGCGGTCTGTGCCCGCGGGCGTCGTGGTCGAACAGATCACGCGGCTGGTGGACCGGGGTTTCAACGAGATCGTGCTGACCGGTGTGGACCTCACATCCTGGGGCGCGGATCTGCCGGGCGCGCCGCGACTGGGCGATCTGGTGGCGCGCATCCTCAAGCTGACGACTGTGCCACGCCTGCGGATCAGCAGCATCGACAGTATCGAGGTGGATGACGCCCTGATGCGTTGCATTGCCGACGAAGAACGCCTGATGCCGCATCTGCACCTGTCGCTGCAACATGGGGCCGATCTGATTCTGAAACGGATGAAGCGGCGGCACCTGCGCGGCGACGCCATCGCCTTTGTCGAGCAGGCCCGCAAACTGCGCCCCGATATGACCTTCGGCGCGGATATCATCGCCGGATTCCCGACCGAGACCGAGGCGCATTTCGCCGACTCCCTGCGGCTGGTCGAGGACTGCGACCTGACGTGGCTGCACGTCTTCCCGTATTCGGCCCGCACAGGCACCCCGGCGGCCAGGATGCCTGCGGTCGACGGTCGACTGATCAAACAGCGCGCTGCGCGGCTGCGAGCGGCGGGCGATGCGGCGGTGGAACGCCATCTGACCGCTCAGATCGGGCGGCACCACAATGTGCTGATGGAAACCCCTCGCATGGGCCGCACGGCGCAGTTCGCCGAAGTCACCTTCGATAGCGATCAACCCGAGGGTGCGATCGTCCAGTCGCAGATCACCGGGCGCGCAGACCGCTGCCTACTGGCCGTCCCGTCATCGCCGTCATAAGTCCGGCGATCGCGATCAGTCCGATTCCGACCCAGCCCCATGCCCCCGGCAAACGCGAGAAGATCGCGAAATCCAGGATCACGGCAAAGACCAACCCGGCATAATCGAACGGGGCCAGCGTCGAGACCGGCGCCCTCGCGACCGATGCCGTAGCAGAGATATGCGTCGCAGCGCCCAACACTCCCGCCCCACCCATCCAGGCCCACAGGATCGGGGTCATCGGCACCCATCCCGTCACCATCACCGCGACCACGCCTATGGCGCTGGTGACGACGGCGAAAGATAGCGCGATCGAGATCGTCGTCTCGGTCGCCGTCATCGCCTTGATGTGGACGCGCACCACCGCCATCACACCTGCCGACGTTATGCCCGCGATCATGCCCGACAGCTCGGCCCAGCCCCAGCCCGGGCGCGAGACAGAGGTGTAGAGCATCGCGATCATCCCCGCGAAGCCGAATGCCACGGCCAGAACCGTGCGGGTCGACAACCGCTCGCCCAGCAAGATCACCGCAGCCGGGATCGACAGCACCGGGGCGAGATATGACAGCGCCTGCGCATGAGTCACCGGCAATTGCCCCAGGGCGTAGAAATTCAGGATCATCGAAAGCCCGCCCATCACCCCCCGGATCACGTGCTTGCCGGGTGCCTTGGGTCGCCAATCGGCGGGTCTTGAGGTCAGAGCGGCCCAGAGCAGCAATACCGGGATCGACAGTGTGGCGCGCAGGAACACGATCTGGCCTGTGGCGGCATAGGCCGCTGCGCCATGGACGCAAAACCCCAGACCCGTGGCGAACCCCGCCGCCATAAGACGCAGGGATATGGCGGATCGCAGGCTATGCGATGCAGCGGTGGAAACGGGAGTGGCGACCATTGCCGCACCTTGCGCGCGGCGATCCGGCGCGGCAACCATGACGGCACCCGCATAGATGGAAACCCGCCCATGCACCCCAATTCCGCCTTTCGGCAGACACCGGATGCGCGCAGCCTGGCCTTCGCGCGCAAGCGTGCGTTCGGTGCGCTTTGCATCTGCGCGGACGTCTGACGCGGCTGCCGGACGATGTGTTGCGCGATCATCTCGACCGGCTCAGCGCCGATCAGGAGCGACGCCTGCTGCCAAAGATGCCGTGGACCGTCCCAAAGATGACACCCGATGCGCGGGACCGGCTGATGCGGCAGATCGTGCCTTTGCGGACGACGATGACCAAGTCCACCGCCACGTGGAAGCTGGGACAGAACAAACCGGGCAAGGTGCGGGCGCGCGCCGCAGAAGCGGTCACCGGCGCGCCTTCGGGGCAGGAGGTCGCGGCGCTGTCTGGCCTGATGCGCGATCCGCCCCGATGACCGGTCGCTGATATTTATTTCATCCGATTTGAAACCTATCCCCAATGTTCTCCGTAACTGAGCATGACCGGACAGAAAGACGCCGGACCATTGTTCCAACCTCGGAGAGACCCATGTTCTTCCTACGTACCCTGACCCTTGCCACTGTTCTTGCCGGAGGAACCGCTGGCGTTGTTCTGGCCGATGCCCACTCTGCCCCGAACCCCGAAGTCGGCGGCGCAGCGATGTTCGCGCAAAAGAACATCATCGAAAATGCCGTGAATTCGCCGATCCACACGACACTGGTCGCCGCCGTCAAGGCCGCCGGCCTGGTCGAGACGCTGTCCGGCACCGGTCCGTTCACCGTCTTCGCCCCCACGGACGAAGCCTTTGCCGCGCTGCCCGCAGGCACCGTCGAGACGCTTCTGAAGCCGGAAAACAAGGCTGCACTGACCAGGGTTCTGGCCTGCCATGTGGTTGCCGATTCCGCGATGTCGGACGCAATCCAGGGCATGATCGCCAGTGAGGATGGACGCTATCCCGTGTCGACAGTTGGAGGCTGCACGTTGCAGGCCTTTATGGACGGCGATCAGATCAAGCTGGAAGACGAGACGGGCGGGGTCGCAACTGTCACCGTCGCCGACGTGGTCCAGTCGAATGGCGTCATTCACGTAATCGACGCGGTCCTGTTGCCGGGCGCTGAAGCTGCGCCTGCCGATACGACCCCTGCCGCTGCCGATGCCATGGCCAACCCGACCGTCGGCGGCGCTGCGATGTTCGCCCAGAAGAACATCATCGAAAATGCCGTGAATTCGCCGATCCACACGACACTGGTCGCCGCCGTCAAGCCCGCCGGCCTGGTCGAGACGCTGTCCGGCCCCGGTCCGTTCACCGTCTTCGCCCCCACGGACGAAGCCTTTGCCGCGCTGCCCGCAGGCACCGTCGAGACGCTTCTCAAGCCGGAAAACAAGGATACCCTGACCAAGGTCCTGACGGCGCATGTCGTGGCCGGTCAGATGACAGCCGCAGACCTGACCGCCGGGCTTGCCCCCGGCGAGTTCAAGAACCTGCAGACCGTCTCCGGCGACGCGCTGTCGGTTCAGATGACGTCATCCGGTTCGGTTTATATCTTTGACGAATCCGGCAATGCATATCAGGTTTCGACCGCGGACGTGATGCAGTCGAACGGCGTGATCCACGTGGTCGAGGGCGTGCTGCTGCCAAAGTAGGCCCAACCGCCACCGCACCTGCGCCGCCCCTTGTCTCCGGGGGCGGCGTTTGTGAATCCGGGTTCCACCGCTAGATTGTGTTCGGACCATTACCCCCGGAGATCATATATGCAGCTTCTCAGTTCCCCCGCCTCTCCCTTCGCACGTAAATGCCGCGTTCTGCTGATCGAGACCGCGCAGGACGATATCGAGGTGCGGGACGTGACCGCCAGTCCGATGGGCGGGGATGCCGCTCTGAATGCGGCAAATCCGTCCGGCAAGATCCCGGCCCTGGTCCGCGACGAAGGTCCGGCGATCTATGACAGCCGGGTGATCTGCCGGTTTCTGGATCATCGCGCCCAATCCGGTTTGTATCCCGAGAATCGCCTGTGGGAAGTTCTGTCGCTCGAAGCGAATTGCGATGCTGTTTTGGAATCCGCTCTGGCCATCACCTACGAAAAACGTCTTCGGCCTGAAAACCTGTGGTGGCCTGAATGGTTCGATGCGCAATGGACCAAGATCGCCCGGTCGCTTGATGCACTCGAATCGCGGTCGATGCCGATGCTGCAAGGTCCGCTGACCATGGGTCAGATCGCCGTCGGCTGCGCCCTGGAATACCTCGACCTGCGCCATGGTGACCGCGACTGGCGCGCGGGACGCGATGCCCTGGCCGGTTGGCAAGCCGCCTTCTCCGCCCGCCCGGCGATGCTGGCAACGGCTCCGTCATGAAGCTGCCCACCGGTCAGGTCATCGGCGAAGTGACCGACCTGCGTGCGCCGCTTGCCGTGCGTGCCGAGGTCTTCATTGCCGAACAGCGCGTCGCCCCCGCCGAGGACGTGGACGGCAGGGATGCCGATTGCCTGCACTGGCTGGTGACCGACGCCGAAGGCTCCGTCGCCACGCTGCGGGTTCTGCCCCAGGGCGAGGTCGCCAAGATCCAACGGGTCGCCGTGCTGAAACGCGCGCGCGGCACGGGCCTTGGCACTGCACTGATGCGTCATGTCATGGACCGGTTGGCCGAGCGTGGTTTCACCCGTGCCACCCTTGGGGCGCAGATCGACGCGCTCGGGTTTTATGAACGTCTGGGCTTCCAGGCACATGGCCCGGTCTACGATGATGCAGGCATTCCACACCGCGATATGGACCGCGACCTGTAAAACGTACCCCTGCGCGCGTTTGTCCGCTGGAACTCGCCCCCCGGCATGCGCTAAGGGAGGCAGGACGCGGGTTTGGGAGTGATCCCTGGCTCCGCTCGTGCGTTCTAGGACCGGCCCTGCGCAAGGCCGATATCAAACCGGGAGATGGCTTCGTGTCACACGCAGACGATCACGCGGGCACCCGCCGCGATTTCCTCTACTATGCCACCGCTGCCACGGGGGCCGTCCTTACAGGGGCCGCAGTCTGGCCGCTGGTAAACCAGATGAACCCTGCGGCGGATGTGCAGGCGCTGGCCTCAATCGACGTGGACGTGTCCGGCGTCGAGGTCGGCACACAGCTTACCGTCAAGTTTCTGGGCAAGCCCGTCTTCATCCGCAGGCGATCCGCTGACGAGATTGCGGCCGCCCGCGCCACGCCGTTGGAGGATCTTCCCGATCCGGTCGACTATTTGTACGAAAATCCGAATCAGCTGGCGGACTCTCCCGCCCTGGACCAGAACCGGGCAATGGACGAGGCCGGCGAATGGCTGGTCATGATCGGTGTATGCACCCATCTGGGTTGCGTTCCGATCGGTGGCGAATCGGGTGATTTCGGCGGCTGGTTCTGCCCCTGCCACGGGTCGCATTACGATACGTCCGGACGCATCCGCAAAGGTCCCGCACCGCGCAACCTGGATATTCCGTTGGCATCGTTTACCAACGAAACAACCCTGAGACTGGGCTGAGGAGGCACAAATGGCTGGCATTCCCCACGACCATTACAAACCGAATTCTCCGGCGGAGCGCTGGATCGAACGTCGTCTTCCGATCATCGGCCTGATATACGATACGATGATGATCCCCACGCCCAAGAATCTGAACTGGATGTGGATATGGGGCATCGTGCTGACCTTCACGCTGGTGCTTCAGATCGTGACCGGGATCGTTCTGGCGATGCACTACACGCCGCAGATTGATCTTGCCTTCGCGTCGGTTGAACACATCATGCGAAACGTCAATGGCGGCTGGGCGCTGCGCTATCTCCACTCGAACGGTGCCTCGCTGTTCTTCGTGGCGGTCTATGCGCATATTTTCCGCAGTCTCTACTACGGCTCCTACAAGGCCCCGCGCGAGGTTACGTGGATCATCGGCATCGTGATCTATCTGCTGATGATGGGTACGGCCTTCATGGGTTACGTCCTTCCCTGGGGTCAGATGTCCTTCTGGGGGGCCACGGTCATCACCGGCCTGTTCGGCGCGATCCCGTGGATCGGCGAATCGATCCAGACCTGGCTGCTGGGCGGACCGGCCGTCGGAAACCCGACGCTGAATCGCTTCTTCTCGCTGCACTATCTGATGCCGTTCCTGATTCTCGGCCTGACGATCGTGCATATCTGGTCGTTCCACACGACCGGGAACAACAACCCCACCGGGGTCGAGGTGCGTCGCACGTCCAAGGAAGAAGCCAAGAAGGACACTCTGCCGTTCTGGCCCTACTTCGTCATCAAGGATCTGTTCGCGCTGGCCGTTATCCTGCTGGTGTTCTTCGCCATTGTCGGCTTCATGCCCAACTATCTGGGCCATCCCGACAACTACATCGAGGCAAACCCGCTTATAACACCGGCTGAAATCGTGCCCGAATGGTATTTCCTGCCGTTCTACGCGATTTTGCGGGCCTTCACGGCGGATGTCTGGGTCGTGATCGCGGCGGACTGGATCACCGGCGGCATCGTCGACGCCAAGTTCTTCGGTGTGATTGCCATGTTCGGCTCGATCATCGTGATGGCGCTGGCCCCGTGGCTTGACACATCGTCGATCCGGTCGGGCCGGTATCGCCCGATGTTCAAGTGGTGGTTCGGCCTGCTCGCGCTCGATTTCCTGGTGCTGATGTGGGTCGGGTCCATGCCGACCGTGTCACCCTACGACTGGATCTCGCTTATCGCCGCAGCTTATTGGTTCGCCTACTTTCTGGTGATCCTGCCGTTGCTTGGCGTGATCGAAAAGCCGCTGGCCCGCCCTGCGACGATCGAGGAAGATTTCGCAGCCCACTATGGGGAAACCGGCAGTGCGACCGGAATGCGGTTGCCCGGTGAAAAATCCGGCACGCCCGCCGAATAAGGAGAGGGACAGATGTTCTCGACCATCATGCGCGCCCTTGTGGCACTTGTCGTCACGACTTCGGCAGTCTTTGCGGCTGACCATTACAAGCAGGATATCACCGATTACGACTTCTCGTTCGAGGGGCCGTTCGGCACGTTCGATCAGAACCAGCTGCAACGCGGTCTCAAGGTCTATACCCAGGTCTGTGCCTCGTGCCATGGTCTGAAATTCGTGCCGATCCGTACGCTGGGCGACTCCGGGGGACCGGGCTTCTCGGAAGATCAGGTCAAGGCCTACGCGGGCGAGATCGAGGTTTTCGACAGGACACTGGCCGATGGCGAAGGCGATTACCGCACGGCCACGCCGCCGGATCTTTTCCCGGTGAACAATTCCGTCGGGGCCCCGGATCTGTCCCTCATGGCCAAGGCCCGCGCCGGTTTCCATGGACCTCTGAATCTAGGGATCAAACAGCTACTGAAGGGCAGCGGCGGACCGGAATATATTGCCTCGCTCCTGACCGGCTACACCGGCGAGGAAAGAGAGGAAGCAGGCTCGATCCTCTACGGGAACAAGGCCTTCAAGGGCGGCTGGATCAGCATGGCTCCCCCTCTGGGCGACGATTATGTCGAATTCGACGACGGTGCCCCGGCCGATCTGGAAAGTGCGGCGCAGGACGTCGCTGCCTTCCTGATGTGGACCGCTGAACCCAAACTTGCGGCACGCAAGCAGATGGGTCTGACAGCCATCATCATGCTGGCTGTGTTCTCGGTGCTGCTCTACCTGACCAACAAGCGCATCTGGGCCCCGGTCAAAGGCACGAAAGACGTCTGATCGCGCCATGTCGGTCGGCAAAAATCGGGCTGACCCTTCGGGGTCGGCCTTTTTCGTTGGGCAAGGCGCGTCGCAAGCGGCAGTGTCGAGGCAGAAAACGGGGATCACATGAGCGACTTCAAGAAAACGTATCCGCTGGGCCGCAGTATATCCGTGCTGTTCTCCAACATTGGCTGGGGGCTGGCCGCGATCGGTCTTCTGCTTGCCATTGCAGGGTTTGCCCTTGGTGCGACGCCCGGCAGCGGTGGCGCTACCGGCGAGGTGTCGCTGACTGCACGGATCGCGGCGTCGGCCCTGGGCCTGGGTATTATCGCCTTTGGCCTGATGTCGCTGCTCTTGGCGGTGCAAAGCCGTGCGGCGATGGATACCGCCGATATGACCCGCGAAATGCTGATGTTGGCGCGCAGGCGGCCAGAGCGGAAGGCCCTGTCCCGACCGCAAGCCGGGACTGCGGATATCGAGCGCGATACACCCGACGAACCGGTCGCCCCGATTCGTCAGCCTGGATCAGGGGCGGTGCAGGACGATGCCCTGAAGGCGGTTCCGGTCGACGATGTGCCGCCGATGCCTGTGCATCTCAAGGCCCGCCTCTCCGCGCCGACCCCGACCCTGGCAGCCGCGCCGCGCCTTTCGCAACCGGGTCCGAAATCCGTGTCGCGTACGGAACCAGGCTTCGCGGCCAAACCCGAGGGCGCCGCGCGCCGCGCGCATCCGATCTTCAGCGCCAAACCGCCGCGATAAAACACCCCGACATGTGAAAAGGGGCCCCGAGAGGGACCCCTTTCCACACAGATCCGGCAAGCCGGCAGATCACTCCAGCGAGCGTTCGATTTCCTCGCGCGTGAAGATCTCGATGACATCGCCCTTGCGGATATCCTCGTAGCGCTCGAAGGCCATACCGCATTCCTGACCGGACTGGACCTCTTTGACCTCGTCCTTGAAGCGCTTGAGGGTCTTCAGTGTGCCTTCGTGGATCACGACGTCGTCGCGCAACAGACGCACGCCTGCCGACCGGCGGGCCACGCCCTCGGTCACCAGACAGCCCGCGACGTTGCCGACGCCCGTCACCTTGAAGACTTCGCGGATCTCGGCGTAACCGATGAAGGTCTCCTTGATCTCGGCAGACAGCAGGCCCGAGGCGGCATCCTTGATGTCGTCCACCAGGTCGTAGATCACCGAGTAGTATCGGATTTCCACGCCCTTCTGGTTCGCGGCGGCCCGTGCGGGCGCATTGGCCCGGACGTTGAAGCCGATGACCGGCGCACCCGAGGCTTCGGCCAGCGTGATGTCCGATTCGGTGATGGCGCCGACACCCGAATGCAGGATCCGCACGCGGACCTCGTCGTTACCGATCTTCTCCATCGCCTGCACGATAGCCTCGGCCGAGCCCTGAACGTCGGCTTTGACCAACAGCGGCAGTTCCGACACGCCCTGATCTTCCTTGGCCTTGGCCATCATCTGATCCAGCGTCGTCGCGGCACCGGCGGCGGCGCGTTTGTCCTTGGCGGCCTTCTCGCGGTATTCAGCGATCTCGCGCGCCTGTGCTTCGGTCTCGACCACGTTCAGCACGTCACCGGCACCGGGTGTGCCATTCAGACCCAGCACTTCGACCGGAACCGAAGGTCCGGCCTCGTCGATGCGCTTGCCCTGATCGTCGACCAGTGCGCGAACCTTGCCCCACTGCTCGCCGACGACGAAGATGTCGCCTTTGCGCAATGTGCCGTTCTGAACCAGAACGGTCGCGACGGGGCCACGACCCACGTCGAGCTGCGCTTCGATCACCGCACCTTGGGCAGCGCGGTTCGGGTTGGCTTTCAACTCGAGGATTTCGGCCTGAAGCACGATGGCGTCCAGCAGTTGATCCAGACCTGCGCCAGTATGGGCGGAGACCTCGACATCCTGAACCTCGCCGGACATCGCCTCGACGATCACCTCGTGCTGCAACAGGTCCGTGCGGACCTTCTGCGGATCGGCACCGGGACGGTCCATCTTGTTGATGGCGATGATCATCGGCACGTTCGCGGCTTTGGCATGCGCAATCGCCTCGACCGTTTGCGGCATGACCTGATCGTCCGCTGCGACGACCAGAACGACGATATCCGTCACCTGCGCGCCACGGGCCCGCATCGACGTAAAGGCCGCGTGACCCGGCGTGTCGAGGAACGACAGCGTCTTGCCGTTCACATCGACCTGATAGGCCCCGATATGCTGGGTGATGCCACCGGCCTCGCCCGACACGACCTTGGTCTTGCGAATCGCATCCAGCAGCGACGTCTTGCCGTGGTCGACGTGGCCCATGATCGTGATGACCGGCGCGCGGTCGATCAGGTCTTCGGGCTTGTCCTCGGTGATCTCGATGACCTGCTCGACGTCTGAATCAGACACCCGGACGACCTTGTGGCCGAATTCCTCGATGATCAGCTCGGCGGTATCGGCGTCCAGAACCTCGTTCTGGGTGACCATCATGCCGCTTGTCATCAAGGATTTCACGACCGCGGCGACGCGCTCGGACATGCGGTTGGCCAGTTCCGACACCACGATGGTCTCGGGCAGGCGCACTTCGCGCATCACCTTTTCCTGGGTGACGTTGCCGCCGCCCTTGCGCTGACGCTCCTGCTTGCGGCGCATCGAGGCCAGCGAACGTGTCCGCCCGCCTTCGCCACCGCGCAGGGCCTGATTGACGGTCAGCTTGCCGGACCGGCGATCGCCGTCGCCCTTGGGCTTGCCGGTTTCCTCTTCACGCTTGCGCGGTCCATCGTTGCGTCCGGGGCGCGCATCGGGGCCCAGGTTGCGCTGACGCGGCGAAGTGTCGGGCGAGGGCTCCGCGGCGACAGGCTCGGACGGACGGGCCTTGGCTTCGCGCGCCTCCTCCTGACGACGGGCGTCCTCTTCGGCACGCTTTCGGGCCAGTTCTTCGCGCTCTTTCTCTTCGCGCTCCTTGGTCTCGATCTCGGCGCGGCGACGGTTGCGTTCATCCTCGCGCTTCTGCTCTTCCTGCTGACGGCGCTCCGTGTCCTCGGCCTCGCGGGCCTTGGCCATCTGCAGCGCCTTCAGGCGACGATCCATTTCAGCGTCGGTGGTGCTGGTCTGCTTACCACCCTGCGCGTTTACCGCGGCCGCGGACTGGCCACTGGGTTTGGGGACCGAAACGCGCTTGCGCTTGGTCTCCACCACAACATTGTTGGTACGTCCACGGGCAAAGCTTTGCTTTACGGTGCCGCTACGCGCGCCACCAGAAAGTCCGAGGGGTTTCTTGCCGTCCTGATCGCTCATGCGTTCCCAGTATCCTTCTCGGCAGCCGGAGTGCTGCCATTCACTTGTCTGATGCCCTGAAGCCTTGCGGCTTCCTCTACAATACGTTTGGCCAAGGTTCCAGCAGACACCGCCGCATGGATCACCCGGTCTCGTCCGAAGGCCAAACCTAACTCATCTGCCGTCAGGAAACCGATCCATTTGCCGTTCCCAGGCGTCGACAGCTTTCCCTTGCCGCGCTCCGATCCGTCCGAGGCCTGCAACAGAACGCGCGCCTCTTCCCGGATCAGCATAACCTTCACCTTCTCATAGCCGGTGATCGCCTTGCCGGCCTTGCGAGCCATGCCGAGCAGGTCCTGAAGGCGTTTGAGAAGCAGCGATTCGACGAGGTCCGGCAATCCGTCGGGAATCCGGACCTGTTTCTTCGCACCCTTGGAGAACATGCGCTTCGCAATGGCCTTTTCCAAGACCTCACGTGATGCCGTCACATATATTCCCCGTCCGGGCAGCTTGTTCGCCACATCCGGATAGATCGTATCGTCAGGTCCGACGACAAAACGGATCAGCCCCGACTTGGAGCCGGTCTCGCCGGTTACGATGCAGCGACGATCAGGCTCGTCGCGATTTTTGTCTCTGCCGCCGCGCGTCAGGGGAACGATCCGGGGCGATCACGCCCCGGCCTCCTCTGGTTCGGTGGCCTCGGTATCGCCTTCCGGCGATCCGACCACATCCTCGGGGCTGACCCAGCCCAGCATCACGCGGGCGGTCATGATCATGTCCTGCGCTTCCTCCAGCGAGACGTCGAAAGGCTCCAGCAGGCCGTCGTCCTTGATTCGCTCACCCTTTTCGACGGTCCAGCCACCGGCCAGTTCCCAGTCGGCACAGGTCGCGAAGTCTTCCAGCGTCTTGATGCCATCGGCGGTCAGCGCCTGCAGCATCTGCGGCGTCAAACCCTCGAAATTGGCCAGATCGTCGGCCAGACCGGCCTCGCGGGCGGCATCCATCGCGGCCTTGTTCTGTGCCTCGATGTAGTCGCGGGCACGGGCCTGCAATTCGCCCGCCGTGCCTTCGTCGACACCGTCGATGACCAGCAGTTCGTCGACCTCGACGTAGGCGACTTCCTCAAGGTTCGTGAACCCTTCGGAGACCAGAAGCTGGGCGAAGAACTCATCCAGATCCAGCGCCTCCATGAACAGCTTGGTGCGCTGCTCGAACTCGGCCTGGCGGCGCTTGCTCTCTTCTTCCTCGGTCAGGATGTCGATATCCAGTCCGGTCAGTTGCGACGCCAGCCGCACGTTCTGACCGCGACGTCCGATGGCCAGCGACAGCTGCTCCTCCGGCACCACGACTTCGATCCGCTCGGCGTCCTCGTCGATCACGACTTTCGTGACCTCGGCGGGCTGCAGAGCATTCACCAGGAACGTGGCCGCGTCATCGGTCCAGGGGATGATGTCGATCTTTTCACCCTGAAGCTCGTTGACGACGGCCTGAACGCGCGATCCGCGCATACCGACGCAGGCGCCGACCGGGTCGATGCTGCTGTCATAGCTGATCACGGCGATCTTGGCGCGCGATCCCGGATCGCGGGCACAGGCCTTGATCTCGATCACGCCGTCATAAATCTCGGGCACTTCCATGCGGAACAGCTCGACCATGAACTCGGGCGCGGTGCGCGACAGGAAAATCTGCGGCCCGCGCTCCTCGCGGCGGACGTCCTTGATGTAGACGCGGATCCGGTCGCCGGGGCGGTAGCTTTCGCGCCCGATCTTGTCGTTACGGCGCAACGACGCTTCGCCCGCGCCGATATCGACGATGACGTTGCCATATTCCTCGCGCTTGACGACACCGTTGATGATCGTCCCGGCGCGGTCCTTGAACTCTTCGTACTGACGCTCGCGCTCGGCCTCACGCACCTTCTGGATGATGACCTGCTTGGCCGACTGCGCGGCGATCCGGCCCATGTCGACAGGCGGCACTTCTTCCACGAACGTATCGCCGATCTTGGGGTCGTCCAGATACGGCTTGGCCTGCTCGACGGTGAACTCGGCCTTTTCGTTCTCCAGCAACTCGTCCTCGACCACGGTGCGGACGCGGGTGAAAGTGGCACGGCCCGACTTGCGGTCGATGGACACGCGGATGTCCATTTCGCTGCCGTAGCGCGACTTGGCGGCACGGGCGAGCGATTCCTCCATCGCCTCGATCACGAGGCCGGGGTCGATCATCTTCTCGCGGGCGACCGCGTCGGCGATCTGGAGAAGTTCCAGCTGGTTGGCGGATGTGATGGCCATGGGTTAGTCTTCCTCGCCGTCCATGAGAGTTTCTACTTCGTCGAACTGGGTCTCGTCGATCTGACCCTTGTCCTTGCGGTTTTTCAGCACCTCACGGATGAGATCATCCGTCAGGATCAGCTTGGCATCCGACAGCCAGTCGAACTGCAATCCGATCGTCGGCGTCTCGGTGCCCTGTTCGATCTCGATCAGGACTTCGCCGTTTTCCGTGCCGCGCAGCCAGCCCTTGAACCGGCGCTGGCCGTCGATCAGGTTTTCCGTCTCGATCCGCGCCTCATAGCCGTCCCAGACGTCGAAATCCTTCAGCCGTGTCAAGGGGCGGTCGATGCCGGGGCTGCTGACTTCCAGCGTATATTCCTCGGAAATCGGGTCCTCGACATCCAGAACGGCGGAGACATCCGTGCTGATCTTCGCTAACTCGTCGACCTCGATGCCGCCCTCGGGCCGATCGGCCATGATCTGCAACGTCGCCGTCTTGCCCGACATCAGACGCAGACGCACCAACTCGAACCCCATGTCCTCGATGACGGGGGTGACGATCTCGGCGATGCGCTTGTCCTGCGCGGTCTTGGCGATCAGATCGGACATGATTCCCTGGACGTTGGGTGAAGGCACAAAAAAACGGGCGCGCGGCCCGTTGACTTATCCGGTGGGGCCAGTTGGCCGCCGCTGTTGAGGGGCATATAAGGAAGGGGTGGGGAACATGCAAGCGGTCTGCGCATTTGTATTGGCAGACAGATTGTTCCGCCGGAAACCGGAGACACCCATGACCCAGATCGACATCGCCCTGGCCGATATTCCCGAAGGTGTGCCGCATCAGCCCGACGGGGCAAAGGTCATCCTGATCCGCACCGGCGACGACGTGACCGCGCTGGCGCATCTCTGTCCGCATTATGGCCTGCCGCTGGCCAAGGGCGTGGTGCGCGACGGCACGCTGATATGCGCTTTTCATCATGCGTGTTTCAACGCCCGCACGGGTCGGCAAATCCAGCCGCCCGGCCATGCGGACCTGCGTCAATATACCGTCACGCAGAAGGACGGGCGGGTGATTGTCGATATCACCGACACCGATCTGCACATGGCACCGGATCATGCGCGTCTGGGCCTGAACCCGGAGCGCATCGTGATAGTCGGTGCCGGGGCGGCGGGGAATACCTGTGCGAAAACCCTGCGGGAGATGGGCTTCGAAGGGATCATCCAGATGATTTCTCCCGATGGCCTGCCGCTGGACCGCACGATGCTGTCGAAGGCCGTCCTGTCCGGTAGCAGAACTCCCGACGACGCGATCCTGACGGATGCCGATACGCTGGCCGACCTGGACGTGACGCTGGTGTCTGGCAAGGCTGTCGCCATCGGACCGGGCCAGGTGGTCATGGCCGATGGCGGTCGCCATGCCTTCGACAAGCTGCTCATCGCCCCCGGTGGGCGCCCGAATCGCCCGGACTTGCCGGGTGTCGATCTGCCGGGTGTGCATACGCTCCGCTCCGGCGCCGACGCCGCCGCGATTTCACAGGCGGCCGAGACGACCGGATCCGCCGTTCTGATCGGGGGCGGTTTCATCGGGCTGGAAGGGGCCTTGTCGCTGGCCAAGCGCGGTTTGTCGGTTACTGTCGCAATGCGCGAGGAGGTGCCGCTGGCCCGTATTCTGGGCGAACGTCTCGGGCGCATCATTCAGGACGAGCATGAAGCGAAGGGCATCACATTCGTCACCGGTGCATCCCTGACCTCAGTCACCGGCAAGGACAATGCAACGGGCGTGACGCTGGAAACCGGCGAAACGATCGACGCCGATCTTGTCCTTTTGGCGATGGGTGTGACCCCCGCCACAGATGCAATCGACGGATTGCCCACACAGGACGACGGCGGCGTGATGACCGGCCCCGGCCTGTCGGTTCCCGGCCTGTCCGGCGTTTATGTCGCCGGCGACTGCGCAGTCGCGCCGACGCCTTTCGGGACGACCCGGATCGAACACTGGCGGGTCGCCTGTCAGCATGGTCGCAATGCAGCACTGGCAATGCTGGGGCAGGGGGTGCCGCTGGACATTCCGTTCTTCTGGACGGCACTGGGCCGCCAGTATCGCTATCTCGGTTACGCCGAAGACTGGGACGAGATCGAATTCGACGGGGATCCCACCGGCCCGTTTCTCGCGCGGTATATCAAGGACGGGCAGGTCAGGGCAGCGGTGACCGCCGGACGGGACGCGGACCTTGCGGCGCTCCATCTCGAAATGCTGGCGGCAGGCGGGCCGATCCCGGCCTGAGCCATCCGCCGTCGCGTCCGACGCGGATCACCCGCAGATCACCCGTCGGTCCGACGTTCGTTTCGGATCAGAAATCCCTGATCCGCACCGGGACAGGGCGCCGCGTCTTGCCCCGCAGCCGCGTCTGCTTCACCCTGCTCCGAAACAGGAGAATCCCATGCGCACCAAAGCCGCCGTCGCCGTTCAGGCCGGAAAACCCCTTGAAGTCATGGATGTAAATCTCGACGGCCCCCGCGCGGGCGAGGTGCTGGTCGAAATGAAAGCCACAGGCATCTGCCACACCGATGAATTCACCCTGTCGGGCGCTGATCCGGAAGGACTGTTTCCCGCGATTCTGGGCCACGAAGGTGCTGGAATCGTTCTGGAAGTCGGGGAAGGCGTCACCACCCTGAAGCCCGGCGATCACGTTATTCCGCTCTACACGCCCGAATGCCGTGAATGCGAGTATTGCCTGAACCCCAAGACGAACCTGTGCCAGAAGATCCGCACGACGCAAGGTCAGGGCCTGATGCCCGACGGCACATCGCGGTTCACGACCCTCGATGGCGATCCGATCCTGCATTACATGGGCTGCTCGACCTTCGCGAACCACTCCGTCCTGCCTGAAATCGCGCTTGCCAAGGTCCGCGAAGATGCTCCGTTCGACAAGATCTGCTACATCGGCTGCGGCGTCACGACGGGCATAGGGGCCGTCATAAATACCGCCAAGGTCGAGATCGGTTCGACCGCTATCGTGTTTGGACTGGGCGGTATCGGACTTAATGTAATTCAAGGACTTAGGCTGGCCGGTGCGGATCAGATCGTGGGGGTCGACCTGAACCCCGACAAAATCCCGATGGCGACCCGGTTCGGCATGACCGATTTCGTGAATCCGTCCGAAATCGACGGCGATCTGGTTGCCTATCTCGTGGCCCTGACCAGGGGTGGCGCGGATTATACCTTCGATGCGACCGGCAATGTCGGCGTTATGCGAACGGCGCTGGAGTCGGCGCACAAGGGCTGGGGCGAGAGCGTCATCATCGGCGTGGCCCCCGCGGGCGCGGAAATCTCGACGCGACCTTTCCAGCTTGTCACCGGGCGGGTCTGGCGCGGCACGGCCTTTGGCGGCGCGCGGGGCCGGACCGACGTCCCGAAGATCGTCGACTGGTACATGGATGGCAAGATCGAGATCGACCCGATGATTACACACACGATGCCCTTGTCTGACATCAACAAGGGTTTCGACCTGATGCACGCGGGCGAAAGCATCCGGAGCGTGGTCATCTACTGACCTTTTCGGGTTTCCCTCAGCCCAGCATTCCCAGGTCGCCGTCGATGGCAATGGCCTGACCCGAAATCGTGCGTCCGCGCGGACTGGCCAGCAGAAGAATCTGATCGGCCAGTTGCCGGGCCGTGACAAACTCGCGGATAGACACGCGATCGAAGGCTTCGGCCTCGATTTCGGGTATAGTCTTGCCACGGGACTGGGCGCGCGCTTCCATCACGCGGCGCTGACGATCGCCCGCGACCAGCCCCGGGAGGATCGCATTGGCACGGATACCGACCGGCCCAAGTTCCAACGCCAGTGATTTGGTGAATCCGACTACCCCCCATTTCGCCGCCGCATATGGCGTGCGCCGCGCGAACCCCAGCCGACCCGCAGCCGAGGACATGTTGGTGATCGACGCGTTGTCGCTGTTGCGCAGGGCCGCAATGGCGGCGCGGGTGCAATTGAACTGCCCGGTCAGGCAGACGTTCAGCGTGCGCGCCCAGTCGTGGGGGTCGATGTCCTCGACCGCCGCCGTCGGCCCGGCAATGCCCGCGTTGTTCACCAGTGTATCTAGCCCGCCCAGATGTGCGATGGCGTCGGCGACGAACACGGCAGCGGCGGCCGGGTCCGATACGTCGCAGATAGCGGCGTGGATGCCGGGCAGGTCGTCGCGCAGCGCCTCCAGCGCGGCCTCGTCGATATCGCAGGTTGCAATGCGCGCGCCTTCGTCGTGGAAGGCCTGCACAATCTCGCGCCCGATGCCCGAAGCGCCTGCGGTAACGATGACCCGCGCATCTTTCAGTTGCATGTCCATGCCGAACCCTCCCAAGCTGTCAACAAACCGGAGGATGCGATGCCCCGCAAGGTCATGATCACCTGCGCCGTTACCGGCGCAATCCACACACCGACGATGTCTCCGCATCTTCCAGTCACGCCCTCCGAGATCGCAGAGGCCGCCATCGGAGCGGCAGAGGCAGGTGCGGCCCTCGTCCATGTCCATGCGCGCAACCCCCGGACCGGTCAGCCCGACCAGTCGCCCGAAGCCTTTGCGCCGATCCTTGGCGTGATCCGTCAGGGGTGCGACGCGGTCGTCAATATCACGACCGGCGGCGCCCCCACGATGCTGGTCGAGGAACGGGTCAAACCGGCGGCGCATTTCGCGCCCGAGGTGGCTTCGCTGAACATGGGTTCGATGAATTTCGGCCTCTACCCGATGCTCGACCGCCATCCGGAGTTCATTCACGATTGGGAAAAACCATATCTGGAAGGGTCGAAGGATCGCATTTTCCGCAATACCTTTGCGGATATCGAATATATCCTCACGACATGCGCCGAAAACGGAACCCGGTTCGAAATCGAGTGCTATGATATCGGGCATCTCTATACGCTGGCGCATTTCGTGGACCGGGGTCTCGTGACGGCACCGTTTTTCGTGCAATCTGTCTTTGGACTTCTGGGGGGCATCGGCGGCCACCCGGAAGACGTTCTGCACATGAAGCGCACGGCGGATCGCCTTTTCGGGGATGACCTCGAATGGTCGGTGCTGGGCGCCGGGCGAAAGCAGATGGCGATTGCGCTGCAGTCAGTGACCCTTGGCGGCCATGTCCGTGTCGGACTGGAGGATAATCTGTGGATCGGGCCGGGCGAGCTGGCGCGGACCAACGCGGACCAGGTGACGAAAGCGCGACAGATGATCGAGGCGCTGGGGCTGGAGGTCGCCACACCCGCCGAGGCGCGTCAGATGCTGGCGCTCAAAGGCGGCGACCGGGTCGGATTCTGAGTGGCGTCCGCCGCAATGGACGGCGGCGACCGGCTTCGCTAGGCACGTCGAAAAGGAGCTTGCCTTGGCCAACCGCGACCGTCCTCTCCTCGCCGTCCTGATCGACGCCGATAATATTCCCGCCAAATTCGCCGAGGCGATCCTGAAAGAGATAACCAGTCTCGGGGAACCGGCGTTGCGGCGGGTCTATGGCGACTGGTCGTCGGGGCAATTGCGCGGCTGGGCCGACAAGGTGTTGGAGCTGGGGCTGGTCGCGCATCAGGAAACCGCCAATACGAAGGGCAAGAACGCCAGCGACATCGGGCTGGTGATCGACGCGATGGACATCCTGAACGGCGGGCGCTTCGACGGTTTCGTTCTGGTCAGCTCCGACAGCGATTTCACCCGGCTGGCGTCGCGGATTCGCGAGGATGGGCTGGACGTGTTCGGCATCGGCGAAGGCAAGGCCCCCGAAAGTCTGCGCAACGTCTGCAACCGCTTCATCCTGATCGAAAACCTGATCGACGAACCTGCCGCGCCGCAAGATGCCACCGTTGCCGCCACCAAGCGGAAGCCCCAGGACGCGCTGCCCATGATCCTGCGCGCCATGGAGCAGATGAACCAGGAAGACGACTGGGTTGCACTGGGAGCATTGGGCAGCACGATCATGGCCGCGGTGCCCGACTTCGACACCCGGACCTATGGCAAGCGCAAGCTGAGCGAGCTGATTGGCGACATTCGGCGGCTGGAGACCCGGAAAGAGGGCAATCAGCTGATGGTGCGACGACGGGACTGACGATCCGCCGCCTGAGGGTTATTCGACGTCGGGCGCGCCGAACCGCTGTCGGATTTCGCGCAGCACGGGAATGGCGGCGCGGGTCCGGCCTTCGCCGATTTCGCGCACCGCCTGCGCCATGATCGGGCGGATCGCGGCAAGCGCCGCTTCGCGCGCGGCAATGCCGGACGGGCTTATGGCGACACGCTTGCGCCGCGCATCGTCCCAGTCGGGTCGAACGTGGATATGCCCCGCCCATTCCAGTTTCGCCAGCGTATTGGTCACCGCTCCGCGCGTCAGGTGGAAGGTGCGGGCCAGTTCCGTCGGGCTACGTTCCACCGGGGTCTGCGCCAGGTGGTTGAGCACGATGAAATGCGACAACTCCATTCCCTTGGGCAGGGCGCGGGTCAGACGTGCGCGCACAAGCTGATCTGCGGTCAGCATTTCGCTGAACAGCGCCACGGCCAGCCTGTCGGCGTCGTCGTCTGCGGCCTCGGTCATGGTCCTTCCCATCTTTGATCCGCGGTCAGCGAAGGCACACGCGACCGGGCCCCGGTCACCGCGTCGGGGTCGACGTCCACGACATAGGCCCCGGGTTCGGTCCCGGCGTCCAGCAAAACCTCGCCCCAGGGGGCAACGACCATGGAGTGACCATGCGTCTGGATCGTCCGGTCCGGCGTGACGGCGTGCGATCCGGTCTGTCCGGGGGCGAGGACGAAGCACCCCGTCTCGATCGCGCGGGCGCGCAACAGCACCTCCCAATGGGCGGCCCCGGTAACGGCAGTGAAGGCGGCGGGAATAGTCAGAAAAGACGCGCCGGCCTGCGCCAGTTTGCGATAGAGCATTGGGAAGCGGACATCATAGCAAACCGTCATTCCCAGCTTGCCCCAGGGCGTATCGGCCAAGGTGGCCTGGGTGCCCGGGCGATAAGCGGACGACTCGCGATAGCTTTCGGTCGCGCTCACGTCGACGTCGAACATGTGGATTTTATCATAGCGCGCGACAATCGTGCCCGCCGGGTTGATCAGGAACGAGCGGTTGGCAAAGCGTCCCTCCGGGTCGGCCGTGCGCAGGGCGAGGCTGCCGATCAGCAACCAGATACCATGCGCCTTCGCTGCGTCTCTCAGGCCCGCCAGCGTGGGGTCGCGAACCTCGGGGCGCAGGATGTCGCGTTGATAGCTGCGGTTGAAGGACAGGCAGTTCGTGACCTCGGGCGTCAGAACGATCTCCGCGCCCTGCGCAGCCGCATCGGCCATGAGTGCCAGCGTCTCGGCCAGATTTTCCGTCGGATCGTCCGAGACGTTGAGCTGAAGAAGACCCGCCCGCATCAGGCTTGCAACAGCGCGTCGAGCTTGCCCGCATCCTGTAATGCGAACAGCTCGTCGCAGCCGCCGACATGGGTGTCGCCGATGAAGATCTGGGGTGTACTGCTGCGACCCTTGGCGCGCTGCATCATTTCGGCACGCTTGCCGGGCATCCGGCTGACGTCGAATTCGGTCACCGGCGCGCCTTTTTTGGCCAGCAGGCGTAATGCGGCGGTGCAGAACCCGCAGCGCGGCTGGGTATAGATTTCAACGGGTTTCATGGCTCACGCTCCTTCAGAGGTCAGCCCTGCATATAGACGGTCAGCGGTCCTTCGCAACGCGCGCAAGTACCAGCACGCTGATGCGGGACGCCCCGCCCTGCCGCAGCGCATCGGCACAGGCAGCCAGTGTCGCGCCCGAGGTCATCACGTCGTCGACCAATGCGACGTGCCGCCCGGCGACCGTCGCGCCCGCCGTACAGCGGATCGAACCGGCGATATTGGCGAAACGGTCGGGGACGGACCTGTGATCCTGACTCAATGTTGCGCGGTGGCGAGTCAGAGCCATCATCGCACAAGTCCCGCCCGTCAGCCGGGCCAGTTGCCGGGCCAGTAAAGCGGCCTGATTGTAGCGGCGGCGCAGCAGCCGCCAGCGATGGACGGGCACGGGAATCAGAAGTGTCTCCGGCGTCAGAATATCGCGGGCACTGCGGTGCATCCAGCGCGCGGCGCCCTTGGCCAGTTCGGTGCGGTCGCCATGCTTCAGCGCCAGCACAAGCCGCCGTGCGCAACCGCCATATGCCAGCGCCGCGCGCCCCTCGTCCCATGGACGCGCAAACGTCAGGCAATCGTCGCAACGCGCCACGCCGTCATCCTGCCCCGGCAGGCCGGTGCCGCACATGTCGCAACAGGCCCCCGTCAGGAACGGCGTATCGGTCCAACATGCGGGGCAGAGCGCGCCATCTTCCTGCACGCGTTCGTCGCACATCATACAGGTCGTCGGGTACAGCGCCTCGCGCAGCACCGCAGCACTCCGCCGTGCCACCCTTTGCAACGTGATCGCCATGTCCTAAGTCCCCGATATGCCTCAACCGCCCCTGACCGATCGTTCAAGCCTTGCCCTGCACCGCGCCCGCGCGGACGGGTCGGCATGGTTCCTGCACGCCGCCGCCATCGAGGAAGTTCAGGAAAGACTGAAAGACGTTAACAGAACCTTTACATCGCCCGTGATCGTTACCGCTCATCCGGACGTCTGGGCCAAGGCCGTGCCCGGTGCCGCATTGGTGGCCGAGGGCGATGTGCTGGACCTGACGCCCGACGCGCATGATCTGGTCATTCACGCGATGTGCCTGCATTGGGCCGATGATCCGGTGGGACAGCTGATCCAATGTCGCCGCGCCCTGCGCGAGGATGGTCTGCTTCTGGTCGCGACCTTGGGGGGCGAGACACTGACCGAATTACGGGCCGCGCTGGCGCAGGCCGAGACGGAGATTCTGGGCGGACTTAGCCCACGTGTCGCACCGATGGGCGAAATCCGCGATCTGGGCGCATTGCTGGGCCGGGCGGGACTGGCGCTGCCGGTGGCGGATGCGATCACGCTGACGGTGCGGTATCGTGATCTGGCACAACTGGCCCACGACCTGCGCGCCATGGGCGAAACCAATGCCCTGGCTGCGCGTCATCGCCGCACCCCGCCGCGCGCCCTGTTCGACCGGGCGGCACGGATCTATGCTGATGCTTTCCCCGAGGGCGATGGCATCAAGGCTACGTTCCAGACGGTCTTCCTGACGGGCTGGGCCCCGTCCGACACGCAACAGAAACCGCTCCGCCCCGGATCGGCGCAGGCCCGACTGGCCGATGCGCTGGGGGTTCCGGAACTTGGATCAGGCGAATGAATGACATGACCTATACGCCGCTGCCGCATGCCCCAGTCGATCATCCGAAGGTGCGGATGGGAAAGATCGGTGTGCTTGTCGCGAACCTGGGCACACCGGACGGATACGATTACTGGTCGATGCGCCGCTATCTGAACGAATTTCTGTCAGATCGCCGCGTCATCGATTATTCGCCGTTCCTGTGGCAGCCCCTGTTGCAGGGCATCATCCTGACGTCGCGGCCGTTCCGGTCTGGTGCGAATTACAAGTCGATCTGGAATCACGAGGCCGGGGAAAGCCCGCTGGCCACGATCACCAAGGCGCAAACAGCCAAGATCGCCGCGCGGATGCAGGCCCGGCATGGGGATCGGGTGATGGTTGATTATGCAATGCGCTACGGCAAGCCGTCGACCATCGACAAGGTGCGCGCGCTGCAGGAGGCCGGGTGCGACCGCATCGTGTTCTTTCCGCTGTATCCGCAATATGCGGGCGCGACCTCGGCCACCGCGAACGATCAGTTCTTCCGCGCGCTGATGAAACTGAAGTGGCAGCCCAGCAGCCGCACGGTGCCCGCCTATTTCGAAGACCCTCGGTATATCGAGGCCCTGGCGCAATCGGTTGAGCGTGCCTATGCCGCCGCCACGGACAAGCCCGACATTCTGGTCTGTTCCTACCACGGGGTGCCGAAACGGTATCTGATGGAGGGCGACCCCTATCATTGCCAATGCCAGAAAACGACGCGCCTGCTGCGCGAACGGCTGGGTTGGGATGCGGCGGCGATCACCACGACCTTCCAATCGAAGTTCGGCCCCGAGGAGTGGTTGAAGCCCTATACGGTAGAAGAAGTCGCGCGCCTGGCCAAGGCAGGTAATAAAAAGATCGCCGTGATCGCGCCTGCATTTTCCGCCGACTGCATCGAAACGCTGGAAGAGATCAACGAAGAGATCAAGGAAAGCTTCGAAGATGCAGGCGGTGAAAGCTTCACCTACATTCCGTGCCTGAACGACGACGACGCGCATATTGACGCACTGTCGGACATTATCGACGACAATCTGTCAGGCTGGCTTTGATGCCTTGTGACATGACCCCGATCTGCAAATCGCGGAACGGGGTCATGCGGACGGATCAACCGCTGATAAGACGCCCGGTAAAAATCTGGGTGCCGACACGAACCTGACACAGGCCGTCCTTCAACATTTGAACGAGTTGACCCTGAATCGACAGGTGATTTCCGATCACGATAGTCTTGAGCATGCGGTTTCCCCCTTTGGAGCGCGAACTGGGACGATCTTATGTCATAAAATAGACAAAGGAAGACAAATTATGGCAATTTCTTGCTCAAATCATGAACTGTTGAAGGCAAGTTACAGCCAATCCCGCAAAATTGCGATTAGCGGAATGTCGGCAGCAGGCATCGGATAATCCCGTAAATCGTTTGGCCGCACCCATTTTAGAGCCTGACCTTCCTGTGCCTGTGGCTGTCCCAGCCAACGGCGACAGGCAAACAGCGGCATCAGCAGATGAAAGTCGTCATATCCGTGTGACGCGAACGTCAGGGGTGCCAGACAACTGGCCCATGTGTCGATTCCAAGCTCTTCCTGCAACTCGCGAATCAGGGCGGCTTCGGGGGTTTCGCCCGGCTCGACCTTACCACCCGGAAACTCCCACAGGCCCGCCATCGGCTTGCCCTCCGGTCGCTGTGCCAGAAGTACGCGCCCGTCGACGTCAATCAGCGCGACAGCCGAAACCAGTACGGTTTTCATCCGCGGAGCCGGATCAAGACCGATAGTCCGCGTTGATCTCGATGTAGCGATAGGTCAGATCGCAGGTCCACATCGTGTCTTCGGCCTGACCCATACCCATCTCGACTGTCAGCAAGATACGGTCGCGTTTCATATATTCCGCGCCCGCATCTTCGGTGTAACCGGGGCTGACCTGCCCGTTCTCGGCGACCAGAATATCACCGAAACTGATGCGCAGCTTGTCGCGGTCGGCCTGCGCGCCGGACTTGCCGACGGCCATGACGACGCGGCCCCAGTTCGGGTCCTCGCCCGCGATGGCGGTCTTCACCAGTGGCGAATTGGCGATGGCCGAGGCGACGCGACGGGCATCCAATGCATTGGCGGCACCCTTCACGCGGACTTCGACCAGTTTGGTCGCGCCCTCGCCGTCCTTGACAAGTTGCAACGCCAGATCGTGCAGCACCTGATGCAGCGCCTCCTTGAAGTCGCGCCCCGCCCTGGTCCGCGCCGAGGTGATCGGCTCGTTCCCGGCGTGGCCGGTGGCCACCAATATCAATGTGTCAGATGTAGATGTATCGCTGTCCACCGTCACGGCATTGAACGTCTGTTTCGTCAGGTCCGACAGCATGGTCTGCAAGGCGCGGTCCTGCACGGCGGCGTCGGTGAAAACATAGGCCAGCATCGTCGCCATGTCGGGGGCGATCATGCCCGATCCCTTGGCGATACCGGCGATGGTCACGGTCTTGCCGCCGACATCGACCGTGCGGCTCGATCCTTTGGGGAAGGTGTCCGTCGTCATGATCGCGCGGGCCGCCGTGCCCATCTCGCCTGCGTCCAGCCTGGTCGCCAGCTTGTCCAGCACCGCAGTGATCCGGTCGTGCGGCAAGGGTTGACCGATCACGCCGGTCGAAGCGGTCAACACCCGCGACGCGGGCAGGCCAAGCGCATGGCTGACCCCTGTGCTGATGGCCTGAACCGACTGATCGCCCGCCGCCCCGGTGAAGGCATTGGAATTGCCCGAATTCACCAGAATCGCCCAACCGCCGGACGCGGCCTTTCTCTTCAACTTGTCCTGACAGTCGCGCACGGCGGCCGATCTCGTGGCCGACGTGGTGAAGACGCCCGCGACCGACGATCCGGCGGCGATTTCGGCCAGCATCACGTCGGTGCGGTTCTTGTATTTGACGCCCGCCTGTGCCGTGGCAAAGCGGACGCCATCAATGGCGGGCAATTCGGGAAATTCGGGCGCCAGGGGCGAGGTCAGCGGTCCCTTGGGACCATTCACCTGCGCCTCCAGCTGGGCGATCCGGGCGATCAGGTCCTTTTTTTTCGGACCCTTCGCCGTATTGGAAGCCTTCTTTTTCCCGTCTTTGCCCATCGAACTATTCCTCCAGCAGATCAGTCTGGCGGATCAGTGCAGGATCGATTTCGACTTCGCTCCGGCTGATATCGGCTTCGCCGGTCAGGCGATCTACTTCGGCTTCCACGGCGGCATTGCGGACCATTGCTTCAAGTTCGGCTTTGACCTCGTCCAACTCGGGGACGTCCTGATCGCGGGTCTCGTTCAGCTTGATGACATGCCAGCCGAACTGCGTCTGCACCGGAGCTGAAACTTCACCCGGTTCCATTCCGGCAACGGCATTTTCGAATTCCGGAACCATCATGCCGGGGCCGAACCAGCCCAGCTGACCTCCGTTGGGACCGGACGGGCCAGTGGATTTCTCCTGCGCCAGTTCGGCGAAGTCGGCACCGTCGTCCAGGGCTTCGATCAGGGCCTGCGCCTCTTCCTCGGTCTCGACCAGGATGTGGCTGGCATTGAACTCCGGCTGGGCCTCCATGTTTCCGTATTCCGCGTCATAGGCCGCCTGCAGGGCTTCGTCGCTGACCGGTTCTGACGACAGCCTGTCGATTTCGCGGCTGGCGAGATAGGCGCGCACCTCGTTCTCCTTGCCGATTTCGGTGGCTTTCGACGGGGTCGCGGCATCAGCCAGTACTTGCTGCTGAATCACCTGATCGAGCATGCCCTGATACAGGGTAGCATCATCCAATTGCTGGAATTGCGCGGGCAGGCGTTCGCGCAGTGCAATCACGTGGCCCAGCGTGACATCGGTGCCATTGACGGTCGCCAGAACCGTATCTGCGTCGACGGTCGTGTCGCTATCGGCGAAAACGGGCGTGGTGAGGCTAAGCGCGGCTGCGCCGATCAGGAGATATTTCATATGTGATCCTTTCAGGCCATCAGGCCAGTGTTCGGTTGTGTCCCAATGGGCGTTCGTTGACACCCGTGGGGGCGGGTCTTAAGTGCGACGAGGACTTATTTTTACCGCGCCCGCCCATGATTTGCCCCTGTGATATGGGGCCTTTTCACGGTCGGCAAGGGCGCGAGAGGCGGGACGACTGATGCTTGGACTTGGTGCAATTGCAAAGAAGGTGTTCGGCACACCCAACGACCGCAAGGTCAAAGGCACGCTGAAGTTGGTCGAACGGATCAATGCGCTGGAGCCGGAGTTCCAGAAACTTTCCGATGACGAGATCAAGGCGAAGACCGAAACTCTCAAGGAACGCGCGCAAAAAGGCGAGTCGCTGGACGACCTGTTGCCCGAAGCGTTTGCCAACTGCCGCGAGGCGGCTCGCCGCGCATTGGGCCTGCGGGCCTTCGATACGCAGTTGATGGGCGGCATCTTCCTGCATCAGGGTAACATTTCCGAGATGAAAACGGGCGAGGGAAAGACGCTCGTTGCAACCTTTCCGGCTTATCTGAACGCGCTGTCTGGCAAGGGTGTGCATGTCGTCACGGTCAATGACTATCTGGCGCGCCGTGACGCGGACTGGATGTCCAAGGTCTATGGCGCGTTGGGCCTGACCACCGGCGTCGTCGTCCCACAGCAACCCGACGACGAGAAGCGCGCGGCCTATGCCGCCGACATCACCTACGCCACAAACAACGAGCTTGGGTTCGACTACCTGCGCGACAATATGCGCTCCTCCAAGGCCGAGATGGCGCAGCGTGGGCATAACTTCGCCATCGTGGACGAAGTCGACTCGATCCTGATCGACGAAGCGCGGACACCGCTGATCATCTCGGGCCCGTCCGAAGACCGCAGCGACCTTTATACGCGCGTCGATCAGCTGATCCCCGAGATCACCGAGGAGCACTTCAAAAAGGACGAGAAGCAACGCTCCGTCACCTTCACCGACGAGGGCAACGAATGGCTGGAGGAGCGCTTGCTGTCTGCGGGTATCCTGCCGCAAGGCCAGTCGCTTTATGACCCGGAATCGACCACCATCGTCCACCACGTCAACCAGGGTCTGCGCGCGCACAAGTTGTTCGCCAAGGATCAGCAATATATCGTTCGCGACGATCAGGTCGTCCTGATCGACGAATTCACGGGCCGCATGATGGCCGGTCGTCGCCTGTCCGACGGTCTGCATCAGGCGATCGAGGCCAAGGAAGGGGTGCCGATCCAGCCGGAGAACGTGACCCTCGCCTCGGTGACGTTCCAGAACTATTTCCGGCTTTATTCCAAGCTGGCGGGCATGACCGGCACGGCGGCGACCGAGGCAGAGGAATTTGGATCGATCTATGGTCTGGGCGTGGTCGAGGTTCCGACCAACCGCCCGATCGCACGTGCCGACGAACACGATCAGGTCTATCGCACCGCGCAGGAGAAGTTTTCCGCCGTGGTCGCCGAGATCAAGACCGCCCACACCAAGGGTCAGCCGGTGCTGGTCGGCACCACGTCCATCGAAAAGTCCGAAATGCTGGCGCAGTTGCTTGAAGCCGAAGGTCTGCCCCACAACGTCCTGAACGCCCGTCAGCACGAGCAGGAGGCGCAGATCATCGCCGATGCGGGCAAGGTGGGCGCGATCACGATTGCCACCAACATGGCCGGGCGCGGGACCGATATCCAATTGGGCGGCAACGTCGAGATGAAGGTGCTGGAGGCGCTGGCCGCCGATCCCGAAGCGCACCCTGACGAAATCCGCACCCGGATCGAGGCGGAACACGCCGACGAAAAAAAGCAGGTGCTGGAAGCCGGGGGGCTGTTTGTTCTGGCCACCGAGCGCCACGAAAGCCGTCGCATCGATAACCAGTTGCGCGGACGCTCCGGTCGTCAGGGCGACCCGGGCCGGTCGGTATTCTTCCTGTCGCTGGACGACGATCTGATGCGGATCTTCGGATCGGAACGTCTGGAAAAGGTGCTGAATACGCTGGGCATGAAGGAAGGCGAGGCGATTATTCACCCATGGGTGAACAAGTCGCTGGAGCGGGCGCAGGCGAAGGTCGAGGGACGCAACTTCGACATCCGCAAGCAATTGCTGAAGTTCGACGACGTGATGAACGATCAGCGCAAGGCGGTGTTCGAGCAGCGGCTGGAAATCATGGAAGCCGAAGACATCGCCGAGATCGCGCAGGACATGCGCCAGCAGGTGATCGACGATCTGGTGGACGAATACTTGCCGCCCAAGTCCTATGCCGATCAGTGGGACGCCAAGGGTCTGTATGCTGCGGTTATCGAAATCCTGGCCGTCGAGGCTCCGGTGATCGAATGGGCTGACGAGGACGGCGTCGATCAGGAGATCGTGCGCGAACGCCTGTATGAGGCGACCGACAAGCTGATGGCCGAAAAGGCCGAGGCCTTCGGGGATGAACAGATGCGGCAGATCGAAAAGCAGTTCCTGCTGCAGACCATCGACGGCAAATGGCGTGAGCATCTGTTGACCCTGGAACATTTGCGCTCGGTCGTGGGCTTCCGCGGGTATGCGCAGCGCGATCCGCTGAACGAATACAAGACCGAAGGATTCCAGCTGTTCGAAACGATGCTCGACAGCCTGCGTGTCGAGGTGACCAAGAAGCTGGCCCGCGTGCGCCCCCTGTCGGAGGAGGAGCGCAAGGCGATGATCGAACAGATGATCGCCCAGCAACGTGCCGCCGCCGGACAGGCCGCACCTGCCGCCGCCGAGGCAGAATCGACCTCCGCCCCCGGTGCGGATGAGTCCGAAGCCACGCCCGGCTTCCTTGAGGACGATCCGACCACATGGGGCAATCCGGGCCGCAACGATCCCTGCCCCTGCGGATCGGGCAAGAAATTCAAACACTGCCACGGAGCGTATTGAGGCTCGGGTAGGGACAATAGTCGGGAAATCAGCGCGACTGCTCCGTAGAATCGCCTGATTCCGCTGTCATCACCAAGGAAACGCCATGTTTCCGAGGATCAATGTGATGACACAGGAAGAATTCGACGCGCTGGAAGATGACGCCCCGGAGCAGCCTACGGTGTCCGCATCAAGCGATAAGCAGACGGACACGTCGTCCAGGTCTTCCATCGTGGGCACGGCTTTTGCCGCCGTCCGGTCGCAAAGCCCGGTGCGGCTTGCCGCGTTTGGCATTGCGGTCCTTGGTGCAGCGATCGTCCTGACGATGATGCCTGGGCCGGATGACACGAACACGCGTGCCTCCGCGCTGGCTACGGAGGTTCAACCCGTGTCCGCCGTACTCCAGCAGACCGCAGTCACGTCCACGCAGGACAGCGCACAGCCGGATCCCTCCGCAACCACCGTAACCGCGGCGACCAACGGTTTGCCATCGCTGCCTGCCGACCCCGATACCTATGCCACACTGGCTCCGGCCCCGATCCGCAAGATCGAAACCGTGCGACCGACACAGGCCGCCGTTGCAACGCCCGATTGCACTGTGATCGTCGATGCGAAACCGCAGGCCGGCGCGATCGTCGGGCTGTATATCTCTGCCCCCTGCGACGGAACTGCCCGTGCCGATATCCTGCAGGGCGATTTGCAGATCGCCGTCGCACTGGATGAGAATGGTATGGCGCAGGTCGCGATGCCGGCTCTTTCCGCCATGGCGGTCATCGCCGTGGCCGTCGCCGACCGCGACCCGGTCAGCCAGATCACAACCATTGCGGATATGGACGATTACGCCCGTACGGTTCTGTACTGGCAGAACGACGTCGGGCTGGAACTGCACGCCTTCGAGGATGACGCCGACTATGGCACCGATGGCCATATCGCGCCCGAGACGCCGCGCAACATCGCCCGCATCCTGTCGGGCAATGGTGGTTATCTGACGACACTGGGCGACGCGACGCTCGACGACGCGCGCGTAGCCCTCGTCTACACAGCCCCGGCCAGTCAGGCCGTCGCGATCAGCATCGAGGCCCCCGTTCTGGCAAGCAACTGCGGCCAGCAGATCGTTGCCGGAACCATACAGGCCACGCCGGGCATTGCCACCATTACGCAGAATCTGACGTTCCGTATGCCGGGCTGCGAGGCAGAAGGCGAATACGTGATGCTGGGCGATCTGGTGGCCCCGGTCGCGCAGGTCGATGTCGCCTCGAACTGACAGACATTACCGGGCTGAAAAAAGGGCGGTCCCATCGGGCCGCCCGTTATCTTTTTTCAAGCTCGCTTTCGCGTCACATCATCTCGCGCACGTCGGTCAGGTGGCCGGTAACTGCCGCAGCCGCTGCCATCGCGGGCGACATCAGATGTGTGCGTCCGCCGCGGCCCTGACGCCCCTCGAAGTTGCGGTTCGACGTGGCAGCGCAGCGTTCACCCGGCGACAGTTGATCGGGGTTCATGGCCAGGCACATCGAACAGCCGGCAAGCCGCCATTCGAACCCTGCGTCGATGAACACCTGCGCCAGCCCTTCCTCTTCGGCCTGCGCGCGCACAAGGCCAGACCCCGGCACGACCATGGCGCGCAATCCGTCCTTGATCTTCTTGCCACGCAAGATCGCGGCGGCGGCGCGCAGATCCTCGATCCGGCCATTGGTGCAGGAGCCGATGAATACCGTGTCAATGGCGACCTCGGACAATGGCGTGCCCGGTGTCAGGCCCATGTAATCCAGCGACCGCTGCGCCGCGTCCACCTTGCCGCCGGCAAAATCCGAAGCCGCGGGGACCGATGCGGTGATCGGCAGCACATCCTCGGGCGACGTGCCCCATGTGACAACCGGCGCGATATCTTCGGCGGCGATGGTCACCACCATATCCCACTGCGCGTCATCGTCGGAATAGAGCGTCTTCCACCATGCCAGCGCGGCCTCCCATTGCGCACCTTTCGGGGCGTGGGGGCGACCCATGCAATATTCGTAGGTCTTCTCGTCCGGCGCGATAAGACCGGCGCGTGCGCCGCCTTCGATGGCCATGTTGCAAACGGTCATGCGGCCTTCCATCGACAGATCACGAATCGCTTCGCCGCAATATTCGATGACGTATCCTGTGCCGCCCGCGGTGCCGGTCTTGCCGATGACGGATAAAGTGATGTCCTTGGCCGTGACGCCGGGGCGCAGCTTGCCCGTGATCTCGACCTTCATGTTCTTGCCCTTGCGCTGGATCAGGGTCTGGGTCGCAAGAACATGCTCTACCTCCGACGTGCCGATCCCATGCGCCAGCGCACCGAAGGCGCCGTGGGTTGCCGTATGGCTGTCGCCGCAGACGACGGTCATGCCGGGCAGGGTCCAGCCCTGTTCCGGCCCGACGATATGCACGATGCCCTGACGGACATCCGACACGGGGTAGTAGTGGATGCCGAAATCCTTGGCGTTCTTGTCCAGCGCCTCGACCTGGATGCGGCTGTCTTCGGTCATGGTGGCCGCGTTGGCGCGGTCCAGCGTGGTCGGGACGTTGTGGTCCGGCACGGCGATGGTCTTGTCGGGCGCACGCACGGTGCGGCCCGTCATCCGCAGCCCTTCGAAGGCCTGCGGGCTGGTCACTTCGTGGACCAGGTGCCGGTCGATATACAGCAGGCAGGTGCCGTCTTCGGCTTCGTGCGCCAGATGTGCGTCCCAGATCTTGTCATAGAGCGTGCGGGCTTTGGTGGTGTGGCCGGTCATGTGCGAAATCCTCGCGGGTGTGTCTGTCTGAAATGGGCGAAAGGGACGCAATCAGCGCCGCGCCGTCACCCCGTGGGCGCGGCCGAAAAACCGCCAGGGCAGGAAATCGTGGTCGCTCAGATCGTGGACGCGTTTCATGGACGGTCAGATACGCGGGCGACATGTCCCCTGCAAGGCTTGCCGCGGTTATGAGCGATCCAGGATTTCGGTTGATGACAGTGCGAGGCCCACATGACCGAGCCTTTCGGAACGCCGCAGCCGTCCCATACGCCGGTGACCGTTCAAGGCCAAACAGCATGAGAAATAGCGCAGGCGCTGTCGGCATTGTTGCTCCGCACGTCCAAACTGCCGCATAGAGAAGGATGGAAGAAGATATTCTGAAAACGATCCCCCTCAGGGATGAATTGCTGACCGGCTGGTCGACGGCCACTACCTTCCTTTCAGGCCTGTTGCAGGGTGATTGGAAGCTCTGGCAGATCCTGATCATTCTGGGGGTTATGTTGCTGTCCTGGCTGCTGCGCCGCTGGGCTGGCGAGCGCATGACCGAATGGATGCGCACACAGACGGGACGGCCGAAATGGCAACTCCGTTGGCTGGTCATCTTCCGAAACCGGCTTGGCCTCGTGATCTTCGCCGCCCTCGCCTGGGTCGCGTATCTTACGATGCAACAGATGTTTCGATGGCCGTCCTACAGCTATCTTGTCGGGCTGGCCGCGACTATCGGCACGGCCTGGATGGTCGTCAGCTTCGTCGCGCGTCTGGTCCGCAACCCGTTCCTGCGCAAGATCGTGAACTGGGCTCTTCTGGTATACGTGACGCTGTTCTATCTGGGTGCGCTGGACACGGCGCGACAGATCACGGACGGCCTTGCCATACAGCTCGGAGAGTTCCGCATTTCGCTGCTGGGGTTAATCACCGCACTTGTGGTGATCGGCATCCTGTTCACGGTGGCGCGGTTTCTGGCACACGCCACGTCCGCCAGGATCTCGAAAAACGAAGATATCAGTCCCTCTATGCGGGTGCTGGTCGTCAAGCTTTTGCAGATCGTCCTCTATGTCGGAGCATTCTTCCTGGGACTCAAGGCCATCGGGGTCGACCTGACCGGGCTTGCGGTGTTGTCGGGCGCCATCGGTGTCGGTCTGGGTTTCGGATTGCAAAAGGTCGTCTCGAACCTCGTGTCCGGGGTCATCATCCTGCTGGACAAGTCAATCAAACCCGGTGACGTCATCACCATCGGCGATACCTTCGGATGGATCAATGCACTGACCGCCCGTTACGTGTCGATCACCACGCGGGACGGGCGCGAATATCTGGTTCCGAACGAGGATCTGATTACCGGCCTCGTGATCAACTGGTCCCATTCCAACGCACTGGTCCGACTCGATATCTTTTTCGGCACGGCCTACGGCGACGATCCCCATCTGGTCCGCAAGGTCGCCATCGACGCGGCCAGCGACACCAAGCGGGTGCTGAAATCCAAGCCGCCGGTCTGTCATATCGTGGGGTTCGGGGATTCCTCGGTCGACTATATCCTGCGGTTCTGGATTTCCGACCCGACCGACGGGCTGACAAATATTCGCGGCAACGTCTATCTGGCGCTGTGGGACGCGTTCCGGGAAAACGATATCTCGATACCGTTCCCGCAGCGCGAGGTTCGGATGCTGTCTGACGACGCGTCCGACACGCCGCACGACGGATCGCTCGAAGGACCGGATGACAGTGCGATCCTCGGTGCCGACTGACCCGTCCGCGCTGGACTTGCTGTCGGCGATGCGCGCCGGGCGGCTGTCGCCCCGCGACCTGATGGCAGACACCCTGGACCGGATCGCGGCCAGCGACGTGAATGCCGTCGTCTCGCTGCGCGGTCGCGACAGCCTGCTGGCCGAAGCATCGGACCCGCGTCCCGGCCCGCTGTCGGGCCTGCCGATGGCGATCAAGGATCTGGCCGATACTGCCGGTATCCGCACGACCTATGGCCACCCGGCCTTCGCCGATCACGTCCCGCATGCCGATGGCCCGATGGCGGCGAGGTTGCGCGCGGCGGGGGCTATCGTCATCGGCAAGACCAACACGCCGGAGTTCGGCCTTGGATCGCACAGCTACAATCCTGTCCACGGAACCACGCTGAACCCGTGGGACAAGACGCGCAGCGCTGGCGGCAGTTCGGGCGGCGCGGGCGCGGCCCTTGCCGCGCGGCTGGTGGCACTGGCCGACGGGTCCGATATGATGGGATCCCTGCGCAATCCGGCGGCCTGGAACAATGTCTTCGGTTTGCGCCCGACCCAGGGCACCGTGCGCGGCGCGCCGGTGGGCGATCCGATCCTGCATCCGCTGGCCACCGATGGCCCGATGGCGCGCGCACCCGACGATCTGGAATTGCTTCTGTCGATCATGGTCCCGACCTATCGCACCGTCGCCCCCCGACCGTTGCGGGTCGGATGGCTGGGCGACTGGGACGGGGGCTTTCCCTGCGACGACGGGGTTCTGTCACTCTGCGAAGTGGCATTGGACGGGTTGGCTGAAACCCTCGACCCGCCGATGGATGCGGATGACCTGTGGCAATCATGGACGGTGCTGCGCGCGTTTTCCATCGCGCAGAAGATGGCTCCACTCTGGACCGATGCCTTCGCCGCACAGTCCAAACCCGAAATGCACTGGGAGGTCGCCAAAGGTCGCGCCCTGACCCTCTGCGACGTCACTGACGCCAGCGCCATTCGCGCCGAATGGGCTCGACGTATGGATGCGCTGGAGGTTGACGTGATCGCGCTGCCGTCGGCGCAGTGCTTCCCCTTCGACGCCACGCTCGACTGGCCCAAGGCCATTTCCGGGCGGTCGATGGACACCTATCACCGATGGATGGCCGTGGTGATCCCGGCATCCCTGATCGGGCTGCCTGCGATTTCGGTTCCGGTCGGGTTTCAGGACGGCCTGCCGATGGGCGTTCAACTGATCGGACGGCGCGGCGCGGATGCTGATCTGATCGGACTGGCCCGGCGGATGCACGCGCGGATGCCATGGGCCGCAAAGCGTCCGGTCCAAACGGTCGATTGAACTGTCCGCCTATCGGGGCCATATGGCGGGCTGCGATTGTCGGGACGGCGTTCCGATGCTACGTCATGGCTGACCGCGCTTAATGCGCCCGCCCTTATATCCCCGGAGGATCGGACCCTGCCCGCCGACACCCATGCTCCCCGCCCCACGGCGGACAAAACCACCAGCGACGAGACGCTCGCCCTTATCCTGACCGCTCTGGACGAGGAAAAGGCCGAAGATATCGTTCAGATCGACCTCGCCGGTAAATCCTCCGTTGCGGACCATATGGTCGTCTGCTCGGGCCGCTCGACCCGCCAGGTCGGCGCGCTGGCCGAAAAATTGTCCGAGCGGCTGAAGACCCGTCTGGGCCGCAGCGCCCGTACCGAAGGCAAAAGTCAGGGCGACTGGGTTCTGCTGGATGCAGGCGATGTGATCGTCCACATTTTCCGTCCCGAAGTGCGCGAGTTCTATCAACTCGAAAAGATGTGGCTCGATCCGGCGGCCGAGCCGAGCCGCGAAGCCTGAGGTGAAGCTGCATCTGATCGCCGTCGGGCGCCTGCGAAAGGGGCCTGAACTGGCGATGGTGGAGGATTATCTGGATCGCTTCGCCAAGGTCGGGCGCGGACTGGGCCTGCCGTCCGTCACCGTCGTCGAGCTGGATGCCAGAGGTGCGGGGATGGCCGCCGAGGGTGACTTGATTACCCGTGCCATTCCGCCCGGCGCGGCGCTGGTGATTTTTGACGAACGCGGTGAGCAACCGACCTCTCCCGATTTTGCCGCCCGCCTGGCTGCCTGGCGCGACAGCGCGCGAGATGTGGCCATCGTGATCGGCGGGGCGGACGGCATCGCCCCCGACATCCGCGACCGTGCCGATCTGGCGATCAGCTTCGGGCGGATGGTCTGGCCGCATATGCTGGTCCGCGTGATGGTCGCGGAACAGTTGTATCGTGCAGCTTCCATCATGGCAGGCGCACCCTATCATAGGGTCTGAGGCCCGGATCGTTTCGGACAAGGGAAAGACACATGCAGAAAAAACCCGTCATCCTGTGCATTCTCGACGGCTGGGGCATCTCGGATCGGCCGGAACAATCCGCGCCCGACCGTGCCCACACTCCGAACTTCGATCGTCTTATGGAAACCTGCCCGCATGCAAGGCTGACCACGTTCGGCCCTGCCGTCGGCCTGCCGGAAGGTCAGATGGGCAATTCCGAAGTCGGTCACATGAATATCGGCGCAGGCCGCGTCGTCTGGATGGACCTCGGCCTGATCAACAAGGCGCTGGCCGAGGGGACCTTTTCCGATGAAGCCGCCCTGACGGGTTGGATCGCCTCGCTGAAGGCTTCGGGCGGCACGGCACATCTGATGGGTGTGATCTCGGACGGCGGCGTACATGGACACATCGATCATTTGCTGGCCGCCGCGCATGCGGTTTCCGATGCGGGTGTTCCGGTCGTCATCCACGCCATTACCGACGGGCGCGACGTGGCACCTGGATCGGCAGAGGGTTTCGTTGATCAACTCCTCGACGGGCTGCCCGATGGCGCGACGGTCGGTACGATAACGGGACGCTATTTCGCGATGGATCGCGACAACCGCTGGGACCGGGTGCAGTGGGCCTGGGCCGCGATGGTCTGGGCCGAGGGCGATCACGCCGCAGACGCGCGCGATGCTCTGGCTGCCGGCAAGGCGCGGGGCGAAACGGACGAGTTCCTGCGCGCCACCCCGCTGGACGGATATGACGGCATGCACGACGGCGATGGTGTCTTCTGCCTGAACTTCCGTGCCGACCGTGTGCGCGAAATCCTGTCTGCGCTGGCCGACCCCGACTTCGACGGCTTTACGACCAACAACCGCCCCAAGCTGCAGTTGCTGGGCATGGTCAATTATTCCGAGGGGCATGACGCCTACATGACGACGGTGTTTCCCAAGCAGACGGTGTCGAACACGCTGGGACATTGGGTTTCCAGCAAGGGCAAGACGCAGTTCCATCTGGCCGAAACCGAAAAATACCCGCATGTCACCTTCTTCCTGAACGGCGGGATCGAGGCGCCGGAGAAGGGCGAGGATCGCTTCATGCCCAAATCGCCGGATGTCGCCACCTATGATCTGCAACCCGAGATGTCGTCGGTCGAGGTCACGGACCATTTCGTGGCTGCCATCGAAAAGGGCTACGATCTGATCGTCGTGAATTATGCCAATCCGGACATGGTGGGTCACACCGGCGATCTGGATGCAGCGACAAAAGCTTGCGAGGCAGTGGACCGGGGACTTGGTCGCGTGCTGGAGGCGCTGGACGGCACTGATGGCGCGATGATCGTCTGCGCAGACCATGGCAATTGCGAAACCATGATTGATGCCATCACCGGCGAGCGTCATACTGCCCACACAATGAATCCTGTTCCTGTAATCCTGTACGGTGGCCCAGATGGCACACTGCTGCGCGATGGCAAGCTGGGCGATCTGGCCCCGACGCTACTGGCGTTGATGGGGATCGAGCCGCCGGAGGAAATGACCGGCAAAAACCTGCTGGAATGATTTCGCGCGTCCTTCTTCTTTTGCTGCTGGTTGCGGGGCCGGTTCAGGCGCAGACCGCAGCCGATACCGCACGGCAGGCGGCGGCGCAGTTGACCGAAGCGGCCATCGGACTGGAGCAGGCGCTGACCGCGCGCGACCGGGTCGAGGCCCTGACCGCCGTGATCAGGGCCTATGAGGGCGGGTTGTCGGCCCTGCGCGACGGGTTGCGCCAGGTGGCGATCCGCGAACGCGCGCTGACCGCAGACCTGCGGGCCCGCGAGGCCGAGGTGGCGCATCTGATCGCCACGCTGCAGTCGATGGAACGCGAACCGGGGCCGCTTCTTCTGCTGCACCCGTCAGGTCCGCTGGGCACGGCGCGGTCGTCCATGATCCTGAGCGATTTTGTCCCCGCGCTGACAGCCCGCGCAGAAGCGCTGCGCCGCGACCTGTCGGACCTGCGCGATCTGCGCGCGCTGGAGCAGAGCGCCGCCGACAGCCTGGTCCAGGGGCTGGGCGGCGTTCAAGACGCGCGTGTCGCCCTGTCGGAGGCAATCGCCGATCGTACCGATCCCCCGCCCCGCATGGCCGAGGATGCGGCCCGCATTGCCGCGCTTCTGGGGCGTATCGACACACTGGAGGCCTTTTCCGAAGGTCTGGGCGTGCTGCCACCCGTGGAAACGGTGGCAGATCTGTCGCTGCCGTTGCCTTTCCCGGTTGCCGGTCGCCTGCTCCGCGCCGCCGGCGAACCGGATGCCGCGGGCATCGCACGCCCCGGACTGGTACTGGCGACCGACCCTGCGGCCATCGTTACGGCGCCTGCTTCTGGCACGGTGCGCTATGCCGGGCCGTTGCTGGATTACGGCAACGTGATCATTCTGGAGCCCCGACCCGGCACGTTGCTGGTTTTCGCCGGGCTGTCACAGGTCTACGCTCGTCTCTCAGAGATCGTGACGCAGGGGGCGCCCTTGGGGCTGATGGGCGGCGGATCGCCGGGAAATGCGGATTTCCTTCAAGATTCCGTTGCGGGCGGTGGCGCATCGCGCTCCGAAACGCTTTATATCGAAGTCAGACAGGGCGGTATGCCCACAGATCCGGCGACCTGGTTCGCCACCGATTAGGGAAACGACATGAACAAGTTCGCAATGGCCGCAGGAAGCGGCGTTCTGGCAGGTATCCTGGCCACAACGCAGATAGCCGGTCCGCTTCTGGCGCAGGAGGCCGAAAAGGCCACCGTATATGAACAGCTCGACCTTTTCGGAATCGTGTTCGAACGCATCCGTAACCAGTACGTCGAGGAGGTAGACGAAGGCGAGCTGATCGAGGCGGCGATCAACGGCATGCTGACCTCGCTCGACCCGCATAGCTCCTATCTGCCGCCGCGCGACTTCGAGGATATGCAGGCCGATACGCGAGGTGAATTCGGCGGCCTTGGGATCGAGGTCACGCAGGAGGAGGGCTACGTCAAGGTCATTACGCCGATGGACGGCACACCTGCCTTCGAAGCGGGCATTGAGGCAGGCGATTTCATCACCGCCGTCGACGGCGAGAATATCCTGGGCTTCACCCTGGAAGAGGCAGTCGACCTGATGCGCGGCCCGGTCGGGTCCGACATCGTGGTGACCATCGTGCGGGACGGTCTGGAAGAACCCATCGACATCACCATCACCCGCGATACCATCAAGCTGACGGCCGCAAAGGTCCGCAAGGAAGGCGATACCGTCATCATCCGCGCCTCGACCTTCAACGACCAGACCCTGCCGAATGTCATCGACGGGTTCGAGACGACGGTCGAGGAGATGGGCGGCATCGAGAACGTGAACGGCATCATCCTCGACCTGCGCAACAACCCCGGTGGCCTGCTGACGGCGGGCGTCGATCTGGCGGATGCCTTCCTGGAGCAGGGTGAAATCGTCTCGACCCGGTCGCGGGAAAGCGCGGGTGGCGACCGCTTCAACGCCAAGCCGGGCGATATCATAGACGGCCTGCCGATGGTCGTGCTGATCAACGGCGGCTCGGCCAGCGCGTCCGAAATCGTCGCGGGTGCCTTGCAGGATCATCGTCGTGCCGTGGTCGTCGGCACCAAGTCCTTCGGCAAGGGGTCGGTGCAGACCATCATGCCGGTGCAGGGCGATGGCGCGATCCGGTTGACCACGGCGCGGTATTACACGCCGTCAGGCCGGTCGATCCAGGCATTGGGCATTTCGCCCGATATCGTGGTCGTCCAGCCGCGTCGTGACCCGGCCACCCCGGAGGAGACCGCCGACGAAACCGCCCGTCCGACCCGCACTGAATCGAGTCTGCGCGGATCGTTGTCCAACGACAGTCTCTCCGATGACGAGCAGGAGCAGATCCGCAAGGAACAGGTCGCCGCAGAGGAGGCCGCGAAACTGCGCGAGGAAGATTACCAGATGGCCTATGCCATCGACATCCTGAAGGGCCTGACCGCCATCGAAGCGCGCTGATTCAATAGTCGGCAGATCAACAAGGGGGCGGCTGTCTGGTCGCCCCTTTTTCGCAAGGACCCGTAACATGACGCCTCGCCTGACCTCTGACGACATCGCGAAACTGCCCTATCGCCCCTGTGCCGGTGTCTGTCTGACCAATCCGGATGACCTGATCTGGGTCGGGGAGCGGCTGGATTATCCGGGTGCCTGGCAGATGCCGCAGGGCGGGATCGACAGCGGCGAAGCCCCCCGCGCCGCCGCCCTGCGCGAATTGCGGGAAGAGACGGGCATCGCACCCGATGCCGTGCGGGTGATCGACGAATTGAGCGATCCGCTGCCCTATGACCTGCCGCTCGATCTGGTCCCCAAACTCTGGAAGGGGCAGTATCGCGGGCAAACCCAGCACTGGTTCCGCATGTCCTACGCGGGACCGGACGATGCGGTGGACCTTGATTATCACGAACGCGAATTCAAGCGGTGGCAGTGGATGCCCGCCGCCGATGTCCTGACTTCGATCGTGCCGTTCAAGCGCGATCTCTATGCTCATGTTTTGGCCAGGTTCGGCCTGTTATAGTCGGCGTTATTGCCTATCGCCCATACCGCTCTCATCCTTCGATCAGACGTTATTTCCCCGGAGACCGAACATGACCAGACTCCTTTTCGCCGCCGCCCTGATGTCGACCGCCATCGCCAGTGAAGCCTCGGCCCTGTCCTGTATTACCCCTACGGTTCAGGGCAGCTTCAAACAGGCCGACGCGTCGGAGGCGCAGTACGTCATGGCCGTGGGGCGGATACAATTGCTGCCGGGCGAAACGGTGCCTTCCACCGGAGATGATCCGAACAATCGCCAGGGCTATTCCGTCAAGACTCGGTTCGACGGAAAACTGGCCAGCGCGACCGGTTTCGACCAGGACGCCAGCTTTCCGTTGACAGTCGAAGTAGGTTGCATCGGGGCGTGGTGCGGGGGCGTGCCGCTCGACCGGATGCTGGTCTTCGTCGAACGGCGCGACGGCGAGAACGTATTGGTCGAAGGTCCGTGTCCCCTGTTCGCTCTGAAGGCCACGCCCGCGGTGGTAACAGACGCCGAGGGCTGCCTGACGGGCAATTGCGAAGTTCCGGTCGACTGATCCTTCGGGGCGCGGGTTTCGGCCCGCGTCCCGGCGTCGTCACTCCCCGATGGCGATGCCTTCGCGGCGCGGGTCCGCCCCGCCGCTCAGACCGTTCTCGTCCAGTGCAATCGCGTGTAACCCGGAATTCAGGTCGCGGGCATTCACCTCGTACCCCAGTGCGGTCAGCGGTTCGGTCAGGCCTTCGGCACTGGTTCCCGCCTCAACGTCGTAGGTTCCGAAGCGGTTGACCAGATGCGGCATTGCGACGGCCGCCTGCACATCCATGCCCCAGTCCATATACGCCACGATGGTCTTGGCGACATAACCGATGATGCGGCTGCCACCAGGCGATCCGACGACCAGAATCGGTGCGCCGTCGCGCAGCACGATGGTCGGTGCCATCGAGGACCGGGGGCGTTTGCCCGGTTCCACACGGTTGGCGATTGGCACGCCGTCGTCCTGGGTGGCGAAGCTGAAGTCGGTCAACTCGTTGTTGAGAAGGAAGCCGCCTGGCGCCATGACGCGACTGCCGAAACCGTTCTCGATGGTAGTGGTCATCGAGAGCGCATTGCCTGCCGCATCGACGATCGAGATCTGCGAGGTCGAGGGCAGTTCGATGCTGCGATCATCCGCCAGCAGCATGGCGTGATCCCATGGCGGAGTGCCTGCGCTGACTTCAGGCAGGCTGTCATCGCCTTGCAGCAACGTGGCGCGCTCGGCCAGATAGGCCGGGTTCAGCAGACCGGCTGTCGGAACGGGAACGAAATCGCTGTCGGCCATGTAGCGGCCGCGATCCGCAAAGGCGAGGCGCGAGGCATCGCCGATCAGCCGCCAGGCTTCAGCCGAATCGGGACCCATGGCGGCGATGTCATAGGGCTCCAGCATTCCTAGGATCTGACCGACTGTCAGGCCGCCCGATGACGGTGGCCCCATGCCGCAGACTTCGGCCCCGCGATAGGGTGCGCAAACGGCATCGCGTTCCTTTACCTGATATGCGCTCAGATCATCCAGCGAGAGCAAGCCGGGCAGCGCCGCATCACGTACGGCGGCGACGATCCCTTCGGCGATCTCACCGGAATAGAACGCCGCTGCACCATCCGCTGCCATGGCACGCAGGGTATCGGCATAGGCCGGATTGCGCAGGGTCGCGCCCTTTTGCAGAGGTTGACCGTTCGGCAGGAAATAGGCCGCTGTCGCATCTGATGTAGCCAGTCGTTCAGCGTCTTCCGCTACAAGCATCGCAAGACGGAGAGAGGTTGGAAATCCTTCGTCCGCCAGTGTGATCGCCGCATCGAACAGACCGGACCAGTTGGCCGTGCCCCAGCGGCGGTGCGCTTCCTCCAGCAGCATGGGTGTGCCGGGTGTGCCGACGGACAAGCCGCCGACGACGGCATCGAAGAAGCCCAGCGGCGCGCCGGTTTCATCCTGGAACAGGGTCGGGGTCGCTGCCATCGGCGCGGTTTCGCGCCCGTCCAGCGTGGTGATTTCACCGCTCGCGGCATCGTACCAGACGAGGAAAGCGCCCCCGCCAAGGCCGGAGGACTGAGGCTCCACCAGACCCAGAACGGCCTGCACGGCAATCATCGCATCGGCGGCGGACCCGCCGGCGCGCAGTACGTCGGCCCCCGCCTCAACCGCCAACGGATTAGCTGCGGCGACCATCCACGTGTCGGATGTTACGGGGGCCGTAGCTTCGGTCGCGAGGCCGGTTGCGCCTTCGGGGGCGACGGCCTCGGTGGCGGTCTGTGCATAGGCTGGAAGCGCCAGTAAAAACGAAAGTGTCAGGGCAATACGCATCTGTTCTCTCCTCTCGATGATGGGGACAGAATGACGCGTCTTGCCGCAAGGGCAAGTCTTCAGACTTCGCGCAGTTTCAGCGGCACTTCGCGAATTGGCAGATGCACGATTGCCGACAACAATCCGACGCCCACGCCGATCCACCAGACCGTCACATAGCTGCCGGTCGAATCGTAAAGTGTGCCGCCCAGCCAGACGCCGAGAAAGCTGCCCAATTGATGCGAGAAGAACACCAGCCCATAGAGCGTGCCCATGTAGCGCAGCCCGTAGATATGGGCGACGAGGCCGCTAGTCAGGGGCACCGTCGCCAGCCAGAGTGACCCCATGCCGATGGAAAAGGTGACTACCGTAAGGGGCGTGATCGGGAAGGCGATGAAAGCGGCGGCGATGAGGGTGCGGCCCATGTAGATGCCCGCCAGCAGGTATTTGCGGGAATACCGCTTGCCGAGGTAGCCCGCGTAGAGCGTGCCCGCGATATTGGCCAGTCCGATGAGCGAAATCGACACCGCGCCCAGGGCAGCGGTCGTGGTGATACCCATGGTGTGAAGGATCGATCCGGGAAGGATGGGGCCGCTCATCTCGGTCACCAGGGCCGGGAAATGCGCGGTCACGAAGGCCAGTTGGTAGCCGCAGGAGAAGAAGCCCACGAAGATCAGGCCATAGGACGGATCGCGGAAAGCCTTGCCCAGTATCTCTGAGAAGGTCTCCTCCAGCTCGGCCTTGGTGGCCACGGGCGCGCGCATCATCGGCAGGGCGAAGAGGGCAAGGCCGACGATGCCGGCGAAGATCAGGAATACCTCCTGCCACGAATAGAAACCCAGAAGAAATTCGGCGGCGGGTGCGCCGAACACCTGACCCAAGCTGCCTGCGGCGGTCGCGATGCCCAGCGTCATGGAGCGGTTTTCGTCCGATGCGGCGCGGCCGACGACGGCGAGGATGACGCCGAAGCCCATGCCCGCGATGCCGAACCCGACAAGGATTTCCAGCAGTTGGTGCGCACCGGGTGTGGTTGCGAAGGACGACAGGACCAGACCGGCGGCATAGCAGATCACGCCCATCACGATGGCCTTGCGGTCGCCGAACCTGTCGGCAATCGCACCGAAGATCGGCTGGCCGATACCCCAGGCGAGGTTCTGGATGGCGATGGCGAGCGAGAAATCCGCCCTTGGCCAGCCGAATTCGTTGGCAATGGGAAGCTGGAACACGCCGAAGCTGGCGCGGATCGAGAAACCGACCATCAGGATGATACAGCCCGAAATCAGGACAGGGGTTAACAAACGGTTAACAACAGGAAGGGTGCGGGCGGTCATCCGAAGAGGTTTTTACGGAATGATCGATGTGGTCAATTCAGATGTTCTGATGCGACTATGAAAATTCCTGATGCTGCACAGCATTTTATCGGTTCGAACGGTTGAGGAACCGTTCATCGCAAGGCTAGACCGGCGCATGACCCTGACCGAACTCTATGCGGCCCGCGTGGCCGAGGGCTGTCTGACCGCCGACCCCGCGCAGGAAGCGGCGCTGGTGCCGTTGGAAAAGATCCGCACGAAACTGGCTGCGCCGGTAAAGAAGGGCTTTCTCGGGTTCGGGACACAGCCCGCCGAGGGGCCGATGGGCGTCTATCTTTGGGGCGGAGTCGGGCGCGGCAAATCGATGCTGATGGACCTGTTCCACGAAGCCTCGCCGGTGCCGTCGCGGCGGGTGCATTTCCACGCCTTCATGCAGGAAGCGCACGAGGCGATGCACGAGGCCCGCGCCGCCGAGACGCGTGACGCGCTGGAGCCCTTCGCGCGGTCGGTGATCGCCCAGACGCGCGTGCTGTGTTTCGACGAGATGCAGATCACAGACATCACCGACGCCATGATCGTAGGCCGCCTGTTCGAGAAGCTTTTCGCCGCAGGTGTGCATGTGGTCACGACGTCGAACCGGGTGCCGGACGATCTTTATGAAAACGGGCTAAACCGGGCACTTTTCGTGCCGTTTATCAATATGGTGAAGGAACGGATGATCGTTCATGAGTTGGTCGCCGCGCGCGATTATCGGCAGGACAGACTGGGCGATGAGCAGACGTATTTCATCGGCGGCGGCGCATTGGATGAGGTCTGGGAGCGGCTGACCGATGGCGTGTCGGAAGGCCTGACACTCCGGGTGAAGGGGCGCGACCTGCGGCTGGAGGATTTCCGGTCCGGCGTGGCGCGGGCGTCGTTCGCGGACCTGTGTGGCAAGCCTCTGGGCGCGGCGGATTACCTGGCTTTGGCGCGGGCCGTTCGGGTCCTGATCCTGACGAATGTGCCGAAGTTGAGCCGGGCTCACGGCAACGAGGCGCGGCGGTTCGTCACGCTGATCGATGCGCTGTATGAAGCCCGCGTCAGATTGATCATGTCGGCGGAAGCGGAACCCGAGGATCTGTCGCCCGGAGACGTGTTCGAGTTCGAACGAACGGCCAGCCGATTGCGGGAAATGCAGGCGGCGGATTGGGGCGCGGGTCAAGAATAACTTGTGTGAACCCTGGATGTGATGCGCGGGTGATCCACGGGTGATCCGCGTCGGACGTCGGGGATGATATCCGGCCGTCAGCCGAAAATGCGGCCCGAGATTGACAGCGACGACATCGGCACCGGGCCACAGGGATCTTCGGCATTGGGCGAGATCGAAAGCGGTGTATCGGGGGCGACTCCGGATTCTTCGATGAACACGCCGTCGACGCAGATGTCCTGCGCCCGGTTGCCGCCGTTGAAGCCGAAGCCGGGGATGCCGCAGTCGTTGGCGAAACCGTTCGCGTTCCATTCCTGATAGGTGCCGTCCTCGATATAGCCGCCCATCGGGAAGGACAGTGTGCGGGTGTCGAAGCGCAGCGTCCAGGAGGTGTCGGGCGTGAGATCCTTCATCGACCAGCGGCCCAGATAGGTGTCGCCGCGCCAGCCGGTGATGCCGAAGCCGGTGATGGTATTTTCCGTCACGATCCGGCCTTCTGCGGTATCGGGATAGGAGATATACCCTTCGATCCGGTAGTCGTTCGCGCCCTGCCAGCAGAACCCGTAGGTCGCGGCGCTGGCGGGGGCTGCGAGGGCCGAGAGGATCAGGGCGGCGAGGGTTGCGGCGATCTTGTCGAAGGCGGCAAGGAACTGGGTTTCCGGGTCGGCGGACGGGGTGCCGTCGGGCGCGCTGCCGGTCAGGCCGATCAGGAAAAGGTGGCTGTGCGACGCAATGGCGGGCGACAGGGCGAGGGCATTGGCCGCGGCTTCCGACCCCGGCGGGAAGACGGCGCGGGCCACGTCAGCCGTTCTCGCGCAGGACGTTTCCCGCAAGGTAGAGTGAGCCGCAGATCAGGATGCGGGCGTCAGGGGTGGTCGCCTTGATCGTGGCGATGGCGTTCGCGACCGAAAGGGCAGTGCTGGCAGGTATCCCCGCGCGTTTGGCGGCAGCGGCTGTGTCGGCGGCGGGCAGGGTATTCGCCTCGCCGGGGATGGAAACAGCATGGAGATGTTTGGCAAGGGGTGCGAGCGGAGTCATGTAGCCGGTCGCGTCCTTGGTGTTCAGCATGCCGCAGATCAGGTGCAGGGGGCGGGGCGGCAGGCGGGTCAGGGCTTCGGCAAGCGCGTGGCCCGCGGCGGGGTTATGGCCGCCGTCGAGCCAGAGATCGGCGACGCCCGCCAGATCGACCAGCGGGCCGGTGCGCAGGCGCTGCATCCGGGCGGGCCAGTCCGCGTCGGTCATGGCGGCATCGGCACCGGCGGTGCGTTTCAGGGCGCGCAGGGCGGCTATGGCCATGCCCGCGTTGTCGACCTGATGACGCCCGATCAGGCGTGGCAGGGGCAGGTCCATCAGCCCGTCCTCGTCCTGAAAGATCAGATGACCGCCTTCTTCGGTGACGTGCCAGTGCTGACCCTGAACGTGCAGCGGGGCGTTCAGACGGGCGGCGCGGTATTCGATGACCTCCAGCGCCCGTTCGTCCTGCGGACCGACGATGCAGGGAACGCCGGATTTCAGAATACCCGCCTTTTCGCCTGCAATAGCTTCGATCGTGTCGCCCAGAAAGGCCTCGTGATCCATTGAAATCGGGGTGATGACGGTCAGCGCCGGATGGATCACGTTCGTCGCATCCAGACGCCCGCCGAGGCCGACCTCCAACAGGGTCCAGTCGGCGGAAGTGCGGGCGAAGGCAAGGAAAGCGGCGCAGGTCGTGATCTCGAAAAAGGTAATCTGTTCGCCGCCGTTGGCAGCTTCGCATTCCGCAAGCAGTCGAGCCAAATCGTCTTCTTCGATCAACGTGCCCGCGACGCGGATACGTTCGTGAAAGCGGGCCAGATGCGGCGAGGTATAGGCGTGGACGACATCCCCCGCAGCTTCCAGCCCGGCGCGAATCATCGCCTGGGTCGAGCCCTTGCCGTTCGTGCCCGCGATGTGGATCACGGGCGGAATGCGGCGTTCGGGATGATCGAGGGCGGAGAGCAGGCGATGCACCCGGTCGAGAACGAGGTCGATGACCTTGGGGTGCAGGGTCATCAGCCGTTCAAGGACGACATCGGATCCATCGTTCACCGGGCCTCGGCCTTTTTGGCCTCGACCTTCCGGGCCTGCTTGCCGGAGGTGTTTTCGGCGGCGGCCTTCTCAGTGGCCGGGGCGGGTGCCGCGGGCTCGGCGATTTCGGCCGGCGGAGCGATGGTGTCGGGGGCAGGCAGGTCGCCGTGGACGATAGGGCTCTGGCCGGTCAGCATCCGCAGGATCGTGGCAAGTTCGCCCTTGAGCTTGCCGCGCGGGGTCACGCGATCCAGCATGCCGTGATCCAGCAGGTATTCGGCGCGCTGGAACCCTTCGGGCAGGGTCTCGCGGATGGTCTGTTCTATGACGCGGGGACCGGCGAAACAGATCAGGGCATTCGGTTCGGCGATGTGAACGTCGCCCAGCATCGCATAGCTGGCGGTGACGCCGCCCGTGGTCGGATGGGTCAGGACGACGATATAGGGCAGGCCCGCTTCCTTGAGCATTTCCACGGCGACGGTGGTGCGGGGCATCTGCATCAGCGACAGGATGCCTTCCTGCATGCGCGCCCCGCCGGCGGCGGAAAACAGGATCAGCGGACGCTGCAGGGCAACGGCGCGTTCGGCGGCGGCGATGATTGCATTGCCGACATACATGCCCATCGACCCGGCCATGAAGCCGAAGTCCTGTGCCGCCATGACGACCGGGGTGCGGTGGATTTCGCCCTCGGCGACCAGCATCGCCTCGGCTTCGTTCGCGGCTTTCTGCGCCGCCTTGAGGCGGTCGGGATACCGCTTCTGGTCGCGAAACTTGAGAGGGTCTTCGATGGGATGGGGCACCGACACTTCGACAAAGACGCCACCGTCGAACATCGCCGCGAAGCGGTCGCGCGGCGATATGTACATATGGTGGTCGCAGTTGGTGCAGACGTTAAGGTTGTCCTTGAGTTCGCGGTGGAACAGCATGGTCCCGCATTGGTCGCACTTGGTCCACAGGTTTTCGGGCACCTCGCGCCGTGAGAACAGCGAGTTGATCTTGGGACGGACGTAGTTCGAGATCCAGTTCATGGCGTATTCCCCGCGTGGTCCCGCCGGAGATAGCGACGGCAGGCGGGGAATGCAATTCGCGCCGGAGGGGCGGAGGGTCGGCGGTCAGGCCGGTCGAACTGCGCCTCGAACTGCGCTGCAGCCTTTGTTTTCAGGCCTTTGCCATCAGTCGGCGCGGATGCAGCGGAGCAGGCCGTCTTTGCCGGTATCCGGCAGCACGGACGACTGCATCCGTGCGGCGAATGAATGAAATTGAACGAGATCAGGCTGGGGAGACGGAGCGGCACATGGGTGTTCCGCAAGGACGGGGCGGAATGTTCCGGACACACTCCAGCCCGCGTTTCGATATGCCGACTCAGGCGTCCCTCATCCCGGACCGGGCGAGTTTTCGTGGCTGCGACCGGCATCCTGACTGTCGTCCCGATTGCCGCCCGACGTGCCGCCCCCCGAGATCGCCCCGCCCCGCGCCAGCCAGAGCCGGATGCTGGCCCAGACGATGACCGTGATCAACATCTCCTGCCAGACCAGCGGGTTGGACAGCGACAGCGCCTCGACGCCGAAGGGCGTGCGATAGAGGGCAAGGCCCGACAGGTTGCCATCCAGCGACAGGATCAGAATGGCCGAGGCGTTGTTCGTGAAATGCAGCCCCCAGCCGGCCCCGATGGATCCGGTCACGCGGGTCAGGTCGGCGGCGATCAGGCCAAACAGCGTCGGCGGCAGCATCAGCCAGAGCTTGTCGACCCCACCGAACGGATCAGAATGCAGACTTCCGAAAAACACCGCGGGGATCAGCATCCAGATCAGCGGATTGCGGAACCGCGCGGCGAGTTGCTGTTGCATGTAGCCACGGAAGACCACCTCCTCGGCGAAGGTCTGGATGCCGATCGCGATCACGGCGAGCGGCAGGAAGCTGAGGAACAGCGACATCGGGACGTTCGGCACCGGGTCGAACGGCATCGGCAGAACCAGTGTCGCGCCGACGAAGACCAGCGCGGCAATTGCGGCGGCGGTGAAGAAATCGCGCAGGAGGCCGGGGCCGAACACCGTCGTGACGGAGCGCCGGTGCAGCATGCGCACGACGACGATCGCGCCCAGCAGTGGCCAGATGAACATCGCAAGCATCATCACCACCAGCGTCGGCGTCCCGCCGGTCGAGAGCGATGACAGATAGGCGTTCGCCTCGGCCTGGCCGAACACGGCCCGCAACCCGATGGAGACGATGATAAAGGCGAGGAACATGATCGCGCCGATCAGCAAGACCCCGAGGATCAGTCGCCAGAGTTGCGGTCTGGCACGAGCCGGAGCCACGAAACGCTCGAAACGGGGGGTCCACATGCCTGATGCCCTCTGGAATGTCTGCCTATGGTCTCCCGTTTGCCGGGTTATTTTCCCAAGACTAGACGCGCAGGGAGGTCTGGACAACTGGCCATGTGCCCTTGGCGACCGTCTTGTTTCGCTGCAGGCCGCGCGTCGCGTCGGGACAAGCCCGCTTGTCCCACCGGCATGCCGGGTCTATCCCATGCGCAAAGGGATATGGAGACGACCAAGATGACGAAGACCCCCACCGACAAGACCAATCTGCCCAGCCGCCACGTCACGGAGGGCCCGTCGCGCGCGCCGCACCGGTCGTATTTCTATGCCATGGGGATGGGCGACGAGGATATTCATCAGCCCTTCGTCGGGGTCGCGACCTGCTGGAACGAGGCTGCGCCCTGCAACATTGCGCTGAACCGTCAGGCACAATCGGTGAAGCTGGGCGTCAAGGAAGCGCATGGCACGCCGCGCGAATTCACCACGATCACCGTCACCGACGGCATCGCCATGGGGCACGAGGGGATGCGGTCGTCGCTGGCATCCCGCGAGGCAATTGCCGACACGGTCGAGCTGACGATGCGGGGGCATTGCTACGATGCCATCGTCGGTCTGGCGGGCTGCGACAAATCGCTGCCGGGGATGATGATGGCGATGGTGCGGCTGAACACGCCGTCGGTCTTTATCTATGGCGGGTCGATCCTGCCGGGCCGGGTGCCCGCCGGGTCGGACGTTCCTGCCGAATATGCGGGTCGGGACCTGACGGTTCAGGACATGTTCGAGGCTGTGGGTCGGCATCAGGCCGGTGATCTGAGCGATGCGGCGCTGGAAATCCTGGAGCGGGTCGCCTGCCCTTCGGCGGGTGCCTGTGGTGGACAGTTCACGGCAAACACCATGGCCTGCGTGTCCGAGGCCATCGGTCTGGCGCTGCCCAATTCGTCGGGCGCGCCCGCCCCGTACGAGAGCCGCGACCAATACTGCATTGCCTCGGGCGTGGCCGTCATGAACCTGATCGAAAAGAATATCCGGGCGCGGGACATCGTGACCCGTAAGTCGCTGGAAAACGCGGCGCGGGTCGTGGCCTGCACCGGGGGGTCGACCAATGCCGGTCTGCACCTGCCCGCCATCGCGCACGAGGCGGGGATCGACTTCAACCTGCAGGACGTCTGCGACATCTTCCGCGACACGCCGTATTTCGTCGATCTGAAACCGGGCGGCGCTTATGTCGCCAAGGATCTTTACGAAGCGGGCGGCGTGCCTGTCGTCATGAAGGAGCTGCGCAAGGCCGGTCTGATCCACGAGGATTGCATCACCGTCACCGGCCGCAGCATCGGCGAGGAGATCGACGAAGTGTCGTTGGAGGCCGATGGGCGCGTCATCTATCCGGTCGAAACGCCGATCACCAAGACCGGCGGCGTGATCGGTCTGATGGGTAACCTGGCCCCCGAAGGCGCCATCGTGAAGGTCGCGGGCATGGAAGCGCAGCATCAGTTGTTCACCGGCCCGGCGCGGGTGTTCGAATGCGAGGAAGACGCGTTCGCCGCGGTCAAGGCGCGGGAGTACGAAGAAGGTGACGTGTTCGTCATCCGCAACGAAGGCCCCGCAGGCGGGCCGGGCATGCGCGAGATGCTGGCGACGACGGCGGCGCTGTCCGGGCAGGGCATGGGCAAGAAGGTCGCACTGATCACCGACGGGCGTTTTTCGGGTGCGACGCGGGGGTTCTGCGTCGGTCATGTCGGGCCTGAGGCCGCGCATGGCGGGCCGATCGCGTTTGTTCGCGATGGCGACGTCATTACCCTGAACGCGATCGAAGGCACGATTTCGGTCAATGTGAGCGACGACGAGATGGAGACACGGCGGGCCGACTGGGCCGGGCCGCGCAAGACGTTTTATGCATCGGGCGCGCTTTGGAAATATGCGCAACTGGTCGGGTCGGCGCAGTCCGGAGCCTGCACGCACCCGGGCGCGGCTGCCGAAGCCCACGTCTACATGGACCTCTGAGGGGTCGGGCGGCGTGGTGTTTCCCCTTCCCAATCTTCTGGAGAGCCTGCGGTCGCGGCGCGCCATGCGCCGTTGGCATCAGGCTGCCGAAGACGGTGAGGCGGCGGATGCCGTGACCTTGGCCCGCCTGGCAACGCAGGCCCGCGAGATCGCGCATCACGCCCGCCTGCTGGCGCAGGTCGCGGATCGGCGTCTGGCGGGGGCGCAGGCGATCATCGGTCAGATCGACCGCCCGCCGCAATGTGACTGGGCCTGGCGGCCCTCGCCCTGGGCGCAGGCAATGTACCCGGCGTCGGTCGCGGGTGCAGTCGGCGGAACGCGGCTGGCTGACGGCGTGATGCTGTTCCACGACTGCCCGCTGGCCGAGATTACCGTGCATCAGACCCGGACCCCGGATAGCGACGCCAGGGCACCCTTCGTTCTGTCGGTGGATGCGCTGGGGTTTCGCGGGTCGTTCCTGTCTCTGGCGATGGACCTGCCGGTCGAGGCCGCGCGCAGTCTGCGCCGGTCTCACATTCTTGGTGTTTCGACCCTGTTCGACAGTGAGCGTCCGATCGAGATGTTCGTGCGCCTCAACATCCGGCAGGGACCGAACACCGAACAACTGGTCAGCGAGTTGCGGCCAGGCGATCGTGCGGGAAGCCCGGTGATCGCCGAATTCGACCTTGGCTTCCATGAGATCAATCCGGCCAAACTGGAAAATGCGTGGATCGATCTGATTTTCGAAAGGCCCGAAATGAGCCGCGTGCGAATTCGCGACCTGACCCTGACCCGTCGTCCGCGCGCCGATATCTGACCCATTCCCGGCACGCCGATATCAAGACAGAAAGGCCCGCGACCCATGTCCGACACCTGGATCCTGAACCGCACCTCGATCACCGGAGGGATATATCGCGGATTGCTTGTCGGTGCTGGCGAGCCGCCTGCCCTGGAAATGACGATGGAGGGAGAAAGCCTCGGCCATCTGACACCGGCTGCCGCCGAGGGCGGCTATCACGTCGAGGGAGAGCTGGGGACCGCGTTGCTGACCGACGGGGTTCATACGGTCGTGGTCCGCGCGCCCGACGGAACGGCGCTGGACAGTATCACTATCGTCACAGGTCTGGGTGCGCCCGAGGATATTCGCGCCGAGATGGGCGCCCTGCGCGACGAGCTGCGGGTGCTGAAGGCGGCGTTCCGTCGCCACATTAACGAAAGCTGATTTCAGTTAATACTTGGTTTACAATACGTTAATGTGGCGGCTTTGGCGTTTCCTGCCCCGCTTTAATCCCGAATTGATCCCGGCATTGACCCACGTGTGGCACTGTCCTGCCGCAATCGGATGACAGTTCTAGGAGCAAGTTCAATTACTCCCAGGATGCTGCCGCATGGATCGACTGTCTGAAATGGAAGCCTTCGCCACGGTCGTCGACCAGGGCGGGTTTACCGATGCCGCCAAGAAGCTTGGCATCTCGAAATCGGCGGTGTCCAAGCACGTCTCTTCGCTGGAAACGCGCCTCGGTGCGCGCCTGCTGAACCGCACGACGCGCCGCGTGTCGCCGACCGAAATCGGCCTTGCCTATTACGACCGCGCCCGCCGCGTTCTGAATGACGCAGGCGAAGCCGACGCCCTGGTCACATCCATGCAATCGGCACCGTCGGGAATGCTGCGGGTATCTGTCGCGACGGATTTCGGGGTGAATCACCTCTCGCCTATATTGGGCGGGTTCCTGCATGAATATCCCGATATCACGGTGAACATGGTCCTCGACAATCGCTACGTCGAGCTGATCTCGGAAGGTTTCGATCTGGCAGTGCGCATCGGCGACCTGGAAGACAGCAGCCTGCGCGCCCGCAAGCTGGCCGAGACACATCGTCAGATGATCGCCTCGCCGGAATATCTTGAGGAATATGGCCGCCCGCAGCGGATCGACGACCTGAACGAACACAAGCTGCTGCATTATTCGAACCAGGCAAACGGTTCGGTCTGGAAGCTGACCGCGCCGTCGGGTGAAAAGCGGCAGGTCCGGTCCGCCGGATGGCTGACGGTGAACGACGGGCAGTCGCTGCTCAACGCCGCTGTGAACGGGCTGGGCATCGCGTTTTTGCCAGACTTTCTCTATGCCGAGGCAATGAAAGAGGGCAAACTTGTTCCCGCGATCGAGGGGATGTCGCCCGAGACTCAGGGCATCTATGCCGTTTATCCGCCGGGCCGTTATACCCAGCCGAAGGTTCGCGCCTTCATTGATTTCCTTGTCGACAGCTTCCGCGACAGCGGGCCGGGCGACTGGTAACCCCCTCTGCACCGCCAGCACATGCAACGGATCGCCTGTTTCAGGCGGTCCGTTTTGCGTTTGAGGGACCTAATCGGTTGAGGTGATGACGACTTCGACCCGTCGGTTGGTACGACGACCCGCTTCGGTGTCATTGCGTGCGATCGGGGCGTAAAAGCCGACGCCCTGCGTTTCGATCCGGCCGGGTGCGATGCCATAGCGCCCGGTCAACAAGGTACGCGCGCTTTCGGCCCGCCTGCGGGAAATGGCGATGTTGCCGGCAGCGCTGCCGACGGCGTCGGTATGGCCGACCAGCGCGATGGTGGTTGACGGGTTATCCCTGAGAAACGCTGCCAGCGACTCGAGCGAGGAATAGCTGTCCTGGGTCAGATCGGATGACCCGGTGGCAAACGCCAGATCCGACAAGACCGCGTGACCTTCGGCCACCAGAGCCTGAGCGACATCGGACGTCGTGGTCAGCGGGGCAATCGGCGGGATGCTGGGCGGAGATGCGGCGTTTGATGTGCTTTTCGCAGGTTCGACCGTGCCATCCGGGTCGACAGTCGTCGCCTGAACATAGCCGAGATCGCCCGAGCGGCTGACCAGCAGAGTGGTCCATGCATCGGACTTCTGAACCGCCAGATAGCTGAAGTCGGCCAGATCGACAAACATCTGCGGGGCCGGAGTCACGTCGATTTCGAACCGGAAGTCGAAGCCGCCGCAAACCCGAGTGGAACATGCAAAGACCTGGGTCCAGCCGTCGTCCCTCAGTTGTTCGCGCAGGGGAGCAAGGATTTGCAGCGTCGTCTCGGCGCCGGTCAGCTGCCAGATTTGCCGGGTGATCGTGCCCTCGGCCGTGACGGACGGCAGGGTTTCATCAAACGGACCGATCGCGATGCGGTGACTGCCCAGGGTGCGGGTTTCGGTGAAAGTGATGGTGGCCGGGAACGGCATGGTGAGGCCGGCGGCCTGAACCCCGAGCGGAAAGATCAGCAGAAGCAGGCCGAGTCGCAGTATCACGTCCCTGAACCACGCGTCTGACCATGATATTCGGGATTTGGTGCCATTGCGATGGCCGAGGCGACGCGGTTGGTCATGTTGAAGAAGCCCGCCACGCCCGCCAGATCGAAGATATCGCGGTCGGTCAGATCATAGTCGCGCAGGACGGCGCGGTCGGATTCTTCGATGGTGGCAGAGGCTTTGGTCATCTTGACGGCGAAATCCAGAATCGCGCGGACGCGGGCGTCGATGGGCGCGACGCGGTAGTTCATCGCGATCATCTCGCCCAGTGTCGGGTCGCCGGACAATGCCCGCACCGCCGCGCCGTGGGCAACAAGACAGTAGAAACAGCGGTTCTCGGCGCTGACGGCAACGGCGATCATCTCGCGTTCCAGTTTCGACAGGCCCGACGGCGCGAGCATCAGGTCGTTGTACATCGCCGTGAAGGCGTTGAGCTTGTCGATATCGAAGGCATAGGCCCGCAGGACATTGGGCACGAAGCCCAGCTTTTCAGTGCAGATGTCGAAATAGCGCTGCGTCTCGACGGGCAGCGGATCGACTTGCGGCAGGTCGAGTGCGGTGGGATTCATGACAGCTCCGGTGCGCGGCGGTAGTGATAACCTGCGACGATTTCCATGCCATGACCAGCATAGGTCGCAGTGGCAGGCAGGTTTGCGCGCTCCGCCACCAGCGCAATGCGTGTGCAGCCGCGGTCGCGCGCCCAATGGGCGGCGGCCCGCAGGATATTGCCCGCGACACCCTTTCGGCGGTGGCGGGCCAGCACGTGGATGGCCGAGAGCATGGCCGTATCGTCACCCGCCGCGACGAAGCCCACGCCTGCCGCGCGATCGTCGACACGCGCCAGGATGCCGCCGGGTTGCGCGGCCCGAGCCATGACCGCCTGACGGACCGGAGTGACGTGCCCGCCTTCAGCCCAGATGTCGCGCATGATCTGGAGCGGCGGCCAGATGGTGAAGGCAGTGGCATGGGGCAGCGGCATCTGAGTCAGGGGGCCTAGATCCATCGCCCAGATGTTTACGGCGTCTTCGATGACGTAGCCACGCGCGTCCAGCGCGTCGTCCAGGGTGTCCTGGCCCTGGTGGATTATGAAACTGGGACGCTGGCCCTGCGCGCGTGCGGTATCTTCGGCCAGGGTCAAATCGTCCGGTGCGTCGCCCGAAATCGAGTTCACGCGCCCGCCGGCACCCGGCGTGATTCGCAGGGTCCATGGCCCCACGGGCAGCATCCGTTCGGCTGGCCAGCAGAGATCGATGATCCTCTGCCAATCGTACGGGTCGGTTCCGGTCATCCCAGCAGGGTCGCCAGTCTGGCGGTGGCTTCCTCAAGACGGGCACGGTCCTGCCCCCGGATCACGATGTTTGACCCGAACTTGCCGTCTTTCTGAAACGGATAGCTGCCGACCGACAGGTCCGCATAGTCCTGTGCCAGTATGCCCAAGGGCCCGGCGATATCGCCTTCGCCCCGGTCGATACGCGTCGAGGTCGACAGCATCGGTTCGCCCCCGGTCAATGTCGGCAGGACGGTCGCGACCATCGCCTGAAACACGCTGGGGACGCCTGCCATGACGTGGACATTTCCGATGCTGAAGCCGGGCGCGATGGAGACCGGGTTGTCGATCAGGGTCGCGCCATCGGGAATGCGCGCCATGCGCAGGCGGGCGGCATTCAGTTCCGCCCCCGTCCTGGCGTAATGCGCGGCCAGCAGGGCGCGGGCATCGTCGCGCACGTCGATATGCGCGTCGAAGGCGTCCGCCACCGCATCCGCCGTGATGTCGTCATGCGTCGGCCCGATGCCGCCGGACGTGAACACCGTATCCCATGCGTCGCGCAGGTCGTTCAGGGCGCGGACGATGGCGTCGTGATCGTCGCTGACCACCCGGACCTCGGCCAGCGTGATGCCCGCTTCGGTCAGTTGCCCGGCCAGGTGGTGCATGTTGGCGTCGCGGGTGCGGCCCGACAGGATTTCGTCCCCGATGACGAGCATGGCGGCAGTGGGATTTGGCATCATGGTCTCCTGTGTCGGGTCACGGTATAGGGCGGCCCCATGCGCTTCGCCACTCCGCTTATCCCCGCCACGCTGGTCCGTCGGTACAAACGGTTTCTGGCCGATGCCGTTCTGGACGACGGGACGGAAGTGACCGCGCATTGCCCCAACCCCGGTGCCATGACCGGGCAGGCCGCGCCGGGTGCGCGCATCTGGCTGGAGCCGAATGACGATCCGAAGAGAAAGCTAAAGTATGCATGGCGATTGGCCGATCTGCCGGGGGGTCATCGCGTTGTCGTGGATACCGGCCTGCCCAACCGGGTTCTGGGGGAGGCGTTGCGCGCTCGGGCGGTGCCGGGGCTGGATGGCTATGATACAGTGCGGGCAGAGGTCGGGTATGGCGCGAAGTCCCGCGTCGATTTTCTGCTGACCGGGCCGGAGCGGGATATCTATGTCGAGGTGAAGGCCGTCACCCTGCGCCGCACTGGCGATCTGGCGGAATTTCCCGATTGTGTGACCCTGCGCGGGGCCAGACACATGGGGGAATTGGCCGAAATGGTCCGGCAGGGGCATCGTGCGGTCGTTCTGTTCGCCCTGCAACGGACGGATTGCGATCGCATTGGCGTCGCGTCGGACATCGACCCCGGTTACGGGCGCGCCTTCGATGCGGCGCGCGCGGCGGGGGTCGAAGTCATCGCGCTGGACTCGCGGATCACGGTCGGGGGGGTCTGGGCGCAAGGCGCCTTGCCGTTCACGGGAACCGTCACTGGTGGATAATTCCCGTCAGGCGCATTATGTGGCCCGCGACGGAACCGGAGGCAGACCCTTGGACGAACATCGCGGCAGACTGACACGGGACGGCATTCGCATCCACGAGGACGCGGATTTTGCGGGCATGCACAGGGCGGGCAGGCTGGCGGCAGAGATCCTTGACCGAATTGCAGAACATGTGGTGCCGGGGGCGACGACCGGCGCGCTGGACCAGATGATCACCGATTGGGTGACCGAGGCGGGCGCGACCTCGGCCACCATCGGCTACAAGGGGTATGCCCATGCCAGTTGCATCAGCGTGAACCACGTCGTCTGCCACGGGATTCCCGGCGACAAGGTGCTGAAGGACGGCGATATCCTGAACATCGACGTTACGGTGATCGTCGATGGCTGGTTTGGCGATACCTCGCGGATGTATGTCGCGGGGCGGTTGAGCCGGAAGGCCGAGCGGTTGATCCAGATCACCCACGACGCCCTGATGAAGGGGATCGAAGCGGTGAAGCCGGGAAATACCTTCGGCGACATCGGCCATGCCATTCAGGCCTATGCCGAGGGGCACCGCACGGGCGTGGTGCGCGATTTCTGCGGCCACGGTCTGGGGCGGGTGTTTCATGCGCCGCCCAACGTGCTGCACTATGGCCGATCCGGAACGGGTCCGGTGCTGGAGGAGGGGATGTTCTTCACCATCGAGCCGATGATCAATCTGGGACGGCCCGAAACCAAGGTGCTGGCCGACGATTGGACCGCCGTGACCCGCGACAAGTCGCTGTCGGCGCAGTTTGAGCATTCGATCGGGGTGACGGCGACGGGGGCGGAAATTTTCACGCTTTCGCCCGGTGGGATGTTCCACCCGACATATGGTGCGGCTTCAAACGGTTAACCATGCCTTAACCATTGCGGACGAGAGTTCGGGACATGACCAGTCTCGACACCGATTCGCCTGATAGCCAGCCCGGCAGCTTCAATGAGGCACCCGTGAAAGACCTGTTCGCAGGCGGCATGGCAATGCCGAAGACAATTCCCGTTCCATCCTCCCTGCTGGAACCCGACCCTCGCCTTGCCCATCGTGTCCGCCTGCGGCGGCGCTTCATGGAGGGGGGTGCCGCGGCGATGCCCGATTGCGAATTGCTGGAGTTGATCCTGTTTCGTGCTTTGCCGCGGGGTGACGTCAAACCGCTGACCAAGCGCCTGCTGCATCGCTTCGGCGACCTGAATCGTGTGATGGCCGCCCCGGCGGACCAGTTGGCCGACGTGCAGGGCGTAGGTCAGGCGGTCATCGAAAACCTCAAGATCATGGAGGCGACGGGGCACCGCATGGTGCGCTCTAAAGTGATCGAGCAGCCGGTCCTGTCATCCTGGGACACATTGCTTGGCTACCTTCGGACTGCATTGTCGCATCAGGTGACCGAACGATTTCGCGTGTTGTACCTGGACCGCAGGAACGTGCTGATCGCGGATGAGGAACTGGCCGAGGGCACGGTCGACCATGTGCCGGTCTATCCACGCGAAGTGGTGAAGCGGGCGCTGGCGCTGAATGCGTCGGGCCTGATCCTTGTCCACAACCATCCGTCCGGCGACGCGGCCCCATCGAAGGCGAATGTGAGCATGACCTATGCGATCCGCGACGCCGCGCAGGTTCTGGGCATCGCGCTGCACGACCATCTGATCATCGGCAAGGCGACCGAGGTGTCGTTCCGGGCCGAAAGCCTGCTTTGAGACGGGCCGTCGAAGCCTAGCCGACAGTATCCAGAATATATCGCGCCGTCATCAGATCGAGATGCGCGCCGCCGCCGTTCTTGAACAGGGTAATCTGATCGTCCGACCTGCGCCGCATCGCGTTCCCGTCGTAGTAGTCCGCCACTACGTCCGACGCATCAATCACGCCCTCGGCCAATGGAATTTTCAGTTCGCCTATGTGGTCCATCGTGGTCGCACGACTGTCAACGAAGATCGTGGCACGGCGCAGGGCATCGTCCCCGGCTTCGCGCATGTCGGGGCGATAGGCGCCGATCAGGTCGATGTGCTGACCGGGGCGCAGCCAGTCGCCGCGCAGGATGGGATCGGTCGTCATCGTGGCGCAGGTGACGATATCGGCTTGCGGCACGGCGTCGGCCAGATCGGGGGCGTGGTCGATGCCAAGCCTGTCGGCCAATGTTCGCGCCGTGGCCGCGGTGCGCGACCATACCGCGAAACGCGCATCGGGGAAGGCCGCCGAATACGCGGCGTGCAGCGACCGGGCGACGGTACCGCTGCCGACGATCAGAATGCGCGCGGCGTCGGGTCGGGCCAGTCGGGTCGCGGCCAGAAGGCTGTCGCCGGCCGTTTTCCATTTCGTGACCAGCGCGAAATCCAGCATTGCGGCCAGAGTCCCGTCGGTGTCGGAGAACAGCGATACGGCGCCGTTGACGGTCGGCTTGTCCATGGCGGGATTGTCCGGAAAGATCGTCGCCGTTTTCACCAGCGCGCCCAGCCCGTCGATCCATGCCGCCCGGCTGAGGATGGTGTCGTCGCCACGATAAAGGAAGCTGTCCTTCGTCTCGGCGCGCGGCAGATCGTGGCCTGCCGCCAGCGCATGCGTCAGGTCCAGCCAGTCCAGCCTGGCTTCCGCCGCGAAGGGAATGAACGGCGGGTTCATGCGGCCTCGGCCGCGGTGAGCAGGCCTTCGGACACCAATCGGTCGGCCCAGCCCTGCGGATGTTCGAACAGATGCGCATTCCAGCCGCGCGCGTCCGCTGCCGCGACGTTTGCAGGGCGGTCATCCGCGAACAGCAGCGCGTCGCCGGGCAGGTTCAGCGTGTCCTCGACCATGCGATAGATCTGCGGATCGGGTTTGATGACCTTCATGTGGCCGGACACGAAGGCGGTATCGAAGGTGTGCAGGAAATCGAAGTGCCCCTTCGCCAGTTCGTAGCTTTCGATGCCGAAATTGGTCAGGGCGTGAACCGGCACACCCTTGGCGCGCAGGGCATGCAGCAGGCGAACCGAATGGTCGATCACGGGGTTCGCCAGTTCCAGCCAATGGTCGTGCCACATGCGAATTTCCGTGCGGAAAGCCGGGTTCGCCTCAGCGGTTTCGTAGATGATGTCGCGGAAGCCTTCGCCCAGATCGACACGGTCGTTCATGCCGTGCAGGTTTACGGCGGCGAACATCTCCCGGCGGCGCGCCTCACCTACGGTGCGGTCGTAAAACCGCTCGGGCTGCCACTCGATCAGGACGTTTCCGATGTCGAAGATAACGGCGCGGATCGTCATGCCAGATGCTCCGCATGGAAGGCGACGTGGTCCGGCGCGAAGGTCGAGACGAAGAAATAGCTGTGGTCGTAGCCACGCCGCAGGTTCAGCGTGGCTTCCGATTTCGTCTCTGCCAGCGCCGCCGCGAAGGCCGCCGTCCCCAGCTTGTCGTAGAACTGGTCCGAGGTGCCGGTGTCGATCAGGGCGGGGGGGAGGTGCGCCCCGTCGGTCAGCAGGACGGTGGCGTCGTGGGATGTCGGACGCCCGGTATAGGCGGTTAGTTGTGGCGTGCCCCAGTCGCTGGCCGACGGGTTGCAGATCGGCGCGAGGGCCGAGACGGAGCGATAGCGCGTGGGTTCCTTCAGCGCGAGCGTCAGAGCGCCATGGCCCCCCATCGAGTGCCCGGTGATGCCCTGCCGCGTGTCGTCCAGATCGAAGGCGGTGAAGACCACTTCGGGCAGATCCTTGGTGATATAGCTTTCCATCTGGAAATGCCGTGCCCATTCGCCTTGGGACGCGTCGACGTAGAAACCCGCGCCCTGTCCCATGGCGTAATCGTCGTCGTCGGGAACACTTTCGCCGCGCGGCGACGTATCGGGAAACACCAGCGAAAGACCGGCGTTCGCGGCCCAGCCCTGCAACCCGGCCTTGATCATCGCGTTTTCGTGGGTGCAGGTCAGGCCCGACAGATACCACAGCACCGCGCCGGTGGCGTGTTCGGGTTTGAACAGGCCGAACGTCATCTGTGTTCCGGTCGCGTCGGAGGTGTGGGAATACACGCCCTGCGTGCCGCCGAAGCAGCGGTTTTCCGATAAGGTCTTCACGTCAGATACCCCCAGTAAGCAGCCCGATGACGACTGAGACGGTTACGATGGAGACCGCCGTCGAGACAAGGATCGCGGCAGAGACCCGTTGCGGCGCGACCCCGTAATGTTGCGCCAGCATGTAGACGTTGCCCGCGACCGGCAAGGCGGCTGCGGAAATCATCACCGTAGCGGCGAACGGATCGGCGACCGGAAAGATCACCAGCGCCGCCAGCGCGACTGCCGCCGGGTGCAGCACCAGCTTGCAGAATGTCAGCCAGCCCGCGACCGAAATACGCTCCGCCGTCTTGCCGGCCAGCGATGCGCCGATGGCGAAGAGTGCGCCGGGCGTCGCAGCGGCGCCCAGAATGGCGAGGAATTCATTGACCGGCTGCCAGAGTTCGCGTCCCGTGGATGACCATGCGATGCCCAGCACGATCGACACGATCATCGGGTTCTTCACCAGTCCCAACCCTACGGTGTGCAGAGTTTTGACCGACACCCGGCCTTCGCGCGATCCGGTGATCAGGATCACGATCAGCGAGGAGAATATGATCAGGTCAGTCGCCAGCACCATCAGCATCGGGCCTGCCGACTCTGGCCCCAGCAACAGCACGAACATCGGGATGCCAAGGAAACCGACGTTTCCGATAACGGCGCATTGCGCCTCGACGGCGGATTCGGCGATGGGCAGGCGGCGGAGGATTCCGACGGCTGTCGCGATCAGGTAGACGGTGACAGTGCCCCACAGATAGGCGGTGATGAACCGCCAGTCGAGTATTTCGGCCAGCGTCAGATTGGCCGCGAAGTTGAACAGCATCGCCGACAGGGCGAACCAGAAGACGAACTTGGTCAGATATGCGGTTGCTTCGGACGTGAAGAACTTCGTGCGCCCGGCGGCATACCCCAAGGCAATCAACGCGAAGAAGGGCACGGTTTTCAGGAAGATCGCCAACATGGGGTGATCGCTAGCGGGGCTGGCAGGGGCTGTCGAGAGGTGGCATCACCGTTGTTCCGTCCGGGTCCGTTCCAGCAGAGTATCCGACAGCAGCCAGAGCGAGGCACCCAGGGCCACTGCAATCACAGCTCGCAAGGCAAGGCGCCGCAGCGTTTCGCGGTTCATCCGGTGCCGATCAGGATGCCTGCCGCCAGAACCAGGCCGCCGCCGACGACGACTTGCAGGGTGGCGCGCCAGAACGGGGTGTCCATGAACCGGTTCTGGATCCAGGCGATGGCCCAGAGTTCGACGAAGACCACGGCGATGGCGATGCCGGTGGCCAGCCCGAATTGCGGGATCAGGTAGGGTAGGGCATGGCCCAGACCGCCCAGTGTCGTCATCAGCCCGGAGGCGATCCCCCGCTTCCAGGGCGCGCCCCGGCCCGAGAGTTGACCGTCGTCGCTGGCGGCCTCTGTGAACCCCATCGAAATACCCGCGCCGACCGATGCGGCGAGGCCCACGAGGAAGGTCGTCCATGTGTCCTGAGTGGCGAAGGCGACCGCGAAGATCGGCGCGAGGGTCGAGACAGAGCCGTCCATCAGGCCGGCCAGACCGGGCTGCACCCAGGTCAGGACGAACTGCCGATGCGCGTGCTGGTCTTCGGCATCGCGGACGCCTGCGGTCAGGCCTGTCTCCGTCAGCTCTTCCGCGCGCGTCTCGTGCCCCGCTTCGGCGGCGGCCAGATCGCCCAGCAATTTGCGCGTCGCCGCGTCGGAGGTGCGCTGTGCGGCGCGGGTATAGAAGGCATGCGCCTCATGCTCCATCGCGCTGGCTTCGGACCTTATCCGATCAAGTCCGAGATTCTCGATCAGCCAGACCGGGCGGCGGGCATAAAAGCCCGCGACGTGTTCGCGGCGGATCAGGGGGATGACGTCGCCGAAACGCGAGGCGTGCAGGTCGATCAGGCGACGGCGATGCTCGCTCTCCTCCTCGGCCATGGCGTCGAAGATGGCGGCACTGTCGGGATATTCGGCCCGCAGGCGTTCGGCATAGAGCCGATAGATGCTGGCGTCGTCTTCCTCGGACGAAATCGCCAAAGCCAGAATTTCCTGTTCGGAGAGGTCGCGGAAGCGACGGCGATTTGACAAGCCCGGTATCATGATTGTGAAGATACGCCCGGCCACGTTCAGCGCAACCCTGCGCGGACCTTGGCCGATGGCAAAGTTTCGCGAATTGCACCGTCTGCGCCGCGGGCGCAAACTGTTCACACGTGACAGCAGGCCGGAACCCAACCCGGTCGGCGAACACGTCGCCCGTTTCTATCCCCTCGGGCGGCGGCACCCTGCGACGGACCCCGGCGAGTGGTTCTGTCGCGGGGTGGTTTCTCGGCTCGCAGATCGAGATGAACCGATTAGTTTATTTTCTGCTGGCGGGGCGAAACCAAACATATCACGTGCATGTGTACCGAACTGTTCAGTTCCAGTGAAAGGGAACAAACAGATGTCAAGGATTTATTAGCAACCTGCTTGAGCGCCTCGATTGCATTTCCTGCCATGGCCCAGACGATCGACATCGTCGATGATGATCGTCTGTCGTCGGACAGGTCACGCTATCAAAATCGGCGGTGACGGATGGGGCTATGTCGATCCAACCGCTGCTCAGTCCAGCCGCCAAGTCTGAGCTTCGGGAGGATGCACTATGCTGGAGCGCTCTGCCGGTGTAAAAGAATCGGACTGTGGAACCTTATCGCTTAACGAAGTGATCAGAAATCTGTCGGATGACGATGAAGACTGATCAACGGTCCCGTCCGCTTTTCCATTTAGCGCGCGTGGCATATCGAGGCCGTCGCACTGACGGCAAACCTGCGAAATTCACTTGGCCGAAGTTTTTTGCGTGGCCACTTTTAAGGAGTTTCTAGCATGATACGTCTGTTCCTGATGTTCTTACTGTTGTTTTCTGCTACCGCTCGACCCGCCATGACAGCGGGGTGGGGGGCTAATTTGCCTTATTTGACTTTTCCGCCTTCCGCTGACGCACCGCCCGCATCACCGCCGGTACCTGTTCAACCAACCCAGGACAGCAAGCGCTGATCGGTTCCGCACCCTGACAGTCCGCGCCGTTGTGCTTGTGCACTTGCGGTTGCGGAGTATATTTCGACAGGAAGGGTGCGGAAAAATCATGAACGATGTGTCGCCGATCAAAAAGGGTCGTAAGTTCGATCAGGTGCTGGAAGGCGCGCGTGCTGTTTTCATGGCTGATGGCTATGAAGGGAGCAGCGTCGATGCGATCGCCAAGGCAGCGGGCGTATCGAAAGCCACCCTGTACAGCTACTTCGCGGACAAGCGCCTGTTGTTCATGGAAGTGGCCAAGGCCGAATGCTGCCTGCAGATCGAGGAAGCGGACGCAATTCTGTGCGACGAATGTGACCCGCGCAGGGTTCTCTGCGTCGCGGCAGAGCGAATGCTGGAGTTTTTCCTGTCGGATTTTGGCCAGTCGATTTTTCGCATGTGCGTGGCCGAGTCGGACCGCTTTCCCGAGCTGGGCCGCGAATTCTATGAAACGGGCCCCAAGCTGTTTCGCCAACGGATGGTCGACTACATGCGCGATGCGGTTGAGGACGGGCATCTGGTGATCGACGATCTGGAGCTTGCCGCCGACCAGTTCGCCGAGCTGTGCAAGTCGCATCTGTTTTCCGAACTTATGTTCGGCATCCGCAAGACCACCACCGAAGCAGAGCGTCAGCGCGTCATCGATGGGGCGGTCGACACGTTTCTGGCGCGTTACGGTGCGAAACAGGCCTAGTCAGGGCGCACGCTGGCCGTGACGTAGTTCACCGACAGATCCCGCTCCGACAGGTGCCAGGTCCAGGTCACGGGATTGAACACGAACCCCATGCGATCTTCGGGGCGAAGCCCGGCGCGCGTCAGCAGGTCGAACAATTCATCGGGTGTGATGAACTTCGACCAGTCATGTGTGCCTTTGGGCAGCCAGCGTATTATCCACTCGGCCCCGATGATACCCATGACGAAAGACTTTGGATTGCGGTTCAGGGTCGAGCAGATCATCAGCCCGCCCGGCCGCATCAGATCGTGACACGCGGTAAGATAGGTCAGCGGGTCCGATACATGCTCGACCACCTCCATGTTCAGGACCACTTCGAAGGGCGGCTCGCCCGCGGCAATCAGGTCTTCGGCGGAAGTGTGGCGATAGTCGATCTCCAGACCGGATTGCATGGCATGGGCCTGTGCCACGGGAATATTGCGGGCTGCCGCATCGACCCCCACGACCGTCGCGCCCAACCGGGCCATCGGCTCCGACAGCAGACCGCCGCCGCATCCGATATCGAGCAGGCGAAGACCCGCAAACGGCCGATCGCCCGTCAGATCGCGGTCGAATTCTGCCGCGATCTGCGTGGTGATGTAATCCAACCGACAGGGGTTCAGCATGTGCAGCGGTTTGAACTTTCCGTTCGGATCCCACCATTCGGCGGCCATCGCCTGAAACTTCTCGATCTCGGCGGCGTCGATAGTGGTGGTCATGGCGTCCTCTTTTTTCACATCGTTCCCGATGGCGTCCGGGGTGTCGCACTCTATATAGGCCAGAGAATGGACAGGAACACGCCCCAGACCAGCGCCCGCGCACTCTATGCTCCGATCGATCCTTTCGATCAGCGCGTCGTGGACGTGGGCGAGGGACACAGCCTTTATGTCGAGCAATGCGGAAACCCCGAAGGTTTGCCGGTCGTCGTGCTGCATGGGGGTCCCGGCGGCGGGTGCAGCCCGATGATGCGACGGTTTTTCGATCCTTCGATCTGGCGCATCATCCTGTTCGATCAGCGTGGCTGTGGCCGGTCGCGCCCGCACGCCAGCGTCGCCAACAACACGACATGGCATCTGGTTGGCGATATCGAACGCATCAGGACCTTGCTCAATATCGACCGCTGGGCTGTCTTCGGCGGCAGTTGGGGTGCGACGTTGTCGTTGGTCTATGCCATCACCCATCCCGACCGCGCGGCGCATCTGTTTCTGCGCGGCGTGTTCCTGATGGAACAACGCGAGTTGAACTGGTTCTATGGTGGCGGGGCCGGGGCATTCTGGCCGGATCAATGGTCGCGGTTTGTCGGCATGGTGCCCGAAGACGAACGCGGCGATCTGATTGCGGCCTACAACCGCCGCCTTTTCGATACGCCACCGCACGAACAGACCCGTTTCGCCCGGGCATGGGCGGCATGGGAAAATGCACTGGCCTCGGTCCAGTCACAGGGCCGCTCCGGCGAGCCGGGGGGCGAATATGCACGGGCATTCGCGCGACTGGAAAACCATTATTTCACACACAAGGGTTTTTTGGATCACGATGGCTGGATCCGGAAGAACCTGTCGAAACTGGCAGGCATCGGCGGGCATATCGTGCAGGGTCGTTATGACATGATCTGCCCACCGCTGTCGGCGCATCTTTTGGCTGAGGGTTGGTCGGACGTCAGCCTCGACATTGCGCCGTTCGCCGGGCACGCGCTGTCGGAATCCGGTATTTCGGACCGTCTGGTCGCAGCGACGGACGGGCTTGGGCGGCATCACGCGGCACAGTTGCGCTTCTGACCCCACCTCCGGTAGCTGGAGAAAAGCAGGGGGGCGTCATGCAGGTCGATGATACCGGGATCGAAGGGCTGAAGGTTCTGACGCCACGCCGCTTTGGTGATGCGCGGGGGTTTTTCGCCGAAACCTGGAACGCACGCACTTTTGCGGATCTGGGGATCGACGCCGTTTTCGTGCAGGATAATCATTCACTGTCTGGCGCGCCCGGCACGATCAGAGGATTGCATTTTCAAACTCCGTCGCAGGCACAGGCCAAGATGGTGCGCTGCGGACGTGGTCGCCTGTTCGATGTGGCCGTCGATATCCGCCGCGGGTCGCCGACTTATTGTCAGTGGTTCGGTGTGGAGTTGAGCGCCGAGAACGGGCGCATGCTCTGGCTCCCCGAGGGCTTTGCCCATGGGTTCCAGACGCGGGAGCCTGCGACCGAGATTGTCTATAAATGCACAGCATTCTATGCCCCCGAAGCCGAGGGGATAATCCGTTGGGACAGTTGCGGCATCGACTGGCCGCAGGCAGGTGACCCGATCCTGTCCGATAAGGACGCCCTCGCGCCGCCGCTGGCCGATCTGGACAGCCCGTTCATATTCGAGGCAGCGACATGAAACTTCTGGTTACAGGCGGTGCAGGGTTCATCGGGTCCGCGGTCGTGCGACAGGCGGTCGGCGAAGGGATGGAGGTCGTGAACCTCGACGCGCTGACCTATGCCGCCAACCTGGCGAACGTCTCCGCGGTCGCCGATGCGCCGAATTATGCGTTTGTGAAGGCCGATATCACCGACCGTTCCGCACTGGATGCTGTGTTTTCCGATCACGCTCCGGATGCCGTCATGCATCTTGCCGCCGAAAGCCACGTTGACCGATCCATCGACGGACCGGATGCGTTCATGACTACCAACGTGATGGGTACATTTCACCTGTTGGAGGCGGCGCGCGCGCATTGGCAGGCGATGGGCAGGCCGGAGGGGTTCCGCTTCCATCACGTCTCGACCGACGAGGTGTTCGGATCGCTTGGCGCAGAGGGCATGTTCACAGAAGACACATCCTACGATCCGCGCAGCCCCTACTCGGCCAGCAAGGCCGGCAGCGACCATCTGGTACGGGCCTGGGGCGAGACCTATGGATTGCCGGTCATTCTTTCGAATTGCTCGAACAACTACGGACCGTATCATTTTCCCGAAAAACTGATCCCTGTGGTTATCATGAACGCGCTGCACACTCGGCCCATCCCGGTTTACGGTGCAGGCGAAAATGTGCGCGATTGGCTGTATGTGGAAGATCATGCCGATGCCCTGCTGACGGTGGTGCGCAAGGGTCAGGTCGGGCGCAGCTACAACATCGGCGGTGAGAACGAGGTGCGCAATATCGACCTGGTCCGGAGCATCTGCGCGATATTGGACCGGTTGCGGCCCGACGGTGCGCCCCATGTCGATCTGATCGAACATGTTACCGACCGGCCCGGTCACGATGCCCGTTATGCCATCGATCCATCCCGCATCAGGACGGAGCTGGGATGGCGTCCTTCAGTCACATTGGAGGAGGGATTGGAGAAAACCGTGCGGTGGTATCTGGGAAACGAGGCATGGTGGCGCCCCTTGCTGACGCGCGAGGGAGTCGGGGCGCGGTTGGGCACGGGTCTGGGCAACCGGGCATGATCCTGGTGTTCGGCAAAACCGGCCAGGTCGCGCGGGAGTTGGCCACGCTCTCCGGCGACGTGACCTGTCTCGACCGGGCGCAGGCCGATCTGAGCGTTCCGGGGGCCTGCGACGCTGCAATCCGGGCCGCGCGCCCTGATGCAGTCATCAACGCCGGTGCGTTCACCGATGTCGATGGGGCCGAGACGCAGGTGGCGCTGGCCACCCGGATCAATGGCGCTGCGCCGGGCGAGATGGGCCGCGCCTGCGCCGATCTGGACATTCCGCTGGTCCAGATATCCACGGACTACGTTTTCGACGGCAGCGGCCATGCGCCCCGCCTGCCGAAAGACCCGACCGGACCGCTTGGGGTTTACGGAGCATCCAAGCTGGAAGGCGAAACGGCTGTCTCGGATTCCGGGTGTCGGCATGCGATTCTGCGGACCAGCTGGGTATTTTCGGCCCATGGCGAAAATTTCGTGAAAACGATGCTGCGGCTGGGTGCGGAACGCGAGCTTCTGAAGGTCGTGGCCGACCAGATCGGCGGCCCGACACCTGCGTCCGTCATTGCTGCGGCCTGCGTGACGATGGCCCAGGGTCTGAGCGTCGGTGCGCCGTCCGGTATCCATCATCTTTCTGGCAGGCCGGACATCAGCTGGGCCGATTTCGCGCGCGCTGTGTTCGGCGTGGCCGGATTGGACTGCAAGGTCGAGGATATCACCACCGCCGATTGGCCCACGCCTGCGATGCGCCCGGCGAATTCCCGACTGGATTGCACATCGCTTATGGCTACTTTTGGAATTGCCCGTCCCGACTGGCGGGACGGACTGTGTGCAGTGATAAAATCCTGAGACCGGGCGTCCGCCTGATGATCAGGCATCAGGCGGGTGGGATCATATCCAGTTGCAACGACGTGTAGATATATTGCGTCGCCGAAAGTATGCCGCGCGGTTTCAGATACAGCAGAACATGCCCGTCTTGTGGTATCGCGGTATTTGCAAACCGTTCGTCCAGCTTGTTCCAGCCATCCTGAAGGGGCTGGTTATCGGCGCTGAACAAAACCGTCCGTGTCGTTCCGGCATCGTCGGACCATCCCGCCGCCCAGTCGCCATATTGGAAGGTCAACCGCATGTCATAGCCGGTGATCTGCGGACTGCCGGGACGCAGCGATCCGATCAAACGGGTGATGCGGGTTCCGGCTTCCACCCTGAGGCCGATGTGGCTCCAGTTCACATCGGGTTCGGTACCCGTGCCTCCGTCCTGATCATGATTTCCCGAGCTGACACCATAGGATGCGGAATATGTGACCCAACGCAAATCCGAGTAGCAATACCAGCGTCCGCCAATCTGCGCCCGGGTCAGCGCGGCGGCGCCCGACGGAAAGGTCACCCGACCGGAGGCCGGATCGACGGTCATCGCGTTCGAGAAGGTGGTGCCATCGGCGCTGACCTTTATCGAGAACCCATCTTCCCCGGCGCATCCCATTTCGGCCCGGCCCGAATAGCCGGTCTGAAATAAAAGGCTGCCTGTATCGCCCGTCGTCGCCTTGTTGATTTTCAGCTGATGATCGCCCGCAGCGTCATGCGTCAGAAGCGTCGCATCGGATGCGACCGCCAGACGATTCGTCGTATCGGCCGCGGCGTTGATTCCCAGAAGTCCGATTTCGGGCGTGCCCCAAGTCGTGCCGTCGAAAACGACATCGGCACCCAACGCGATTACATGGACGCGCCAGCCTTGACGCGGAGAGATGAATGCCCAGGCATCGCCCTGACGCACCGCGATCGAGCCATCCTGTCCGACCCAATCGCCGGTTGCGCCGGTCGCTACAATGTGGCGGTCGCCTTCGTTCGGAGTAATGGGCGGCGCAGTGCGGACGACGTCGGTCACGACCGGTTGCACCAGCGTATCCAGGCGGCGGATCGCCTCGTTATGAGTGATGTGCTTTTGTGCCTGTCCGCCCTGGATCAGTGGCAGGGACAGGATTGTGGTATTTTCCGACATGGATGCCGCGCCTCCGGTGATGTGAAGGATCGGACTCTGTGAGCGAGCGGTTAACGGTCTGTTAATGGCTCTTGCAGCGTCAATTGGTAACGCTTCTGGCCGGTCTAAAGTCCTATGACCCCACCAGACCCGAGATGGGGCTGTATTGCCGCCTGAGGGGTCCCGGTAACATAATCAGATCTTTCAAAACCGCGCCGGGTTGCTGCTTATGAGAGAACTCTTGAGGTCTGTTATTTACGGTATGTTAATCCAGCCGGTCTATCGCTGAAACCTGATCATAACCCATCGGGCAAGGCATGTGAGCCAATTTCTCGACAGGTTCTTCGACAAGAGACGGACGGTGATGAAGGTTTCGGAACAGGATGACAACACGGCGGTTCTGACATTCAGGAGGGATATCGACAGTTATATCGGCGTGCTTCTGACAGACCTTGGATTTGTCGTGATGTCGCTGCTGATCGCGCTTTCGTCGACCGTGGCGGACCGGAACCTGTCAGAAGTACCGACGGTCCCGGACTGGGCGTTTGCTGGATTTGTGATGTTGTCCGCGACCATCATGGTTGCTTTCGGATTGCCCCGCTCTGGGGCATCTGACGCCGACGGGCGGATCATCCTGCGGACGGCGGTCACAACTGTCAGCCTAGCACTGATGGCCGTCATGACGGGTGCATTATCCGGACTGACCTTGCCTTTGGCGGTGCCGATGATCTTCTCCGCCTGCCTGTTCATCATGATGACAGTATCGCGGGCAATTTTCGCCCGGCTGAATTCAAGGCAGCTTCCTGACAGACGGCCAACAATCGATCCCGTGGACAAGATGCCGACCGCAGACGTGTTCCTTGGACGGACAGAGACCGGAGAGGATACGCTCGACGGTCTTTACGGTCTCGACACTTATGTCGGAAAGTCGGTGCTGGTGTCTGGCGCAGGCGGATCCATCGGCTCCGAGCTCTGTCGGCAACTGATCCATCTCCGGCCTGGCCGGTTGATCCTTTTCGACCTCAGCGAGGTCGCGCTGTTTGACGTGCACCGGACATTGCTTCAAACCGCATCCGCTGCCCAGGTCGAACTGGTCCCGGTCCTGGGCTCCGTCACCGATGGGATACTGGTTGCACAGGTTCTAGCACAGCAGTCGGTCGATATCGTGCTGCACGCCGCCGCCTACAAACATGTCTCCCTCGTTCAGCGAAACCCTCTCGTCGGCCTGTCGAACAATGCGCTCGGAACGCATGTTCTGACCACGGCTGCCGTGCAGGCGAGTGTTGAACGTTTCATCCTGGTTTCGTCGGATAAGGCCATGCGTCCAAGTGGTGTCATGGGAGTATCCAAACGACTGGCGGAGCTGATCGTTCAGGATATCGCGCATCGCATGGGGGACGATGGCCCGATCCTGTCGATCGTACGCTTCGGCAACGTCCTCGGATCTTCCGGATCTGTCGTTCCGATCTTTCAGGATCAGATCAGCCGGGGCGGGCCGGTCACGGTCACTGACCCGCACGCCACCCGATATTTCATGACAGTGTCCGAGGCGGGGCGGCTGGTCCTTTATGCCGGAGCCATGTCCAGGGGAGGAGAGATATTCGTCCTCGACATGGGGAAACCGGTCCGCATTCTGGATCTTGCACTGCAGGCTATCGTGGCGGCGGGTCGGACGATCCGGTCGCCGAAGGTTCCAAATGGCGAGATTGCTGTGGAAATCGTGGGCCTTTGCGAAGGAGAGAACCGCCACGAACAGGCACTTTGCGACGGAACCGAAAAGGCAACAGCCCATCACCGGATTTTTTGCCTTGAAGATGCAGGCCTGTCCGAATTCGAGGTCGCCGAGATTTTGCGTGCCCTGCGCAATGCTATCGCCAGTGGCCAGCCGGAGGAGGCATTTTCCGCGCTCGCACGCCGCATCCCCGGCTTCCGAAATCCGACCGATCCTGAAGAAACCCTGCCAATTGCGCATATTTCCTGATCGGGGACAGTCAGGTCAGACTATCCCTTAAATGTTTGGATATGGTCTTCCGCATGAATGGGCTGCGATCGCCGACACTTATCGATGGTCCCACGCCGGATACTGGCAACCTGTCCGTCATACCGATGGACAGGTTCCGTACCGATACGCGGGTTTCCCCGATGACGTCACGCGACTTTCAACATATCACGTTTCACAAAATCCCGTGTCGTCAGCGGTTGCTCCCTGTCTTGGCCGCTTGGTCCTGCGCCGAATTCCCTCGCGTCCAAAGCACCACAGAAAATCCAGACCAGTCTGATCCGGATCGAAGCGACGACCGGGCCCCTCCCTTCCCATCGCACCATGCCATGCCTGAAAGGAGACATCGGCACGCATAGTCCGATAAAGAACCGTGCCCATACCAGACGTTGCGCTGCACCTGCATTGCCGCGGTTTCCGATCCACGGCATCGACGATCCCTATCCGGTCGAGCATGTACTCTATGGAGGGTGCGTCCTGTTGCTGGGCTATCGATAGAGCATATAGCGTCGGCGCAGGTGACACAGGACCACTGTCACGTCTGATCGGATGAAAGCGCGCCAAGCTGGATCGCGGCGGGCAAGACAGTCTTTCCCGACATCGCGTAGCCGTTGTGTCTGGTCGCAGCACTCCGACGGCGGTTCAGTCACGTTACCGAAGACAACTGACGCCTCGGCGACGCTCTGTCCGTATCCATGTCACCTGACGCAGCCCGACGCGGATCTTCTGGCCCCTGTGCTGACGCTTGCAAGCGGTGCGAAATATCCGGGTTTTGGCGACGTCGCAGCTTTTGCAACGCCACCCTCACGAGGGTCGGGTCCTTCATAGCTGGACACCGCCAGCCACCAGACGTTGACGCACGGCCTTTGGCGGCGGCAGTCCCAGCCCCCCCCGCAGAATCGCTTCGGCGGCACGGGGATCACGGCGGATCATCATCTGCAGCGACTTGGCGAGGGTAAAGGCAAATGCCCCGTACAGAGAGGCCCGGCGATGACGACGCACGAAGATCATCCGGGCGCGATGCTTGAACCATTCGCTGAATGGCGAAGCATACTGTCCGGGTTTTTGCGATCCGATGGCGGTGCCGGCTCGGTGTTCGACTATGGCTGTAGGGCAGTGCATCAAAGGCAGGTCGCGGGCGGACATCGCCCAGTCAACCTCCTCGTAATATAGGAAATAGTTCTCTGGCATCAGGCCCGCACGGCTGATGAACGTGCGACTGGCGACAAGGCTTGCGCCGGTTATGAAATCCACGGAATCGGGATCGGGTGGCGGCGCGTCGGAAGGTGCCCCCTGATTGAGGTTGCGTGTCTGTCCTGTTCGCCAGTCGACGATCCCGCCGTCGATCTGCACATTGCCTGGCGGATCGGCATAGACGACGCGACCACCGATCATAGCGAACGGCTGCCCGGCGGCATGAGTGGCAAATGCGGCCGCCGTGCCCTGCGGCACCAGAGTGTCCGGGTTCAGCACCCAGAACCGATCCAATCCCGGATCGGCCAGAAGATGGATCAGACCATGATTGACGCCAGCCGCGAAGCCGCCGTTCCGACCGGTCGGAAGCCACATCATTGTATGAGGAGGCGCTGCGCTGCGCTGCGCGACGACCTGCGCCGTGTCATCGGTCGAGGCGTTATCGACGATCACGACAGTCAGCGACACGCCGGTCGACGCCAGCAATGTGTCGAGGCAGTCGCCGATCACGTCGGCGGACCCGTGAGTCACGATCACGACGCCGAGGCATGGCAGATCGTTCATCTGGATTGGCCCGCAACAGGTATTGTCTGTCGTCCGGGGCGGGGGGCGAAGCGGCTGTAGGCCGTCTGACCCGAAGAATGTCGAGCGCTGCGGGTGGCGGGCTGTGGCGTGCCATCGTCCCTGTCGGACCCTTTCCTGGCCAGGGCATCCGGTTGCAAAAGCCAGCCGGTCGCTCCCACCATGAACATGACGAAGGAGAACACATTGCCCCAGACGTGCACTGTGGCCAGCGTGAAACTGAGACCGAGGAAGGTGAAGACGCAGGCCCGCCGGATATACAGAAGCGGATGGTCCGGACCCAGCTTCAGCCGCATCAGAGAGCCAACCTGAACCACCCAGCCCAGGGCGATCAGGGCGAAGCCGGGCACACCATACCGCACGCCCATGACCAGCCAGAAATTATCCATCGATCCAGAATACATATAGCTGGGCCGCACCCAGTCGTTCAGGCCGATACCGAACAGAACGCTGGCCGGGATTTCGTTCTCGACACTCCCGAAAATGTTCATGACACCCCATTCGAAAATGATGCTGCGCCAATAGGCATTGTGCGGCGAGAATGTCGCATAACTCATGAACACCTTGAACGGACTACGGTTGGACAACAGGTCGACTGCGACCCAGGCCAAGGCAAATAGTCCGATCAATAGCCACCAACGGTTGTCCAATCGTTTGAACATCCAGGCCCAGCCGATCAGTGCGACCTGAAGTGCAACCGCCAGCAATGCGCCCGACGACAGGGCGGTGAATCCGGCGAGGGCGATCATCGCCGAGACGATGTAGCGCCGCGTCGTGCCTATCCTGCCGCGCAGGGCGACAAACGCCAGCGAGAAGGTTACCGAGCAGAAAAGGCCGAAGTGGATCGGATGCGCGAAAGTCGACTGCACCCGCGCCAGGCCGAGGCGGGGATCATCGCGCGTCACATCGACCGACGTGATGCCGGGAAGGGCGCGGATGGCCCTGAGGATCAAGGGATTGCCGGTCTGGGTTTCCAGCAATGCGAATGGCAGCAGTATCAGAACGATCAAGACCAGAAACCGGCAGAGGGCGATGAACTGTTCCCGCGACCGGATCGTGGCGCGGCCCAGAACATAGCCCCCCAGAAACTCGATGCCGACAGAAGGAGCCTGCTGAATCACACGGTCGGGATTGTTGATCGCCAGCGCCAGCGTCAACCACAACGCATGCCCCAGAAATAACCAGTCTGTCGCCAGAACGCGCCCGTACCGGCCTGTCAGGAGCGACACCAGCATGGGAATCGTCACCATAAGCAGAAGAATGCGAAGCGCTGTCAAATAGAGCGATCCGACGTTTATCGCCGCGGGTAAAACCACGGTCAGCAAGTAGATGACGGTCAGCAGGGGCAGGCGGTTGCTAATCTCCTGCGCGCCGGTCGTAGGATGCAGGGCACGTGCCGTCACCGACGATATCCAGTATCGAGAAGCGCACTGGGGTCGGGCGGATCGGTGCGAACCTCGAATTCCTCGATCCGGCCGTCGAAGCTGAGTTTCTTGCCGAACGGGTTGCCGAACGACAGGCCCCAGTCCTGCATCGGTCTCAGCCGCCCGCTCAGGGGGCGTTCGCCGATGAGTTCGTCACCGGACATGATCCGCAGGCTACCGACGGGTCCATCGTAAGAGATCGTCAGGTCCAGTTCGCCGTCGCGATACAGCCGTGTGGGGCGTGATTTCAGACGCGCCACGCCGCCGATATCGGTCAGCACTTCGACTTCGACGATACCACGCCCGGTCACATTCACACGGAAGGATTCGTGAAGTCGCAGGACTTCACCCGCGCCCCGGTAATCCCCGTCCGGCTTTAGCCGCATCTTGATAGTGAACCGCGACGCATCGAACAGGGCCGATGTCATTTCGCGCGATAAAACGGTAGGAGTCAGCGTGTCGCCGACCATGATCGCAGGTCCGCCAAGAGCGTATTCCAGTGGAGGAGCACCGCGTCCGCCATCGGCTCGAATAACATTCAGATCGGGGTAGAGGCGAATGATCCCGCTGAGCGTGTCTGTCGGGGGTGTCGTATCGCGCAGCGTATCCGGTCCGGGCAACGCCGCCATTTCGGACAGCGCAATCAGCCGTGGCGCGCCGATATCACGACCGCCCAACAGCCCGTCTGGTCTGGCGGCGAAATCCTCGATCCGGGCCGGGCGGGTCGGGTCGACGCTCCGGAATACCCTGTCGTAATGGTTGGATTGCCCCGGCACACGATCCTGCACTACGGCATTGCCAGCCACGACCCAATCGGGTTGCCAGCCGACCTGGGGTTCGGCATGGCTCACGTTCCCGAGGACCAGAACATCGCGCGACCGATCGTCGATGTTGATGCGTGGTGTCCAACGGCCTGGATTTAGCTCCGGACCTTGCGAAACGGCATTGCGGACAACGGTATTGCGGTTGATCGTCAGGCCTGACGTGGCACCGACGGTAATGCCGTGCAACTGGGCGTTGATGATCACGTTTCCTTCGATCACCACGTCGCGGTAGTACATGCTTTCGCCCGCACGGTTCGAGTCCACCTCTTCGTTGCGCATGAAGATCGACTGGGTAAATCGCCCTTCGCCCGAGGTCAGCAGGTTGTTGCGTATGATGATGCCGTCGCTGGGCGTCTTGGTTCCACGGGTCCAGAACTGAATCATGTCAGAATGATCGCTCGACCCGATGGCGCGCGCAAAATCGCGGATCTCGTTGTCCTCGATCAGAACATCGCGGACCTGCACGAAATTCATCCCGTCTTCGCGCATGCCGTGGATCAGGTTGTCGGATACGCTCAGCTGCTCCGTCCGGGCCGCGACCAGTCCGCGCGCGAAACCTCGCAGTTCGCTGCCTGTCAGAGAGATATCTATGCTGTCGGTGATGTTCAGCCCAATGCCCCAGGGCCGTGCGATCCCCTCTGCGTCTGGCCGCTCCGCGCCGTCGAACAGAAGGTCGCGAAGGATAATGCCCCGCGCATCCTGAATGCGGAAACTCTTCTCTCGCGTATCGGCCCGCGGGATCAGATCGAAGGTCAGGTCAGTCAGGGAAATATACTGCGCCCCGACAATCAGGAGTTCGGGGAAAACGGGACGATTGTCCGGGTCGGCGGCACGCATCTTCAGCGGGTTCAGCATTGCCCCGCCCTGCCGCAGGGCAAGCGGGGGATATTGTCCGGGCGCGAGAGTCAGCACGTCGCCCGGTCCGGCAGTGGCCAACACATCGTTCAGCGTTGCGGGGGTGACAAGAAGATCGCGCTCGGCGATGGCCACCGGCGCGAACATCGTCGCCGCGATCAGGGCCAAAACTCCCGCCTGCGCCAAACGGGCGCGGAAGAATGCGTGCAAGATCATTGCCTGCTCCGGTCCGGCACGCTGGCCGGTTTGCTGCTCGTGACCCTCTGCTGGGGTCGATTGCGGATAGGCTAGCGTGCGCTGGCCCATGCACAAAAGGATAAACACCGGACGGGACGATTGTTTGGCGTCGCTGTGTCCTTGCTACGTCGTCTGCCGGGCGGAGCGCAGTTCGAACAGCAGGGGCATCAGCGCGGCCAGCGCCGCCAACAGCAGATACGGTATCACCAGTGCTGCCGCCGCACTGACGATCCCGAAGGCACCCAATGCGATCTGATCAGCGGACCATCGCAATCCGGTGCGGTACGTTACCAATGCAGTGGAAAGGACGAACCCTGCCGTTTCGCCAGCAACGCCAAGCCAGATCAGGGCAGGCAGGCCGTATCCCTGGTACAGGGCCGCCACGCCTGCAACCAGGGCAGCGATGCGCGGCAAATTCGACAGGGCGGCGTTTCCTGTCAGGCCAACCGAAAGCGCGACAACGGTGCTACCGGATTTGGCGATGCGGATGCCTTGCATCACTGCCAGCGGCCCGATCAACTGTGGCAGCGCGGCATAACCGGTCGCGGTGATCCATGGCGCGATTGTCCAACCGAGAAGAATTCCGGCGCAGGCCAGTGCAAGACCTGCCACCATCGACGCCGTCAGCGCCACACCCGCCAGCCCGGCGAAACCCGACGTATCCACCATGCCGGACAGTCGCGGCAGCAGCGCCGTCTGGATCGTCTTGGCCGCGACCAGCGACGGTGTGAGTGTCAGCGTGACGGCCATTGCAAAGACCCCGAGGGACGTCATCCCCAGAATGCGCCCGACCGCCAGCTTGTCGGCCTGAAACACCAGGAACAGGATCACAGCGTTCAGAAGGATCGGCCACCCGAAACGCAGCGTTCGCGACCAGAACACGCGGTCCACCGCGGCGCGCCAGGGACGTTCGGCCACCAGGTGGGACAAGATCGCGCCGGTGGCCGCCTGGAACAGGATGGCACCCAGCATCACGCGCCAGTCCCCGACCCAGATCGCCAGCGGCCAGACCACGGCCAGTGACAGCATCGCTGGAACGGCGTTAACGGCGATTAATGGCCCGAAGCGCGCGTTGCGGTTCAGGCGATGGATGTCGAAATGTTGCAGCGCGTTCAACAGGGGCACGAGCGCCAGGACGCGATAGGCCCATGTCACTTCGGGGATGCCCAGAAACATCGCCAAGGGCCCTGCCAGGGCAAAGAGCGCGATCGCCGATAGCACGCCGCGGAGCAGTTGAAAGCCCGTCAGTGCGTCCTGCAATCGTGGGTCGTCGCCGTCACGAGCCTGCACAATCTGTTGTTGAAGACCGAAGGACGAGGCCATCTCGACCGCCGCCATCGCCAGTGCGAATGTCGCGGCGATGCCGTAGTCTGCAACCGGCACCAGGGCCGCGACGGCAAGGTTCCGCACGAAGAGAAACCCCGATGCTGCGGCGTTGCCCGAAAGAATCAGAAGTGCGGGACGAAGCATCGACAGTGCCTCTCACGGGCAAAAAGGGTTGCGGCGTTGTGCGTGTCTTGCCATGCTCGGGTCAAGCCGCAAGCCCGACAGAAGGCAAACCGCGGCAGGCAGAGCAGACGTTGAAGACCATCAGACCCCCCCTCGCGGGCGACGCCTCTGGCGCGTCCCAGGCTTTGTCCGTCGTAAATCGCGGCGATCTCTGCGCGGGCTGCGGGGGCTGCGCGGCCATGTTCCCGCATGCGCTCGCGATGGGGATGGAGGAGCCGGGCTTTCTTCGTCCAAGACAGATTTCGGCCCTTCCTGTGGGGGCGGACGAGGCGATTGCCGCTGTCTGTCCTGGTCTGGGTGTTACGGTCGAAGCCGGGTCGCGCACCGACGACACCATGTGGGGGCCGTATCGGCGCGCCTGGACCGGGTGGTCGATGGATGCCAGCCAACGCCATCGTGGTGCATCCGGTGGCGCGCTGACGGCAGTTCTGACTCATCTGCTCCGTTCGGGTGTGGTGCAGGCAGTGGTTCAGAACGCGCCCGATCCAAACGATCCGATGGGCAACCGGACGGTGCTGTCCGCCGACCCGGCGACATTCGGGACGACCGCAGGGTCGCGTTATGCGCCGTCCGCGCCACTTGATGCCCTGCCTGACATTCTGGCCGATGGACGCCGCGTTGCCTTTGTCGGTAAGCCCTGCGATGCCGCTGCACTGGCCGCGATCCGGTCGCGTGATCCGGTCGTGGCGCGCGCTGTTCCGGTGATCCTGTCGTTCTTTTGCGCGGGCGTGCCGTCGACCACGGGCGCGCGTGGCATCCTGGCAGCTCTGGACGTGGCCGAGACAGAGGTCACGGCCTTCCGCTATCGTGGAAATGGTTGGCCCGGTCAGGCGACCGCGACGTTGGCGGATGGGTCCAGCCGGTCGATGAGCTATCACGACAGTTGGGGGGGCATCCTGTCGCGTCACGTTCAGCATCGCTGCAAGATTTGCGCGGATGGCTCCGGCATGGCCGCCGATCTGGTCTGCGCCGATGCCTGGGAGGTTGACGAGAAGGGATATCCCTTGTTCGAGGAGCGGGAGGGCGTCAGCCTTGTCCTCGCGCGGACGGTTCTGGGCGAACAGATCGCCGAAGGCGCGCGGGCCGCCGGTCGTCTGGATCTGGCGCCTTTCGACATGGCTCGCCTGATGGATATTCAGCCGGGCCAGCGCGAGCGTCGCCGTGCGCTTGTCGCCCGTCTGGCAGCGCTGCGTGTGTTGGGGCGTCCGATCCCGGCCTACCGCGGACTGCATCTGGCCACCTTGTCACGGCAGCTCGGCTTGCTGAAAACAGTCCGCAACTTTCTCGGGATGTTGCGCCGGGGCTTGCGCAAGTGACCCGCCCGCTGCGCGTTCTGTTGCTGATGCATTCGACACGCTCGCATAACCTGGGGGTCGGCGCGCTCAGCGTGGCGCAGGTCGCCATCCTGCGGGACATTGCCGTCAGGCTGAACCGGACGATCGCGATCACCATCGCCGACTATCCCGATGCAAGGGAGCCGTATATCCACGGCGACGATATCCGCATCGTGCCGCTGTCGGGGAAATGGATCAAGCGCCGGTCTGGTTACTGGGCTGAACTGAGACGTCAGGATGCGGTGATCGACATCGGCGGTGGCGACAGTTTCGCTGATATCTACGGGCCCAAGCGACTGCGTCTGATGCTGGCGCTCAAAGCGCTGGCGCACTTGGCAGGCAAGCCCTTCGTCTTCGCGCCGCAGACGGTGGGGCCTTTCACCAAGCCCACATCGCGCATTGCGGCGCGAATACATCTGAATCGCTGTGCGTTGGTGGCTGTGCGGGATGAGCCGTCCCGAATCCACATGGGTGAGCTTGGCATCAAGGCCGCCCCGATCCTGGCTTCGGATGTGGCATTGCGGATGCCATCCGGACCGAAGCCCGATCTGGGGCAGGGGCCGCATGTCGGGCTGAATGTCTCTGGCCTGCTGATGGGTGGTGGTTATACCGGCAAGAATGAATTCGGATTGGGCTTGGACTATCCTGCATTGATCGATGATCTGATCCGCTGGTTTCAGGCTCAGGGCGCAACGGTCCACCTTATCCCGCATGTGATCGTGCCGGACGGGCCGATGGCGGGCGAGGATGATCTGCGGGCCTGCGCTGCGCTGGCGGATCGGCACCGGGAAACTGTGCTGGCCCCATCCTTCGCCTCCCCGCCCGACGCCAAGGGGTATATTTCAGCGATGGATTTCTTTCTGGGTGCGCGGATGCATGCCTGCATTGCCGCCTTTTCGACCGGCGTGCCGGTCGTTCCGATGGCCTACAGCCGCAAGTTTGCGGGTCTGTTCGGATCGCTGGGTTTTGACCGGACAGTCGACTGCACCCGTGACGATGCGGCGACGATCCGCAGCGCGGTCGAGACGGCCTGGATCGATCGAAAGTCCGTCGCTGAAGAAACCAAGACGGCTCACGCTGCTGGACTGGTGCGGTTGGCAAGATATGAGGCGGCGCTATCCGACCTGCTGGCCACGCTGTGAGACATCGGCACAAGCGCGCCGTCGTCATCATCCCGCATAAGGACGATCCTGTGCGGCTGGATCGGTGTCTTGCCGCGCTGTTGCCCACACTGCCGGATGAAGTTGCGGTTGCAGTTGTCGACAACGGCTCCGAGGGGGACATCGCGGATGTATTGTCGCGTTATCCGGGCGTCGATCTGCTGCACGAACCGCTTGCGGGGGCTGCGAATGCTCGCAACCGCGGCGTGGCCGAGACCGATGCACCTCTGCTGTTGTTTCTGGATGCGGATTGCCTGCCGGACGCGAATTGGGTTGAAACTGCGCTGGCCGTCGCCGATCAGGGCGATCTGGTCACGGGCGAGGTTTACGTCTTTCACGAAACCGAAGGGCTGCACAGTGGCGCACAGGCGTTCGAACAGGTGTTCGCCTTCGACTTTCGCACCTACGTCGCGCGTGATGGTTTTGCAGGCACCGGTAATCTGGTGACCACGCGCAAGGTATTCAACAAAGTGGGTCCGTTCCGGGCAGGCATGTCCGAGGACAAGGATTGGTGCCTGCGGGCGACGGCGTTGGGCTTTAAGCTGACTTACGTGCACGAATTGCGCGTCGGGCACCCGTCTCGAAAGGACTGGCCGGCCCTGTCACGAAAGTGGCGTCGCCTGACCGAGGAGGCGCGAGAGCTGCATCGCGTAGATGGCAAATCGAATGCCGCCTGGGTTCTGCGCGCGCTTGCCATGCCCGTATCGGTCCTTATCCATGCGCCCAGGGTGCTGCGCGCATCCGGTCTGACAGGGATCGAAAAGGTCCGTGCCATGATGACGCTGGCCCGGATCAGATTGGCAAGAATGGTCTGGATGCTGCATCGTTAGGCTGCGGGCTCAACCCCATAGCCATAGTTATAGCCATAACGCTGCCCGTCGCCGGGATGCGCGCATTTGTTCAGCACAACCCCCAGAACGCTGGTCTGGGCAGCAAGTTCTTTTTCGCAGATATCGACCTGGCTTAGCGTGCTTTGCTCAGCGGCGGTGATCATCAGGGCGCAATCAGTGTTTGGCAGAAAGGCGATGGCGTCGTCGCTGACCATGATAGGGGGCAGATCGAACAGGATCACATCGGGGGCGAATTCCTCTTCCAGCCGGGACAAGAGATCGCCGATGCGCCGACCTTGCAGAAGTTCGGCGGGGTCGTGAACCGGGGTGCGCGTTGTCGCGAAGGCAAGGTTATCGCTGACGCGGACGATCTGCGAAGCAGGTGTCGCCGTGCCTCTGATCGCAGCAGTGACCTCGTGCCGTGCCTCCAACCCCAGAAGCGTGGCCAACATCGGGCGGCGCAGATCCAGGTCGATGACAAGAGTACGGATGTCGGGCTGGCGGGCCAGCGAAAAGGCAAGGTTCATTGTGACCGTGCTTTTGCCGCAGCCCGGTCCGGGTGAAGTGACTGCCAACCGCTTCCAGCCCTGCATGGACATCTGCTGAAGAGCGCGGGTGCGCAGCACGTCGAACGGCGCACTTTTCGCTCCACTGTCGCGGGTAACGATCCGATTTTCTGTCAGATGGTCCGTGTCCGGTTCAAACCGGGTCAGCGCTTGCCAGTTATCTTTCGGCAGCGAGACTGCTTGCTCCGGGGTTGTGGCAGGGACACCGGCCTGAGTGGAAAGGACGGCTTGGCGAGCGGCGCGGGCCTGCGCGATAGCGGCTTGTAGTCGGTCCATTGTGCAGATCCTTCCGTATGGATGGCGTCAGATGAAATTGATGCGATCAATGCGCGCCGCGATTTCCGTGGGTCCGGGCAAATGGCCCGACAGCATTGCACCGATGACAGCCACCAAGACGATCGCGGCGGCGGCAATGGCCAGTTTTCGTTGCAGGCTGCGGCCCATGTGGGCAGGTGCATCGCCCAACTCCGAGATGAACGGCAAGGTCGCGATTGGCGTGATGCCCAGCCGACGCTGGAGATCGACCGGACGGCGCAGGAATCCCAAGCGCAATTCCAGCCCGACGACGATCAGAAGGCCCAGCAACACGCCGCCGACAAGGCCTGCGATAGCGACGATCTTGCGGTTTGGACGATCCGGCACGCGAGGGATCGAAGCCTGTTCGATGATGCCGATCCGTTGCCCCTTGGACAGAGCTTCGATGGCATCGCCGGTTTCGGCGACAGCTTTGGATGCAAGTGCCTGATCGTAGAGCTGGCGCAGATTTTCGTGATCCCGCTCGAGGCTTGCAAGTTCAGCAGCCTTCACCGGGGCGACGGCCAGACCGATCCGGAGCCGTTCCAGTTCGTCAATCAGTTCGATGCGGCGCGCATCATTGTCGTCGACCTGGGCATCGATGTCGTCGCGGCGCCGTTGAAATGCGGTGCGGTTGCCGGTGCCCGTACCCTGAGCTTCGATCCGACGGGTCAGGGCGGCAATGCGCTGTGCGATGTCGGCGGCACCGGGGTCGCCCGATGGCAGATTGTCCAGGGTTTCACGCAGCGCGGCGACTTGGCGCATTTCATAACCTGCGTCCGGAGTGCCTTCGCGGCGGCGCACCGACTCGTTCAGGCGGGTCAGACGCTCACGTTCGCGGCGCAAATCGTCCGTATCCCGCTCAAGCTGCATCAACTCCATTTCGATAGCGGAGGTACGCGATTGCCGCAGTTCACGGGTCTGGGGCAGGACATCCTGGTTCTCCTGCTGGAACGACAGAAGGGTTGCGCCGCTCTGGCTCAACTGTTGCTGAAGGCGCGAAACTTCCTGGTCGAAGAATTCCAGCGTCTGGCGGGCCACAGTCGTCCGCATGTCGACGTCTTCGGCCATGACGCGGGTCACCAATTCATTGGCAACGGCGGCGGACATGACGGCCGTTTCGGCCTCGAACCCGAGGATCAGCATCGTTGCCTTGACCGGATCGCGAGGTCGCGGTTGCCCACCTTCGATCTTGTATGTGATCCTCTTGCGAAGGTCTTCCACGATCTGGTCGGGCGCGGGGCGGACATCGCCGTAGATCGCCAGCCGGTTGGACATATCCAGCAGAGCTTCGCGGGAAAGGATGCGCTGTTCGATGATCTCCAGATGTTCGAAGGCCTGAGTCTGAACGGTAGACGCGGCCAACTCGTCCGGGATCTTTTCGGATTCGACCACCAGACGGGCTTTGGCGGCAAAAACCGGCGGCAGGCTTACGGCGACGGTGACGCCAGTGCCGGTGCTCAGAAACAGCGCCAGCAGGAACCACCCCAGCCGACGACGGAACAGGGATGCATAAAAACGAATTTCAGCCATCATGCCGGTTACCCCGCCGCCAGTCGAAGTCGGCTTTCGCGCGGCGTGGATGGGGCCGGGACGGGTGGCAAGGGCGACAGGAACAACCCGTCTTCCAGAACCTGCGTTATGGCTTCGGGCCCGATCTTGTCGCCGCCGCCGGTCATGGCATAGACCAGCGCCAGTTCGCATAACTGGTTGATAGGGCGCGGCAATCCACCGGTTGCAGCATGGATCATATCCAGCGCTTCGGGTTCAAACAGGTCTTCGGGGCCGCCTGCCGAAGCAAGACGCATGCCGACATATCCGTCGAGCGTGGCACGATCCAGTTCGGCCAAATGCCCCCATGCGGCGACCCGCTGAGCCAGGCCTGCCATTTCTGGCGCACGAAGATGATCGCGCAATGTCGGTTGACCGCACAACACTATCTGCACCAGTTGATCCTGCGCGGTGTTGATATTCGACAGCACGCGCAGTTCGTCCAATGCATCGGTGGACAGGTTTTGCGCTTCGTCCAGAATCAGGACGACGCGACAACCAGCGGCGTATTCGCCGATCAAATGGTTCTGAACCCGGCTGTGCAGCTCCGTTTCGGCCTCATCGCCGGTAATATCCTCGCCGAGCGACTGAAGAATCCACGGCAGAACAGATCCGGTGCCGCGGCGCAGACCCGAAACCATGGCGATCTTCAGATCGTCGGTCGCGGTCTCGATCATGTTCAAAAGCAGCGAGGTCTTTCCCGATCCGGCGGCACCGGTCAGCACGACGAAGGCCGCCGCCGACAACAGACCGTATTCCAATGCCGCCTGTGCCCGGATGTGCGCCTTGCCCCACCATATACCGGAACCATCGGCCAGCCCGCTGAACGGGCGTCCGGTCATTCCGAAGTGATCCTTGTAGAGGCTCTGAAGCTGACTCATCACTAGGTTCCAAACAGTCCATTGTTTTTTGGTGCCATTGTTTCCGGTTACATGCCGGGACACAAAACTATTCCCCTTTTATTGTTGTAAAATTGGACAGGACTAAGGCGGGGACAGGAACAATCAGCGGCAGGTCGCGGCACCTTCAAGGCAGCGCCGCAATCCGTCCTGAAATGACACCGGACCCGCCATGATTCAGGGTTAATCGGCCATAAACCGAACAATCGGGGGCGTCACATTCATTCTTAACGCGGGCCAGAGATGGCCCCGACAGGAATGAACGGAGACGCCGCGATGACCATGCAGTTCGACCCCAAGGCGATCATGATCGGCGCAACTGCTGTAGCGCCCGCGTCTCCGGTGTCTTCCGTCAGCTATCGTCGATACGTCAAGCGCGCCCTGGACATCCTGCTGGTCCTCATGGCGATGCCGGTCGTCTTGCCACTGATCGCGGTATTCGCCTTGCTGGTTGTCCTGGATGGCGGCCCGGCATTCTACTGTCAGGATCGCATCGGTTTTGGCGGGCGGCGTTTCCGGATGTGGAAACTACGCTCTATGGTCATTGATGCCGATGCAGCGCTTGCAGCATATCTTGACGCCAATCCGTCCGCCCGCGCCGAATGGGATCGCGACCAAAAGCTGACACGCGATCCGCGCATCACATGGCTGGGCCGGTTCATTCGCAAGATATCGCTCGACGAGCTGCCGCAGCTTGTGAATGTTCTGACCGGCGATATGAGTCTTGTCGGCCCGCGCCCGATGTTGCCCGAACAGCGCGAAATGTATTCCGGACAGGCTTATTTCCGTCTGCGCCCCGGTCTGACAGGACCGTGGCAGGTCTCCGACCGCAACAGTTCGTCCTTTGCCGCGCGTGCAGAATTCGACCGTGCCTACGATGCCGCGCTGTCTCTGAGGACCGATGTGGCAATCATTGCAGCGACGTTTGCTGTTATCCTGCGCGCCACAGGTCGATGACTTATCCACACCCTCGCGACCTCACAGTTTGCTGCAGACCGCGTCATCGGTCATCCTGGTCGCATAATAAGAACCGAGCAGAACGGGTTCACATAAAATGAATATCAGGCGTCCCTTCAGGGTTTGCGCTGCGGCATTGGCTGTGGCGGTTTTGGTATCGGGCTGCAAGTCCGATGCGGATAGGTTGTCAGAATATCGCAGCAGCGGGCTGGAATACGCCGCCAACGGCGACCAGGCGCGCGCGATCATCCAGTATCGGAACGCGTTGAAAATAGATTCTGACGATGCGGAAACCCGTGCGGCCATCGCACAGGCCTTTCTTGCGCAGGGAACCATCCGCGAGGCCGAGCAGGAGTTCACCCTGCTGTCAGAGCGATTCCCCGACACATTGGAATTCCGCAGCAAGCTGGGCGAGATCGCTTTGATGCGCGCCGACTGGGACGCGTTGGAACGGCAGGCGGAAGCAGCCGATCAGATTGATGCCGAAGCACTTGAGACGCAGGCTCTGCGCCTGGCGGTCCGATATCGAAATGCCCGGCGTGAAGGCAATCGTCCCCGGCAGAACGAAATATCGGCCTCAGCGCAGGCCTTGCTCGAGCAGCGGCCCGCGCAGCCGGTCCTGTTGCGCATCGCGATAGAGAACATAGCCACAAGCGACGACCCGACTGCGGCGCTACCTGTTCTGGATGCAGCCCTTGCCGCCGACCCTCGTTTGCCCGAGTTGCAGTTGCTGCGAATTTCCCTGCTTGCCGACGCCGACCAGATGGATGTGGCACAGGACCGGCTACTGGATCTGGCCCGGCTCTATCCAGACGATCCCCGGATCGCCGGGCTTCTAGTGGCCCGCTATATGTCCAGGGGCCGGGTCGACGACGCGGAAGCCGTGTTGCGCGCGCTGGCGGACGGCTCGCCGATCAGCGACGTGTCGATGCGGACGATGCTGGTCCGATTCCTGAAATCGACGCGCGGCTCCGACGCTGCGTTGATCGAACTGTCACGATTGATCGACGAAGCGGACGATTCTCCGGCAGCGGTGATCTATGCCGCCATGGACCGTTCGATCCGCTTCGACATGGGCGACCGGGATGGCGCAATTGAAGGACTGCGCCGGATGCTGGACGATCTGGGCAACGCACCCGAAGCGCGCATTGTTCAGGTGCTGCTGGCACGCATGCATGACCGGCTGGGCGACAGGCCGGCGGCACGTATCCTGGTCAATGCCGCGCTGGAGATGGACCCCGGCGAGATCGAGGCGCTGAAACTGCGTGCGACATGGGCCATCGACGAGGAACGTCCGAAGGACGCGATCGTGGACTTGCGAAACGCCTTGGCACAGCGCCCGCGGGACACCGAACTGATGACGCTACTGGCCGCAGCCCATGCGCAGGACGGCACGCGGGGTCTGGCACTGGAACAACTGGCCGCTGCCGCCGAAGTCTCGGGCAACGCGGCGCGCGAATCTGAACGCTACGCCCGCGCATTGGTGACTGAGGGACGTGAATTCGTTGCAACACGGGTATTGGACGTCGCGCATTCCGCGGCTCCTGGCGACATAGGAATCGCCGTCCTGCTGGCCGATCTTCGGATGGCCCAATCTGATTGGGCCGGAGTGACGAATCTTCTGTCCAGCCTGCGCCGCATTGATGATCCCGAAGCCATATCTGCCCGCGCCACCATCGAAGCGGCGCTCCTGCTGAGCCAGGGTCGGGAGGCCGGGACCGTTGTCGACGGTATGCTGAGCGCCGATCCGGGGCGTCAGGTGGCCTTCACGCGCCTGATTTCGGGGCTTGTCGCGCGTGGCGATCTGGATGTCGCACGGGCGCAGATGGATCGCGCGACGGCGCGGCGTCCGGGCGACGTGGCGCTGCGCCTTCTGGATGGTGACCTATATGCGGCCGAAGGCGACCCCATCGGCGCGGAGGATATATATCGCGCGCTGCTGGATGAGCCTGCGGCAGGCGATACCCCGGCCCTGCGTCTCTTCTCGCTACTTGCCGGTCAGGGACGCCGCGACGATGCGGACGCCCTGCTGGCAAACGCGCTCGCCGCATATCCTGCCTCGCGCCCGCTCCGCCTGATCGAATCGAACCGGCTGGATGTAATCGGCGAAACTGCAGGGGCGATCGCACTTCTGGAAACCCTGTACGCCGAAAACGCGTCGGACCCGGTCGTTGCCAACAACCTTGCCACTCTGCTGTCCGCCGAAGGTGCGGACCCGGCGCAACTTGAACGGGCGGCCCGTATCGTCGCGCCGTTGCAGGGCAATGCCGATCCCGCCGTTTCCGACACCATTGGCTGGATCGCGTTCCAGCGTGGCGATGCAACCGGTGCTTTGCCATTGATGCGCCGCGCCGCACGGGGTCTGCCGCAAGACCCGCAGGTGCAACTGCGGCTGGGGCAGGTGCTTGTGACTTTGGGTGAAACGGACGAGGCACGCTCGTCGTTCGAAACGGTTCTGACACTTGCGGCAGAAGATCATCCCGTTGCACGGGCCGCGCAAGCCAAGCTCCAGGCGCTGGGAGGATAACGCGATGACGTTCGCCGACCCCCTTGCCATGATGCGGCAACGCCTTGCGCTTGCACCCTTCGTCCTGCTGGGCGCGACGCTGGCGGTGATACCTCTGTTCTGGTCCGGGTTCGTGTCCCTGGGACAGGCCTGGTCCACGCCCGAATACAGCCACGGACCCCTGATACCGCTGATTTCGCTGTTTCTGTTCCTGCGCGAAATGCGCGACCACCCAACTGGCGTCGACCGCGCACCCCTCCGCTGGCCCGGCCTGTTGCTGGGTGCTGCGGCGCTGGCCCTTGCCCTGGCAGGCGCGCGCACCTCGATCCCCGATCTGGTGACATACGGGATGATCCTATGGGTCATGGCCGTCGTCCTGATTGCGATGGGATGGGCGCGCGGGCGCAGGCATTGGGCCTCGGTCTTTCACCTGATCTTCATGCTGCCCCTGCCGCAGGTCCTGTACTGGAAGGTCTCGACCGCGTTGCAGGGCCTGTCGGCGCAGATCGGTGTGGCACTGGTGGATGCGGCGGGCATCCCGGTTTTCCTGGACGGACAGATCATCGATCTGGGCGTCTGGCAGCTTCAGGTGGCCGAGGCCTGCTCGGGCCTGCGATACCTGTTCCCGATCCTCAGTTTCTCCTATCTGACGGCGATCCTGTACCGCGGGCCGATGGCGCATCGCGTGATCCTGTTCGCAATGGCCGCGCCGCTGGCGATCATCCTGAACGCTGTCCGCGTCGGAATCATCGGCATTCTGGTCGACCGCTATGGCATCGCCCAGGCGCAAGGGTTTCTGCATATCTTTCAGGGCTGGGTGGTCTTTGCGCTGTGCATCGCAATTCTTCTGATCGTTGCGGCGTTTCTGGCACGACGTCGACCCGTCGGCGGCCCGATGCTGGATCTGGACACATCTGGCCTTGTCGGACAGGCCGCGCGGCTGGGTAGCATCGGCGGCACGCGCGTTCTTGTGATGTTGACGGTTCTGACGCTGGGCATCACGGCGCTGCACCTGACGATAAACGACACCGGGCCGGAGCCACGGGCGCGTTTGTCGGCCTACCCGATGCAACTGGACGACTGGATCGGTCGACGCGGGATACTGGCCCCGGATGTCGCGCGCGTGCTGGGGGCAAGCGACTATCTGGTCGCCGATTACGTGGCACCGGGCGAGACGTCAGGCGTCGGGTTGTTCGTCGCGTGGTACGCGCGGCAGGCCGATGGCACCGGCATCCATTCGCCCGAGGTTTGCCTGCCCGGCGCCGGGTGGGAGATCGCCTCACTGGATCGTTCGACCCTGACGGCGGGGGGCGCGAACTTCGGCGTGAACCGGGCCATCATCCAGAAGGGTCTGGACCGGCAGATGGTGATCTATTGGTTCGAACAACGCGGCAAACGCATGACCAGCGATTGGCAGGCCAAGTTTTCGGCTGTGCGGGACGGGCTGGTGACGGGGCGCAGCGACGGGATGATAGTGCGGTTCACAACCCCTATCGGTCCAGATGAAGCCGATGACGTGGCCGAGGCGCGACTCCAGAAAATCGCGCGAGCGGCTCTGCCGAAGCTGGCACCATTGGTGCCGGACTAATCCTTGGAGAACACCCGCTCATAGGCCGCCAGAAGCTGCGGCACCGAGTGGTCCCAGCTCAGTCTGTCCAGCACTCTTTCACGCCCTCGCCGTCCCATGACGCGCGCGTCATCGGGGTTGTCCATCAGCCATGCGATCCGGTCGGCAAGATCGCGGGGGTCATTGGCCCGCGCATACAGCGACGCATCCCCGGCGGACGCCCGTCCTTCTGTCAGGTCGAACTGCACCACGGGCTTTTCCAGCGTCATGTATTCCATGACCTTGTTCATGGTGCTGATATCATTCATCGCGTTCTTCGGATCAGGCGCCACACCGATGTCGATAACATTCAGTGCGCCCAGCATCGCCTCACCATAAAGCGCGCCGGTGAAAGTGAAATGGTCCGTCAGCCCGGCCCGTGCGACCTCTGCCTCGATCACCGGCTGGTGCGGGCCGAAACCGATGATCAGGACATGAACGTCGATCTTGCCCATGTCGCGCAGATGGCGAACGGCCTCGACCAGAAGCTCCAGCCCCTCCTGCTGACCGATGATGCCGATCCAGCCCAGCATCGTGCCTGACTTGCGATATTCCGGGTCGCCCGCTCCGGGCAGAAATTTCTCGATGCGCGGGGCAGAGCGGACGACGAACACGTCTTCGGGGGCCATGCCACCGCGATCACGTGCGATGCGGGCGAAGCTTTCATTGGTGGCGATGCTGACATGGGCACAGGCGAATGTCATCCGTTCCCACAGGCGCATCACCCCGTAGAGCAGGCCGCGCTTGCCGAACTTCGCTTCGAACAATTCGGGACAGACGTCATGGTGGTCGAACAGGTATCGCACCCCGGCCAAGCGGTAACGCAGCGCCAGCAGGAAAACGAGATCGGGTGGATTACAGCCATGGATCACGTCGAACCCGCGCTCCTGCCGGATGACACGCGCCAACCGAAACCAGTGCCGGATCGCATGGGCATATTCGCGGGCATAGGCGATTGCGCCGGAATGCGCTTCGGGCGGGGCAGGGTGGCGGTGGATGTGAATGCCGTCGATCAATTCATAGGTCTTGTTCCAGCCGCGCCCCATGGGACAGATCACCGACACCTCGTATCCTGCCGCCGTCAGCGACGTCGCCTCCAGCCAGACGCGACGGTCCAGAGGAACGGGAAGGTTTTCGACCACGATCAGAACGCGCCGGATGGCGCTATCGGGGTAGGGGCGACTGCTCATGCGGGACCTCTTGGCGGGTCGGAGTGACGGACAAGGGACAGGGGGCGGGCAATAATTGCAAGATCGACAGGGGATTTCGCGCTGCCGGATGGCCCTGCCGCCACAACCTTGCCATGATGGATCGCGACAAGCCGGTTTGGGCAGAAGACAATTCGAAGGATTTCACATGCGTATCGCCATGATCGGCACGGGCTATGTCGGCCTCGTGTCCGGTGTCTGCTTTTCCGACTTCGGCCACGACGTCATCTGCGTCGACAAGGACCCCAGGAAGATCGAGATGCTGGAGGGCGGCACCGTTCCCATCTTCGAACCAGGCCTCGATGATCTGATGAATCGCAACGTCACCGCCGGGCGGCTGTCATTCACGACTGACCTGAAAGCCGCTGTCGATGGCGCGGATGCAGTATTTATCGCAGTGGGCACACCGACCCGCCGGGGCGATGGTCACGCCGATCTGACCTATGTGATGGCCGCCGCCGCCGAAATCGGGCAGGCGCTGACCGGTCATGCCGTGATCGTCACCAAATCCACCGTTCCTGTCGGCACCAACCGCAAGATCGCGGAAGCCGTCCGTGCAGCAGCACCCGACGCCGACTTCGATGTCGCCTCCAACCCGGAATTCCTGCGTGAAGGCGCGGCCATCGACGACTTCATGCGCCCCGACCGCGTTGTCGTGGGCGTGGAATCCGAGCGGGCAGAAAAGATCATGTCCGACATATATCGACCGCTGTATCTGCGGGATTTTCCCATCATGGTCACCGACCTGGAATCCGCAGAGATGATCAAATACGCGGCCAATGCTTTCCTCGCGACCAAGATCACTTTCATCAACGAAATCGCGGCCCTGTGTGAAAAGGTCGGCGCGGACGTCAAGAAGGTGTCCAAAGGGATGGGGATGGACGGTCGCATCGGCAACAAGTTCCTGCATGCCGGACCCGGCTATGGGGGCTCCTGTTTTCCCAAGGACACTGCCGCTTTGGCCCGGATCGGACAGGAACATGCCGTCCCGATGCAGATCACAGAAGCGGTGATACGCGTCAACGAAGGGGTCAAGACCCGAATGCTCGAAAAACTCCGCGACCTGTGCGACGGCAGTTTCAACGGCAAGACCGTTGTCGTTCTGGGCGTAACGTTCAAGCCGAACACCGACGACATGCGCGCGGCCCCCAGCCTGACGATCGTGCCCACGCTGGTCGGCAGCGGGGCGCGAGTTCGGGTCGTCGATCCCGAAGGGTTCCGCGAGGGCGAGGCGTTGCTGCCCGGCGTGGCCTGGATCACCGATCCCTATACCGCCGCCGATGGTGCCGATCTGATCGTAATCCTGACCGAATGGAACGAGTTCCGCGCGCTCGACCTGTCGCGCCTGTCTGCGGCGATGGCTGTCCCGCGTCTGGCGGATCTGCGGAACGTGTATAACCGTGCCGACGCGCTGGCTGCCGGGTTCGAGGCTTACGACGCCGTGGGACGCTGAGGCGGTCGCGATGAAGATCCTGTTCGTCCACCAGAACATGCCGGGCCAATACCGTGAAATGCTGGATTGGCTGGTCGCACAAGGCACGCACGAACTGGTATTCCTGACGCAACGCCGAAACCTTCCCGACATGCCGGGCGTGCGAAAGGTGGTCTACAAACCTCACCACACCCCGGCCAAGAACGCCTATGGTCTGTCCAAGACATGGGAGGAGGCGGTGGGCTATGGATACGCCGCCGCGCAGGCGACCGCCGTTCTGCGGGACGAGGGTTTCGTGCCCGATATCATCCTTGGACACACCGGATGGGGCGAGTTGCTGTTCCTGAAACACGTCCTTCCGGATGTGCCGATCCTGGGGTTTTTCGAGTATTACTACCTGTCCGATGGCGGTCCCGTCGGCTTTGACCCCGATGATCCGCCCGGCGCGGCTTCGTCCTATCTGCTGCAGGCACGGAACGCCGTTCCCAACAGTAATATCCACGCCGTTGATCAGGGGCTGGCACCGACCCGGTGGCAACGCGATACGTTTCCGCAATCGTTCCACGACAAGCTTTACGTCTGCCACGATGGCATCCGCACCGACCGCCTGTTGCCCGACGCGGATGTCACGCTGAACCTTGGCCGCGCGGGGCGTATTACCCGCGACGACGAGGTATTTACCTATCTGGCCCGCAATATGGAGCGCACGCGCGGCTTCCACACCTTCATGCGCGCGCTGCCCGCAATTCAGAAGGCCCGCCCGAAGGCCCGTGCCCTGATCGTCGGCGGATCGGGCACCAGTTACGGAAAGGCCAGTCAGGCCGAGGGGGGGTTCCGGGCGGAACTGGAGCGCGAGGTGGGCCATCTGGTCGACTGGTCCCGCGTGCATTTTCTGGGGCAGGTGCCCTATGCCGACTTTCAGCGCGTCGTGCAGATCAGCCGGTGCCACATCTATCTGACGATGCCTTTCGTGCTGTCGTGGTCTTTGCTGGAATCGATGGCGATGCAGGCAACTGTCGTAGCGTCCGACGTGGCCCCGGTGCGCGAGGCGATCACACATGGCCAGACGGGGCTGCTGGTCGACTTCCTGTCGCCCGACGCGCTGGCCGCACAGGTGAGCGAAGTGTTGGGCGATCCGGACCGTTTCGCCCATCTGGGTCCGGCAGCGCGCGAACACGTGGTGGCGGAGTATGATTTCCTGACCAAGTGCCTGCCCGAGCATGTCGCCCGTATCAACGCGATGGTGCACCCGGACCGACACCTGCAACTCTAGTTGCGTGACCGCCGCCCCCGGCCTATCTGCAAGCGCATGAGCGATGCGACTGATACCGGCCGAGAGGTCTTGCAAACCGAGGCCGCGGCATTATCCGTGTTGGCCGATAACCTTCCCCCCGATTTCGATGCCGTGGTCGACCTTATCGCGACACTGCCGGGTCGGGTCATTGTTACGGGCATTGGAAAATCCGGCCACATCGCCCGCAAGATCGCGGCCACGCTGGCATCCACCGGCACGCCCGCGCTGTTCGTGCATCCGGCCGAGGCCAGTCACGGCGATATGGGTATGATCAGCGGCGACGACGCTGTTCTCATGCTCTCGAATTCCGGCGAGGCGGTTGAGCTGCGGGACATCATTGAACACACGCGCCGCTTCGGCGTGCCGCTGATCGGGCTCTCGTCCAGGCCTTTGTCTACCCTGATGCGCGCCGCCGACCATCATCTGACCATTCCGGCCCTGCCCGAAGCCTGCGGCATCGGCATGGTCCCGACAACATCGACAACGCTGACGCTGGCTCTGGGCGATGCGCTCGCCGTGGCTCTGTTGCGGCGTCGCAAATTCCGCCCCGAGGATTTTGGCGTTTTCCATCCCGGCGGCAAACTGGGTGCACAGATGGCGCGGGTCGAAAAGCTGATGCATACCAAGGTGCCGACCGTGTCCCCCGATACGCCGATGCCGGACGCGCTGCTGACAATGACGGCGGGCGGATTCGGCATCGGGGCTGTCGTCGCCGATGGCGTGTTGCGCGGTATCATCACTGACGGCGACTTGCGGCGCAACATGGCGAACCTGATGGACCGGACGGCTGGCGATGTTGCCACGCGCGACCCGCTGACGGTGCCGCCTGACATGCTGGCTGCCAAGGCGCTTGCGATCCTGAATGAACGAAAGATCAGCGTCCTGATTGTCTGTGACGGTGATGTGCCGGTCGGCATCCTCCATATCCATGATCTTTTGCGGGCAGGTGTCGCATGAAGACCGTTCTGATGATCCCGGCGCGTTATGCCTCGACCCGGTATCCGGGCAAACCGCTGGCCGAACTTCGCCAGAAGGACGGAACGGTAAAGTCCCTGATCCAGATGACCTGGGAAGCGGCATTGCAGGTTGGCGGTATCGATGCCGTTCATGTCGTGACCGACGATGACCGCATCCGCAACGCGGCGGAAGGTTTCGGCGCGTCCGTTCTGATGACGTCGTCCGAGGCCACCAACGGCACCGAACGCTGTGCCGAGGCGTTGGCGCAGGTTGACGCCGACCTGATCGTTAACCTGCAAGGCGATGCGCCGCTGACGCCGCCCTGGTTCGTCGAAGCGCTGATCGACCGAATGAAAGACGATACAACGGCGCAGGTCGCCACTCCGGTCCTGCGTTGTGACCGGCAGACCTACGATATGTTCATAGAGGACCGCAAAGCCGGTCGCGTCGGCGGCACAACGGCGGTGTTCGACACCAATCTGCATGGGCTGTATTTCAGCAAGGAAGTCATTCCCTATATCGCGCCCGGCAAGATCCCCGATCCGGTGCCGGTGTTCCACCACGTCGGCGTCTATGCCTATCGCCCCGACGCCCTGCGCGCCTATATGTCGTGGCCCGAGGGTCCGTTGGAAGCTCGCGAAGGGCTGGAACAGTTGCGGTTCCTGGAAAACGGCGCGACCGTCGCCTGCGTCGAAGTCGACGCCAGGGGTCGCCTGTTCTGGGAATTGAACAACCCCGAAGACATCGCGCGTATCGAATCCGTCCTTGCAGGAGCCTGAGCCATGGATCCCATCGCCTCGAAGGTCATCGACGTCTCCGGCATTCCGGTCGGTGGGTCGCATCCCTTTGCCCTGATCACCGGCCCCTGCCAGTTGGAGTCGCTTGACCACGCCCGCATGATGGCCGAACGGATCGCTGCCGCCTGCGCACCGACGGGCACGCGGTTCATCTTCAAGGCCAGCTATGACAAGGCCAACCGATCCTCGATCGGAACGCAGCGCGGTCTGGGGATGGAGGAGGGCTTGCGCATCCTCGACCAGATAAAGGCCGAGTTCGGCTGCCCCGTTCTGACCGACGTGCATCTTCCCGACCATTGCGCCCCCGCTGCGCAGGTCTGCGACGTGCTTCAAATCCCTGCGTTTCTGTCGCGGCAGACCGATCTTCTGCTGGCGGCGGGCGAAACCGGCCGTGCCATCAATATCAAGAAGGGTCAGTTTCTTGCCCCGTGGGATATGGAGAACGTCGCGGCCAAGGTCGCCTCGACCGGCAATGAAAAGATCATGCTCTGTGACCGTGGCACCAGCTTCGGCTATAATACGCTGATCAGCGATTTCCGTGGCCTGCCGGTGATGGAGCGCACGGGATACCCGGTCGTCTTCGACGCGACGCATTCGGTGCAGCAACCCGGCGGACAGGGCACGACGTCGGGCGGGCAGCGTGAATTCGCGCCGGTGTTGGCGCGGGCGGCTTGCGCAGTGGGGATCTCGGCGTTGTTCATCGAAACCCATCAGGACCCGGACAGTGCTCCTTCAGACGGACCGAACATGATCCCGGTGGACCAGATGGATGCCTTGATCGGCGAACTCCGGTCCTTCGACAATCTGCGCAAGGGCAACTGAAACGCGTCTTGCCGCGTTGGGGTCGAACGTTGAGGGACCTTGCTAATGTTTGAATGGATCGCCGCCGCCATGTCGCAGGGCGGATACCTTGGCGTCGCGTTTTTGATGTTTATCGAGAACGTATTTCCCCCGATTCCGTCCGAAGTTGTCATGCCGCTGGCCGGATTTCTGGCCGCGCGGGGGCAATTCATGCTGCCGATCGTTATCCTGGTTGGCACGTTCGGATCGGTTCTGGGCGCGACATTCTGGTATTGGGTCGGGTTCAGGATCGGTCCGGTCCGTTTGCGCAACTTTGCCGAACGTCACGGTCGCTGGCTCACGATGTCGGCCAGTGACGTGGATGCCGCCACCCTGTGGTTCCAGCGTCACGGAGGACTGGCCGTCCTGATCGGACGCTTCCTGCCGGGTGTCCGCACCCTGATTTCTGTGCCCGCAGGGGTCGCGCGGATGCCTCTGGGTCGGTTTCTGGTTTATACGACGCTGGGCAGCCTTGTCTGGATCGGCGGTCTGGCTGCGCTGGGATACGTGCTGCAATCGCAATACGAAAAGGTATCGGGTTGGATTGATCCGGTCGGAACCGCCGTCCTGATAGGGGCGGTTGGCATCTATCTGTGGCGATTCATCCGACAGTCGGGCACCTAGCGCGGCAGCGGGTTCGTCGCCGCTTTGTAGGCCGACCAGTCTTCGATATCGGGATAGTACTGCCGTCGCCACGCCCGGACCCTGGGGTTCATCATCCGACGCCAGAGCGGCGGTATCATCGCTGCCGCTGTCATCACCGGATAACCGGCAGGCAATTGCGGGGCCTCGTCTTCCGAATAGGTCTGCAACAGGGGAAACGGTCGATCCGGTTTATAATGGTGGTCGGAATGGCGCTGCAGATTGATCAGCAGCCAGTTCGATGCCTTCTGTGCAGAATTCCAGCTGTGGTGCGGGCGCACAGGCTCGTATTTGCCGCCGCCAAGATGGCGCCGGGTCAGGCCATAGTGCTCGATGTAATTCACCAGCTCCAACTGCCAGATCGCCGTTGCCGCCTGCACGAGGAACAGAACAATCCCGACCCAACCGCCCAGCAGAATGGCCAGCAGAAGCATCCCGCCCTGCAACGCAGCGTAGCGCCAGAACGGGTTCGACAGATCCCATGCCGGAAGCGACTTGCGTGCCAGCATCGCCGCCTCGGCTTTCCAGGCGGACACAAGCGATTGACGCAGCACACGGGGAAAGAAGCGGTGAAAGCCTTCGTTATATCGCGCCGTGACCGGGTCGCGCGGCGTGGCGACATAGCGATGATGGACCAGCAGGTGTTCGGAGCGGAAGTGGGAATACAGAACCATCGCCAACAGGATATCGCCTAGCCAGCGGTCCAGCCTGGGTCTCTGGTGCATCAATTCGTGGCTGTAGTTTATGCCGATCGTGCCCGACACGACGCCCATCCCGAAGAACAGCGCCCACATCTCCAATGCGGACAAATGATCGGCGCGGGTAACGTACCAGATCAGACCGAACAGCTTGACGAACTGCACCGGCGCCCAGATCAGCGTAATCGCACGGTACCAGCCCAGCCGCGACCGATCCATGTCCGGGTCGGCATTGCCCTCCTCCAACCCGGCAATCATGTCGAGGATTGTATAGACCACCCAGGCATAGATCGGCATCGCCACGACCCAGACGCCGCCTTGCACCGCACCGACCCAGATGATCGGCACCATGGTCAGCGACATCCAGAAAGGCAGTGCCGCCAAGGGGCGCGCCATTCGCGCCGGGGGGATTGTCGTAATGGTCATCGGTCGCGACAGCTCCGGGCTGTGGTAGCCCCTGAATTCCTGCAAATTTACGCTTCCGGGCGCTTTGGCTCAAGCGTGAGAAGGGAAACGCTACGTCACCAGTTTGTGCGCCTTGGCGAACAGCGTCGGTAGGGCGTCGGGGTCCAGCGCTTCGAACCTGCCCCGGTCCGGGTTGCCGGGGGCCATCGTGGTCAGCACTTTCAGCGTCAGGTGGAAATGCGTGAACGTGTGCCGCACCTCACCGCGTTCCTGCCAATGGGCGTCGAACGGCGCGGCGGGGATCGGCCTGTCGGACCAGTCCGAGGTCGGAAATGCCAGCATTCCACCCAAGAGGCCCTTGGGCGCGCGCGTCTCCACCAGCCAGGTCTTGCCGCGCCGCGCCAGATAGACATAGCCGCGCCGCTCGGGTTTCGCGGCCTTGGGCATCTTGCGCGGCAGGCACTCGGCGATGTCCAGCTTGCGCGCCGCACAATCGTCGCGCAGCGGGCACAGAAAGCAAGCGGGCGATTTCGGTGTGCAGATCGTTGCACCCAGGTCCATCACCGCCTGGGCATGGTCGCCGGGGCGTTCGTCAGGCGTCAGTAGATCGGCCAACACCCGGATCTGGGGTTTGGCCGCGGGCAAGGGCGTCTCGATGGCACCCAGCCGGGCCATTACCCGTTCCACATTGCCGTCGACGACAACGGCACGGGTCTGAAAGGCAATGCTCGCAATCGCCGCCGCCGTATAAGGCCCGATGCCGGGCAGGGTCAGCAGGTCGGTCTCGGATTCCGGGAACTGCCCGTCATGGTCCGCCACCACGGCCCGCGCGCATTTCAACAGGTTCCTGGCACGCGCATAGTATCCAAGACCGGCCCAGGCCGCCATCACATCGGTATCCTCGGCTGCGGCAAGGTCGCGCACCGTGGGCCAAAGCGTCGTGAAGCGGGCGAAATACGCCTTCACGGCAGCTACGGTGGTCTGTTGCAGCATGACCTCGGACAGCCAGATGCGATAGGGGTCCGGAACGGTGTCCGACCCCGGAGGCACACGCCAAGGCAGGTCGCGTGCCTGCGTCGCATACCAATCGCGCAAGGCGTCCGTCCGTCGATCATACATCGTAGAGGTTGTTCCTGTTCCTGATCCTGCCGCTGATGTAGGATGCCGCGACCACAGGAGGAACCCCGCAGCCATGACCCGCTTTCGCAAATCCGCGCGCCGTGTCTCGACACTGGTCGAGCGCGACATCAAGCGCATGGGCGAAAAGCGCGGGTTTTCGGAAACGCGCCTGCTGACGCATTGGGCGGAAATCGCCGGGGCCGATACGGCCACGATCTGCCGACCCGTCAAAGTGGGCTTTCCACGGGGCGGTTTCGGCGCGGTGTTGACCCTGCTGACGACCGGGGCGCAGGCTCCGATGCTTCAGATGCGTCTGCCGCAGATCATCGAACGGGTGAATGCCTGTTACGGCTACCGCGCCATCAGCCGCATCGACATCACTCAGACCGCGCCCACCGGCTTTGCCGAGGGGCAGGCGGAATTCGCGCCAAAGCCCAAACCGCGCGTTCTACCCAGCGAACAGGCCCGAACCCTTGCGCGCGAACAGGCGCAGGGCGTGGGCGACGAAGGATTGCGCCGGTCCCTTGAACAACTGGCGGCCAATATCATATCGAAACAAGGGCTTTGACTGCGCCATCGCAGGCCCGCACGAGGAGACGGACATGATCACACGGCGCAACATTCTGGCGTTGACCGGCATGGGCCTTGTGGCCGGAGGCAGTGTCTTCAATCTGTTGCGGGGCGGGCAGACCGCCCTTTCGGGACTTGTGGGAATTGGTGCGGCCAATGCGCAGGGCACGGCGGTCCAGATCGAGGACATCACTCTCGGTGACGAAAATGCGCCGGTGAAAGTCATTGAATACGCCAGCTTCACCTGCCCGCACTGCGCCAATTTCCACAACGATACCTACAAGGATTTCAAGCGCGATTACATTGATACCGGCAAGGTGCACTTCACCTACCGCGAAGTGTTTTTCGACCGCTATGGCCTCTGGGCGGCGATGGTCGCGCGGTGTGCGGGACCAGATCGCTACATGAGCGTGGCCGACATCCTTTACCGGACACAGCGCGAATGGGCGCGTCAGGGTGATGCCGCCGCCGTCGCAGACAGTCTGAAACGCATTGGCGTGCAGGCCGGTCTGTCGCAGGAGGAGGTGGACGCCTGCCTGAACAATGCCGATCTGGCCCAGAGCCTTGTGTCCTGGTATGAGGCAAACGCAGACGCCGACAATATCCGGTCTACGCCGTCATTCCTGATCAATGGGGAATTGTCCGCAGGCAACATGAGTCTGACGCAGATCGGTACTTTGATCGACGCCGCTGCCAGCTAAACTCCGATCTTTGTGACGCCCAGGGCCGTTCGTTTTTGTAGTCTGCTATTCGTCAAAGGCCGACCTGGTGCAGTGCGGTGTCGAACGGCATCCAGTCCTCCAACACCAACCGGACCGGAACCGTCATCACCCTGCCACGCAGCGCAGCGGGCAGCCGCACGGCGTCCTTTTCCGTCGTCACCGGCTGCGCCGACAGCCTGGCCGCCCGATCTCCCAGACGTTTCAGCAAGGCAGGGCCAAGGGGCTGATGATCGGCCAGCGACGCCGTGCCGCGAATATCGGCCCCCAGATCGCGCAGCGTCTCGAAGAACTTCTCCGGCCGACCGATGCCAGCGAAGGCAAACACCGGCTGGTCCCGCCAGTCCATTCCGGTTGCCAATGGCTCCAGATGCCCACGCAGACGCGGCGGCGGGTCGGGCAGGGCCACATCGCCACGCCCGATGGTCAGCGTCAGATCGGCCCGCGCCAGTCCCGTCGCAATGGGTTCGCGCAACGGTCCCGCAGGAATTACATGCCCGTTGCCGAACCCGACACCGGCATCGACCACCACGATCGAGATATCCTTGACGATGGATGGGTTCTGGAACCCATCGTCCAGAATGATGGCCTGCGCCCCGGCCGCGGCGGCGGCGCGCGCCCCCACTGCTCTGTCTCGGGCCACCCATGTCGGCGCGAAGGCCGCCAGCAACAACGGTTCGTCCCCAGTATCGGCGGCTTCGTGGCGGGTCGGATCGACCTGCACCGGGCCAGTCAGCCGCCCGCCGTATCCGCGCGACACGATGTGCGCCGCTATGCCGCGGGCCGCCAACCGCTCGGCAACCGCGATCACCGTGGGCGTTTTGCCCGTGCCGCCCGCCGTCAGGTTGCCGACGCAGATCACCGGGACGCCGACGGTCACGCCATCTTGCGCCACCCGTCGGGCCGTTCCGGCAGCATAAAGCGCACCCAGCGGCGACAGCAGCATCGCAGCCAGACCGGCAGGGCGCCACCAGAAGCGCGGCGCGCGCATCAATCGACCTCGTCGAGCATTGCCATCAGCAGGTCCATCGCCTTTTCCGTGACCTCCGCGCCTTCGGAACAGACCGCCCATGCGGCATGCGCCATCTTCGCGGCTTCGTCCGGTTCGAGTATCCGTGCTACGGTCTCGCCCAGCGATTGTTCGGACACGACGACCGCGGCCTTTGCACTGGACAGCCTAGCGTAAATGTCGGCGAAATTCTCGACACTGGACCCGTGCAGGATGGCGCTACCCAGGGCCGCCGGTTCGAACGGGTTATGTCCTCCGATCGGCACCAGTGATCCGCCGACGAAGCTGACGGGACAGAGGCGATACCAAAGTCCCATCTCGCCCATCGTGTCCGCGACATAGATCTGGGTGTCCGGTAAAATCGGCTCGTCCGCCGACCGCTGTGCGACCTTCCAGCCGCCCGACCGCAGACCAGCGACGATACCGATGCCCCGTTCGGGGTGGCGCGGCGCGATCACCAGCAGCAGTTTATGCCAGGACCGCAGGGCCAGCTTGTTGGCGGTGGCGGCCATCGCCTCCTCGCCCTCGTGGGTGGAGGCAGCCAACCAGCAGGGACGGCCCGCGATGGCGGCGGCCAAGTGCACCCGCTCCGTCTCATTATGCGGCAGTGCGGCAGAGCCTTCCTTGAGCGTGCCCGTTACCTCGATCCGCGTTTCCGGCAGGCCCAGCGACACAAGGCGGTTCGCGGTTACCTGATCCTGTGCCTGAACGTGACGGATCTGCGCCATCATCTGCCGGGCCGCTTGCCGTGCCATGCGCCAGCGCCCATGCGCGCGATGTGTCATCCGAGCGTTGATCATGACGACGGGAATGTTGCGCTTGCCGCTCTCCAGCAGCAGCGTAGGCCAGATTTCTCCTTCGGCCAGAACGACCAGATCGGGGGTCCAGTGATCCAGAAACCGGCGCACCCACGGACCAATATCCAGCGGCACGAACTGATGCACGGAACGTGCCGGGATCCGGCCGATCAGAACCTGCGCCGACGTCGTGGTGCCGGTCGTGATAAGAAACGACAGGTCGGGCCGTTCCTCGCCCAGGCGGCGGATCATTTCCAGCAGAGACACGCTTTCACCGACACTCGCCGCGTGCAGCCACATCAATGGCCCATCGGGGCGGGGCAGCGACGCAATCCCGCGACGTTCGTCCAGACGAGAGGCATTTTCCTTACCTCTCGCAAGGCGCCTGCGAAGAATGCGCTCGCCGAAAGAGGCGCGACCCGTCAGCATGAGATACGCGCCCAGAAGAACGGATCGTGACATGGTGTCAGCCCGGTTCCTCGGTCGCCGATACGGCAGATTCCTCGTCCTGCAGACGATGGATATGGGCGATGAAATACCGGGCATGGGCGTCGTCCACGGTGCGTTGCGCCGCGCCCTTCCAGGCATCATAGGCGCTGGCGTAATCGGGGAACAGGCCGACGATGTCGATGTTGTCCATGTCCGCGAATTGCGTCGAACTGGGGTTTACCAGCTCACCACCGAAAACAAGATGCAGGCGTTGGACCATATCGGCCTCCTCAAGGTATTGCTTTGTCCTGATCTAGCGTGTCCGCCGGGCAGGGGAAACAGGGACAAGCCGGTTCAGCAGGGCATCCGCAACGACGGGCGTTCCAGCCACGATGCCATCCAATTGGGGATGCGGGTTGTTGAACCGCAGTGGGAGGCCCCGTCTGTCCGCGACCCGCCCCCCCCCTTCGGTCACGATCAGGCCACCGGCGGCGATGTCCCATTCCCAGGTTGGACGCAGGGCGATCATCGCATCGTATTGCCCTTCGGCCACCAGAGCCATGCGGTAAGCCAGCGACGACACGAACCGTTGCAGAACCGGGGGGCGTCCACCGGTCCAATGGGTGTCGTGAAAGTTGTGCTTGCTGCCCAGCACGGTTGCATCGTCCAGACCGGCTCGGCCAGACATCCGGATTGCAACACCGTTCAGCGTCGCACCCTGGCCAGACGCGGCCAGATACAACCGGTTTTTCATCGGAACAAAGATCGCCGCGACGATCGGCACCCCGTTCTCGACCACAGCCAAAGCATGGCTGAAATCGCGGGAGCCGTCGATGAATGCGCGCGTTCCGTCGATGGGATCGACGATGAACAGTCGCGTGGCATCCAGGCGTTCCGGTCCATCGGCGGTTTCTTCGGACATCCAGCCGTAACCAGGTCGCGCGGCCAGCAGGTCGTGACGCAGCATGGTGTCGATTTCCAGATCGGCCTCGGTCACCGGGCCCTGGCCATCGCCCTTGTCCCATGTCTCGGGACCATTGCCGAAATGCCTGCGCGCGATCCGTCCGGCAGCGCGGGCGGCATCGGCCAGAAGCGACAGGTCCGCGCCGAGCGCGGCATCAGCCACCGGCAATCGTCAGCCCTTCGACCAGCAAGGACGGGACCTGTCGTCCGACGTGCCGCCGCGCATCGTTCGCCGGGATCAGCGTCATCAGCATATCGCGCAGATTGCCAGCCACGGTGCATTCGTTCACGGGCCGCACGATCCGGCCATTCTCGACCCAGAAGCCACTGGCCCCGCGCGAATAATCTCCGGTGGTGGCATTGATCGACGACCCGATCATCGAGGTGATCAGAAGACCCGCCCCCATCTGCCCCAGCAAATCCTCGCGCGTGGCATCGCCCGGAGTCAGCCGAACATTGGTGACCGACGGAGCGGGCGGGTTCGATGTGCCGCGCGCGGCATTGCCGGTGCTGGCCATGCCCAGCTTGCGCCCGGTCGCCAGATCCAGCGTCCAGCCCGTCAGCATGCCGTCCGCCACGATATCGCGTGCTGTGACCGGCAGGCCTTCGCCGTCGAACGGTCGGCTGCCCGACATGCGCGGCAAGGTCGGGTCTTCGATCAATGACAGGTGCGCGGGCAGGATCTGCTGTCCCAGGGCATCGCGCAGGAATGTCGCGCCCCGCGCCACCGAAGCGCCGTTCACCGCCGACAACAGATGCCCGATCAACTGACCCGCGACCCGCTCATCATAAATTACGGGAAACGCGCCAGTGGGCGGCTTGGTCGACCCGGCCCGCGCGACCGTGCGTTCGCCCGCGATACGGCCCACGTCTTCGGGGCTGTCCAGATCGGCGCGGTGGATACGGCTGTCACCGTAGTAATCCCGCTCCATCTTCGCGCCCTCACCAGTGATCGCGACGCAGGACAGCGATGTGCCCGTTCGACGATAGCCACCTGCGAATCCGTTCGTTGCCGCCAGATGCACACGCCTGTCGCCATATCCCGCGCCCGCTGCCGACACCTGGCTGACACCGCTCACGGCCAGCGCCGCGGCCTCGGCCCGTGCGGCCATATCCTGCAGATCGGCAGGCGACAGCGCCGGGCTGTCGTCGACCAGATCAAGCCGGGCGACATCCCAATTGCGCACCAGCATATCGGGGTCCGCCAGCCCGATATTGGGGTCTTCCGGCGCTTCGCGGGCCATGGCGACGGCGCGTTCGGCCATCATTTCCAGCGTCGCGGTGCTGATGTCCGAAGCCGAAACGCAGGCCTGCCGCTTGCCGATCAAAACGCGCAGCCCGATCTCAATGCCCTCGGACCGCTCCGCGTGTTCCAGCTTGCCGCGCAGCACATCGACCGAAACCGAGGTGCCGTCCACCGCAAGCGCATCCGCCGCCTCGGCCCCGGCCTTGCGGGCGGCGTGCAGAAGGGCTTCGGTCAGATGGGAGAGATCGGTCATGGCGCAGCCTTCATGGTTGTCCCTCAGGTAGCCTTGCCACCGCCTGCGAACAAGGCCACCGCGCCACATGCAAAACGCCCCGCGTTGCCACGGAGCGCCTGCCTGTCGTCTGATCGACGTTACTTCAGCGGCAGACCATTGGCGCTGATGCCCCCGCCCGGAAGGAACTCGATCGTCGATTCCAGTTGGTCGTCGCCCACGGGTTTCGCGACCGCACCGGCCATGCCCTTGACGAAGGCGGCCTGCTGGACAGGAATGAATCCCAGCGCCACGATCTTGTCGATCAGGGCGAAACCGCCATCCAGTGCCAGGTCGATTTTGCCTACCGGTTCGGGTATGGGGGTCGACGTCGGGAAATCCAGACTGCCCGATCCGCGCAGGCTGGCCCCGGCCAGGGTCAACAGGATCTGGTTGATCGCCAGCGTCTTCAATTCGCCCGGCGGACCTTGCAGGTTCGCCATCGCATCGGGGTTACCGAACAGGTCCACGGACATCAGCGCCGTGCCGTCCAGATCGAGGATCAGCGTGGCGGGGTCGCGCGGCAATTGTCCCGTGGGGTCGAACAGCCCCCAGAGCATATCGTCCACCATGAGATCGCGCAGGGTGACGGTCATGCCGAAGGGCTGCTCCTCGCCGGGCGCGCCGACCGGAATCTGGAAGCCACTGGCAAGTTCGGCCATCGAGATGTTCACCGGAACCGGAAATCCTGGCACCTGGACGACCATATCGCCGCCGGTCGATGTCAGGGAATACGTCAGCGCATCTGCTCCGAGGTCCAGCGTGAGCGTGCCCGCCTCCGACGTGCCATCAAGACGGAACGGGCCATCGGGACCGTCGCCCGCAACCGACAGGGTGCTGCCGCTGTGTGTCATGTCACCGCCATAGGTGACCCCCATATCCGAAAGACCCAGGATGGGACCGGTCGGCGCGTCACCGTAATTTCCGGCAAGATCCGATGTGATTCCGGTCATGCCATAGCTGACGTCGACAGTGCCGCCGGTGTCGTCTTCCATCGCGGCCTGGACCGTCATCGTATCGGCCGCCAGCGTCTGCGAAAAGGCACCGTCTGCGTCCACGTCCGAGCGATAGACCGAGGCGACATTCGACATCGCCACCGTCACGACACCCGGAGAAATACTCTCTTCATCCGCCTGGGCTTCGGTGTCGATCTCGACAGTGATGCTGTCCGCCGCCATGTCGTAGGTCCGGGTGCCATCCTCTTCGCGCGCCACCACAGTCAGGCCATCCTGGATCATGCGCATGGTCTGCTCGATGGACACGCCATCCGTTTCCGTCACGCTGGTGGTTTCGACTGTCGCCGGAATCTCGATCACGACGCTGCCGTCGTCCTGCTCGACCAATGTCAGGGTGCCATAGCCTGCCGTGTTGGTGACCTCGCCCATGACGGTTTCGTATGTCACATCCGTCAGGGTCAGCGTGCCGCCGGAATACTCCTCCGATGCGGCCGTCAGCGTGCCTCCGAACCGGCTGTAGACGTCCTGCCAATCGGACCAGAGGGTCTGGGCATCCAGCGCCCAAGCCTGTGGGGCCGTCGCGAGCAATAACGCGGCCGCACCCGGAATGGTGTATTTCAGCATGCTCAAGGTTCCTCTATCAATGTCACAGATACCAAATCCGACCCCGAAGGCGGGGTCAACAGGGGGAAACCATGCCTGACCTTTCCGCGAAGACCGTTCTGATAACCGGCGCATCGCGTGGCATCGGGGCCGCCGCTGCGCGCGCTTTCGCCGCCAAGGGTGCCAACGTCGCCCTTCTGTCGCGCAGCACCGGGGCCATCGCCGACCTTGCAGGCGAAATCGGCAAGACCGCGCTGGCGATCCCCTGCGATGTCGCCAGCTGGTCGGAAATGGCGCGCGCTACCGACGCCGCGGTCGAGGCCTTCGGCTCGCTGGACGTGGTGATCGGCAACGCCGGTGTCATCGATCCTATCGGCCCCTTGATGGACACCGACCCCGACGACTGGAGTGCGGCGATCGATGTAAACCTCAAGGGGGTCTATCACGGGATGCGTGCCGCCCTGCCGATCATGATGGCGGAAGGGGCAGGCACGATCATCACTATCAGTTCGGGGGCCGCACACCGTGCGTTGGCGGGCTGGTCGGCCTATTGCTCATCCAAGGCGGGCGCAAAGATGCTGACCGAGGCATGTCACGTCGAACACGGCGAAACCCTGCGCGTCATGGGCCTGTCACCGGGTACCGTCGCCACGCAGATGCAGCGCGAGATCAAGGCCTCGGGCGTGGGGCCTGTGGCCGAACTGGACTGGTCCGATCACATCCCGCCCGAATGGGTGGCGCAGGCACTGGTCTGGATGTGTGGCCCCGATGCGGACGAATTTCGCGGCACCGAGCTGTCGCTGCGCGACGAAGGCCTGCGCGCCCGGATCGGCCTGTTGTGATCCGCGCCGACTGCGACGCCGATGTTCTGACCCTGACGCTGGATCGCCCGGACAGGGCCAATTCCCTGACCGCCGCGATGCTGTCGGCCCTGATCGGCCATGTCCGCGACGCCACCGACCTGCGCCTGCTGATCCTGACCGGAACGGGCGCGAAAGTATTCAGCGCCGGGGCCGATCTGGAAGAGGCCCGCGCAGGCCTTGCCACTTCGCCGCTTTGGGAAGACCTGTCATCGGCCATCGCGGCATTGCCATGCCTGACCGTTGCCGCGCTGAACGGCACATTGGCAGGCGGAGCCTTCGGCATGGCACTGGCCTGCGACATCCGACTTTCGGTGCCACAGGCGACGTTCTTCTATCCGGTCGCCAGGCTGGGCTATCTTCCGCAACCCTCGGACCCTGCCCGCATGGCGCGACTGATCGGTCCGGCCCGCACCAAGCTGATCCTTGCGGGCGGCGCGCGCCTCGACGCATCCGAGGCGCTGGCCTTCGGGCTGATCGACCGCATCACGCCCGACCCGGTGGCGGCGGCGCACGACCTGGCTGCCGGAGAGGCTGCGCATATCACGGCCATAAAGGGCATGGTGCCCTGAGCGGGTCGCTAGCGGTCCCGGAGTTTGGCAAAGACCTCCTCCGCCGCCTCCAGCGCACCTTCCACCAGGCCACCGAACTGCGTCGCGATTTCAGTCGATCCCAGGAACAATGCTCCATCCCACAGGTCGGCAAGCGGGCGCGGTAATCCATAGGTCGGATGATGCGTCAATGGCGTCTGATCCAGCGTCGTCGCGGTCAGGGGGTCATTCGCCCAGTCCGTGATCGCAAGGCTCAGCGGCGTCGCGGCCTCCGCCCCGAACAACCGCCCCAATTGCGCCAACGTCGCGTCCCGCAGCGCCGCCTGGTCCCTGCGCGCCGATGCCGGAATACCCATGAATCCGAAAATCGCGCCCGCTCCGCCCTCTTCCGATGCATCGTGGATCTCGACCATCGGACCGCGGCGGCTGTGGGCATCCCCGGACAGTCCTGCCGCCCGCCAGAACGGTTGATCGTATCTTGCCAGCGCCTTGGCATGCCCTGCCATCCACGTGGGAATTGCCTGCATCGCCGTAAGCTCCGCGGTCGATAACTGCGGCGTATAGGTCAAACTTGCGGCCAGCCGGGGCGGAATGGCCAGAACGACCTGATCCGCATGGATCGTCGCCCCGTCGGTCACGATTGAAATGCCCCGCTCGTCCCGCATCAGGCCAGTCGCGTGCACGCCAACCCGCAAGACACCGTCCGGCAGATTTTCGGCCAGCGTTCGGGTCACGGCACCCAGCCCCCCGGCCACTCGCAACGCGCCGCGCATCGACGGCTGGCCCGGCCCGCGATGAGCCGATCCCTGCGCGTCTTCGAACAGCAGATCACCCTGCCAGTGCTGCTCGAATACCTTCAGGCCCAGACGTCCGGTCAGGGCGGCAATGCGCGGCTGCCCCGGCCAGATCCAGGCCGGACCCAGATCGAAGCCGTTCGGCGAATAAATGCGCCCGCCGACCCGTTTCCGACTTTCGATCAGGGTAACGTCGCGCCCGGCCCCGACCAGATGCGTGGCCAGTGCAAGACCGGACAATCCCGCGCCCACGATAAGAATACTGTTCTCCGGCATGCTCTCTCCGGGTTTGTCAGCCCCTGACATGCCCGCGACGCAACGAAATTGCCACCACTGCCTTGCCCCGCCCGGTCACATGCCCGACCCTGCGCCGACCGATGCAGGGAGGCACCGATGACCCTTTACCCTAATCTTCTCGCGCCACTGGACCTTGGCCATGTGACCTTGAAGAACCGCGTGTTGATGGGCTCGATGCATACCAATCTGGAGGAGACGAAGGACTGGAACCGAGTGGCCGAATTCTATGCCGAACGCGCGCGTGGCGGAGTGTCGCTGATGGTCACCGGCGGCATGGCCCCCAGCCGCGAAGGGGGCGTGTTTCCAGGTGCTGCGGGTCTGTTCAACGACACCGATATCGCAAATCACCGTATCGTCACCGACCGCGTGCATGACGCGGGCGGCTTGATCGCGATGCAGATCCTGCACGCGGGGCGCTATGCCTACGGTCCCGAGTGCGTCGGCGCGTCGGACATCAAATCCCCGATCTCTCCCTTCCCGCCCAAGGCGCTGGACGAGGACGGCATCGAAAAGCAGATACAGGATTTCGTCACTGCCACCCTGCGCGCCCGCGAGGCCGGATATGACGGCGTCGAAATCATGGGGTCAGAAGGGTATTTCCTGAACCAGTTCCTCGTGACGCACACCAACAACCGCACAGACCGCTGGGGCGGATCTTACGAAAACCGGATGCGCCTGCCCATCGAAGTCGTGCGCCGGTGTCGTGACGCAATCGGCCCCGATTTCATCATCATCTACCGCCTGTCGATGATCGATCTTATCCCCAACGGGTCCACCCACGCCGAAGTCGTGCAACTGGCCCGGGCGGTCGAGGCGGCGGGCGCGACGATGCTCAACACCGGCATCGGCTGGCACGAGGCACGCATCCCGACCATCGCCACCTCCGTGCCGCGCGCGGCGTTTTCCTGGGTCACAAGGAAACTGATGGGCAAGGTCGGCATCCCTCTGATCACGTCGAACCGCATCAACACGCCCGACGTCGCCGAAGACGTGCTGGCCACCGGCTGCGCCGACATGGTGTCGATGGCGCGTCCGTTTCTGGCCGACCCGGATTTCGTCGCCAAGGCGGCGGCGGGTAAATCAGCGCAGATCGCGCCCTGCATCGCCTGCAACCAGGCCTGCCTCGACCACACGTTCCAGGGCAAAATCAGCACCTGTCTGGTGAACCCCCGTGCCTGTCACGAGACCGAGCTGGTGGTGACCCCCACCGCCACGCCCAAGACCATCGCCATCGTGGGCGCGGGGCCTGCGGGCCTGTCGACCGCGATTACTGCGGCGGAACGCGGCCACACCGTCACCCTCTTCGACCGGGCCGACCGGGTGGGCGGGCAACTCAACATGGCAAAGGTCGTGCCCGGCAAGGAGGAGTTCATCGGCTTCGTCGAATGGTACGAAACCATGCTGGACACCCTCGCCATCGACGTCCGGCTGAATACCGAAGTCACCGCCGACATGCTGGCCGGTTTCGACGAAGTCATCATCGCCACCGGCGTCGTGCCCCGCGATCCGGGCATTCCGGGGCAGGACGACGCGAAAGTCGTCAGCTATATCGACGTGCTGCGGGGCGGGGCCAGGGTGGGCGAAAAGGTCGCCGTGATCGGCGCGGGCGGCATCGGCTTCGACGTGTCCGACTTTCTGGTCCACGACGGTCATTCCGCAACGGAAAACCTGCCCGAATGGCTGACCGACTGGGGCGTCACCGACCCGGCCGAACATCGCGGTGGCCTGTCGCCCGAAGGTCCGCAACCCTCGCCCCCGGCGCGTCAGGTCACGCTGTTGCAGCGCAAGGCCGAGGCTCCGGGCAAGCGGCTTGGCAAGACGACCGGCTGGATTCATCGCATGGGTCTGCGGATGAAGAACGTGAAAATGCTGAGCGGCGTGAACTACGAACGCGTCACCTACGAGGGCCTGATGATCAGCCACGGCGAAGCACGGGAAAATCCGACCGTCATCGAAGCCGACACGATTGTCCTGTGTGCCGGTCAACTGCCCGACCGGACGCTGGTGGATGCACTGGAAGCGCAGGGCGTCAACTGTCACATCATCGGCGGCGCCGACGTGGCTGCCGAGCTGGACGCCAAGCGCGCCATTGATCAGGGGACGCGTCTGGCGGCGACGCTCTGAAGCGCTCCGCCGAATTTCCATCCCGCCGGTCCTGATGACCATTAGGCCGGAATGATGCCGCCGCCCGAAGGCGACGGCGGAGCCTGTCTGAAACCCCGCAGGCGGGTGACAGGATCAAGGCAAGGTTCAGGCCAGTGCCGCCACCAGTTGTTCGCCGACCTTCTCGGCCGACTGCGGGTTCTGGCCGGTGACCAGACGCCCGTCGGTGACAGCAAACGCGGCCCAGTCGTCCTTGCCCTCGAACTTGCCGCCCAATTCACGCAGACGCGATTCCAACAGATATGGAACCTGATCCGTCAGACCGACCGTATTTTCCTCGCTATCGGTAAAGCCGTTGACCCGCAGGCCCGCGACCAGAGGTGTGCCGTCCGGCTTCGTGGCACCCAACAAACCGGCCGGCCCGTGGCAGACCGCGCCGACGACGCCGTCCTTGGCATAAATGCCGCTGACCAGACGCGCGATGTCGTCATTCTTGGCAAAATCCCACATCGTGCCGTGCCCGCCGGGCAGGAAAACGGCATCGTAATCCGCAACGTCCAGCGTCGCGACGGCAGGTGTGTTCTCAAGCTTGGCGCTGGCCGTCGCGTCATCGAGGAAGCGCGTCACCGGGGCGGGCCGCTTGGCCGGATCATCGTCCAGGGAATTCGGGTCGATCGGGGGCTTGCCGCCCTTGACGGACGCGATGGTGATGTCGTGCCCGGCGTCGGTCAACGCCCAGTAGGGGGCAGCCATCTCGTCGATGTAAAAACCGGTGGGGTTGCCCGTGTCGCCCAGTTTGTCGTGCGATGTCAGGATGAAAAGAACATTGGCCATGAAAGTCTCCTATAGCGTGTGTGTGCCCCAACGCTCAGATAGGTCTTCAGGTCCGTTTTCCCAAACGGAAGGAACCGACACCGGGTATCGGTTGGGCAAATGCGTCCCCCGCCCGGATCGGGCCGATGTCGCCCTGTGGCGAGGCGGGGGAAGACGCGCCCGTCAGTTCGACAACCCGCGCCGCTGCATTTCAAGCGGAATGTTGAACAGGCTGCTCCCCAGCGACACGCCCGTCTGCATATCACCCAGGATGACTGTCGTCTGCGATCCGGCATCGTCGGTAATGACCCATTGGCGCAGGGTGACGGGGTTCGGCGTGAAGATCAGCTGGATATTGCCGTATTCGGGATTCGCCGGGTCCTGCAACGTCACGGCGGTCTGTGTGCTGTCGCCGCCGTGCGCGACAACCATGCCCGACCGCCCGAAATTTACATTGTCGGCCAGGATCAGGCTCAGCGGTGTCTGGCTCAGAGGGTATTGCTCGGGCGGTGTGTTGGACACCGGGTCGAAGATCGCGACCTGTCCACCGCCCGCGATGACCAGACCCTTGTTGGGCGCATCATAGTCGAACCGCGCACGCCCCGGCCGCCGGATCGACAGATCCCCGGTCGAGATCGAACCGTCGCCGTTTATCTGCGTGAAGGCCGATTTCGCGGTTGTGAAACTGTTCAGGTAACCGCTGATCTGGTTCACCGGAATTTCCGCCCAAGCGGGCAGGGCAAGCGAAGCGAGCGTGGCGGCAAGAGCAAGGAGGCGCATGTGCGGATCTTTCGGTCGTTGGTGTATGATCGGGCTGACTGAACATATAGGTATCCGCTAACCGAAATCCCGCCGATATCCGATGACGCCCGCGCGATATGCGGATCGCCTATGGCAAAAGTCCGCCGGATCGAAGGGGTTCACCCTGCGCAAATCGGGTATGACGCAGGTAATACCGCTGTAATACGCCTGTCTTACGCCCGGTTTGCGCCGTATCAGGCGTTCGGATCGGGCAGCAGGATATCGCGTTTGCCGACATGGTTGGCCGCCGTGACCGCGCCATTGTCCTCCATCTGCTCCACCAGACGCGCGGCCTTGTTGTAGCCGATGCCGAGTTTGCGCTGAATATACGACGTCGAGCACTTGCGATCCCGCGCGACGATGCCGATCGCCTGATCATACAGCGCATCTTCGTTGCCCGTATTGCCGCCCGTCAGGCCCAGCACCGCATCGATATCCGATGCCGCCCCGTCCTCGGGGCCATCCAGCACGCTGGACGCATAGTCGGGAGGTCCGAAGCTTTTGAGATGGTTGACGATTTCCTCGACTTCTTCGTCGGAACAGAAGGGGCCGTGGATACGTGTGATCTTGGACCCGCCCGCCATGTAGAGCATGTCGCCCATGCCCAGAAGCTGTTCGGCGCCCATTTCGCCGAGAATGGTGCGCGAGTCGATCTTGGACGTCACATGGAAGGAAATCCGTGTCGGGAAGTTCGCCTTGATTGTGCCGGTAATGACGTCGACCGAAGGGCGCTGCGTGGCCATCACAAGGTGAATGCCCGATGCCCGCGCCATCTGCGCAAGCCGTTGGATACAAGCTTCGATTTCCTTGCCGGCGACCATCATCAGGTCCGCCATCTCGTCGACGATGACGACGATATATGGCAGCTTCTCGGGCACCGTTTCCTCGGTTTCGAAGATCGGCTCGCCCGTATTGTCGTCGAAGCCTGTCTGCACGGTCCGGCTGAACATCTCGCCCTTGTCGAGCGCATCTTTCACGCGCCCGTTGTAGCCCTCGATATTACGAACGCCCATCTTCGACATCTTGCGATAGCGCTCCTCCATCTCGCCCACGGTCCACTTCAGGGCGACCACCGCCTTTTTCGGGTCGGTGACGACAGGCGACAGCAGATGCGGAATGCCGTCATAGACCGACAGTTCCAGCATCTTGGGGTCAATCATGATCATCCGGCAGTCTTCCGGCGGCAGCTTGTAGAGCAGCGACAGGATCATCGTATTGATGGCGACGGACTTGCCAGATCCCGTGGTGCCCGCGATCAGAAGGTGGGGCATCTTGGCAAGGTTGGCGACGATCGGCGCGCCGCCGATATCCTTGCCCAGTGCCAGCGGCAGGGCCATGGATGAATCGCCGAAGTCGCGGGCTGACAGGATCTCGCGCAGGACGACCTTCTCGCGGCGCTCGTTGGGCAGTTCGATGCCGATGACGGTGCGGCCGGGCACGGTCGAGACACGCGCCGACAGGGCCGACATCGACCGCGCGATGTCGTCGGCCAGCCCGATCACGCGGGACGCTTTGAGACCCGCCGCAGGTTCCAGTTCATACATCGTGACCACGGGTCCTGGGCGCACCGACACGATTTCACCCTTGACGCCGTAGTCATCCAGGACCGTCTCCAGCATGCGGGCATTTTCTTCCAGCGCCTCGTCCGACAGATGATGGCGTTCTACCGTGGACGGGTCCGCCAACAGGTTCAGCGGAGGCATTTCGTAGGTTGCGGCCTTCTCCTCGAATTGCAGGGCAGGCTGTGCTTCGGCGCGGGCCTGCCTGGACGGCGACGCGGGCCTGGCGGGGGCCTGCACTACCGTCCGAGACGGAACCTGCCGGGCCGATATGTTGGTCGATTGCTGCACGGTCGCTTCGATCAGCGCATCTTCGGACAGATCCGGTGCTTGCGTGAAATAATCTCCTCCGATCGCCGAGGGCTGCGCGGGCGCCGCTCCGGTCAATGTCGGTTCGACCCGCTTGCCACCCTCCGGCGACTGGTCGCGCGCGGCAAGTGCATGGCCGGAGTTCAGGGCCTGCGAAATGTTAGCGCGGCGCACACGGGTGCGGACGGCATTGGCGATGCGGGCACGGACGCGGTCGTCCTCGGGGCCGTCGTCCTGGCCGATATCATCGTCGCCGTCGTCCATCGGGTCGGCCATGGTGCGCTGTGGCAACCACGACATCAGGCTGCGACGGGGCGCAGGAGCGACATCATCATAGACATCTTCGTCTTCATATCCGGTCTCCGCGCGGGCGGCGCGGGCCTGGCGCAGGGCAGTGGCCCCTTTGAGGGTGCCGACGGCGGCCCCGCGCGCGGCGGTGCCCGTGATGATCTTGATCAGATGGATCGCGTTGCCCAGACCGTTGAGGAAAAATATACCCGCCTTCGTGATATCTTCCCGTGTGCAGCCCAGCACCCAGGCGCCGGACACAAGGGACCCGGCGGCTAGGATCAGCGACAGCACCTTCAACCCGATACTGGCCGTGATTGGCAGGATCGACAGCAGCGCACCCAATGCCGTATCGCCGAACAAGCCTCCCAATCCGAAATCATGTGTCCACCCCGGCCCCGGCACCAGCGATGCACTGTAGAGCGACAGGATCGGAACCCAGCCCATGACAAACAACCCGCGCGGCAACGCACGTTCCGACCCGGCGTGCAGGGCAAAGCGCAGGCCCCAGACGATCAGACCGCCTGACAGGCCTAGCGCGCCATACCCAAGGATCAGGTAGAGCGGGGCCGCCAGCGACGCCCCGAACACGCCCAGCCAGTTGCGCGGCGGTGCGTCGGTCGCGGCCAGCCAGTTCGGATCTTCCGGGTTATAGGTCAGCAGAATCACCGCCAACAGCACTCCAAACAGCACCATCAGAACGCCCAGCCCCTCGCGTCCGCGCCGCGCCAGCGTGATCTGCATGTTCTGGTCCAGAAGAGGGTCGCGTTGCCGCACCTGATACGCCATGGGGCCTCCTTAACCGTAAAGACAGTCGCGCAGCCGGGTCAGGCCGTCGATCGTCTCGTCCAGCGGGCCGACAAGGGCCGCGCGAATGAATGATGTGCCGGGGTTTCCGGCAGGTGTGTCACGGGCCAGATAGGCACCCGGCAGGACCTTGACGCCCGTCCCGGCCCACAATTTCAGCGTGGCCTGCTCGCCATCGTCAACAGGCAGCCACAGGAAGAACCCGGCGTCGGGGATATCCATGCCGGGCAGGATCGCCTTGGCCGCCTCGAACTTGGCGGCATACAACGTGCGGTTTTCCTCGACGTGCTCTTCTTCCGACCATGCCCGCGCGGCGGCCATCTGCAAGGGCAGGGGCAGGGGCGCACCGGCATAGGTGCGAAGCTGTTTCATCCGGGCGATATTCTTCGGCCCCGATACCGCGAAGCCCGACCGCAATCCGGCCAGGTTCGACCGCTTGGACAGCGAGTGGAACGCCACGACCCGTTCCGGATCGGCCCCGGTGATGCGGACCGCTTCCAGAATGCCGACAGGCGGCTGACCGCGATAGATTTCGGCATAGCATTCGTCGGCGAAGATCATGAAATCGTGTTTGTCCGCCAGACGCAGCAGGTTCGACCAGTATTCCAGCGAAGCGGTCGCCCCCTGCGGGTTCGCGGGCGAACAGATGTAGACCACCGCCGTCCGGTCCAGCAGGCCTGCGTCCAGTGCGTCATAATCGGGAAGATGGCCGGTTTCCGCTGTGGCGTTGATGTAAACCGGCTCCGCGCCGACCGACAAGGACGCTACAGCGTAGACCTGATAGAATGGATTCGGCGTCAGGATCGCAGGGGTCAGGCCGTTCTTTGTTTCGGGACACAGTGCCATCGCGGCATTGTACAACCCTTCGCGCGTGCCGTTCAGGGCAAGAATTTCGCGTTCCGGATCAGCTTTATATCCATATCGCCGCTTCAGCCACGACGCGCAGGCCGACAATAATTCGGGCGCGCCGTCGTTTGGCGGATAAGACATGAACAGCGGAGCATATTCGGCAATGACCTCGCCCACGAAGGCGGGCGGCGCATGGCGCGGGTCGCCGATGGTCATTTGAACAGGGGCATTGCTGCCGGGCGACAGGTCGCCAAGCAACGTCCGCAAGCGCGGAAACGCATATTCGGGCAGTTCGGAGAACCGCTGCGGATAATTCATGCCTGTAGCCTCGTGACGGATGCTCTGACGGCCCCGTTTGAATCAGGATAGCAAAGGGATGCGTCCAGGGTCCAACGAAAACCAATCGCGGTGTCTCGGGTGTGGCATTCGAGCCAGCGCAAAGGTCCGCGTCAGGCGAGGGCTGCCTCCATTGCCGCACCCAGACGCAGCAGGCGCTCCTCCTGCATCGGGGGGCATAGCGCCATGACCCCGCACATCGGAACGCCGGTCGGCAAGGTCAGGCCACACAGGCCCAGCACGTTGCCAACGCGCGTGTTTCGAAGGGCCATCAGGTTTTCGGCGACGTAGTAGTCTTCGTCTGTCAACAGACGCTCGCGGTTGGGTGGCAGGATCGCGGCGGTCGGCAGGATTACGGCGTCGTACCCGGCGGTCGCAGTCAGATATTCGGCTTCGGCGGCCTGCCGCTTGCGCCGGGCGTCCAGTACATCGGCGGCGGTCACATCGCGCCCTTGCCGGAACCGTTCGAGGATTCGGTCGAACATCAGATGCGGGCTGGCCTCGATCACGTCGCGCCAGATGGCATAGCCTTCGGGCGCGAACAGCAATGGCGTCAGGTCCATGGCTTTGCCGACAGCCGCGATTTCGGCCCGTTCGATAATCGCTCCGGCTGCTTTAAAATGTTCGACCGCATGCTTGAAGGCAGCGCGGGGCGCATCGCGGCTGGTGTCGGCATAATCCGCCAGCACCAGCAGGCGTTTGCCCACCAGCGTCGCACCGTTCAGGTCGGCGGCAACTCCGCCCTCGATCAGCGCCAATGCCAGCGCCGCGTCCTCGACTGTGCGGGCCAGCGGGCCGATGGTGTCCATCGATTCGACCAGCGGCACCGCGCCCTTGACCGGCACGCGCCCCAATGTGGTCTTCAGGCCGACCAGATCGTTCCAAGCAGCCGGATTGCGCACCGATCCGCCGGTGTCCGACCCGATCGCGACGGAGGCCAGTCCGAAGGCTACCGAAGTGGCGGCCCCGGATGACGATCCACCGGGCACCAATGCGGCATCGTGCCGGTTCGGCGGCGTCGCGGTGACCGGGTTCAGGCCCAGACCGGAGAAGGCCAGTTCGCTCATGTGGGTTTTGCCAAGGCACACGGCGCCACCATGCGTCGCATTTGCCAGTGCCACCGCATCGTCCTGCGGAACACGTCCCTTCAGAAGTGCAGTCCCGGCTTCAGTTGCCGTGCCAGCGCTGTCGAACAGGTCCTTCCAACTGATCGGGACACCGTCCAGGGGGCCGCGCCGTAACCCGTTGCGCGCGCGCGTCGCGGCGGCCCCAGCCTCGGACCGCGCGCGGTCTTCGGTCAGGCGGGCATAGATCGTGTCGCGGTTCGTGTCGCCCGAGATGGCAGTCAGATAGGCGTCGCAGAGCGCCTCGGGGTCAATGTCACCCGACGCGATGCCGCGCCCCAAATCGGCGGCGCTTGCCCACAACCAGTCCTGCATTCCTGTCTCCGTCATATCGTCGCGGACCACGCTAAAGACGTGGTCCGGGTTGGACAATGGCGCCTGACTGATCATATCTGAAGTCATGAACGCAGATGCCCTTATCGTGGGCGGCGGGCTGACCGGCCCCCTGACCGCGCTTGCCCTGTCTCGTGCCGGGATCACCAGTCTCGTGCTGGACGCCCGACCACGTGCAGATTTCGACGATGCCGCTTTCGATGGGCGGTCCTATGCGATGGCGCTGGGATCGGTGCGGTTGATGCGAAATCTAGGGCTGTGGGACGGGCTTGCCGCCGACGCTCAACCCATCATCGGCATCCGGGCCAGTGACGGTCGCGCAGGCGAAGGCGCGTCGCCGCTGCATCTGGCGTTCGACGCGGCCGAAATCGGCGAGCCGTTCATGGGTCAGATGGTTGAGGACCGGCACCTTCGCCCCTCCCTTCTGGCGGCCTGCGACGCTGATCCGCGGGTCGAGATGCGTTTTGGTGTCACTGTCACGGACCAGACTGCCGAAGGCGCGACTGTCCGGGTGCAGACGGATGAGCCGCTGACCGGACGTATCCTGCTGGGGTGTGACGGACGGATGGGCGGGACGGCGAAACGTGCGGGCATCGGGCGAACGGGCAAGGGGTATGGTCAGACGGCGCTGGTTTGCGCGGTCGAACATGACCTGCCGCATGGAGGTATCGCGCATCAGTTCTTCATGCCGCCCGGCCCACTGGCGATTTTGCCGCTGACCGGCAATCGCTCCAGCGTCGTCTGGACCGAAACCGATGCCAATGCCTCCGATCTGAACGCGCTGCCCGATGCTGAATACCTCGACATCCTGCGGCCCCGTTTCGGCAGCTTTCTAGGCGATCTGCGTCTGGCCGGGGGGCGGTATACCTATCCACTGGCGCTGAGTCTGGCCAACTCCTTCACGGCCAATCGCGTGGCGCTGGTGGGCGACGCTGCCCATGGCATCCATCCGATCGCGGGGCAGGGCCTGAACCTTGGTATCAGGGATGTCGCCGCTTTGTCAGACGTGCTGGGCCGCGCGCGCGCGCGGGGCGAAGATATCGGTGCAACAGATGTATTGGCACGATATCAACGGTGGAGGCGGTTCGATACGTCGATGATGGGGTTTGCCACAGACGCGGTGAACCGGCTGTTTTCGAACGACAATCCGATCCTGCGGCTGGGCCGCGATCTTGGCATGGGGGCGATTTCCGCGATGCCCCCGGTGCGCCGGCGGTTCATCCGCGAAGCGGCAGGGATCAGCGGCGATTTGCCCATGTTGATGCAGGGCTGAACCGGCGCATCCGCAAATCGCATCAATCCAGAACGCGTGCCTCGTCCACCAGCATGATCGGAATGCCGCCGCGGATCGGATAGGCCAGCCGCGCGGATTTCGACACCAGCTCCTGCGCATCGGCATCATAAGTCAGCGGACCTTGCGTCTGCGGGCAGACCAGCGCCTCCAGCATACGGCGGTCGTGGGTCGGGGCTGTCGGGGTCATTGCAGGATCTCCTCGCCCGCGCCGCCACCGCGCAGTGCGAACTCCATCAGCGTCACGACCGTTTCACGACGCGTGGCCAGAGATGGCGCTTCCAGAAGGGCTTGCTTCTCCTCCTGTTCGAACGGGCAAAGCATGGACAGGGAATTTATCAAAAGCTCCTCGTCTGCATCTTTCAGACTGTCCCAATCGGTCGACAGATCCTGCGCCTCGAAATAGCGATGCAGCAGTTTCAGAAACTGTGGACGGTCGAACTTCTGGTCCACCTCGGGCTTGCCAAGATCGCGCTCGAATCCGTCCCAGCTGACGTCGGCCTGAAGGTAGGGCTGGAAGCCGCTGACTTCGCGCATGATGCGATAGCGGGACACCCCCGCCAACGTGATCATATAGCGCCGGTCTTCGGTTTCGGACATTTGCGTCAGGCGTCCAGCGCATCCGATCGACTGCAATTCGCGACCATCCCCGGACTTCTGGGCGCGGGGTTGGACCATGCCGATCAGGCGATGTTCGGTCTTGAGGCAATCGTCGATCATCTGAAGATACCGCGGCTCGAAAATGTGCAGGGGCAGGCGCGACCGGGGCAGCATCAGAGCACCGGGCAAGGGAAAGACGGGAATCGTCCGGGGCAGGTCCGAGGCGCGATACAACATCATCATTATCAGATAGGGCGCAGGGAGGTTGTGAAAACCCTCACGCGAAGATCATCGACGACAAGCGACGGCGTCCCTTCAGGACTATGGGATCGGTCGGCTTGAGCGCATCGAAAATCGTGAAAAGCTGAGTCCGCGCGGCACCATCGTTCCACTCTCGATCACGACGGAACAAGTCCAGCAATTGGTCGACGGCAGCCTCGGTCTCGCCGTTGGCAAGCAGAGCCGCGGCAAGATCGAAACGCGTCTGGTGATCGTCGGGTGCGGCTTCGACCGCTGCCATCAATTCTGCGACGGGACCTGCATTCATAGCCTGACGGGCCAGAACCAGTTGCGCCTGCGCCGCTTCCACTTCGGCGGATGCGGCGATCGCGGCAGGGGCGTCGTCAATCAGCACTTCGGCCTGATCCAGTTCGCCCAAGGCCAGATGCGCCCGGATCAGACCACCATAGGCTGCGACATTCTCGGGCTCCTCGCCCAGAACGGCGGCAAAGGTCTGGGCCGCGTCGACGGCCTCGCCATTTTCGAGCATTTCTTCTGCGGCGGTGACCGCCTCGGCCAGACCATCGTCTTCCGCGCCACCGCCCAACGCCGCCGTGCGTTTGACGAACTCGGCGACTTCGTTGGCAGAAACTGCACCCTGGAAGCCGTCGACAGGTTTGCCCTGCCAAAAGGCATAGACTGTCGGGATCGACTGGATTTGCAGTTGCGCCGCGATCTGCTGGTTCCGATCGACATCGACCTTGGCCATTTTGACCGCACCCTTTCCGGCGGTAACGGCCTGTTCAAGTTGCGGGCCCAGCGTCTTGCACGGACCGCACCATGGCGCCCAGAAATCCACGATGACCGGCGTTGTCATCGAGGCTTCCACGACTTCTGCCATGAAGGTTGTTTCTTCCACGTCGCGGATCAGGTCGGTGGGGGCATCGGTCTTTTGCGGCTGGCCGAATTCGAGCATGGGGCGCACTCCTCAGGTTTAATGGCTATATGCGCGGTGTGGCGCACCTTTCCAAGGTCTAGAGGTCGAAGGTCGCCAACACCGGTGCATGGTCTGACGGCTGAGTCCACCCGCGGACGTCGCGCAGAATACGGGATGAATGCGCGGCATTGCTGATATCGGGCGTGGCCCAGACATGATCCAGCCGCCGTCCCTTGTCCGCCGCATCCCAGTCAGATGCTCGATAGGACCACCAGCTGTAGAGGTTGCCATCGGGAATGTCGGCGCGGGTGACGTCGACCCAGTTGCCTGCGTCCTGCGCCTGGGCCAGAGCCTCTACTTCGATGGGGGTGTGGCTGACTATTTTCAGCAGTTTCTTATGATCCCAGACGTCGTCTTCGCGTGGGGCGATGTTCAGATCACCCACCAGAATCGACTTTTGCGGGACAGCGCTGTGAAAGGCGTCGCGCATATCCGACAGGTAATCCAGCTTCTGCCCGAACTTCTCGTTGATGAGGCGATCCGGCTTGTCACCGCCCGCAGGGACATAGAAATTGTGGATCGTGACGCCGTTTTCCAGTCGCCCGGCGATGTGCCGCGCGTGGCCCAGATTCGCATGATCTTCCGCGCCCGCTTCCTCGATCGGCAGCTTCGACAGGATCGCTACGCCGTTGTAGCCCTTCTGCCCGCGCGCAACCATGTGGCGATAACCCAGCGCTGTGAACGCCTCGCGCGGGATCTTTTCGACCGGACTTTTGCATTCCTGCAGGCACAGGATATCGGGTTGGTAATCAGACAGAAACCGCAGGACGAGAGGTTCGCGAAGGCGAACCGAATTGATGTTCCAGGTGGCAAGGGTGAAGGGCATGACGGTGTCCTTTGGCTGAATATTACGGTTATGCCGGGCGGCAAGCCAAGGGACCACCCCCGGATCGTGTGTTTGCAAACCGGCTTTTATTACGGTTTTTCCCGCAATTCTCACGTGTCGGCGAGGCCGGGACCGGGCAAACGCCGAAGCCGAATGACCCCCTGACATCGGGCGCCTTCCGTCCCGGAGCGCATCCGGTTAGACGCGACGCATCCCCTGTCCCCGCTTGCTCACAGCATCACCCCCCGTCGGGTCGCCCGCGATGGCGATTGCAGCTCTCTGTGGGGTTGCCTTCCTGCTCGGCTCGGCCGAAGTGCTGCGCGACAACGCGGCCCAGACCGTATTGCCGGCAGTGATCGCACGAGAAGACCTGGAATCCGCCAATGGTCAGATGTGGTCGATCGAGACAGTCGCGGGACATTTCATTGGTCCGCCCTTGGCCGGTGTGCTGATCGCCCTGGCTTCTGGGTCTGGGGTCGGTGGGATATGGCCTGCTTCTGACGGCGGAGGCGTTCGGCGGCGTGACCGGGGGTATTGTGGCGCCGCGTCTGGCCCGGTGGTTGGGCGGAACAGTCAGTCTGCGACCCAAAAGAAACCCGGGCATAAAGCCCGGGCGAGTCCAACAGGGAGGTTGCATCTGAAGTCCCGCAGATGCGCCGGTATCTCTAAATCTTAATGCCTACTCAAAGTTAACGTAAGGTTAATTTCCCAATTGGAAACAGTCCGCAACTTCCTGTGGCATCCCCATCACGCCATAAGCCTGTATCCGCCGCTTTCCGTCACCAGCAAACGGGCATTTGAGGGATCGGGCTCGATCTTCTGACGCAGGCGATAGATATGCGTCTCCAGCGTGTGGGTCGTGACGCCAGCATTGTATCCCCAGACCTCATGCAGCAGCACGTCGCGCGCCACCGTGCCGTCGCCGGCGCGATACAGGAACTTGAGTATATTGGTTTCCTTCTCGGTCAGACGAATCTTCTTCTCGTCCTCGGTCAGGAGCAGTTTCATCGACGGCTTGAAGGTATACGGGCCAAGCGTGAATACGGCATCTTCGGATTGTTCGTGTGTCCGAAGTTGCGCGCGGATGCGGGCCAGAAGGACGGGAAACTTGAACGGCTTGGCAATATAGTCGTTCGCGCCCGCATCCAGACCCAGAATGGTGTCGGCATCGGTATCATGCCCGGTCAGCATGACGACCGGACACTTGATGCCCTGCTTTCGCATCAACCGGCACAATTCGCGCCCGTCGGCGTCGGGCAGACCCACGTCCAGCACAATCAGATCGTAGAGCTGTTCCTTGGCGCGGGCCATGCCCGTCGCCCCCGAATCCGCCTCGAACACGTCGAAGTCTTCGGTCATCACCAGTTGTTCCGCCAGCGCGTCGCGCAGATCGTCATCGTCGTCGACCAGCAGGATTTTCTTCAGATTGGCCATCGGTGCCTCCGTCATTCCGTTGCGTCATTGGTGCCTGCGGATTGCGCCGCAGGGAAGTCCGGCCTGCACGTCTCACGCCGACGTGTCGCCAACGGGCGAAATGTTTCATATGTGCAAAAGGACCGGCGATCAGCCGACCCAATTGTTACAGGAACTCACGCGCGATGCTCTCGCCCACACCGTCCGAAATTCTCGCCCGTGCCCGCGCCGACCTGCGAACCGGCCTGCCGGTGGCCATCGGCGGTGTGCTTCTGGCTTCGGTCGAAACTGTATCGACCGAACGTCTGGCAGCAATGCGGGCGGCGGGGAAACTGATCCTGACGATCTCGGGGCGTCGGGCCGAAACGTTGAAGGCGCGCGCCTACGATGGCGATGTCGCACGCGTGGCGGTGCCCGAGGAGGCCGACGCCGCGTGGCTGCGGGCCGTCGCCGATCCGGCGAACGACCTGCGATCACCGATGAAAGGCCCCTTGCGCACCCTGCGCGATGGCGACCCGGTGCCATGGCGGGCGGGGGTGACGCTGGCCAAGGCCGCGCATCTGCTGCCCGCCGTGGTGGGAATCGTCGCACCACCGCCACCGGGCATCACGCAAGTGCCGCCGAATATGACGCTGACCGCGACAATGACCGAAGTCGCCGCCGCGCGCGTTCCGCTTGCCATCGAACGGGCCAGCCGGGTCCATGTCTTCCGCGAAGGTAGTGGCGGCGAAGAACATTATGCCGTCGAGATCGGCAAGGTCGATCGGTCCGCCCCGGTACTTGTCCGTCTGCATTCCGCATGTTTCACGGGCGATGTCCTGGGGTCGGTCAAATGCGACTGCGGTCCGCAACTGCATGCTGCGATGAACGCAATGGCGGCGGCGGGCGGCGGCGTCCTGCTCTACCTCAATCAGGAAGGACGGGGCATCGGGCTGGCCAACAAGATGCGCGCCTACGACCTGCAGGATCAGGGGTTCGATACCGTCGAAGCCAATCACCGTCTGGGATTCGAGGATGACGAACGGGATTTCCGGCTGGGGGCAGGCTTGCTCAAGCGGATGGGCATCGGGTCGGTGCGTCTGATGACGAACAATCCGCGCAAGCTTGCGATGATGATGGCGCAGGATATCCATGTCGCCGAGCGGGTTCCGCTGCACGTCGGGCGAACATCGGAAAACGCAGGCTATCTGGACGTGAAACGCGCGAAGTCGGGGCATCTGGAGTGATGGGGCCGGCACGGGCCTCCGGCGGGAATATTTCGGGAGCAACGACCGGCGACCTGGTGCTGAGGCCGACGGGCTTGCGGTTTCTCGGGCGACGGTTTCCCTGCACCATCGGGCGCGGCGGCGTTGTCGCCGACAAGCGCGAGGGGGATGGCGGCACACCCGTCGGGGCGCATCAGATTATCGGTATGCTGTATCGACCTGACCGGATGGCGCCCCCGGTGCCCTGGGCCAGGCCCATCGGCCCGCGCGACCTGTGGTGCGATGATCCGGCGCACCCGGAGTATAACCACGGGGTGCATGCACCCTTTGGCGCGTCTGCCGAGGCGCTTCGCCGGGCCGATCCCCTGTACGATCTGGTGATCCTGACGGATTGGAACTGGCCCGTCGCCCGTCCGGGGCGCGGGTCGGCCATCTTCCTGCATCGCTGGCGCAGGCCGGGTTATCCGACCGAGGGCTGCGTCGCCTTCGACCCCGCGCACCTGCGCTGGATCGCTGCGCGCATCACGCCCCAGACCCGGCTGATCGTGCGTTAGCCCGCGACCCGCTCGCCAAAGATCGCTGACCCCACCCGCACATGCGTCGCGCCCAGTGCAATCGCCTGTTCGAAGTCGGCAGACATGCCCATCGACAGGCCCGACAGGCCGTTGCGCGCCGCGATCCTGGCCAGCAGCGCGAAATGCAGCGACGGGGTTTCGTCGGCAGGCGGGATGCACATCAGGCCCAGCACCGGCACGTCGAGGCCGCGCACTTCGCGGATGAAGGCGTCGGCCTCTGACGGGGACACGCCCGCCTTCTGGTCTTCCGCGCCGGTGTTGACCTGCAGGAACAGGCCGGGACACCGCCCCATCTCCTGCGCCATGTCGGCGATGCGGCGGGCCAGTTTGATGCGGTCGATGGAGTGGATCGTGTCGAACAATTCCATCGCCGGGCGGACCTTGTTCGATTGCAGCGGTCCCAGCAGATGCAGTTCGACCCCGTCATAGGCATCTTTCCACGCGGGCCACTTGCCCTGCGCTTCCTGCACCCGGTTTTCGCCAAAGATACGATGCCCGGCGTCCAGCACGGCCTCGACCCGTTCGGGGGGCTGCACCTTGCTGACGGCGACCAGCGAGACTTCGGCGGGGGAGCGGTCAGCACGGGCGCAGGCGGCGCGGATACGGGCGATGATCTCGGGCAGGGACATGGGGGTCAGGCTTTCGGCTTGGATGAACCCATGTGCCAAAAAGAAAAGAGCGGGCGCAAGGCCCGCTCTCTCCTGTAACCCTGATCCGGTTGGATCAGAAGTTCATGCGAACGCCGAAGGAAACGGTGTCGACGGTATCGAGGCCCGGTTGGCCCAGATCGCTGTAGTCGGAACGACCGTAGCCGAACTGAACGGCAGCACCGCCACCGAGGTCATAACCAACCGTCAGGCCGTAGCCATCGATCTTGCCCTCGAAGACGCCGTTGTTATCGAGGTCATATTGACCGTAGTTCAGGCTGGCCGAGATGGCACCTGCGGAGTAGCCGACGCCAACACCGACGTGCTCAACATCAGCGCCCGGGGTCACGATGCGGCCACCCTGAGCAGTGTTAGGACCACCAAACATGGTGGTGTCATCGAGTGCCCCGGTGAAGGCACCGTCAGCAATCGCGTTCGGGATCTGATTGTCGTAGGAAACATACGACAGGCCAGCCTGGAAGCCGCCGCCGAACGAACCGTTAACCGAGAGACCCCAGGTATCGACATCGACGTTGTTGACCGCTGCTGTCTGATAACCAAGACCCAGACCGATTTCGCTGCCGCCCAGATCGAGCTGATACTTGAAACCGATGCCGAAGACATCGTCGTCGCCGGTATTGCCGGCATCTTCGGCCAATTCAGCGGACAGAGCCACGCCGAAGTCGCCGAAGGAATAATCGTAACGAACGATCTGACCGTCATACAGACCGTCGAGGCCGTTGTTGCCGTTGAAACCGGCGTGGACGGTTTCGTCGTCACTCAGCGAACCGGAGTTGAAGGCAACCTCGGTCAGGGCCCAGTCCAGTGCACCGTCGGTGTCACCGGCGGTCAGGGTGCCGAAGGCGCCCGAAAGGAAGATGGTCTCGCCACCCTGGGTCCCGGCCGACTCGAAAGGCTGGCCGTTGCCGCTTTCGTCCAGGTCGATGCTCGCACCGAAGGTCAGGCCGCCGTCGGTTTCGCCCGACATGGTGAAGGTGACGTCGATGTCGGTGAAGAAACTGGTCTCACCGTTGGTCGTCTCGACTGCAGTAGTTGCGGCATTGGCGCCAATGTTGTCATTGTTGAAGATACCCATTTCCGCGAAGCCGGAGAGCGTGACTTCGGCCGAAGCGGCGCCAGCGAAGGCGACCAGGGCGGTCGAAGCGAAGAGAACGTTTTTCATTTGTTTTCCCTCGTGTTTCAGATCGTCCCCACCACGAGAATCGCGTTGGGCGTATTCGTCATTTCAACTATCGGGCCGTCCCTCGCAAGAAAGGCACGGTGGATAGCCCGGTTTTCGCAAAATCCATGGTGCTTTCGTGCCACAGTGCTGCCACGGGTGCCCAGATCGTGCCTCAGTCTGCCGGAAGGTGTGGCCCGGTTGCGCCGGGATGCCTTGTTCGGGCGCCCTCAGATGGGTTAGGCAGGTCGCAATCGTAAACAGGACCAACGCACACGGGGGCGGACATGGGCGGCAAGAGAATGCTGCGGGGGATTTCGGTACTGACCGTTCTTTCGCTTCTGGCAGGATGCGGCGGCGCAATTTTCGGGGGCGAAGGCGCCCGCGAAAGTGCCGCGCGACAGGAAAACGGGCGCACCATCGCGCGGGCCAAGCGCAGTAATGCGCTGCAATCTTCGGTGTTCGACCTGTTCAGCAACGCCGATGATCCCAATGTCACGCTGGAGGTGAACCGCTATCTCTGGGCGGCGTCGCTGGATGTGCTGTCGTTCCTGCCGGTGCAGAACGCCGATCCGTTCTCGGGTGTGATCCAGTTCGGCTATGGCACTCCTCCGGGCGGTGGTCGTGCTTATCAGGCAACCGTGCTGATCCAGGACCCGGCGCTGGACGCGCGCAGTCTGAACGTCGCGTTGCGCACGCGGGGCGGGGCGGTCAGCCGCGAAACCCAGCGATCCATCGAAGACGCGATCCTGACCCGTGCCCGCCAGCTTCGCGTTCGCGACAGCGGTCTGTAGATCAGGCACGACAAACTGCAACGATGTGACCGGCGCGTCGGCCCGCGGGCCCGTGCTGGCCCAGGGGACCGATCCATGACTGCTGAAATATCCGAATACGATACCGCCAGGATCGAGGCGAAGTGGCAGGCCGCCTGGGATCAGGCCGACCTGTTCCGCGCCACCCGCAGCGCCGCCCCCAAATACTACGTGCTGGAGATGTTCCCCTATCCGTCGGGCCGCATCCACATCGGGCACGTCCGGAACTATACCATGGGCGACGTCATCGCGCGGTATAAGATGTCGTCCGGTTTCAACGTGCTGCATCCGATGGGCTGGGACGCCTTCGGAATGCCTGCCGAGAATGCCGCGATGGCGTCAGGCGGCCATCCGAAAGACTGGACCTACCAGAACATCGACGTGATGCGCGGGCAGATGAAGCCGCTTGGCCTCAGCATCGACTGGTCCCGCGAATTCGCCACCTGCGACCCGGAATACTACGGTCAGCAACAGGCGCTGTTCCTCGACATGCTGGACGCCGGGTTGGTCTATCGCAAGAACGCCACCGTCAACTGGGACCCGGTCGACATGACCGTTCTGGCCAACGAACAGGTGGAGAACGGACGTGGCTGGCGGTCCGGCGCCGAGGTCGAGCGGCGCGAACTGACGCAATGGTTCTTCAAGATCAGCGACATGGCCGAGGACTTGCTGGACGGGCTGACCAGCCTGACGGACTGGCCCGAAAAAGTCCGTCTGATGCAGGAAAACTGGATCGGCAAGTCGCGTGGGTTGCAGATGACTTTCCCGATGACGACGCCGGTCCATGGGCAGGATGGCATCGAAGTCTACACCACCCGTCCCGATACCCTGCGCGGCGCGTCCTTCATTGCCATTGCTCCCGAACACCCGCTGGCGAAAGCGCTGGCCGAGGACAACGCGGATCTGGCTGCCTTCGCCGCCGATGTCCGTAAGGGTGGGACAACCGAGGAAGCGCTTGAAAAGGCGGAAAAGCGCGGCTTCGACACCGGGCTGACCGTCGATAACCCGTTGGGCGGCACCCTGCCTGTCTGGATCGCGAACTTCGTCCTGATGGACTATGGCACCGGCGCGATCTTCGGCTGCCCGGCACACGATCAACGCGACCTGGACTTTGCCCGCAAGTACGACCTGCCCGTCATCGACACGTTCGTCGCCGTTCAGGACGGCCACCCCGTCACGACCGAGGCGTTCACTCCGCCCAAGACCGAGGCGGTGCGTTGGCTCGACCATCCGACCGGCCTGGATATTACCACCGGGCAGGCTGCCATCGCTGCGACAATCGACTGGGCCGAGGCCAAAGGACTGGGCACAGGCAAGACCCAATACCGTCTGCGCGACTGGGGCCTGTCGCGGCAACGCTACTGGGGATGCCCGATCCCTGTCGTGCATTGCGACGCCTGCGGTGTCGTCCCCGAAAAGAAGGAAAACCTGCCCGTCGTCCTGCCCGACGACGTCACCTTCGACGTGCCCGGAAACCCGCTGGACCGGCACCCCTCATGGCGCGACACGCCTTGCCCGAACTGCGGCAAACCGGCCCGGCGCGAAACAGACACGATGGATACCTTCGTCGATTCATCGTGGTATTATGCCCGCTTCACCGCACCCCGCGCCAAAACGCCGACCGATCTGGATGATGCAGCCTACTGGATGAATGTCGACCAATACATTGGCGGCGTTGAACACGCGATTCTGCACCTGCTCTATTCCCGCTTTTTTGCCCGCGCGATGGGCAAGACCGGCCATTTGCCGCAGGGAACTGAAGAGCCGTTCAACGCTCTGTTCACCCAAGGCATGGTGACGCATGCGATTTTCCAGACCCGCGACGACAAAGGCCGACCGGTCTATCATCTTCCGGAAGACGTTGACCTGGACAGCAAGACCGTCCGAGCCACGGGCGAAACCATCGAAATCATCCCCTCTGCCAAGATGTCCAAGTCCAAGCGCAACGTCGTTGATCCACAGGACATCATCTCCAGCTACGGAGCAGATACGGCCCGCTGGTTCGTCCTGTCCGACTCGCCGCCCGAGCGCGACGTCGAATGGACAGCGTCCGGAGCCGAGGCGACGTTCAAACACCTGCGCCGCGTCCACCGGCTGGCCACCGATATTGCCCGTGCGGATCGTGCTGCGAACGCTGCCGACACCGACCTGGCCCGCGCCACGGCCCGCGCCATCCACGAAGTCACCGAAGGCATCGAAGGCTTCGCCTTCAATAAATCCGTAGCCAAGCTCTACGAATTTACCAACACGCTGCACAAATCCGACGCGGGTGCGCAGGCGCGCCGCGATGCAATGAAGATACTTGCGCAACTGATGGCACCGATGACGCCCCATTTGGCCGAGGAAATCTGGTCGATGATGGGCGGAGAAGGGTTCGTGCTGAACACGCCCTGGCCCAAAGCCGATCCGGGGCTTCTGGTTGAGGATGCGATCCTCCTGCCCATCCAGATCAACGGCAAGAAGAAATCCGAACTCTCGGTGTCCAAAGATATGCCAAATGCAGAAGTCGAGGCGCTTGTGCTGGGCGATACCATCGTTCAGCGCGCGTTGAATGGCGGGCAGCCGAAGAAACTCATCATTGTGCCGGGGCGGATCGTCAATGTCGTTATCTAGGCGCTTTCTCGTCGCTGCGTTGGCGTCTGCCACGCTGTCGGCGTGTGGATTCACCCCGGTCTACGGCCCGTCCGGAGGCGGGTCGGCCCTGCGAAACGCCATCCGCACGACCGAGCCTGATACCGACCTGACCTTTGCCTTCGTCCGTCAGTTCGAAGAACGGCTCGGACGCCCAAGCGCCCCGCGCTGGGATCTGGACTATACTATCCTTACGACGTCCGAAGCGCTGGCCATCGATGGATCGAACAACATCACCCGGTATAATATCGAGGGCACCCTGCAATGGACTCTGACGCCTGTTGGCAGCAACACCGCCGTTTTGACGGGACGTGAAACGGACTTCACCAGTTATTCAGCGACCGGATCGAATGTTTCGACGCTGGAATCAAAACGCGATGCCCAGCGTCGTCTCGCCCGGATACTGGCCGACAGCGTGGTGTCGCGCCTGCTGGCCGAGGCCGCGACCCTCTCGCAATGAAGATTCAGCCATGAACCTGCGGGGGGCCGCCGCGATCAGGTTCTTTGCCAAGCCCGACCCGGGCACGGCCGGAGCACTGATCTATGGTGGCGATGCCATGCGGGTCGCGCTCAAACGTCAGGAATTGATCGCAAACCTGACAGGACCGGGGGCCGAGGAGGAGATGCGCCTGACCCGGATGACCGGAGGCGAGGCGAAATCCGACCCGACCTCGGTTCTGGACGGGTTGAAGGCGGTCGGCATGTTCCCCGGCATCCGCGTCGTATTCGTCGACGGCGCCACCGAACTGCAGGCCGGTCCGATCCTTGCCGCGCTTGACGGCTGGGCGAAGGGGGACGCGGCGCTGGTGGTAACGGCGGGCGCTCTCAAGAAGACATCGAAGCTGCGTAAGGCATTTGAATCCCACCCCAGTGCGGTTGCTGTCGGCCTCTACGACGATCCGATGGGCCAGGAAGAGATTGACGCCGCCCTTGCTGCGGAAGGCCTGACGCTTTCATCCGAGGCGCGCCGCGACATCGACGCGCTGGCCGCCGCCCTCGATCCCGGCGACTTCCGCCAGACACTGACCAAGATCTCTCTTTATGCCGGGACGGATCCTGTGACGCCAGAAGTCATCGCCCTGATGGCCCCTGCCACTATCGACGCCGAAATGGACGAGGTTATTCTTGCCGCAGGGGATGGCGATGCCGGGGCGATCGGGCCGCTGATGCAACGCCTGACGGGACAGGGGGTCGCGCCGGTGACGCTGGCGATCTTCGCGACACGCCACTTTCAACAGTTGCATGGGCTGGCGAACGGCACGGCGCAGGCCTGGGGCCCGAACCGCGATACGTTGCAACGTCAGGCGCGATCCTGGGGCAGTGCCAGGTCCGAACAGGCGCTGGCACTTCTGATGGAGACCGACCTGACCTTGCGTTCCGCGTCCCGCGCCCCTCAGATGGCGGTGATGGAACGGGCGTTGATCCGGCTGGCGATGATGGTGCGCAGCTGAGCGTTATCTCAGAATGCGAAAAGATCGGGTTGGAGTTATCCCAGAATGTACAAACTCTATGGAAATATCCGGACCCGGACGATGCGAACGCTCTGGATACTGGAGGAGCTTGAGCTTCCCTATACTCTGATCCAGGCCGATCCGCGCTCTCCCGAGGTGCGAGCCGTTTCACCGCTGGGTAAGGTTCCGGTTCTGGAAACCTCCGAGGGCATGATCTACGATTCCGTCGCACAGATGACTTATCTGTCCGACAAGCACGGCGGCTTCACGCACCCCGCCGGAACCTATGCCCGCGGTCGACAGGACGGGTTTACCAACACCATAAACGAGACGTTCGACGCGGTGCTCTGGGATTTTGCCAAGCACAGTTTCGTCCTGCCGGAGCAACATCGGGTCGAGGCCGTCAAGCCCAGTCTGAAATGGCAATTTTTACAATACTCCAATGTGATGGCAGATCTTCTCGGAGATCGTCCGTTTCTGATGGGGGACGACCCAGTGGTGCCCGATATCCTGTTGGCGCATTGCTGTAGCTGGGCGTTGGGCCGCGGGTTTGACGTGCATGAAAGACTGCACAGGCACATGAAAACAATGCGGGCTCGGCCTGCATTCAGGAGGGCAATGACGCATGACTAACATTGGAATTTGGGGTCTCGGATCCATGGGGCTCGGCATGGCGCAATCGCTCGTAAAGGCGGGGCTGCCGACGGTTGGGCATGACCCGCGCGGCGTTGTCCTGGATGGCGCGGCAGACCTTGAGACCGGGGAACTTGATATCGCTGTTATCGTTGTCCTTAACGCCGCGCAGACCGAAAGCGTCATCGATGCAATCCTGCCAAGCTTGCGGGCCGGTGCCGTCGTCGTGGCCTGCGCCACGGTGTCACCCGCATTCGCGCGCGACATGGCAAGCCGTTGCAAGGCCAGGGAAGTCCTCTACCTCGACGCGCCCATATCCGGTGGCGCGGCCCGTGCTGCACAGGGCGATCTGAGCATCATGGCCAGCGGCCCGAACGCCGCTTTCGATACCGCGCAGCCGGCTTTGGATGCCATGGCTCGCACCGTCTTCAGGATGGGCGAGGAGGTCGGCGCAGGCTCCGCGATGAAGGCCGTGCATCAGGTTCTGGCAGGCACCCATATTGCCACCATGGCCGAGGCGATGGTCTTCGGCATCACCCAGGGCATTGACCCCGCGCGGTTCATGGAAGTCCTTCCGCAATGCGGCGGCACATCGTGGATGCTGGAAAATCGGGGTCCGCATATCCGCGACGGCGATTACACACCGCATTCCGCCGTCGAGATCTGGATCAAGGATCTGGGCATCATCAACGAAATCGCGACAGATGCCGCCATCGATCTGCCGATGGTTCAGGCCGCATTGGGGGGGTATCGCAAGGCAGTCGAAATGGGATTGGGGCGCGAGGATGACGCCGCCATCGCCAAGGTCTATGCCGCGCAGGCCGGCGTGAAGCTTCCGTGAGCTCCGAGGCACGCCTGCGCGAACAGATGTGCGTCTTGGCGAAATCCCTGTTCGATCGGGGGCTGACACATGGATCGACCGGCAATATCTCGACCCGGACCGAGGACGGCGGGATGCTGGTGTCGCCCACCGGGACCAGCTTCGGGCGGCTGGACCCCGGACGGCTGGCGCGGTTCGATGCAAATGGCAGCCATTTGAACGGTGACCGTCCGACCAAGGAAATGCCTTTGCATTCTGCGTTTTACGATACACGTGGCACGACCGGCGCGGTCGTCCACCTGCATTCCTGCCATTCCGTCGCTCTGTCTATGTTGCACGAACCTGGCGAAGATTTCCTGCCACCGCTGACGCCCTATGCGGTCATGCAACTGGGTCGCGTGACGCTGCTGCCGTTCTTCCTGCCGGGCGATCCGGCAATGGGGCAGGCGGTGCGTGGACTGGCGGGCAAACGCACCGCCGTCATGTTGGCAAACCACGGACCCGTCGTGGCGGGCAGGGACGTCGAAGCCGCCTGCAACGCCATCGAGGAATTGGAGGCCACGGCGCAACTGGCGCTGATGACGCGCGGCCTGAACCCGCGCGGGCTGACCGATGCGCAGGTTCGTGACGTCGTGACCAAATTCGATGTGGAGTGGGATGGATGAAGTTTTCGGCTAACCTCGGCTTTCTGTGGACGGATCGTCCGTTGCCCGACGCCATCCGCGCGGCCCATGCGGCGGGTTTTGTCGCGGTTGAATTCCACTGGCCTTATGACACGCCAGCCGAAGACGTTCGCGCGGCGCTGGACGAGACGGGTCTGACGGCGCTGGGCGTTAACACGATCAGGGGCGAGGGGAACGGGCTGTCCGCCCTGCCGGGCCACGAGGCCGAGGCGCAGGCCGCAATCCAGCAGGCAATCGCCTATGCCCGCGCGATCGGTTCAGGGGCCGTGCATGTCATGGCTGGCTTTGCCGAAGGACCGCAAGCCAATGCCACCTTTGTCGAAAATCTGCGTTTCGCCTGCGATCATGCGCCCGAAATGACGATCTTGATCGAGCCGTTGAACCATCACGATGCCCCCGGATACTTCCTGACGACATCGGCGCAGGCGCGCGACGTGATCGAACGGGTGGATCGGGCGGGCGTCAAACTGATGTTCGACTGCTACCACCTGCAAATCATGGGCGGCGACCTGACGCGGCAGTTGCGCGATTGCCTGCCGGTGATCGGCCACATCCAGTTTGCCAGCGTGCCCGAGCGGGGTGCACCGGATGCGGGGGAACTGTCTTACGATCACGTCTTCGCCGAAATCGCGCGGCTGGGATGGGAAATGCCTTTGGGGGCGGAATACAAGCCCGACGGCGACACCGACGCGACGCTGGGCTGGATGGCACGCTACCGCTGAGATTTGGCGAAATTCGCCGCATGCCGCCCGGCCCAGTGCCCGGTCGCGAGGCAGGCGGTCAGAAGATAGCCGCCGGTCGGGGCTTCCCAATCCAGCATCTCGCCTGCCGCGAATGTGCCGGGACGGGCTTCGATCATCAGCGCGTCATCCATCGCCGACCAGCGCAGGCCGCCCGCAGTGGAAATTGCCTCGTCCAGCGGGCGCGGGCCGCGCAGGGGCACGGGCAGATGCTTGATCAACGGCGAGAGATCGGCGGGCAACGGCCTTCCGAATTCGTGCAACAAAGCGATCTGCACCGGCGTCAGACGCAGCGCCTTTCGCAGGCGGTTCGACAGGCTGTCCTTGCCCGGCGGTTCCAGCCGGTCGCGGACCTGCGCAGGCGTCATGTCCGGCTTCAGGTCAAGCGCCAGCTGCGCGCCGTCACGCAGGGCGGGGGTCAGGGGATACAGGCCACCCCCCTCCAGCCCCTTTGCAGAAATAGTGATTTCTCCTCGATGTGTTTTGCCGCCGACGATCAGTCCTGAGTTTTTCACCGCCGCACCGAAATGGCGGTCCATGTGCGATGACCAGTCGACGCGGAAGCCGACGTTCGACGGGGCGAAAGGAGCAACGTCGTCCAGCAACGCGGCCCATTCGCCGTCCGATCCCAGCCTGCGCCACGATGCGCCGCCAAGCGCAAGGACTGTGGCATCCGGCAAAGCCGTCGTCCCGTCCGAGAAGGTCAGCGCCGCGCCGTCCCACCCCGTCCAGCGCGCGCGACGGTGCAGGGTAACGCCTAACTCATCCAGACGCGCAAGCCAGGCCCGCAACAGGGGCGATGCCTTCATGGCATCGGGAAAAACCCGCCCGGTCGAGCCGACGAAAGAGGCCTGCCCCAAGCCGTCCATCCAGTCGCGAACCTGCGACGGGCCGAACGCCGCGATCATCGGGTTCAGCGGGGGGCAGGCGTAGACGTCGGCGAATTGATCATCGGCCCGCGTGATGTTCAGGCCGGATTTGCCTGCCATCAGGAACTTGCGCGCCGGGCTGGGCATCTGGTCATAGATTGCGACGCTGCATCCCGCCCGAGCCGCCGCTTCGGCCGCCATCAGGCCTGCCGGACCCGCGCCGATCACAGCGACGGTTGCTTTTGGGGCGGCATATTCCATCCTGCGCGGCATGTCAGAAGGCGGCGACATGGAAAAGGTCTGGATTGATTAAATCGACATCTCCTCCTCGAATGGCAGGGCAATGCGTCATGGCCCTCATCACGTCTGACGGAACCCGATGGCGCAGGATGGTCGGTCAGCGCAGGAAGCGGAAGATCAGCGGCGCGCCGACGATTACGATTACGATACGCAGCACATGGTGCAGGATGACATAGGCAACATCCGCCCCGGCAACGATGGCGAGAACGGCCATTTCTGCCTGTCCGCCGGGCGCGAAGGCCAGGATCGCATCCAGAGGCGGGGCCAGGCCCATGATAAGAGCGGCTTCGGCGAAGACGAAGGCCACGCCCCCTAGAATGGCCGCATGGCCCAGGCCTGCCCCCAGGATTCGGCGAACCTCGGTCAGCGTGATACCGGTATATTTCACACCGACGGCGAGACCGATGAAAAACTGTGCCGCCATGATCGCTTCGGCCGGGGGGCGGTGTTCGATCACGCCTGTCAGGGCCAACGCCGCCGTAAGGATCAATGGCCCCAGAATCGATGCGCCGAACATTCCGATCCGGCTGGCGATCTGCCAACCGGCGATACCGGAGACCACCATGATCGCCATTTCGGGCCATGGCAGAGAGGAGGCGGGCGCGCCGGGGGGCAAGGTCAGGTCGATATCCCACGCCAGCCACAGGATCAGCGGCAGGACCGTCACGATCAGCAGGACGCGGGTAGCATGCAACAGCGACATGGCACGGGGGTCGCCGCCCGCCTCCTCGCCGAACAGCAGCATATCCTGCAAGCCGCCGGGCATAGCCGAATAGAATGCGGTCGGGGCATCGAATCCGGCGACCCGGCGCAGGAACGGATAGCCCAGAACGCCACAAACCAGCAGGAACAGCGGAACCAGGGCCAGCGACACAAGCATGTCTCCCATCTGGACGATGACCGCGGGCGTGAAGGATGCGCCGACCGCGACACCCAGGATCGTCCGCATCGCGTTCGTCAGAGGTGCCCAACTGGACAGTTTCAGGCCCGCCAGCGCGGCGACCAGACAGGCCAGCATGGGGCCCAGCAAAAAGGGCAGCGGAAGACCCGCTGCCCTGAATACGATCACGCCGGACACGCCGATGGCGAAGGTCAGCGCGATGCGTCCAAGGTTCACTTCGCGACGCGTTTGTTGCGGTTGGCCACCAATTTCAGGCGCAGCGCATTCAGGTGGATGAACCCCTTGGCGTCGCGTTGATCATAGGCCCCGGCGTCATCTTCGAAGGTGACATGCGCCTCGGAATAGAGGCTGTGATCGGACCAGCGGGCGACGGTGCGGGCGCTGCCCTTGTAGAGCTTCAGGCGGACTGTGCCCGATACATGTTCCTGCGATTTGTCGATCAGCGCCTGCAACATCTCCCGCTCGGGCGAGAACCAGAAGCCGTTGTAGATCAGCTCCGCATAGCGCGGCATGATGCTGTCCTTCAGGTGACCCGCACCGGCATCCAGTGTGATCTGTTCGATACCGCGATGCGCTTCCAGAAGCAGCGTGCCGCCCGGCGTCTCGTAGATGCCACGGGATTTCATGCCGACGAAACGGTTTTCCACCAGATCCAGAATACCGATCCCGTGCTTGCCACCCAACTCGTTCAGTTTGGTCAGGATTGTCGCGGGGGACATCGCCTCGCCGTCTATGGCGACGGCATCGCCGCGTTCAAACGTGACTTCGACCATCTGCGCTTCGTCGGGTGCGTCTTCTGGGCGCGTCGTCCGCTGAAGCACGTAATCGGGGGCCTCTTCGCCGGGGTTTTCCAGAACCTTGCCCTCGGACGAGGTGTGCAGAAGGTTCGCATCAACGCTGAACGGGGCTTCGCCGCGCTTGTCCTTGGCGATCGGGATCTGATGCTTTTCGGCGAAATCGATCAGCTTCGTGCGCGACGACAGGTCCCACAGACGCCACGGCGCGATGACCTTGATGTCCGGGTTGAGAGCATAGGCCGCCAACTCGAACCGGACCTGATCGTTGCCCTTGCCCGTCGCACCATGGGCCACGGCATCGGCGCCTTCATCGGCGGCGATCTCCACCAGCCGTTTGGAGATCAGGGGCCGCGCGATGGATGTGCCCAGCAGATACAGCCCCTCGTACAGCGCGTTGGCCCGGAACATCGGGAAGACGAAATCGCGGACGAATTCCTCGCGCAGGTCTTCGATGTGAATGGCCGAAGCGCCCATCATTTTGGCTTTGGCGCGGGCTGGCTCCAACTCCTCGCCCTGACCCAGGTCGGCAGTGAAGGTTACGACGTCGCAGCCATATTCCGTTTGCAGCCATTTTAGGATGATCGAGGTGTCCAGTCCGCCCGAATAGGCAAGCACGACTTTCTTGGGGGCGTCCATGGGTGTCTCCGATATGTCGCCGACGGCGTAGGACAATCGCCGGGCACCTGCAAGGCGCGCAGGGTGAAGGCAACGCGGCGAACAGACGACATTGACGCCAGCGGGCCCGCAGGCATAGGCCTTGCTCCGAACGACGAGGGAGGTCCGGATGCTCGGCTGGAAATTGTTTCTACGCGCGGTGATGTTGATTATCGACAACCTTGGCGATGCGTTACGGCTGTCGGCGGTTCCCTATCTGCTGGTCGTGGCTGTCACCGTCTGGCTTTCGGTCAGTTATCCAGAATGGATCGGCGCGACAGGTTTCGACCCGGACAACATGCCACCCGCGGGGTTCCTTGGCGGTCAGATGCTCGTGCTTTTGGCCAATATGACCGCGACGATCTGGATTGCCGTGAACTGGCATCGCTATGTGTTGTTGTCCGAAACCTTCGACGGATGGATGCCGGCGTTTCGCGGCCCGGAGATGCTGGGCTATCTGGGACGATCGTTGCTTGTCGGTGTGATCATGCTGCTGGGAATCTTTCTGACGTCGCTCGTTATAAACCTTGTCGTCGGAATGCTGGCCCCGCCCTTGGCCGGGGTGTTGGCGGGAACGGGCGGTTTGTTCGTCGGCATGATCCTGTTCTACCGCCTAGCGCTGGTCCTGCCCGCCGGAGCCATCGGCCAGCCGATAACCCTGAGCCAATCGCTGGAGGAGACCCGAAATCATGTGGGCACGGTGCTGGTGTTGGCGATTTTGACAGTTGGGTTCACCCTGATGCTGCAACTGCCCGCGCTGATCGATGGGGGTGGAGCCGATGCGACGGCGGATGCCGGGCCGGGGATCATCACCGTGATCTATCAACTTGTCATCGGTTGGATCGGCCTGATCCTGGGGGTCGGCACGTTGACGGCACTGTACGGTCATCTGGTCGAAGGCCGTCCGGTTGACTGATTTCGCATCCCGCGCGCAGGCAGCGACTCTGGCCATGCGCGACGTTTTTCCGCCCACGCCTCTGGCCAGAAACGAATATCTGTCGGATCGGTTCGGAGCCGATATCTGGCTCAAGCGGGAAGATCTGACGCCGGTGCGCTCCTACAAACTGCGCGGCGCGTTCAATGCGATGCGAAAGTTGGGAGGGGGGCGCGTGGCCTGTGCCAGCGCGGGAAATCATGCGCAGGGGGTGGCATGGATGTGCCGCCATCTGGGCGTTGATGGAGTGATTTTCATGCCGGTCACGACGCCGGGCCAGAAAATCGACAAGACCCGTCTGTTCGGGGGCGACCATGTGGAAATCCGCCTGATCGGCGATTTCTTCGATGCCACGCTGGCCGCAGCGCAGGCATTCTGCGCGGAGTCGGGGGCGCACTTCCTGTCGCCCTTCGATGACGACGACGTGATCGAAGGCCAGGCCTCCGTCGCGGTCGAAATGCTGGACCAGATGCCCGAGGCGCCCGACCTGGTCATATTGCCGGTGGGCGGCGGCGGATTGTCGGCGGGGATGCTGGCTTATTTCCGAGCCATCGGAACAACGCCGGACATACGATATGTAGAGCCTGTGGGCGGGGCCAGCCTGACCGCGGCGCTTGCGGCCGGTGCGCCGGTCACTTTGCCGACACTGGACAGTTTCGTCGATGGGGCTGCCGTCGCCCGGATCGGCGTACGCCCCTTTGACATTTTGCGACAGGTGCCGCCGCAGCATGTCCTGCGTATCCCGGAAAACAGACTTTGCATTACAATTCAGGAGATGCTGAACACAGAAGGCATCGTGCTGGAGCCAGCGGGAGCGCTGTCGATCGACGCGCTGCGCGACCTGGGACCCGAGATCGAAGGGCGGCGCATCGTATGCGTTGCCACCGGCGGCAACTTCGATTTCGAGCGTTTGCCGGATGTAAAAGAACGCGCAATGCGGTTTGCCGGCCTGAAGAAATACTACGTCCTGCGGATGCCGCAGCGCCCCGGAGCATTGCGGGATTTTCTGGATATTCTCGGGCCGGACGACGACATCGCGCGATTCGAATACCTCAAGAAATCTGCCCGCAACTTCGGCAGTGTCCTGATTGGAATCGAGAGCCGCGAGCCACAGGCTTTCGCGCAGCTGGAAACGCGGATGGCGGAACTGGGCATGGCGGCCCGCGACCTGACCGGTGACCCGCTTCTGAGCGAACTCGTGATCTGATCATTTCTTCCGGTCGGATGGATTACGCAAGACTATCCGTGACCTCCGCCATCGTGTGGTCCAGCACATCGCGAAAGCGATCGGCACAGTCATCGCGGCTGGACGCCGCACGGCAAGTCATTTTCCCCGCCACATCCGCCACGCCGCTGAGCCCGATATTGAGCGCGCCACTGCGCAGGAAATGAACCGCACGCGCGTGATCTTCCTCCGTCAGGCCCGCCGCGATCTGTGCCAGAGTTGCCCGCGCCTCCTCCAGGTAGACCGAGACGATGCAAGACAAGTCTTCCGCGCCAATTTCGGCCTGCAATTCGGCAATGCGCTCAGTGTCGATCATGCGGTCGTCTATCGCAGCGAGGTCATAAGATAACGTTAACTGCCACAGTCCGATTGTTTCGATTTGTTTTCTTCACCTCGCGTTAATGCAGGCGGTGCACATCTGCCGGATGTGAACGATGACGCGGACCGATGATCAGATCTGAACCCGATATGCCGCCTCCAGCGCAGGACAGACTGCGAGTGCTGATCGTGGACGACAGCGAATCGCAGCGGCAGTTGCTGGCCTCCGTTCTGTGCCGAATGGATCTGGACGTCACTATGGTCGCTGACGCGGCCCAGGCGTTGTTCCTGTGCATGACCGATGAAGGGGCAGATATCGGAATGATTCTCAGCGATTGGCAGATGCCGGGCATGGATGGGCCCGACTTCTGCCGCGCATTCAGACAGTTGGCCCGCGATAATTATGCCTATTTTATCCTGATGACCTCCGAAACGGATCGCACGAAAAAGGCCATTGGACTGGAGGCAGGGGCAGACGATTTCGTAACGCGGCCGCTGGATCTGACTGAACTTCGGGCGCGCATCAACACGGGCCGCCGCATCCTGGATATGCAGGAGGCGCTGCTGCACCGAAACCACGAGGTTCATACGACGTTACGCGACCTGACCACTTTGCATGACGCGATGAACCGCGATCTGGCGGAAGCGCGAAAGCTGCAGATGGCGTTCATTCCCGATCGCAACCATCGGTTCCAGGGGTCGGACCTGTCGCTGCGATTGGTCACCTCGGGGCAGATCGGTGGCGACCTTGTCGGCTATTTTCCGATTTCGGACACGCGAATTGGTCTCTACTCCATCGACGTGTCCGGGCACGGTGTCGCGTCGGCCCTTCTGACGGGGCGGCTTGCGGCCTTGTTCTCGTGGAACTCGCGGCGGGCAAACATCGCCTTTCGGTCCAACGGGCGCGATGTCTACAACCCCGAAGTGGTGATGGAGCGTCTGAACAGTTTCATGCTGTCGGAAATGGAATCAGACATCTATTTCACCGCCGTCCTCGCCTATGTCGATACCGTCACGGGGCAGGTGATCTTCTGTCAGGCGGGCCATCCGCATCCGTTGATCCGGCGCGCGGACCGCACGGTCGAACAGGTCGGTGACGGCGGTCCGCCCGTCGGCCTTCTGCCTGGTCTTGCCTTCGACTGCACCACGGTCCAGCTGAATCCAGGCGATGCTTTTCTGACCTATTCGGATGGTCTGACAGAATGCGCCGATACCTGGGGCGACATGCTGGAGGAGGAGGGGCTGATGAACCTGTTGTCGGCTATTCCCGACGGGGCCGAAGCCGCGGTCGACAGTATCGAAGCGGCCTTGCGCAACCATTCGGGCATCAATGATTTCGAAGATGACATTTCCATGCTGCTGTTCCGTTACGAAACCGCTTCGGCGTCGAAACGTGGCTTGGCGGCGGGGTAGCCGTCAGCCAAGCCGATGCATCAGAAGGCGGCGACTTCCATCGCTGGCCAGCCCCGCGATGGCCGCCCGCCATGGCATCCAGACAGCGGAATGGCATGCCTCGCTTGGATGACCCCGCCGCAATCCCGGTCGACCCAGATAGAGGTGGCACAGTTTTGCGGCATGAAACCCATAGTCGCTCATCCATGTGAAATCGCGGAACACGCCCAGCTTACGGGTCAGGATGGCGGAATATCCCGTCTCCTCCCGCAACTCGCGGATCAGTGCGGGCAGGGGCGATTCGCCGGGATCGATCCCGCCACCGGGCAGTTGCAGTTCGTCGATGTCCGCCGTGACCTGCCGCGTCAGAAGCATCTTTCCGTCGCGGATCAGCACCGCATAGGCTCCCGGACGATGTCGATAGACGGTGCCGGGGCGGGGTGCGCGGCCAAAGCGTGGGATCATGGGGTTGGTCCTGCGGTTGCTGTGCCTATATGTTCCTGTCAATGCCAGTCCCGGACGCGCGGTGAAAGCCGTTTGGGCAATCGAAGGACCTCCGTCATGACTGATGCGACGACCCATATCTGGGATGACACCGTGTTGCCGTTCCAGCTCGACTCTTCCGACATCCGCGGGCGGATCGCCCGTCTTGACGGTGTGCTGGAGGATGTGCTGGCGCAGCATGATTACCCCCCCGCGATCGAGGCGCTTGTGGCGGAAATGGCGCTGCTGACCGCGCTGATCGGGCAGACGATCAAGCTGCGCTGGAAGCTGTCGTTGCAGGTGCGTGGCGATGGTCCGGCGCGCCTGCTGGCGACCGATTACTATGGCCCCACCGATGACGGTCAGCCTGCCCGCATCCGCGCCTACGCCAGTTTCGACCGCGATCGGCTGGACGAGATGACTGCGGCAAACGTCCGGCCATTTGATCTGGTCGGCAGCGGATATTTCGCCATCCTGATCGATCAGGGTCCCGATATGGCCCCCTACCAGGGGATTACTCCGCTGTCGGGCGGGTCGCTGTCTGCCTGCGCCGAGACCTATTTTGCGCAGTCCGAACAGATTCCCACGCGGTTCGTACTGGCCTATGGCCGGTCCAGCACGCCGGGCCAGCCCGAGACGTGGCGGGCCGGTGGCATAATGCTGCAACACATGCCCAAGGCCAGCCCCTTCGCCACCGGCGAGGGCGGTTCAGGCGAGGGCGGACTGTTGACCGCTGCCGATATTCTGGATGACGACGCTGGCGAAAACTGGTCGCGTGCAAACATCCTGCTGGACACTACCGATGAGTTGGAGCTGATCGGTCCAACGCTCGCACCCACCGATCTGTTGGTGCGGCTGTTTCACGATGAAGGTCCGCGCGTTTTCGAAAGCCAGCCGATCCGCTTTGGATGCAGTTGTTCTGCCGACAAGGTTCGGCAATCGCTTTCGATCTATTCGGCCAAGGACATCACGCATATGACGACCGACGACGGGCGCGTGACTGCCGATTGTCAGTTCTGCGGCGCACATTATGAATTCGACCCGCAGACGCTGGGCTTCGAGGCCACGAAATCGGCCGATGACGCCTGATGCCCTGATTGCCGCGCTGGCCCGCAACGGCGGCGCGTCGTCGGACTTTGACCTGAACCCGGACGTAATCCTGCCGGGCGGTCGCATCCTGCGGGACGCGGCCGTTCTGGTGCCCTTCGTCGAAACGCCCAAGGGGCTTCGCCTGATGCTCACCAAGCGCAGCTCCAGTCTGCGCCATCACCCCGGTCAGATTTCCTTTCCCGGCGGCAAGATGGAGGCGGGAGAGACCCCCGAACAGGCCGCGTTGCGCGAAGCCAGCGAGGAGATCGGCCTGCCCGAAAGCCACACCCGCATTCTGGGCCGACTGCCCAGCCACGAGACAGTGACCGGCTTCACCGTCACGCCGGTGCTGGCCCGGATCATGGCGTTCGATCCGATACCCGAACCGGGGGAAGTGGCCGAAGTCTTTACCGTGCCTCCGTCCCATGTTCTGAACCCCGCCAGTTTCGTCATCGAGCAACGGCGCTGGCGAGGGGAGTGGCGCAGGTATTATGCCGTGCCCTATGGTCCTTATTACATCTGGGGCGCGACGGCCCGGATTCTGCGGGGGCTGGCAGACCGGATGGGGGCGGAAGAAACGAATGCGGATAACCGATGACTGGCTGACGGCCTCGCGTGCGCAGGCGGTGTTCACTGCGCTGAACGATGCAGGGTATCGGGCACTGGCAGTGGGAGGCTGCGTGCGAAATGCGCTTTTGGGTGTGCCTGTCTCGGATATCGACCTTGCAACGAATGCCACACCAGACCGGGTGATGGACGTGGCCGAGGCGGTCGGGTTCAAGGTGGTTCCGACCGGTATCGATCACGGGACGGTCACGGTCATTTCGGACGGCACCCCGTATGAGATTACGACGTTCCGCCGCGATATCGATACCGACGGACGCTATGCGACGGTCGCATTCTCCGACGATGTGACTGAGGATGCGGCGCGGCGCGATTTCACGATGAACGCGCTCTATGCCGATGCGTCGGGTGTCATCGTGGACCCCTTGGGTGGTCTGGACGACCTGCGCGCGCGTCATGTCCGGTTCATCGGCGACCCGGTGGCGCGCATCACCGAAGATTATCTGCGTATCCTGCGGTTCTTCCGCTTTACGGCCTGGTACGGTGACCCGGCTCTGGGTCTGGACGCAGACGGGTTGGCAGCCTGCGCCGATCACGCCGAAGGATTGACCCGGCTGAGCCGGGAGCGTGTGGGCCATGAAATTCGCAAGCTGCTGGGCGCACCTGACCCGGCACCTGCCCTCGCTGCGATGGCGCAGACCGGCATCCTGCAACGGGTTTTGCCGGGGGCCGATGCCACCGCGCTTCCCGTGCTGATCCATCTGGAGGCCTCGCCCGGCGACTGGACACGGCGACTGGCGCTTTTGGGCGGCGATACCTCGGGTCTGCGTCTGTCGAAAAAGGAGATGCGGGAGGTGCAAAATCTGACTGATGCCGCGCGCAGCGATATCTCCCCCTTCGCCATGGGGGACATCTATGGCCGGGGTTTGGCGCAGGATGCCATGTTCGTGCAGGCCGCTCTGCTTGGCCAGGACATTGATCCAGCGCTGCTGGCCGAGGCACGGGACGGAGCAAAGGCGGACTTCCCGCTGTCCGCATCCGACCTTATGCCCGGCCTGTCCGGCCCGGCGCTGGGCAGCGCACTGGAGGCGGCCCGCAAGCTGTGGCGGTCCACCAGGGGGCGCGCGACACATGCTGAACTGATTGCGGCGGCCCGTGCGGATCGGAAGCCTTGATCGACCCGCTCTACCTATTTGTCTTTTTCGGCCTGTTCACGCCTGGCCCGAACGTCATCCTGCTGACTGCATCGGGCGCGCGCTTTGGGTTTGGCAGAACCATTCCACACGTTTTGGGCGTGGCAATCGGCGTGGGCATCACTTCTGCACTGACTGCTTTGGGTATCGGCGCGCTCCTGCTGGCGATCCCGGTGCTGAAACTGGCGTTACAGGTCGCAGCCGTGACGTGGATTTTCTGGATGGCGTGGAAGTTGTTCCGGTCACGCGGTGTGACCACCGAAGGTCGCGACCGACCCTTCACATTCGTGGAAGCGGTGCTGTTCCAATGGGTCAACCCTAAGATCTGGATTATCGCGCTGGCAGCTGCATCGGGCTATGCCAGCACCTTGCCCGCGGCGCAGGAGGCGTTGCGCATCGGCGGCGCGTTCAGCGGGATCAACCTGTTCGTCTGCCTGTTCTGGACATTCGCCGGAACCCTCTTGGCCTATCTGCTCCGCACCCCGCTGGCCTGGCGCGTATTTACGACCGTAATGGCTCTGGCGCTTGCCGCTTCGGGATTCATGGTCTTCCTCGCGTGACGGGCTATACTCGCTAGGGCACCCCGAAAGCCCATCCGATGTTCCGCTTCTTCGAAACCCTGGTCGACCCCTATGCGCCGCATATGGAGTCCGACACTCCTCCAGCCCGGCTCTGGCCGTTCCTCAAGGATTATTCGCGCCCCTTCAAACGGGTCTTCGCCGTGACCGCCCTGGTTGCCGTGCTGGTCGCGGTGGTCGAAATCTGGCTGCTGGCCTACATGGGGCGGCTGGTCGACAGCCTGACGGAAAGCGCGCCCGCCACCTTCTTCCGCGACAACGGCATGGAACTGGTCGCCGTTGCGCTGTTCATCCTGATTCTGCGGCCCGCGTTGCAGACGCTCAACACACTGCTCCTGAATAACGCGATCCTGCCGAACTACGGCACATTGATGCGCTGGCGGGCGCACAACCATGTGCTGCGCCAGTCGGTCGGCTGGTTCGAGAATGACTTTGCCGGGCGCATCGCCAACCGCATCATGCAGGCTCCTCCGGCTGCGGGCGAGGCGGTGTTTCAGGTGTTCGACGCGATCGCTTTTGCTCTGGCCTATTTCATTGGTGCGGGCATCTTGCTGTTCGACGCCGACCCGCGGCTGGTGATCCCTCTGCTGATCTGGTTCGCGTTGTATGCGGTTCTGGTGCGCTGGACGGTCCGGCGTGTCGGCCCCGCATCCAAGGCCAGCAGCGATGCGCGGTCGATGACGACGGGCCGGGTGGTCGATGCCTATACCAACATCCATTCCGTGAAACTATTCGCACACGAAGGCGAGGAGCTGGCCTATGCCAAGTCCGCCATCGAGACGACACGCGCCACCTTCGCGCGCGAAATGCGGATCTTCACCATCATGGACGTGTCGCTGGTCACGCTGAACGGTCTTCTTATCGTGGGCGTCGTCGGCTGGGGGATCAGTCTCTGGGTCGGGGGCACGGCTTCGGTCGGCGTGATCGCTGCGGCCACCGCACTGGTGCTACGCCTGAACGCGATGACCGGCTGGATCATGTGGGCACTGACCTCTTTCTTCCGCAGCCTCGGCGTCGTCGAGGAGGGCATGGAAACCATCGCGCAACCGATCCACTTGCGCGATTCGCAGGGGGCCGTGCCGCTGGACTTGACGGATGGTGCCATTGGCTTCCACCGCGTCACGCATCATTACGGCGGCGGCAAGGGCGGCGTGACCGACCTGACGCTTCATATCCGTCCGGGCGAAAAGGTCGGATTGATCGGGCGATCGGGCGCGGGCAAATCTACCTTGGTCAAGCTGTTGCTGCGATTCTACGACCCCGAAGCCGGGACGATCACCATCGACGGTCAGGACCTGCGCGATGTTACGCAATCCAGCCTGCGGCACGCTATCGGCATGGTGCAGCAGGACAGCTCGCTTCTGCATCGGTCGGTTGCCGACAACATCCGCTATGGCCGCGCCAATGCGACCGACGCGCAGGTCGAGGCGGCGGCCCGTAAGGCGCAGGCGCATGAGTTCATCCTTGATCTTGCCGATCCCGAGGGGCGAACGGGTTATGATGCGCATGTCGGCGAACGGGGCGTGAAGCTGTCCGGCGGGCAACGGCAGCGGATCGCGCTGGCCCGCGTAATCCTCAAAGACGCGCCGGTTCTGGTTCTGGACGAAGCGACGAGCGCACTCGACAGCGAGGTCGAGGCCGCGATTCAGGACACGCTCTATGGCATGATGGAAGGCAAGACGGTGATCGCCATCGCACACCGTCTGTCGACCATCGCCGCGATGGACCGCATTCTGGTAATCGACGACGGACGCATCATAGAAGAGGATACGCACGACAAGCTGCTGGCTGCCGGCGGGCTGTATTCGCAATTCTGGGCACGCCAGTCGGGCGGTTTCATCGACACGCGAGAGGCCGCGGAATGACTGTCATTCAGCGTCTGTCCCATCTGTTCGATCCTTTCCTGCACGCCGATGGTCCGCCACCGCAGACGTTGGCCGCGTTTATTCGCTGGGGTCTGTCGGGGTCCTGGGGCGTAATGGGGTGGGCCTTTGCAATCAGCGCCGCAGCCGGAGTGTCCGAGGTCATCACCGCTTTCCTGTTGGGTGCCGTGATCGACAGCGCCATGACCGGGCCGGAGGGATATTTCGTCCGCAACGCCGCATTGCTTGGAGGGTTCGCGGCGTTCTACATCATCCTGCGTCCGCTGTTGTTCGGCAGTTCGGCTGCGATGAACGGTATCGCCGTCACGCCGAATATTTACCCTCTGGTCCAGTCGCGTCTGCACCGCTGGACACTGGGCCAGGCGGTCACCTTCTTCGACAACGATTTTGCAGGCCGCATCGCCACCAAGCAGATGCAGACGGCACGTGCCGTCACATCGGTGGCGAACGAGTTCATCAACGTCATCGCCTTTGCACTGGCGTCGATGGTCGGTTCGGCGATCCTGCTGATTTCCATCGACTGGCGTGTGGCGCTGGCTCTGACGATCTGGCTTGGTATCTATTTCGCGCTGATCCGATGGTTCATGCCGCGCATTCGCGGGCGGTCCAAGGCCCGCGCGGCGGCGCGTGCGATGGTCACCGGGCAGGTGGTGGATACGATCACCAACATCAAAACCGTGAAACTGTTCGGCCATGGCGATCACGAGGATCGCACCGCGCTCGATGCGATGGAACGCCTGCGGCTGCGCGCGGTCGAGTTCGGGCATGTTTCGACCGCCTTTCGTTTCGCCCTGATGGCGATCGCGGGTCTGCTGCCCGTATTGCTGATCGGCGGAACGGTTCTTTTGTGGCAGTCGGGCACCGCCACGCCGGGTGACATCGGCGCGGCGGGGGCCATCGCCATCCGGATTGCACAGATGACAGGCTGGGTCAGCTTCACGCTTATGTCGATGTATGCCGACGTGGGCGAGATCGAGGACGGGATGAATACGCTGACGCCGCGCTGGACCCTGCGCGACGGAGACGCCGCGCTGGAGGTTGACCGTGCGGAAGGGCGCATCGCATTCGAAGGCGTAACCTTCAGCTATGGACGAGAGGGTGGCGGACTTGTCGACCTGACCCTGACGCTTGAGCGGGGCGAAAAGCTGGGCGTGGTCGGGGCATCGGGCGCAGGCAAGTCGACGCTCGTGGCCTTGTTGCTGCGGCTTTATGACCCGGAATCCGGACATATCACGCTGGATGGGCGCGACATCCGCGACATTACCCAAGACAGTCTGCGACGGCAGATCGGGATGGTCACGCAGGAAACGGCGATGTTCAACCGGACTGCGCGCGACAACATTCTGTACGGTCGCCCCGATGCGACGCAGGCCGAGGTCGAAGACGCCGCGCGACGGGCCGAGGCGCATGAGTTCATTACCGGCCTGCGCGATCACAAAGGAAACACCGGGTACGATGCGTATCTGGGCGAACGCGGCGTCAAACTGTCGGGAGGGCAGCGCCAGCGGATTGCCCTGGCCCGTGCCATCCTGAAAGACGCGCCGGTTCTGGTTCTGGACGAAGCCACCAGCGCACTCGACAGCGAAGCCGAGGCTGCGATCCAGACCGCCTTGGACCGCGTGATGGAGGACAAGACCGTGATCGCCATTGCCCATCGCCTGTCCACCATCGCCCGCATGGATCGCATCGTCGTGCTGGAGGCCGGGCAAATCGTCGAGGCCGGAACCCACAGTGAGTTGCTGGCTGCAAAAGGCACTTATGCCCGCTATTGGGATCGTCAGTCCGGTGGCTTCATCGGGGTGGAGGACCTTGCGGCGGAGTGACATGAGACAGATGTGCCCCGCTTCGTTTCGCGAAAGACCCGACATGACGTTTTCCATCACCCGCCTTGGCCATCATGGCGACGGCATCGCGTCCGGTCCCGTTGGCCCGGTGTTCGCCGCACGCACCCTGCCGGGCGAGGTTATCGAGGGTGAAGTTACCGGCGACCGGATCATCGCCCCGAAAATCGTCACACCCTCGACCGATCGCGTTACCGCGCCCTGTCCGCATTATCGTCGCTGCGGAGGATGTTCGCTTCAGCACGCATCGGACGCGTTCGTTGAAGGGTGGAAAGCCGGGCTGGTGCGCGACACACTGGCACGGGTCGGGATCGACGCCAGGATTACCGGGGTCCAGACATCGCCGCCGAACAGCCGTCGCCGCGCTGCGCTGTCGGGGCGGCGCACCAAGAAGGGCGCACAGGTCGGGTTTCACGTGGCGGGGGGCACCGACATCGTCGAGGGGCCCGACTGTCGGTTGCTGCACCCCGATCTGATCGCCGCGCTGCCAGCGCTGGATCAGATTACCCGGCTAGCCGCGACGCGCGGGAGCGAGGTTACGTTGCACGTCACGCAGACCGCCACCGGTATCGACCTGTCGGTGGAGCAGGCGAAACCGTTTGACCGCGATGTCATGCTTGCCCTCGCGCCATTGGCCATGGCCTTCGCGCGGATCACCTGGAATGGCGAGACGGCGCTGCAACAGACCCCTCCTGTCGTGACGTTGGGCGCGGCTCGCGTGATGCTGCCGCCGGGGGCCTTCCTGCAGGCCACAGCCGAGGGAGAAGCAGCACTGGTCAATGCCGTGAACGAAAGCCTTGCGGGTGCGCAAAGTGTCGTCGACCTGTTCGCGGGCTGCGGCACATTCACGTTTCCGATTGCAAAAATGGCACCGGTCCATGCTATCGAGGGCGACCGTGCACTGATCGAGGCACTGGCCCACGGTGCACGACACGCGACCGGATTGAAGGCGGTTACCGCGCAGGTGCGTGATCTGTTCCGTAATCCTTTGCTGTCAGAGGAATTGTCGCGCTACGACGCGGCGGTCATTGACCCGCCTCGCGCCGGGGCCGAAGCTCAGGTGGCGCAGCTTGCCGTCTCTGATCTGACGACGATCGCATTCGTCAGCTGCAATCCGGGCACGTTCGCGCGGGATGCCGCGATATTGGTGGGGGCCGGTTGGCGGATGGGACCGGTCACCGTGGTAGACCAGTTCCGCTGGTCGCCGCATGTCGAACTGGTGACCCGGTTCGATCGCGGCTGAAGCGACTGCGCCAGGCCAGGATCTCTCAGACTGGCCTGCCCTTGCGCCGGGGGCGCAGACGATCCGGAAAAAACCTGGCCGTCGTCCAGGAGATCAGTTTGACGTCCAGCCAGAAGCTGCGGTGCCGGTGATACAAAAGGTCGAGTCTGGCCTTTCTGGGAATGCAAATGCCAATATAGACGGCCTCGGTCTGGGTCGGCGTGGTCGTGCGGGCCAGATGGCGATCCTCGTGCGGGGCAAAGATCAGGCTGGCCAAACCGGTGACACCGGGACGGGAGGCCAGGATCCGCGCATACAGATCCGGAAACATCTCGACATAGCGGCGCAGGGGCGGGCGCGGTCCGACGAAACTGATATCTCCACGCAGGATGTTCCAGAGTTGCGGCAATTCATCCAGCCGCCGCTGCCGCAGGGCCTTGCCATAATCCGTAACCCGTGCCGCCTTGTCCCCGCCGGTGACGCCGCTATCGGACGGCACTGGCTGCATGGTGCGATATTTCCAAAGAACGAAGCTTTCGGTCGTGGTCTTCATTCGTTCCGACCCGTGGAAAATCGGACGCCCCTGTCTGCGCCAGACATTCCACGTCACCATCACGAAAACCGGTGCGAGAAACGCCATCAGATACAGCGAAAACAGGATATCGAAGAGACGTTTGCCGGGCGTCATGCGGCCAGACCGCGCCATTCGGCGACGATACGCTCCGGGCTTGCACAACCTTCGGGCAAATCCACAAACCTGCGCAATACCCGCACGTCCAGCGAGACTTTCGCTATGGCATCCACGCCCGCCGGTATACCGAGCCATTGCCGATCTGCAGCACGAAGCAGGTCTGCCATGTCGACAGGGTCCGGGGCCGAGACGTTCAATACCGGAGGCAAAGGGGATGGACAGGCGAACAACCGTGACAGGATCGCAGCCAGAGAGACAGGGCCAAGATAGCTGCGACAAGGGGTGCGACCGTTCGCGAAGACGTCGAGGCTGGGTGTGCACCCATTCAGCTGTCCGAGCAAGGCATCCGCCCCGGCGACATTCCCCAACCGCAAACAGGTGACTTGCGGGCCATCGGGATGGCGTTCCGTCCATTCGGCAGCAGCGGCCTCCATCCGGGCCTTTGCCGCGCCATAGGAGCCAATGGGCGTTGGCGTGCGATCTTCGCTCAGGCGGCCCTTTGCGCGGCCATAGACCGCGGCGGAGGACATCAGGAAAACGCGATCCAGATTTTCGTCACGGGCAGCATCCAGCGCTCCGATGGCGAGTGTGACGTTACTGTCGATGGCCGCCGCATCCCCACAGGTCACCCCGGCCAGCGCCAACAGGGTTCGCCGTCCGTGCAGCATGTCCGGTAATGGTTCGTCCGACCGCGCGAGCCAAGCAATGCCATCGGCCCCACCATTCGACCAAATGCCGCGCAACAGGGTCCCGATCCGTCCGGTTGCGCCTGTAACGGCCAAGCCGTCCAGACCTGTTGACAAAGGGTCGGGCATCATGATCGTCCTGCCAATCCTCGGTTTTTTCGAAGCCTAGTCAGCAAATCATAAAATCTGGTTAACCGCGTCTGTCCCGTCAGGCGCGGCGTTCCAGAACGTCGACCCCTAAAACCGACAGCACACGGCGTTCGATATCGCCTGAATTCAGCCCAGCGTCGGCATACATCTGGTGCGGGCCGGCCTGATCAATAAAGGCATCCGGCAGGACCATCGACCGGAAGCGCAGGCCTGTGTCGAACACGGCGTTTTCGGCCAGCAATTGCGCGACGTGACTGCCGAAACCCCCGACGGCGCCTTCCTCAATGGTGATCAGCGCCTCGTGGTCCCGGGCCAGTTGCAGGATCAGTTCGCGGTCCAATGGTTTGGCGAAACGGGCATCCGCGACGGTCGGCGTAATGCCCCGCGCCATCAGTTTTTCGCGCGCAGCCTCCACTTCGGCCAGACGCGCGCCGAAGGACAGGATCGCAACGCGGGAGCCTTCGTGGATCATCCGTCCCTTGCCGATCTCCAATGGTGCGCCCCGTTCGGGCAGGTCGCAGCCGACGCCTTCGCCGCGCGGGAAGCGGAACGCGATCGGGCCGTCGTCATGGGCCGCGGCGGTCGCCACCATATGCCGCAACTCGGCTTCGTCGGCGGCGGCCATGACGACCATGCCCGGAAGGTTGGACAGATAGGCGATGTCGAAGCTTCCGGCATGGGTCGCACCATCTGCCCCGACCAGACCGGCCCGGTCGATGGCGAAACGCACCGGCAGACGTTGCAGGGCGACGTCGTGGACGATCTGGTCATAACCCCGTTGCAGGAATGTCGAGTAGATCGTGCAGAACGGCTTCATCCCCGATGCGGCCAGACCCGCACAGAATGTCACACCATGCTGTTCAGCGATGCCCACATCGAAGCAACGCGACGAAAAGCGTTCCGCGAAGAGGTTCAGCCCGGTGCCATCCGGCATCGCCGCCGTGACCGCGACGATGCGATCGTCGTCAGCGGCTTCCTGCATCAGGCTTTCGGCAAAGACCTTGGTATAGCTGGGCGCGTTGGACGGGGCCTTGGACTGCGCCCCGGTCGTCACATTGAACCGGGCGGTCGCATGACCTCCGTCGCTTGCGTGTTCGGCGGGGCGGAAGCCCTTGCCCTTCTTGGTGATCGCATGGATCAGGATCGGCCCCGTCGCACGTGTCTTGACGGCACGCAGCACCCCCAGCAACGTCTCCATATCGTGCCCGTCGATAGGTCCGACATAGCTGAAGCCCAGTTCTTCGAACAATGTGCCGCCGACGGTCATGCCCTTGAGCATCTCTTTCGCCCGGCGCGCGCCTTCCTGGAGGGGGCCTGGCAGGAATCCGACGGCACCCTTGGCAGCGGCCTTCAGGTCCTGGAACGGATTTCCCGCATAGAGCCGCGACAGATAGGACGACATCGCGCCCACCGGCGGTGCAATCGACATTTCGTTGTCGTTCAGGATCACGATCAGGCGCTTCTTCAGATGTCCGGCGTGGTTCAGCGCCTCGAATGCCATACCGCCGGTCAACGCGCCGTCGCCTATCACCGCGATGGCGTCGCCATTGCCCGGTGCCCCCAAGTCACGTCCGACGGCAAATCCCAACGCCGCCGAGATCGAGGTCGAGGCATGGGCCGCCCCGAACGGGTCGTAAGGCGATTCCGTGCGTTTGGTGAAGCCGGACAGGCCATCCTTCTGGCGCAGCGTATTCATCTGACTGCGGCGCCCGGTCAGGATTTTGTGCGGGTAACATTGATGCGAGACGTCCCAGATCAATTTGTCGCGGGGCGTGTCGAAGACAGCGTGTAATGCCACGGTCAGTTCGACTACACCCAGCCCGGCCCCCAGATGACCGCCGGTTCGGGATACCGCGTGTATCGTCTCGGACCGAAGTTCGTCGGCGACCTGTCGCAAGTCGCGGTCCGACAGATTGCGCAAGTCAGCGGGCTCGGCGATCCGGTCAAGAAGCGGTGTTTCGGGGGCAGGAGTTTCGGTCATGGCGTCGGCCTCACTTGTCGCGGGTCACGACATAGCGCGCGACCGCGGCAAGGGTATCAGCGCGATCACCGAAGGGCAAAAGGCTGCCTTGTGCAGTTTTAACAAGATTATCGGCACGGGTACGGGCCGCCTCAGCTCCCATTAGCGATACAAATGTTGCCTTGCCGGCGCCCGCATCCTTGCCGACGGCCTTGCCCACGATTTCTGCGTCGCCTTCGACGTCGAGCAAGTCATCGGCGATCTGGAACGCCAGCCCCAGATCAGCGGCATAAGCCAGCAGGGGCGCGGGATTGGCCTGCGCCAGCAAGGCACCGGCGCGACACGGCCATTCCAGCAGACATCCGGTTTTCAGACGCTGCAATTCGATGATCTGATCCAGTGACAGGGCCGTCGCCGCCGTTTCCGCCGCGATATCCAGCGCCTGTCCCCGCACCATGCCCGCCGCGCCTGCGTTCCGGGCCAGTGTCAGCACCAGATCGGCGCGAACGCCGGCGTCGTCATGGGTTGCGGCATCCGCCAGCCATTCGAAAGCTGCGGACTGCAACGCATCCCCGGCCAGAACCGCCGTCGCATCGTCCCATCTGCGGTGGACGGTGGGGTGACCGCGCCGCATGTCGTCGTCATCCATGCAGGGCAGGTCGTCGTGGATCAGGGAATAGGCGTGAACCGCCTCGATCGCCGCCGCCACCCGCAAGGCACGGGGACGGGGCACGTCGAACAGAGCCGAGGTCTCCAGCGCCAGAAACCCGCGCAGACGTTTCCCGCCGGTACAGGCATAGCGCATTGCGTCGCCCACCGGCCCGTCGAAAGCGGCCAGCAAATCGGTCAATGTGTTTTGAATGTCGTCCTGGGCCGTGCGCAGCCGGTCTTGGAAAGTCACATTCCCTCGGCCGGGGTGGTGCCGGTCGGCTGTCCCTTCGCATCGAGGGTTATCTGCGCGACCTTCTCCTCGGCGTCCTTCAGCTTGGCATCGCAATGCGCCTTCAGGGCCGCGCCGCGTTCATAAAGCCTGATGGAATTTTCCAGCGGCACGTCGCCGCTGTCCAATTGGTTCACGACTTTTTCCAGCTCGGCCAAGGCCGTCTCGAAACTCATGTCCCTGATGTCATCAGCCATTTCCCCGCCTCCGCAGAACGTCCACATGGGCCGCGACCGAAGTCGCCAGCGCGTCGAGGTCATAGCCGCCTTCGAGGCATGACACCAGACGACCTTCGGCATGGCGATCCGCCAGATCGCACAGCTGTTCGGTGATCCAGGCGAAATCACCCTCGTCCCATTCCAACTGCGCCAGCGGGTCTTCACGGTGAGCGTCGAATCCGGCCGAGACGATGACCATTTCGGGCGCGAAGGCGTCCAATCGGTCAAGGGCAGGTTTCATCCGGGCTCGAAGCACGCTGCCGTCGCTGCCCGGTGGCAAGGGGACGTTGATGACGTTGTCATGCGCGCCCCTGTCCCCGACCTCGCCAGTTCCGGGCCAGAGCGGTGACTGGTGGGAGGAGACGAATAGCGTTCGCGGCTCGTCCCACAACAAATCCTGCGTGCCATTGCCGTGGTGGACGTCGAAATCGACCACTGCCACCCGGTCAAGTCCATGCACATCCAAAGCATGTTTGGCGGCGATGGCGACGGTGCCGAACAGGCAGAACCCCATCGGCTTGGCCGTTTCGGCATGATGTCCGGGTGGGCGCATGGCGACGAAGGCGTTCGCGTGTTCGCCGCCGATCACCGCGTCCACCGCGCGGATCGCGGCCCCCGCAGCCAGACGCGCAGCGCGGATCGTGCCGGGCGACAGATAGGTGTCAGGGTCAAGTTGCGCCCAGCCTTCGGCGGGCGAGGCGGTCGTCAGCGCATCGACATAATCCTGCGGATGACAGCGGGTCAGATCTGCGTCCGATGCTTCCGACGGTTTCTCGCGCGCCAGAACCATGTCGTCCATTGCACGGCGAACGGCCTGAAGTCGCCTCACCTGTTCGGGGTGGCCGGGCGGATTTTCGTGCGCGTCGGCATCGGGATGGGTCATCAGCAGGGTCATTGGAAGGTCGTTTTCCTTTTGGCGAAAGTATCCCAGGGGGTCTGGGGCTTGACCCCCGGCCACCGCTCAGTCGGGTGCAAGCATGTAACCTTCGCCTCGCACCGTCTGAAGATATCGCGGCTGCTTCGGATCCTGTTCCAACTTGCGGCGAAGGCGGGTGATCTGTACGTCGACCGCGCGTTCGCCCGACGCCTCGCCGTCACGGCCCAGCCTGTCGACCAGCGTGGCGCGGCTGACCGCCTGATGCGGGGTCGCAGCGAGGACACGCATCAACGTCGTCTCGGTTGCGGTCAGGCGCACAGGGTCCTGTCCGCGGAACAATTCGCCGCGGTCCAGATCGTAGCGCGCAGAGCCGAGGTGCAGCGTCTTTGGCATGGCGCCGCCCGAGGCAGGAACACGTCGCAGGATCGCCTTGAGCCGCAGCAGAAGCTCTTTCGGTTCGAACGGTTTGGACAGGTAATCGTCGGCCCCGGCCTCCAGCCCGGTGATCCGGTCCGATGTTTCGCCCTTGGCCGTCAGCAGCAGGATCGGCATGTCCCGCGTCTCGCGGATTTCCGCACAGAGCACGAAGCCATTGTCGCCCGGCATCATCACGTCGAGGATAGCCAGATCGAAATCCAGACCCGCCAGCAGACGCCGCGCATGATCCGCATCGCGGGCTGCGGTGATCAGATAGCCGTTGCGCATCAGGAACTTCTGCAAGAGCCCCCGGATTCGTTCGTCGTCATCCACCAGCAGGACATGAGCCTGATGGCCCGGCAGGGCATCTTCGGTCATCTGTCGCCTTCCTTCGCAACCGCGAAATGGCGGCGCAGTTCCGGGTCCATCATATGCTCAAGGACCTCGCGAAATCCAGCGACGGCAGTCGGGCCCGCTTCTCGGAAGGCGGCGCGCATGCGGGCGCGCTGCGCATCCGACAGCTCCCGCTCCAGCGCATCGCCGCGTTCAGTCAGGTAAAGGTGTCGTTCGCGGCGGTCGCGTTGACCCACGCGGCTGTCGACCAGCCCATCCTCGACCAGGGTTCGCAGGACGCGGTTCAGCGATTGTTTGGTCACGCCCAGGATCGCCAGCAGGTTGTTGACGGTGGTTCCGGGGCTGCGATGGATGAAGTGGATCGCGCGGTGATGGGCACGGCCATAGTTCATTTCGGCCAGAATACGGTCCGGGTCGGCGGTGAAGCCGCGATAGGCGAAGAACATCGCCTCGATTGCGCGACGCAGCTGTTCATCGGTAAGAAACAGAAGATTGTCGCTGTGTCCCTGGGCCATTTTCCCCCCTTGTGCTGGCTGAAACTACGTCAGTCTTGTTGACATTCCAAGACGGGATTGTTAGCGACGGCCAGATTTCACGCAATATTATGTCCGAATGGGGCGTAATTTCGTAACGAATGGAATGGAGAACATCATGGCTGGGTCCTATGCGGAACTCGATGGCAAGATTTGGATGGATGGCACGCTGGTCGACTGGAAGGACGCGAATGTCCACCTGCTGACCCATGCAATGCACTATGCCAGCGCCGTTTTCGAGGGCGAGCGTGCCTATTCCGGCAAGATCTTCGAATCGCGCCGACATTCGGAGCGTCTGATCGCTTCGGGACGGGCGCTCGATATGGAAATCCCCTATTCGATCGACGAGATCGAGGCCGCGAAATACGAAACGATGAAAGCCAACGGGCTGGACGACGCTTATGTTCGTGTTCTGGCATGGCGCGGTGCGGGCGAGGATATGGGCGTCAGTTCAGCACGCAACCCGGTGCGGATGGCTGTCGCGACCTGGGCCTGGGGCAATTACTATGGTGACGCCAAGATGAAAGGCGCGAAGCTGGACATCGCGCGGTGGAAACGTCCCTCGCCCGAAACGGCACCATACACCGCCAAGGCCGCGGGCCTCTACATGATCTGTACGATGTCAAAGCATGCCGCAGAGGCGAAAGGCTGTTCGGATGCGATGATGTTCGACTATCGCGGCTATGTCGCCGAGGCGACGGGCGCGAACATTTTCTTCGTAAAGAACGGCGAGGTACATACGCCTGATCCTGACTGCTTCCTGAATGGAATCACGAGACAAACGGTGCTGGGGATGCTCCGCGACCGCGGAATCAAGGTCCACGAACGCCATATCATGCCCGAGGAGCTGGAGGGGTTCGAGCAGTGCTGGCTGACCGGTACCGCCGCCGAGGTCACGCCGGTGGGTCAGATCGGGGATTATAATTTCGAGGTGGGCGAACTGACCCGCGATATCGCGGAATCCTATGAAAAGCTGGTCCGAACCTGATACGGCGGACTGCATAACAAAAAGCGACCCCGTCCTGAAGGACGGGGTCGTGATGACCGGCAGGCGATTTGTGGAACCTATCTGCCTGTAGCTCCCTGATGCGGCGACTGGGTGGGGGCAATAGTTCGTCGCATCGGGGTGAGCTTTCGCTCCTACATGATCCGTTTTGAGAGTGTCGCGCGGCGGTTTGAGGGTGACGATGCGGTCATGGCCGGGTAATTTCAGGGCAGATATGTGACGAAGTTAACGTCTTCGCGTCCATCCGGCACAACGAAACCTTGCGCCGATGCCCGGCAAGGGCCACGTTTGACGCAATGAATGCGCCGACGCCGATCCATTCTCCGACCCACGACAATGTGCATTTTCAGCGCAGTGAACTGTCGGTGATCCTGTCGTTATACGGTCGGTTCGTCGCGGCGGGCGAATGGCGGGATTACGGCATATCCGCGCTGCGTGACGTGGCTGTCTTTTCGGTTTTTCGCCGCACCGCCGAACAACCGATGTTTCGCATCGAAAAGCGCCCGAAGATGGCGGCCAAGCAGGGTCTTTACTGTGTCATCGGGATGGATGGCCGTATTCTGCGACGCGGGTCGGACCTGAAAACTGTCCTGCGCGTGCTGGAACGCAAGCTGATCCGGTCGGTGAACTGACGAACGGTTCGCCCGACCGCATATCGTCAACTCCGCAATTCGGGCCGTCGTCGCATCACGATATCGCCGGTGCCGGCCTCCGCGCCGTCAGTATTCGCGGCGATCCGGTTGCGGGCCTGCACAAGCGGTTCATAGGCGACCGCCATGTGATGGGCATTGGCGTGCAGAAGGGTATTGGCGTCTGACATCAGACCGACGTGCCCGGACCAGAAGATCAGATCGCCGCGCTGCAATGGCTCCTCGGGGTGAAGTTCGCGCCCGACGCCGCGTTGCTGATCACTGTCGCGTGGACAGTCCAGACCGCAGGCCACGAGCGCCGCCTGCACCAGTCCCGAACAATCGATACCCCATCGCGACGAGCCCCCCCACAGATAGGGCGTGCCCAGAAACATGTCCGCCACGCCGACCGTGTCGGAAAACCGCGCGCGTAGCGGTTGCAGATGGCCGGTCGGAATGAAGTGTCCGGTCGAGATTTTCTTGAAGTCGCCAAGATCGGACGTCACCCGCACCTGGCTGCCGAAAAAGATCGCGACCTCGGGCGGCGCTTTGAGGCGGCCCTTGGGATACAGATGCGTGGCAGGGGCCGCGACCCAATGCGTCGCTGCTTCCTGCCGCGTCAGGGCACCGGAGATGACATAACCGCAATATCCGTCCCGCAGGCTCTGCCCGAAGGCAAAACCGTCACGTTCGTCGATCACCCGGAACGCTTCACCGAACAAAAGCTGACTGGAGCGCTCACCGCGAGGAGCGTCCGACAGGTTGACAAGCGGCTGCTGCACCGTGCGAACCGTACCTTTGACGTAGCGCGTCGCCTGGACCAGACCGCGCAGTTCGTGCGCGGCGGCGTGACCGTTGGCGGGCGTTATGCGGGGATCGTAGGCCGTCACAGCGACAGCACCTTGGGCAGTGCGTCGAAAATCGCCCGCGCGCCCATGCCGACGCCCCCCTTTGGACGTGCCGGGGCGGCCACGGGATTCCAGCCATAGATGTCGAAGTGTGCGAACCGCGGCGTGTTGCGCACGAACCGGTCAAGAAACAATGCCGCCGTGATGCTGCCCGCGAATCCGCCCGAGGGGGCGTTGTCCAGATCGGCGATGGCAGGCTCGATCATGTCGTCATAGGGCCGGTGGAACGGCATCCGCCAGAGCGGGTCGCGCACCCTGTGACCGGCGTGGTTCAGCGCCATCGCGAGCGCATCGTCATCAGTATAGAACGGCGCCAGATCAGGGCCGAGGGCCACCCGCGCCGCGCCCGTCAACGTCGCCATGCAGATCATCAGATCCGGTGGCGTCTCGTCCGCCAGCGCCAATGCATCGGCAAGCACCAGTCGGCCTTCGGCGTCGGTGTTGTTGATCTCGACCGTCAATCCATTGCGCGCGGTCAGCACGTCACCGGGCCGGAAAGCATTGCCTGCGACCGCATTCTCCACGGCCGGGATCAGGACGCGCAGCCGCAGGTTCTGCCCGGTCGCCATGATCATATGCGCCAGGCCCAGAACCGTCGCAGCCCCGCCCATGTCCTTCTTCATCAGTCCCATTGACGTGCCGGGCTTCAGGTTCAGCCCGCCCGTGTCGAAGCACACGCCCTTGCCGACCAGCGTGATCCGTGGACCGTCGTGGCCCCAGGTGATGTCGATCAGACGCGGGGCGCGGGTCGAGGCGCGCCCGACCGCGTGGATCATCGGCAGATTGTCGTCCAGAAGCGCGTCGCCCGTGGTCACCTTGATGTCGGCACCATGGGTCTGTGCCAGATTGCGACAGGCCGCCTCCAACTCGTCCGGGCCCATGTCGCTGGCGGGCGTGTTGATCAGATCGCGGGTCAGGCATTCGCCCGCGGCAATCGCCTCCAGACGGAGGGCGTCGACGCCCTTGGGGGCCTTCAGACGCGCGACTTCGACCTCATCGCCCTTGTAGCGGTCGAAGCTATAGGCGGACAGAAGCCACCCCAGTGCCGCCTCTTCGGTCTGGTTCGCCGTCAGATCGCCGTCCAGCGCATAGGTGCCTGATTTCAACGCCACAGCGGCCTTGGCGAACAGAAACCGGGTGCGCACCCGGTCCTTCGGCCCGCCCCAACCCAGCAGAACGCGGGCGATGGACATATCGGGTGCGGGCAGGCGCAGAATCTGACCCGCGGTTCCGATGAACCCATTGGCCCGGACCCAGTCGCGTACCGGCACATCCTGACTGGCGAGCCAGTCGTCGAAGCCCTGCGTGGTAACGGTGCGAACCGGAATGGCACGGGTATCGGGTGCGGCGAACGTGGGTGTCATGCAATCCTCGGCTGCGCGGTGCGGCGTCGGGCACGATAGCGGAGGCGTCACTCGCTGCAAGGTCTGCGGGAATCAACGGGCGGTGTGTTGTCCGAAAGTCAGGATAGCGATGATGTGTCAGGCGACAGTTGTGGGACAGGTGGCTGATTCAAGGGCCCATCCGGGATTGCCCTGCGGCTGGTTCAGACGTTGCAGGCGATTGATGCAGGCGGCAAAGGTGCGGGCGTCATCGCGGGCAAGGCAGTCCAGCACGGCCTTCGCGGCGCGCGATACCGTCGTCATGCCAATGCTGTCGGCGTAATGCGCCAGTTCAAAGCAGTGATGCGACAGGTCGGCGGTCTTGGCATGATCCCGTGTGATGGCGTCGATCAGGGTTTCCACATCGGCCAGCACCCCGGCGATGAAGCTTTCGGCGCGCGGTCCCATCCGGTCACACAGCGCGGCCAGTTTGCCCTGGTCGAAAGTCACGGCTTCGGTCGGGCGGAGGGTTGCGATGGTTGTTGTCATTGGTCTCGTTCCTTGGTCAGTCGCCCCCACGGCGTCTGTCTTATGGATGCTGGCGAAACCGGGCGAAACCGGGGCGGTCTTTCGGCCATCCGAGGTAGAAATCGCTCGAATTGTACGGGTGGACAGGGTTAGAAGCCTCCAGTCGTCAAGGAGAGAGCCATGCGAAAGACCCGTCCCCTTCCCGGATCGCTTATCCAGCGCTATCACGGCTGGAAGGCCACGACCTTTGCCGAAAACGCCGCGTGGTATCGCCGTCTGGGCACCGAGGGCCAGCGCCCGCGCGTCATGGTCATCAGTTGTTGCGACAGCCGTGTGCATGTCACGTCGATCTTCGGGGCTGAACAGGGCGAGTTCTTCATTCACCGCAATATCGCGAATCTGGTGCCGCCCTACGAACCGGACGGGTTGCGGCACGGCACGTCGGCGGCCATCGAATACGCGGTGACATCGCTCAAGGTGGCGCAGATTATCATATTGGGGCATTCGCAGTGCGGCGGAGTGCAGGGCTGCGAGGCGATGTGTTCCGGCCACGCCCCCGAGTTGGAGGACCCCGCCAGCTTCGTCGGTCGCTGGATGGATCTGCTGCGTCCCGGCTGGGAAGAAGTGCGCGGCATCGCCGATGAACGGGAGCGGCTGGAGGCCTTGGAAAAGCGCGCCGTGCTGACGTCAATCGACAACCTGATGACGTTTCCCTTTGTGTCCGCTGCGGTCGACCGGGGGGATCTGGCGCTGCACGGCCTCTGGAACGATATCGTGGAAGGCACGCTGGAGTACTACGACGCGGCGACCGACCGTTTCATATCGATTTGAAGGGTTTGTCAGGATTGTCAGACACGATTGATTGAACCGCCGTTCAGTATTCGGATCTGATTGTATGAAGTACTCTCCCTTCCTCTCGACGCCAATCTGACGCCGCCCGTCATCTTCCATTTGCGCTTGGCCCGTTCGCGGGGCCGGGCCGTTCCAACCGGTCATTCCCGAAATAGTGGAATAGTGTCGGTCGCCTGTTCGGTGCAGGCTGAAAATATTACGCATTGCTCTATGCGGCTTTCGCCGTGCTCGGGCGGCATATCGGCGCTGTGTTGGTGACCGATTGCGAAGTCTCGCGGGCGGAGCGGTTCTGACGCCGCCCGCAAGTCGAACTCTCCCGTCAGGGCTGCCAGTTCAGCGTTTCGCCTTCCGGCCATTCCAGCGTCACGCCGACAGTGACCTCGACTTCCTCTCTGGCGGGGACGTCCAGATTCCACTGTGCCACCCCTCGTTTGTCCTCGACATTGCGTTCGTCGGGATCTGGGCGGGTGCTGACGTCGACCTGCAGGTCTTCCTCCTCGGAATAGGGCAGGGCGAAACGGGTCTCGACTACTTCTGTCGCGTCCGACAGGTTGCGGACGCGGAACACCATATCCTGCTGACGTGTACCGGAGGTAAAGATAAGCCCCCGATCGCCGGTCTCGTTTTCCAGCCGCACGAACTCCAGCCGCAGGTGCTGTTGAGGTCCGAATGCAAGCTCGACTTCATCGCCCGCAGGCATCAGAGGCAAGAACGATTCTCCAATGCGCGCCCCGTCCCGAAACAGGGCCGCGGGTCCCGGCAAGAGCGGCTCGCCCGTGGTGTTGGTGACCTCGGCCATCAGGAACGCCGTCTCATCGGTCCGCGGGCTGGCGCGGTTGAAGACCCGCGCGTCGAGCGACTGCGTATCCAGCGTCAGCGTCACACTGCCGCCGGTCGAGGGCAGGCTGACCGCTGTGGGATAATCGTAGGTCACCACGGGGCCGTCGAAATTGGCCTTGGCGAAGACAGGTTCCGACGCGGGGGCAGCCATGGAAATCTCTGCGCCAGCGTCCATTTCCTGCGGAGCCGTCTCAAGAGATCGTCTGACCTGCAACTCCGCCTCCAGCTTCGCCAGACTTGCCTGGTTCGGAAACACCTCCTGCGGGGCGGTCTGGGCGAAGGGATCGGCGGTCGAGAGCGACAGCGCGACGTCGACCAGCGGCAGGCCGGTGCCCTGCCAGACCTCGACCTTGCGCTCCAGCGTCACACTATCGTCCGCTTCCAACGTTGCATCGTATCGCGTGCCCCATCCGGCTTGCGGTGTGAAGGTCTCCATCGTCAGGCCAACCGTCCCGGCCTCGGCGACCGTGACCCCGATGACCAGCAACGATATCTTGCCCAGTTGCGCCCCTGTCGCGTCCATGTCGATCCTGGCCTGCGCCAAGATCAGACCGGCATCGCGCACGGCGCGGTCTGCCGCGCGAAGGGCGGCTTGGGCAGCGGCACGCGCGACTTCGGCCTCTTGCACCCGCTCGCCCAGCACATCCAGTGTCGCAAGCATTGCTCCGGCATCCAGCACGTCCAGGCCGCTCCCGGTAATCGAGCGCAGGAAGGCCAGTTGATCCTCTGCCGTCTTCACTGCGGCTGCGGCACGCATGCGGGCGTCCTCGACCAGACCGGCCGCCTCCTGCGCGGTCACCCAGATGTCATAGGCGGCCTGCTGCGGTGGCGTCAGGAACCGGCGACCGTCCGTGATGGCACCGGGCAGCGTCTCGACCGTGCCCAGCGAAGCCCCCGTCAGGTCGATGTTCGGCAGGCCATTGGCGGAGCGCCCGACGGGAACCAGCAAACGGTGTTCGCCCGCAGGCAGGTCGATCTGGCCGGTTCGGACCAGCAAGGCCCCCTGCAGATAAACCTCTGCTTCAGTTACCGGCGCGGGCAGGGGGAACTCCTCGGCCCAGACGGCAAGTGGCAGGGTCAGAAAGGTCGTGATGAATAACGTGCGGCGCATGAAACAGCCCTCGAAATTGAATCCGGGGGCCAGTGTCGCTTGGCGGACTGGAACTGTCAGCCCTAGAAATGCACTCAGTGCTTCCTGAGCATCCGTTGGCCCAGCGTTTCCGCAATCTGAACGGCATTCAACGCGGCACCCTTGCGCAGATTGTCGGACACCACCCACAGGTTCAAGCCGTTGTCGATCGTGCTGTCCTGCCGGATGCGGCTGACAAAAGTGGCGAAATCGCCGACGCATTCGACGGGCGTGACATAGCCCCCGTCCTCGCGCTTGTCGACGACCAGAACGCCGGGGGCATTGCTCAGGATCTCGCGCGCTTCGTCCTCGTCGAGGAAATCCTCGAACTCGATGTTGATCGCCTCCGAATGGCCGACGAACACCGGCACACGGACGCAGGTGGCGGTGACCTTGATCGACTTGTCGATGATCTTCTTGGTCTCGGCGACCATCTTCCATTCTTCCTTGGTCGATCCGTCTTCCATGAAGCTGTCGATATGCGGAATCACGTTGAAGGCGATCTGCTTGGTGAATTTGCTGGCGGGCTTGTTGTCGACCGGATTGTAGATCGACTTGGTCTGATCCCACAGCTCGTCCATGCCATCTTTCCCGGCACCGGAGACGGACTGATACGTCGATACGACAACCCGCTTGATCCGGGCGCGGTCGTGCAGCGGCTTGAGCGCGACGACCATCTGCGCGGTCGAACAATTCGGGTTCGCGATGATGTTCTTCTTGGCGTAGCCGTCCACCGCCTCGGGGTTCACCTCCGGCACGACCAGCGGCACGTCCGCGTCGTAGCGGTAGAGCGAGGAGTTATCGATCACCACGCAACCGGCCTTGGCGGCGCGGGGCGCGTGGATCTTGGTGGCGTCCGACCCGATGGCAAAGAACGCGATGTCCCAGCCGGTGAAGTCGAATTGCTCCAAATCCTTTGTTTTCAAGGTCTTGTCGCCAAAGCTCACATCCGTTCCCATCGACCGGCGCGATGCAAGCACCGTGATCTCGTCTACGGGGAACTGACGCTCGGCCAGGATGTTCAGCATTTCGCGACCCACGTTCCCCGTGGCGCCGGCGACGACGACCTTGTAACCCATCTGATCTGTCCTTTGGTTGACGGGCGGGGCCTATACCCGTGGACCTGTCGCGTAAAGGCAAGGGCGCAATACGATCCGTGATGCGTGGCATTCGGATCGCTCTAGTTCGTGTTGTCCGGTGCAAAGGCATAGACGATGCTCCCTGCCAGCAACGCCAGCGCGAACGCCCCGAACAATGTCTGATATCCGGCCACGCCGCCGCCCGCCGCCGTGAACAGAGGCCCCGTCGCAAACTGCATCACGCCGACGCCGCCAATGGAAAACAGGTTCAGAAGCGTCACGCCGCGCCCCACCAGATGCGGTGGAAAAAAGGCCCGACCATGTGCCACGCAAAGCGCGTAGCTGGACCCAAGGAAGCCGACAGCCGCCAGCAGAGCCGTCGCCGCCACCAACCCTGGAACCGGCATCCACCACAGAACGCCCAGGATCGCGGTTCCGGCCAGATTTCCTGCCAGCACGACGTATTTGCGTGTCCCGAATATCCGGTCGGCGGGGCCATAGGCAAAATTGCCGGCAATCATCGCCAGTCCCATCACCAGCGTCACGCTGCCCACATATCCCGCGCCATAGCTGTCCGCGACATAGGGCCCGGCCCATAACCCGCGAAGGCCGGCCGCCGGGGCATAATTCACCAACAGCATCGGTAGAATCGCCCAGATCGCCGGGATTTTCAGCACGTCCAGCAGCGATCCGCGCTTGCCCCCTTCGACCGTTTCGGGGTCGCGCACCAGTATCAGGCAACCGAGCGCAGTCGCCGCGGTCAAAACGGCCAATATCGTCATCGCGCCGCGCCAGCCTACTATCTCTGCCGCCCAGCTCAGCGGCACAGATGCCGCGATATTGCCCAGCGACCCGACCCCGATCAGCACGCCCGCCAATGTTGCAAAGACCGCGGGCCGAAACGTGCGTGCGAAGATATAGTAGCTGGCCATCAGGACCGGTGCGCAGCCCACACCGATCAGAGCCATTGCAAGATCGATCTGCCACCCGGCACTGGCGACCGCGAACAGGAGCGCGCCGCCGCCACCCGCTACGCCCAGCAACAGGGCCGCTGTCCGGCGTGGTCCGACGTGGTCCAGCGCCCAGCCGATCGGCAGTTGCATCGCGGCGAAGGCCAGAAACCAGATGCCCGATGCGCGGCTCAGATCGGCGGGTGTGACATTCAGATCGGCGGTCAGATCAGGTGCAAGAACGGCAAGGAAAGCGCGATAGAATTGGCTCAGCACATAGGCAAGCGTGAGGATTGCAATGCCAGACTTCATGTAGTGTCCCCCCGTTTTGCCCGCCGTCGCATGTCCGCCCGCTTCAGCGCAAGTGAGATCGCTGTCCAGCCGGTCGCAGATCAATTGCAATAGCCGATGCGCCACATTCCGGAATCTTCAGGGCGGAGACCGGGCCGCGACCTTGCCCGAACACGCGAACGCGCGTTAGGTCGCGCCCTGATCTTCGTCGAAAGGCCCGGCCCTTGCCCTCAACCGTCCATCCTTTCGTCCGCCTGTGGCGAGGTTATCTGCGGCGTCACCTCTGGTGGATCCTGTTCGGTGCCTTGCTGATGACGGTCGAAGGCGGCACGGTCGGTGTTCTGGCATGGATGCTGGAGCCGATGTTCGACCTTGTCTTCGTCGAAGGGCGTGCCAATGCGGTGGTCTGGGTCGGCGTGGCGATCCTTGCCCTGTTCATCGTGCGCGGCATGGCAGGCGTTGCGCAGCGAGTTGTGATGTCCAGGGTCGCCTACCTAGCGTCGTCCCTCATGCAACAGGATCTGCTGCGTCACGTCCTGCGTCTGGATGCGGCATATTTCAGCAGACATTCCCCCGGTCAGCTGATCGAGCGGGTTCAGGGCGACGTGCAGGCCATCCAGACGATGTGGATACAGATGATCACCGGCGTCGGGCGCGATGCCATGGCCCTGATCTCCCTGATGATCGTGGCGATCTCGGTCGATCCGGTCTGGACCGCCGTTGCCATTGTCGGCGCGCCGCTTCTGATTGCGCCAAGTCTGATCCTGCAACGCTATATCCGCCGCAAGGCTTTTCGCCTGCGCGACATCGCCGGGCGGCGCACGACGCGGTTGGACGAGATTTTTCACGGCATTACCCCCATCAGGCTGAATGCCATGGAAAGCTATCAGGAGGAACGATTTCGCCTGGCCACCGAAGATATGGTGCGCGCCGTGATCCGCACGCAGGCCGGGCAGGCGACCGTGCCCGCGCTGGTGGACTTCGCGATCGGGTTCGGATTCTTTGCCGTCCTTCTGTACGGTGGGCCGCAGATCATTGCGGGCGAAAAAACGGTGGGCGAGTTCATGTCGTTCTTCACCGCCATGTCGCTGGCGTTTCAGCCCATGCGTCGCCTGGCGAATACGGCGGGGGCCTGGCAGACGATGAATGCCTCGCTGGAACGGATTTATAGCCTGCACGACACGGTGCCGACGATCATCGACCCGGTGACGCCTGCCGCCGCGCGTCCCGAGACAACCGAGATCGTCTTCGACGGGGTGACGCTGGCCTATGGCGACAACCCTGTCCTGCGCGGCGTGGATTTTACCGTGCCGGAAGGCACGACGACGGCGCTTGTTGGCCTTTCGGGGGCGGGAAAATCTACCATATTCAACGTATTGACCCGTATGGTCGATCCTGAATCCGGGGTGGTCACCATTGGCGGGCACAAGATTCAGGATTATGCCCTGCGCGACCTGCGCGGCCTGTTCTCGGTCGTGTCGCAGGACACGCTGCTGTTCGATGAGACGCTGCGGGAAAACCTTCTGCTGGGGCGCGGCGACCTGTCCGAATCCCGGTTGCAGGATGCGTTGAAGGCGGCACATGTGACGGAATTCGTGTCGGAATTGCCGGCTGGCCTCGATACTCCTGCCGGGCCGCGCGGGTCGAACCTGTCGGGCGGTCAGCGGCAGCGTGTGGCGATCGCGCGGGCGTTGCTGCGCGATACACCGATCCTTTTGCTGGACGAGGCGACGAGTGCGCTGGATACCAAGTCGGAGCGGCTTGTGCAGGATGCGCTGAACCATCTGTCACAGCGCAGGACGACACTGGTGATCGCCCACCGGTTGTCGACGATCCGCGAGGCGGATCAGATACTTGTGCTGGACAAAGGCCGTGTGGCCGAGCGTGGCACGCATGATGAACTGCTGGCGCAGGGGGGGCTGTATACGCAGTTGCATTCCATGCAGTTCGGCACCGATCAGACCTGAAGCGCGCGGGCTTTCATTGCGGTGTAGAATGGCAATGCGGCCTCGAGCAGATCATCGCGGTCGACGGTCGGCAGGGGATCTTCGGGGCCTGCGAACCCTGTCGACGCGTGAGCTGCGTTGTACCAGTGCGAGGCCCAGATTCCGTCGGCGGAATGCCCGCCTCCCGACCAGCTCAGCATAGCGGGATCGAAGGAAATTCCCACTTCGGAACAGAGCTTTGCCAGCATCTTCGCCGGGTCTTCCCGGAGGTCCGCGGTGTCGATGACAAGCCCTCCGACGCGATCGTAAAGCGAGGCCTGGGCGGCGAATGCGATGTCCGATTCCGAGATGTCGTCGCGCTTGGCACCGTAGCTCGCGATGACGCGGGCCGGGTGGCGGATCAGGTGCAGGTGGACGGCTCCCTCGGTCCAGTCGAGGGGGAAATCGGGCAGCATATGGTGGGCCATATGCTTCTGATAGGAATGTATTTTCGGTGGCTTGCGGCACAGGGTGGCAACTGCCGCCGGGTCGGTCGGCTGGCTGGCCAGAATGGCATCGCGCATCGGGTGGTCGAGGCCGGTGGCGGCGAGGTAGGCGGCGTAGAACGGCTCGTCCATGACTTCGAAATCGGGGCGGTTTCCGAAGGCATACATCATCGCGGTAGAGAGGTTCCGGGGCCCGGACCAGGCGAGAATTTTCATGGCGGATCCCGTGGGTGAGGAAGGGGTGATCTGCGGGTGATCCACGTCTGACGTCACTGGGCGCACCGTCAAGGGCAAATTAGGGGAGGACGGTGCGGGAAAAGAATATTCCGTCCGGCCTGTGAGGTGTGAGATGTGATGAAGTGGGGTGCCCGCTGCGCGGACAAAACTGCCGTTCGCGTTCAGCGTCGAAACGGACCAATTGCAAAGGCAAAGGTCAAGAAACCAAGAAGTGCCGCCCCGGGGATCAGGCCCAGCATCCAATTGAATCCGAGAAATGCAAAGGTCATGGCCCCTGCACCAGCACCAACAACCGCCCCTATCAATCCAACGCATAACCTAAAGAACCAATCCTTTAGTTGCCAAACAAACATCTGAACCACCTCGGTTTTGATGTCAGCCTTTGTTGCTCCGCGGTTGTTCAACAGCCACGCCTTCAGTTTGGCGCCGTCAGGGTCGTTGTTGGGTGCCTTGTTTTGTTCCATCATGCCTGATTGAACTTCAAATTAGATGAAAACAAGGCGATCCTTTGTCGTCACAACGGGCTCTGCGCGGACGTCCAAGCTACAACTCTACCCCGCATATCGCGCCGCCGTCAGCCCGTCGAAATCAATCTCGGGCGTCTTGCCCAGAACGACATCCGCCACCGCGCGGCCCGAGCCGCAGGCCATCGTCCAGCCCAATGTGCCGTGTCCGGTGTTCAGGAACAGATTGTCGTATTGCGACGGCCCGAGAACCGGCGTGCCGTCGGGGGTCATCGGGCGCAGGCCGGTCCAGCCCTCCGCCCGGCTGAGATCACCGCCCTTGGGGAAGAGATCGCCGATGACATGGCGCACGGTGTCGGTGGCATGCGGGCCTAGCCGGTTGGAGTAGCCCGCGATCTCGGCGGTGCCCGCGACGCGGATGCGGTCGCCCAGCCGAGTGATCGCGACCTTGTGGGTCTCGTCCATGATGGTGGACTGCGGAGCGAAGGCGTCGTCGGTGACGGGCAGGGTCACGGAGTAGCCCTTGACCGGATAGACGGGGAGCTTCACGCCGATGGGGTTCAGCAGGCGCGGCCCGAAACTGCCCAGCGCGCAGACATAGGCATCGCCGGTGATGCGCCCGGCGATTTCGGTATCGACGCCCGCGATCTTGCCGTTCTCGACCGCAATGGCGCGGATCGATTGGCCGTACTGGAATTCGACGCCCATCTCGGCACATTTTTCGGCCAGCGCGACGGTGAACATCGCGCAATCGCCGGTGCGGTCGGCAGTCAGGCGCAACCCGCCGACGAATTTGTCACGGGTCTCAGACAGGGCCGGTTCGACGGCGATGCAGGCGTCGCGTCCGAGAATTTCGAAGGGGCTGTCGTATTCGGTGAGGATGTCCTGATCGGCCTGGCTGCCGCGCATCTGTTTCGCGGTGCGGAAGAGTTGCAGCGTGCCCTGTTCGCGGCCCTCGTAGTCGATGCCGGTTTCCGCGATCAACTCGGGCATCACGTCGCGGGAATAGTTCGAGATGCGGACCATGCGGCCCTTGTTGATGCGGTAGCTTTCCGCGTTGCAGTTGCGGATCATCTGCCAGCTCCACGACCACATGGTCGGGCTGATCAGCGGCCAGATGAACAGCGGGCGGCGCTTCATGAACATCCATTTGACTGCCTTGACCGGAATGCCCGGCGCGGCCCAGGGCGAGGTCATGCCGTAGCTGAGCTCGCCCGCGTTGGCATAACTCGTCTCCATCCCCGGCCCGGTCTGGCGGTCGAGGACGGTGACCTCCGCGCCGCCCTTGGCGAGGTAGTAGGCGGTCGTGACGCCGATCACGCCCGCACCCATGACGATGACTTTCATGACAGGCTGTCCCCTTGGCCGTGTTTGGGCGCAGCATGGGGGGTGTGGGGCGCGGCGGCAAGGTGGGATGGTGGTGGTTTAGCTTGCAGGTAGGATTGGTGGGTCAGGTCGGTAAGATTTTCCTACAAAGTTCGACCTTGCTGGGCTTGCGCCGAAGACCGCTCTTCTACCGGGCGCAGCGGCGTTGCGGAGAAAATCCGCGCCAGACGTGTTCTTTTGAACGGCCAGTGTGGAGGCCCATCCACGGATCCCGGCGCAAACTCGCGCGCCGGGACGTGCTTCATAGTCGCCTGATTGGACGAATGTTTCAGCCAAGAAGACTGATGGCGTGGAGGACTAGCGCAAGGGCCGCAATTTTATCGGCACGCGAAAAGCTACCCCACCACATGCGCAGTGACTGCATGTCGATTTCCTATCAAATTTTCAGGGGGCGGGGTCTGAGCCCGTGCGTGCTGTATGAGAGCTTTCGACCTCTAAATAGCCATCAACATTGCCGTTTTCAAGACACAAGGTATCCGCGCCGTCATAAAACCTGTTTAAAACCAAAAAGACTTTCTGAAGGTCTTGCTTAAAGTTAACTAGCGGCGATTCGCGGCATTGTTGAATTACCGAAAAATGGGCCCTAATTGGCCGAACGTGGGGCTATCCGACAGGATCACCTTGGCAGCCCTCACGACGTGACAAGCGCCTTGTACAGCCCGCGCAGCCGCTCGGTCACCGGTCCCAGATCGCCCGTCCCGATGACGCGACCGTCGATCATGCCGACGGGGGTTTGCGCGCCGAAGGTGCCGGTCAGGAAGGCCTCGTCGGCGCCGTAGGTGTCCACCAACGAAAAATTGCGCTCCCGCACCGGGATGTCGTTCGCGCGGCACAGGTCGATGACCTTTTGGCGTGTGATGCCGTTCATGCAGTAGTCGCCCGTGCTGGTCCAGACTTCGCCGCGGCGGACGATGAAGAAGTTGCAGGCGTTGGTGGTGTTCACGAAGCCATGCACGTCGAGCATCAGCGCCTCGTCCGCGCCGGCCTTTTCGGCGGCGATGCAGGCGAGGATGCAGTTGAGTTTCGAGTGCGAGTTGAGTTTCGGGTCCTGCGTCATCGGCAGGCCACGGATATGGGGCACGGTGGCCAGCGTGACGGGGCGCGGGATTTTCGGGCGCGAGTGTTCCATGATGATGACCATGGTCGGCCCCTGGGTCGACAGGCGCGGATGCTGGAACGGCAGGCGTTTGACGCCGCGCGTGACCATCAGGCGGGCATGGGCGTCGGTGGTGAAGCCGTTGGCGGCGCGGGTGTCCTCGATTGCCGCGATGACCTGCGTCGGGGTCATGCCGATGTCGAGGTCGATGGCCTTGGCCGCGTCAAACAGGCGGGCGATGTGTTCGTCGATGAACGTCCAGCGCCCGTCGTAGAGGCGCAGCCCCTCCCACACGCCGTCGCCCAGCATGAAGCCGCTGTCGTAGACGCTGACGGTGGCCTCGGCGCGCGGTTTCAGCTTGCCGTTCACCCAGATCAGGATCGCGGCATTGCGGATATCGTCTTCGGCATCGTGGGTGCTGATCTTCGTGTCTGTCATGGGCGAAACGGTGCCGTCACGGGCCTGTGAATTGCAAGGGGGGTAGCGCGCATTGGAAGGTGGTCGTGAACGACGGAGAAAGTCCATGAGTGTGCGACATGAAATTCGACTGACCTTGCTGGCAATCGCGATTCTTGTCGGATTGGCGGTGGAAAAGATGGAACGGCACGACGTCGCGGAATGCCAGGTCTGCGGCGCGCGGATCGAGGCCCTTTAGAAGGCCACCGATCGCGCCGCGTCGCCCAGGATCATCTGCGCGATGATGATGCCGAGGAGAAAGACCAGCGGTGCCAGGTCGAGCGCACCGGTTGCAGGCAGAATGTTGCGGATGCGCGAATAGACCGGTTCGAGAATGCGGTTCAGCCCGTCCCAGAGCTGTCCGACGATGGGCTGATTCATGTTCAGCACGCCGAAATTGATCAGCCATGACATGATTATGTGCGCCACGGCGAACCACCACGCGACGTTCAGCAGCAGCAGCAGGATGTTGATGAGCGTCAGCATTGTGTCGGGCCTTTTCAGTGAAGTGCCCCCGATCTAAGGGCACGGGCCAGTCGGCGCAAGCTGACGCAGGGTTCGGGTTGACGCAAATCGGATCGGGGTAAAGACGGCGGGCATGTATCCGTTTCTCCGCCTCGCCTGGCAAATGGCGCGCGCCCGTCGCGCGACGCCGATGGGCGTGATGGACACGCAGGTGACGCATCATCTGTGCCTGCCGTGGGATCTGGATGGTTTCATGGAGCTGAACAACGGACGCACCCTGACGCTCTATGATCTGGGTCGGTTTACCTCCGGGCAGCGTATCGGCCTTCTGGCGGCTTTGCGGCGGCGGAAGTGGGGGTTGGCGGTTGCAGGAGTGAGCGTGCGTTATCGCCGCCGGGTCACGATGTTCCAGCGGATCGAGATGCGGACGCGGATCGTGGGATGGGACGAACGGTTCTTCTATATCGTTCAGTCGATGTGGGTGGCGGGCGAATGTACGTCGCAGGCTCTGCTGCGGACGGCGGTGGTAGCGAAAGGCCGGTCCGTGCCCACGGGTGACGTTGCGGCGGAATTGAACGTCGACACGGTGTCGCCTGACTTGCCCGCATGGGTCGCAGCCTGGATTGAAGCGGAGGGGACGCGCCCCTGGCCGCCGGAGGGCGTTTTGCCGGAAGGTCACGTGCCGCCGTCGATCTGACCCAAGTGTGCCACACCGCTGTTGCGCCGGTCTGATTTCCCGCCCAAGGTTCGCCGGTCGGCCTTGGGGAGAAGTCATGACAGACATCGCGCTTCGGCGCCGGGTGCGCGGCTGGATGATGTTCGACTTCGCATCGCAGCCCTACAACACCCTGCTGCTGACCTTCATCTTCAGCCCCTATTTCGCAAGCGCCGTGATGGACGATCCGGTCGCCGCGCAATCGGTCTTCGGACTGACGGTCGGGCTGGCGGGCTTTGTCATGGCGATTAGCGCGCCGGTTCTGGGAGCGATGGCCGACGCGTCGGGGCGGCATCTGATGTGGATCAAGATATTCTCGGTCCTGTATGTCGCGGGTGCGGCCAGCCTGTGGTTCGCTGTGCCGGGGGCGGATACGGTCTGGCCCATCCTGCTGGTCTTCGGCATCGGCCTGATCGGGATGGAATTCGCGACGATCTTCACCAACGCCATGCTGCCGACGCTGGGTCCGCGCGATGAGATCGGACGGATATCCGGATCGGGCTGGGCGCTGGGATACGTCGGCGGGGTGATCGCGCTGATCGCGATGCTGACGCTGTTCGCGGAAAATGCGCAGGGCGTGACCCTGATCGGCATCGCGCCGATCTTCGGACTGGACGCCGCCCTGCGTGAAGGCACGCGGTTCGTCGGGCCGTTCACTGCGCTCTGGTACATTGTCTTCATGGTGCCGTTCTTCCTGTGGGTGAAGCCGGTGCGCCGGGTGGCCCCCACGCTTGTGCCGGTCGGTGCGGCCCTGCGTCGGCTGGCGACGACGCTCCGGTCGCTGCCGCAAAGGCCCGGCTTCGCAGCCTATCTGGGATCGTCGATGATGTATCGCGACGCCCTCAACGGGCTTTATACATTCGGCGGCATCTATACCGCCGGGGTGCTGGGCTGGACGGTGGTCGATATCGGGGTCTTCGGCATCCTGGCGGCCGTCACCGGCGCGATCTTCGCATGGCTGGGGGGGCGGGCCGACCGGGCACGGGGGCCGAAGCCGGTGATCGTGACCTGCGTGGCGATCCTGACTCTGGTGTCGCTGTTGGTGATCACTGTGACGCCGGGCACCGTTCTGTTGATCCCGGTGGCCGAGGGTTCGGCGCTGCCCGACATCGCGTTCTATGTTCTGGGCGCGGTGATCGGCGCGGCAGGGGGGGCGTTGCAGGCGTCCAGCCGGACGATGCTGGTGCGGCTGGTGGTCGTGGATCACGTGACCGAGGGGTTTGGATTATATGCGCTGGCGGGCAAGGCGACGGCTTTCATCGCGCCGCTGTCGATCGGATTCGTGACTTATATCTCCGGCAGTCAACAGATCGGAATCCTGCCGATCGTCGGTCTGTTCATAATCGGTCTGGTCCTGCTAATCTGGGTCAAACCCGAAGGAGAGGTCGCGCCATGATACGCCGGTTCCCCGTCACGTTTCTTGCCATCTGTCTGGCCCTTGCCACTGCCCCGGCCGCCCATGCGCAGCTGGCCAAGATGGAATTCAGCGGTGTGCGAGGGCCGTCCTTCCAGTCGCCGGAGCCGTTCGGCGGGTATTCGCGCGGGTGCGCCGCCGGTAATGTCGCCCTGCCCGAGACCGGCGAAAGCTGGCAGGCGATGCGCCTGTCGCGCAACCGCAACTGGGGACAGCCGGAGTTGGTGGACATGGTGCAGGACCTGGGCCGCTACATGAAGCGTATCGGCTGGGGCGGCATCTATGTCGGCGACATGAGCCAGCCGCGCGGCGGCCCGATGCTGTCGGCACACCGCAGTCACCAGATCGGGCTGGATGCGGATATCTGGCTGTATCCGGCGACGGACATGACCCTGTCGCGCCGTCAGCGCGAGAATTTGTCTGCCGTATCCATGCAACGCGCCGGGGGCGCCTTCGTCAATTCGAACTGGTCGCGGGGGCAGCACGAACTGGTCAAGCGCGCGGCGCAGGACCCGCGCACGGCCCGGATTTTCATCTTTCCGGGTGCCAAGGTCCAGATGTGCAACGACGAGACGGGCGACCGGTCATGGCTGCGCAAGGTGCGTCCCTGGTATGGACATCATGAGCATATCCACGTTCGCATAAGTTGTCCCGACGGAGCGCGCGGTTGTGAAAATCAGGCCCCGCCGCCGCCCGGCGATGGCTGTGCCGAGGCGCAGTCCTGGGTGGACGATATTCTGAACCCGTCGCCGCCGGACCCGAATGCCCCTGCCGCGACCCCGCGCCCGGAGTTGAGGCTGGCCGATCTGCCCCGGCAATGTGCCTCGGTCCTGTCGTCACGCTGAACGAAGGGCGGATGCAATCATGAATATTCTGCGTCTTGCAACGCTGTTGGCAGCGATCGCCACTGTACCCGCGTCCGCCGCGACGTTTCTGGGCAATTACGTCTGGAGACCGGACTTCGACGGTGCCGGGGGGTATTCCGCGATCTGGCTGGACCCGGAAGGCCCCGGTGTCCTGCTTTTGTCGGACAGGGGCCATTGGGTGCGCGGCACGGTCACGCGCAACGCGGCGGGCGCGATTTCCGACATGACGATCAGGGATCGCGGGCCGCTTTTGCGATCGACCGGCGACGACCTGAAGGCCGACGAGACGGATGCCGAGGCCGTGGCCTTCGCCGATGGCGCGTTCTACGTCGCCTACGAAGGCATGCACCGCGTCATGCGGCACGACGATATCGCGGCACCGCCGTCGCGAATGGTGCAGGCGGGCGCCTTCGAAGGGTTGCAGACCAATTCGGGGCTGGAGGCATTGGCGGCGGATGCGGCGGGAAACCTCTATGCGATCCCGGAACGGTCCGGGGTGCTGACCCGACCGTTTCCGGTGTTTCGCTTCGACGGCGACGTGTGGACACAACCGTTCGACCTGCGCCGGGATGGTCGGTTTCTGGTGTCGGGTGCCGATGTCGGGCCGGATGGGCGCCTATATGTTCTGGAACGCGACTTCGCGGTGTTGGGCTTTCGCACCCGCGTCCGAAGTTTCGACCTGACAGGTCAGGACGAGCGGCTGGAATTGCAGACCGGCATCGGCACACATGACAATCTGGAGGGCATAGACGTCTGGCGCGATGCCGAGGGGCGAATGCGGGTGACGATGATTTCCGACGACAACCTCAGGCCCCTCATCCAGCGAACGGAGTTCGTCGACTACCTGTTGGACTAGGGGCGATGCCGCCGCTGCGCGGTTCCCCCAGGATCATGTGTAAGGTATTGCCACCCTTCTCGCCTTTGCGAGGATTGGGCGGTCGGTTTTTCGGATCGCCATCCGCAAGCTGGTGACGGGCGCGGGGCCCGGACTATTCAGCGGTGCCATTCGCGGCGGGTGCGGGGGTGGGGCCAGTCCTTCAGCAGCGCGAGCGCGTCCTCGGCGGTATCGACGAAGCGGAACAGCTCCAGATCGTCGGGACCGATGGTGCCTGCCTCCTGCAGCGCGTCCCAGTTTATGATGCTGCGCCAGAAGCTTTCGCCGAACAGCAGGAACGGCACGCGCTCCATCCGTCCGGTCTGGATCAGGGTCAGCGCTTCGAACAATTCGTCCAGCGTGCCGAAGCCTCCGGGAAATACGCAGATCGCGGCAGCGCGCACCAGGAAGTGCATCTTGCGGATCGCGAAATAGTGGAAGTTGAACGACAGGTCGGGCGTGACGAATTCGTTCGGGGCCTGCTCGTGAGGCAGCACGATGTTGAGACCGATGCTGCGCCCGCCGGCATCCATCGCGCCGCGGTTTCCCGCCTCCATCACGCCGGGGCCGCCGCCGGTGACGATGACATTTTCGCGCCCGCCCGATGTCGCCATGGATTGTTCGGTGACCAGCCGGGCGAAAGCACGGGCTTCGTCGTATTGCGCGGTCAGGTCGCGCAGGGTCTGGGTGCGGGCGTCGGCCCGGTTCTCGGGGCGCGGAATGCGCGCACCGCCGAACAGCACGACAGTCGAGGTGATTTCCGCCTCGTCCATCAGGAGCGCGGGCTTGAGCAGTTCAAGTTGCAGGCGGACGGGACGCAATTCTTCTCGGCACAGGAAATCCTCGTCCACGAAGGCCAGACGATAGGCCGGATTGCGGGTCTGGGGCGTGTCGGGGACGGTACGGGCAGTCTGCCGGTCTTCACGTGCATGAGGCAGGGGATGTTGGCGATGGGCGTCGGTCATGGGTCGTCCTTGCATCCGGAGGTTCGGGGCGGTGTAACAGGCCGAACGGGGAGGCGCGACATGGATTGGCAGAGCGAGATCGAAGATGCGCGGAGGCGGATTGCCGGGCATGCGCGCGTGACACCTGTGGCGCGACTGGAACCGGGCGGGTTCGACGTCGCGGTGAAGCTGGAACAGATGCAGCATACCGGCAGCTTCAAGGTGCGGGGCGCGTTCAACACGCTGCTGTCGGTCGATGTGCCGTCCGCCGGGGTCGTGGCGGCGTCGGGCGGCAATCACGGGGCGGCGGTGGCATTCGCGGCGAGGCGATTGGGGCACCCGGCGCATATTTTCGTGCCCGACGTGGCGGGCGCGGCCAAGATCGGGTTGATCGAACGGGCGGGGGCGACATGCCACGTCATCCCCGGTCTGTATGCCGATGCGCTGGAGGCGGCGCAGGCGCATGAAGCTGCGACCGGCGCGATGCAGATTCATGCGTATGACTCCGTTCCGACGGTGGCGGGGCAAGGCACCTGTTTCGCGGAATGGGAGGAGCAGGGGCTGGACGCGGACACCGTGCTGATCGCGGTCGGTGGTGGCGGATTGGTTGCCGGGGCGCTGGCGTGGTTCGGCGGGCGGCGGCGCATCGTGGCGGTGGAGCCGGAACAGTCGCGGGCGCTGAATGCGGCCCTGACAGCGGGCGCGCCGGTCGATGTGGAAGTGTCGGGCGTTGCGGCCAATGCGCTGGGCGCGCGGCGGATCGGAGACATCTGTTTCGATCTGGCGCGGGAAGCCGACAGCGTGACGGTCCCGGATGCGGCCATCACGGAGGCGCAGGCGATGCTTTGGCGCGAGGCACGGCAATGGGTCGAACCGGCGGGGGCCTGTGCGCTGGCGGCGTTGGTCAGCGGGGCTTACACCCCTGAGCCGGGTGAGCGTGTGGCGGTCCTGATCTGTGGCGCGAATCCTGCGCCCGACCCGGTGGACGCCCTCAGAACCGGCTGAGGATCAGGCCGCCCGCGACCATCAGCAGGGCCAGCACCCGCGTCGGCGTGATTGCGTGGACGGGGGCGGCAAAGGCCCCGATCGCGTCGAGAACAAGTGCTGCCGACAATTGTCCCAGCAGGAGTGCCGCGAAGGCCGTCAGGATACCGATGGTGGGCACGGACCACAGCATCGACCACACAACCACCGTGCCCAGCAGCCCGCCGGCCCAGTACATCGGCGACACCGACATGGCCCGCGTAAGCGCGCGCCCCTCGCCCAACACGAAGCTCAGCACCAACAGCGCCGCGAAGCCGACGCCGAAACTGATCGTTGCCGCCGCCACGCCGCCGCCGATGCCCTTACCGAGGGCCGCGTTGAGCGGTGCCTGAATGGCAAAGCCCACACCGGCGACGAAAACCACGAGGATCGGAATGAAAAATGCGGGGGACAGGGTCTGCATCGAAAGCTCCTGGGACGGGGCGGGATTGCCCCGGCAAGGGGTGGGCGATATGCACGCCGCAGTCAATTGATGCCAACTCATGCCGCCAAACCGAAGGGCCCCCCGATGTCGAACGAACACCTCGAGTCCGCGATCGAAGCCGCCTGGGAGGAACGCGACCAGATTACGCCGCAGACAACCGGTGAGACCCGCGATGCGATCGAGGCGACGCTGGATGCGTTGGACAGCGGCAAGCTGCGGGTGGCCGAGAAGCAAGGCGCGGATTGGCACGTCAACCAGTGGGCCAAGAAGGCGGTTCTTCTGGGGTTCCGCCTGAAGGATATGGAATTGCAAACCGGCGGGCCGCAGGGGGGCAGCTGGTGGGACAAGGTCGACAGCAAGTTTAACGGCTGGAACGCCGCCAAGTGGGAATCGGCGGGCTTTCGCGCCGTGCCCAGCTGCATCGTGCGGCGGTCGGCCTATATCGCGCCGGGCGTGGTGCTGATGCCGTCGTTCGTGAACCTTGGGGCCTATGTCGACAGCGGCACGATGGTCGACACCTGGGCCACGGTCGGCTCCTGCGCGCAGATTGGCAAGAACGTACATCTGTCCGGCGGCGTCGGCATCGGGGGCGTGCTGGAGCCGATGCAGGCCGGGCCGACAATCATCGAGGACAATTGCTTCATCGGGGCGCGGTCGGAAGTCGTCGAAGGCTGTATCGTGCGCGAAGGTTCGGTACTGGGAATGGGCGTGTTCATCGGCAAGTCCACCAAGATCGTCGACCGGGAGACGGGCGAGTTCACCTATGGCGAAGTGCCCGCCGGGTCGGTGGTCGTCGCGGGTTCGATGCCATCGAAGAATGGCGTGAACCTGTACTGTGCTGTTATCGTCAAGAAGGTGGATGCGCAGACGCGGTCCAAGACGTCGATCAACGAGCTGTTGCGCGACTGAATAGATCGGGGCGGCATCGGGTCAGGACGGGTCGAGGCCGTCTTTCTTGATGGCCGCCTGTTCCAGCGCGTCCATGTAGGCACGGGCGGAGGATGTCCGGCCGAGGCCTTTCCACAACCCCCTGCGCCAGGCCCTGCGGGCCGAGACCGGCGACCATTGCAGCCGTGCACCCGCCAGCCAGTCGCGCAGTGCGGGCGGCAGGGCGTCGTATTCGGCCATCAGGCGGCGACGGTCGCGGGCCTGAGCCTGCGTGCCAGCGGACGTGGTGGCGGGCGGAATGGCAGGTGGCGGTGTCGGGCGCGGTGACATGGTGCAGAGATGGGTTGCCAGAGGTGACCTGTCAAATAGCCTCGTAAGAGGCGGTCGGGAACCAGTTGGGCGCGGGCGGCGTTTCCTTCTGACGCACACAACCACAAAAAGGGGGCCGTATCATGGGTCTTGGGATTATCGCATCGATCATCGTTGGCGGTCTGGCTGGCTGGATCGCCAGCATGATCATGAAGGCCGATACCGGTCTGTTCATGAATATTATTCTGGGTATCGTCGGGGCCGTGGTCCTGAACTTTATCCTGGGCTTGATGGGCATCTACGCCGCAAACAGCTGGATTCCGCAGTTGTTCGTCGGAATCATCGGTGCCAGCATCCTGATCTACGGGGTCCGCGCCGTCCGAAGCTGACGCCACGTCTGTCATTGTCGAACGCCGTCCCCTGGGGCGGCGTTTTACGTTTCCGGTCCGGTTGACAAGGCCGGTGCCGCGACGGACACCGAACCCCATGTCCGAGAAGAAACCCAAACGCCCGCATTTCGTCTATACCCTGCTGGTCGAGGTCGGTCGCAAGACCGGCGATGGCCTGCCCGACGGTGCCACGGGGGCCGCCCTGATGTGTTACGCCAGTGGCGTGGACGAGGATGAGGCGGTGCGCGAGACGGTTGCCGTACTGAAGACCGCAGACCTGAACGTGCTGGAGGTGACCGGATATGGGTCGCTTGAGGACCGGGAGGGCGAAGGCCACGACATCGAAGTCGACGAGCGCAAGATGATGGCACGTGCCCTGCGCGAGAATTCGGTCGTGGTGGCGCAGACGACGGTGTTCCGCGAGGGCGACGAGAATGATGACGAGGACGAGGACGACGACGCATGATCGACCCCGTTGACCTGACGGCCCGGCTGGTCCGCTGCCCCTCGGTCACGCCCGACGAAGGCGGCGCGCTGGTCCTGCTGCAGACGCTGCTGTCGGATGCCGGGTTTGCCTGCACCCGCGTCGACCGGGGCGAGACTTCCAACCTTTATGCGCGCTGGGGCGACAAGGCGCATGCGCGGACTTTCGGGTTCAACGGTCATACCGACGTCGTGCCGGTCGGTGACCTGGCGGCCTGGACGAAAGACCCGTTCGGGGCCGAAATCGAGGAGGGCTGGCTCTACGGACGCGGCGCGACGGATATGAAATCAGGCGTCGCGGCCTTTGCCGCCGCCGCCGTGGATTTCGTGACCGACACGCCGCCCGACGGGGCCGTCGTTCTGGCCATCACCGGCGACGAGGAGGGCGATGCGACCGACGGGACGGTTGCCCTGCTGGACTGGATGGAGGCCGAGGGCGAGCGGCTGGACGTCTGTTTGGTAGGCGAGCCCACCTGCCCCGACTACATGGGTCAGATGATGAAGATCGGGCGGCGCGGGTCCATGACCGCATGGTTCACGTTTCGCGGCACCCAAGGACATGCCGCCTATCCGCACAAGGCGCTGAACCCGCTGCCCGCGATGGCGCGGCTGATGGCCGATCTTTCCGAACATGAACTGGACAGCGGGACCGGGCATTTCGATGCCTCGACCCTGGCGGTGGTGACGATGGATGTGGGGAACGCGGCCACGAATGTGATCCCGGCGGAGGGTCGCGCGACAGTCAACATCCGCTTCAACGACGCGCATACCGGGACCGGCATCACGAATTGGCTGCGCGCCGAGGCGGACCGGATGGCGCATGAGACCGGCATTGCGATCGACATGCGCGTCAAGATCTCGGGCGAGTCGTTTCTGACACCGCCGGGGCCGCTGTCGGATCTGGTGGCAAAGGCCGTTCAGGTCGAGACCAACCGCACGCCGGAGTTATCGACCACGGGTGGCACATCGGACGCGCGTTTCGTCAAGGATCACTGTCCGGTGGTGGAATTCGGACTGGTCGGCCATCGGATGCACGCCGTCGACGAGCGGGTGCGGGTCGAGCAGATCGAACAGTTGAAGGCGATCTATCTGCGGGTGCTGCAGGATTACTTCGCCTGATGTCGGACGGTGCGGTCGTCGGGCCTCGGGCGGGAATATTTCCGCAGCCAAGACGTATTCAGGCAGCTTTGGCGGCTTGGTCGGGGCGCAGGAAAACCGGTCGGTCCGGGGCCGATCGGTCGGGTTGATAGACATAGCCGCCAGTCGTGAAACCGCGCAGGTCCGCGGGATCGGTCAGGCGGTTGTCGACCACGAAACGCGCCATCGCGCCGCGTGCCTGTTTGGCGAAGAAGCTTATCATCTTCGGGCCGCCGGGTTTGTCTTCAAGGAAGCTGGGCGTGACGACCGGCAACGCAAGGGTTCCAGTCCGGACCGCGCCGAAATATTCCTGACTGGCGCAGTTGAGCAGGTGCGTTGCGCCGCTTTCCGCCGCATCGTCGTTCAGGACAGTAGCGATTCGGTCACCCCAGAAGGCGTAAAGGTCCTTTCCGCGGCGCGTCGCCAGCCGACTGCCCATTTCCAGACGATACGGTTTCAGCGCGTCGAGCGGGCGCAGCAGGCCATACAGGCCGGACAGAATGCGCAGATGCGTCTGGGCGTGGCGCAGGGCGTCGTCCGTCAGGGTTGCGGCGTCAAACCCGGTATAGGTATCGCCGTCAAAGGCGAAGATCGCGGGCTTTTCGGGTGCGATGTCCCAGTCGCGGAAACGGTCGCGGTTCAGACGGGCAAGCTTTTCCGAAATACTCATCAGGTCCTGCAGGTCCCTGATCCCCTTCCGGCGCGCGGTTCGTACCAGACTTGACGTCTCCTCGGGGAACCGCGGCGGCGTCGGGGCGATATCGACCGGATCGAAATCGAGGGATTTAGCGGGGGAGAGGACAGTCAGCATTGGCGGAGTTTAGGCGGCATGGCCGCAGGCTCAACCCCGTTTGCGATGATAGGTCAAAGCGTCGCGGATCAGCAGGCGGAGGGGCGCATCGGGCAGCGCGCTACCGGGGGCGAAGATCACGGCGCGGGTGCCTTCGGTCGTCAGCGTGTCGGGGAAGGTCTGGCGGAAATCGGCGATCAGGCTGGTCTGGCAATGCACGAACAGCGCTGTGCCGCTGGGCTTGGATATACCTAGTCGGACTGCCGTGCCGATACGGGGCGCCGCGGGCAGATAGGCGGGCTGGCCCCATTTCAGCGTTTCAGTCAGCGGGCCGAGGTCGGGGATTTCGGCGGCGGTCGCGAAGATCAACGCTCGAAGACGCAGCAGGTCGACGCAGGCTGCATCGGGAAAGGCACCGAAAACCTGCGCGACCGCGTCGGTCTGAAATGGCGGATCGACGGGTATGGCCATCATCTAGGCTTCCCGCAGGATTTCGAGGAACGCCTCGCCGAACCGCTCGGCGTGGCGATCACCCAGAATGCGGGTGATGTCCGCCGCATCGGCGCGGGCGCGGGCGACTTTGGCCAGTTGCGAGGACGAGCAGGTCATCGGCTTGTCGGTCCCGGTATCGCCACGGGTCAGATCGTTCTGCACCGATAGAAGCTTGTCGTAAATTTCGCCCTCGCCCCGCCCGGCCAGCTTGCGGCGGGCGGGGTGGACGGGGTCAGGGGTTTCGCCGGTCAGGACTGACAGGAATGTCGCGCCGTAGCGCTCGAGTTTGGTCGCACCGACGCCCGAGATTCCGGCCATGGCATCCAGTGTCGCGGGACGCGTTTCGGCCATTTCGATCAGCGTCCTGTCAGTGAAGACGACATAGGCGGGGACGCCCTGCGCTTCGGCCAGCGCGCGGCGCTTGGCCTTGAGCGCCGACAACATGGGGGCGTCCTCATCGGACACCAGTTGCTTGACGGCCGGGCGGCGCTCGGCCCGCGTGATCGTGTCCTTGCGAAGAGTGACGCTGGCCTCGCCGCGCAGAATCGGGCGTGCCGGATCGGTCATCCGCAGCGCGCCGTGGCGTTCGCCATCCGGGCGCACCAGATCAAGGCCCATCATCTGTCGGAAGATCGCCTGCCATTGCGGTTTCGGCGTATCTCGGCCCGCGCCCCATGTCGGCAGGCTGTCGTGGCCGAAACGGCGGGTCTTGTCGGTCTCCGTTCCGGTCAGCACGTCGACCAGATGACCGGTGCCGAAGCGTTCATCGGTCCGCAGCATGGCCGACAGCGCCTTGCGCACCTCGGTCGTGGCGTCGAATAGTTCGGGGGGTTTCTCGCAGAGGTCGCAATTGCCGCAGGGCGCGGGCGTTTCGCCGAAATAGCCCAGCAGGGTCACGCGGCGGCAGATCTGCGCCTCGGCCAGACCCAGAAGCGCATTCAGGCGGGTGTGGTCGGCGGCGCGCATCTCCGGTGGGGCCAGACCTTCGTCGATCTGCTGGCGGCGGTATCGGATGTCGTCGGCCCCGAACAGAGTCAGCGTATCGGCGGGGGCACCATCGCGACCGGCGCGGCCGATCTCCTGATAGTAGCTTTCGATCGACTTCGGCAGGTCGGAGTGGGCGACCCAGCGAATGTCGGGCTTGTCGATGCCCATGCCGAAGGCGACGGTGGCGACGACGATCAGACCGTCTTCCTGTTGAAACCGCCGCTCGACATCGCGCCGGTCATCGGCGTCCATTCCGGCATGGTAGTGGCAGGCGGCATGGCCGTCGTCGCGCAGGGCGCGGGCGATGCCCTCGGTCTTGGACCGCGTGCCACAGTAAACGATGCCTGACTGGCCCTTGCGCGCGGCGGCGAACGACAGGATCTGGCGGCGCGGGCCGTCCTTGGGCTGGAAGGTCAGGGTGATATTGGGCCGGTCGAAGCCATGCAGGAACACCTGCGGTTCGTCCGCAAACAGGCGGCTGGCGATCTCGGCGCGGGTTTCGGCATCGGCGGTTGCCGTGAAGGCGGCAAGAGGCACGTCCAGCGTTTGCCGCAGCGCACCGATGCGCAGGTAATCGGGGCGGAAATCGTGGCCCCACTGGCTGACGCAATGGGCCTCGTCGACGGCGATCAGCGTACAGTTGGCGCGTTTCAGCATCCGTTCCGTACCGCCCGAGGCCAGACGTTCGGGGGCAATGTAGAGGAGCTTGAGCGACCCGTCTTCGATGGCCTGCCAGACGGTTTCGGTCTCCTCCTCGGTGTTGCCCGAGGTCAGGGCACCGGCATTGACGCCCGCCTCCTGCAGGGCCCGCACCTGATCGCGCATCAGGGCGATCAGGGGTGAGATCACGACAGTCAGCCCGTCGCGCACCAGTGCGGGCAATTGGAAGCACAGGGATTTGCCGCCCCCTGTCGGCATGATCGCCAACACATCGCGCCCGGCGACGACGGCATCGACTATCTCCTCCTGACCGGGGCGGAAGGCGTCGAATCCGAAGATGGAGGGCAGAAGGTCCCGGGCGTCGGGCATCGCGGCTTTTCCAGATTGGTTTTTGCCGGACTCCCATATGCCGAATCCGGAAACAAGAGGGCAACGGGAGGATAGTAAGAATCGATGACATGAGAATCGTTCTCAATTTTGCCTTTCGCGGTGCTACAGGCGGTGGTAAGTAAGGGGCCCTGACGCAAAATATGGGGGACCTACGATGTCCATCCTTCGCACTGCCCTGATCGCCCTGACATTCGCCACCCCACTCGCGGCCCCAGCGCTGTCGCAGGAAGTTACGCTGCGGTTCCAGCATTTCGTGAGCCCGAATTCGGCCAATCCGAAGTATTTCATGCAGCCCTGGGCCGATGCCATCGAGGAGCAGTCGAACGGTCGCATCAAGGTCGAGCTATATCCCTTCATGCAGCTGGGCGGGTCGGCTCCGAACATGTATGACCTGATCGCGGACGGCGCGGTCGATGGCGGCTGGGTCATTCCCGGCTACCAGCCCGGTCGGTTCCCCGAGGCCGAGGCACTGGAGCTGCCGTTCATGACGCCCAAATCCGCGGAAACCGCATCGCGAGCGGCCTGGGCCTTCACCGAAAAATACCTGATGGACGATTTCGCCGACGTTCAGATCATCGCGGCGCACATGCACGGACGCGGTCTGGTCCACAAGAAGGGTCCCGCACCTGAATCGGTCGCGGATTTCAGGGGTCTGAACCTGCGTGGCCCGTCCCGGCCAGCCACGCTGTTGCTGGCCAAGCTGGGCGCGAACCCCGTCGGAATGCCCGTCCCGGCCTTTCCAGAGGCGCTGGCCAAGGGCGTGCTGGACGGCGGTGTCATCACATGGGAGCAGGTCCCCTCGCTGAAACTGGACGAGTTGACGGACAGCCACACCGACGTCGCGGGCGACCAGTCGCTGTACAACCTGTATTTCATCTGGGCGATGAACAAGGCCGTCTACGACGGTCTGCCGGACGACCTGAAAGCGGTGATCGACGCGAATTCGGGTCTGATGGCCTCGGCCTGGGCGGGGCGCGCGCACGACCTTGGCGACGCCGAGGGACGTCTGGTGGTCGAGGCGACGGACAACCAGATCGCGACCCTGTCGACCGAAGTCACCGCCGAGATCGTGGCCCTGGGCCAGGAGGTCACGGCTGACTGGATCGTCGAGATGACGGCCAGGGGGCTTGATGGAGCCGGATTGGTGGCGGACGCGCAGGCGATGATGGCGGCGGAGTGATCCGGACGGGACGCGGGGGCCAGCCCCCGCACCCCCCGGGATATTTCGGCCAGGAGGAAGGCGCGGCGGCCTATGGGTTCGCCAGCCCTTTTTGCGATCGGGCCAGGGTGACGAAGGTATCGCCATAACGCCGCTGGTCGATTGGGGTCAGGTCGGAGAGGGTCGGGGGCATCGACTCCTCCCAGACGATGAGGGCGTCTTGGGCCAGCCAGCCGCCGGTCCGCAGTGCCGCGATGGCTGTCTCGCCAAGACGTTGCCCATAGGGTGGATCAAGGAAGATCAGATCGTGGGCCGTGCCGTCGCCCGGCCTGCGCGCATCGCGGGCGATGATACGTGCGTCGGCGCCAAGCAGCGCTATGTTGTCGCGCAGGATCGCCAGCGATTTGCGCCCCTGTTCTATGAAGGTGGCGGACGCGGCCCCCCGGCTGAGCGCCTCCAGCCCCAGTGCGCCGGTGCCGGCGAAGACGTCGAGAACACGTGCGTCGGTCAGCACATCGCCATGGCCGCCGTTGACCAGCAGATTGAAAATGGACTCGCGGACGCGGTCGGTGGTCGGGCGCAGATGGGCTGCCGTATCGCCCTTGCCCACCGCGGTCAGGCGACGGCCGCGCCACGCCCCGCCGATGATCCTCATGCGCGGCTCACATCAGGTCCTTGATCGGGGTCGATCCGTCGGCGACGGCCCCCGCGTCAGGGGAGCGGCCCGACTCGATCAGGCGCTTGCCGACCATATAGGCGCGCGGATCGTTCATCGCGTCGACGGCCAGCAAGGTGTCGCCCTTGAAATACCAGTGCGACCGACCGCCGCCCGTGGGGGTGCCATCGCGAACGATTACGTGATCGAAACCGGTGTTCAGGCCCGCGATCTGCAGTTTGACGTCGTATTGATCGGACCAGAACCACGGTTTGGCGACATAGGCTTCGTCCGCTCCCAGCACGTTACGGGCTACGACCTCCGCCTGATCGATGGCATTGGGGACGGATTCGAGCCGGATGCGCCGCCCGCGCCACGGAAAGGAACAGCAGTCGCCCGCCGCCCAGATGCCGGGAGCGGAGGTGCGCCCGCGGTCATCCACCGCGATTCCGTCATTCACTTCCAGCTTTGCTGCCTTGGCCAAGTCGACATTGGGCGCGACACCGATGCCGCAAACCACGGCATCGACCTTGAAACTGGTCCCATCCGACAGGACCGCGCCGCTGACGTGATCGGACCCGGTGAGACGGGCCAGAGCCGCGTCCTCGATGATTTCGACGCCTTCGGCCCGGTGACGGTCGGCGAACCAGAGCGCCGTATCCTGGCAGGACACCCGGCTGAGAATTCTTTGGGCCGCCTCAAGCAGCGTGACGCGCATGCCGCGTTTGCGGGCGACAGCGGCGGCTTCCAGACCGATATAACCGCCGCCGACGATAAGCAGGTGGCCGTCCGCGCGGATATGCGGCTCCAGCGCGTCGATATCCGCGAGCGTGCGCACGGCGAAGACGCCCGGCAGATCGCCCCCGATGTCGGCGGGCAGGCGGCGCGGCGTCGACCCGGTGGCGAGGATGATGGTATCGCAGGTTTCAGTTCCGCCTGTGTGGGTCAGGGTCATTGCGACGGGGTCCAGCGCGGTGATCCGGATGCCGGTGTGAACCTCCACCCGCTGGTCGTCATAGAAAGATGCGGGCCGCAGATGCAGCCGGTCGCGCGTCATCTCGCCCAGCAGGTAGGCCTTGGACAGCGGCGGGCGCTGATACGGCAGTTCCGCCTCATCCCCCCAAAGAGTCAGGCGTCCGTCGAAGCCCTGCTTGCGCAGCGTCTCGACCAGGGTGGCCCCGGCCTGACCGGCACCGATTACGGCAATGTGCTGCATGTCGTTCCCTCTGGTCGTCTGTTAACGGACAGCTATATCCCGGCTTCAGAAACTTCAAACGCGAGGAACCATCCATGGCCATATCCCAAGGTGACAGATTGCCCGATACGCAGCTGATCCGGATCGGCGACGATGGCCCCGAGACGGTCTCCCTGTCCGAGATCGGACGCGGCAAGACCATCGCCGTCTTCGCCGTGCCGGGCGCCTATACGCCAACCTGTTCGTCGGCCCATGTGCCCAGTTTCATCCGCACCAGGGACGGGTTCGCGGCCAAGGGTGTGGATACCATCGTCTGCGTATCGGTGAATGACCCTTTCGTGATGAAAGCCTGGGGCGAGGCGACGGGCGCGACTGAGGCGGGTTTGCACATGCTGGCCGATGCGGACGGCACGTTCACCAAGGCTATCGGTATGGATTTCACCGCGCCGCCTGCCGGTCTGATCGGTCGGTCGAAGCGCTATGCAATGTTGGTCGACGATGGTGTGGTCAGAACGCTGCACGTTGAAGAAGCCACCGGCGTCTGCGAGATGACGGCCGGAGAGTCGCTTCTGTCCGAGCTCTGATTTCAGGCCCGGCGTGTCGCGAGGTACAGATTGGTTTCCGACCGTGACACGCCGTCGATCAGACGGATACGGTTGAGCGTCGTGTCCAGTGCCTCCAATGTATCGGCACCCAGCTCGGCGATCAGGTCCCAGCGACCATGAGTGGAATGCACAGCTTCGACTTCCGTCATGGCGGCCAGCGTGCGGCTGACGCGAGCCGCACCCTTGCCCTCGATCTCGATCAGGATAATGCCACGCACCGGGCGGTACGCCAGATCGCTCTTGAGAACTGCCCGATAGCCCAGGATTTCGCCGACCTGCGACAACTTCTCCATTCGGGCCCGCACAGTGGCGCGGGTGACGCCCAGCCTTGCGGCAAGTGTCGAAATGCCAGCCCGTCCGTCTTTGGAGAGTTGCACCAGAAGCCGGTGGTCGAGATCGTCCATTATGATTGCTCCGATTGATCATATTGGTCGAAACGTCGACCGATTTGACCTCATATCCCGCTTTCGACTGCCGCTCCAGCAGGATCAACTGGCCCGAACAATCCGGAGCATCCCATGGCCAAGCACATCACCCTTCTCGGCGCGCCCATTCAGACCGGTGCCTGGCGGCGCGGTTGCCTGATGGGGCCGGATGCCCTGCGAACGGCTGATCTTGCCGCGACACTGACGGTGCTGGGGCATGATGTGACGGATGCGGGCGACGTCTCCCCCGAGGTTCTGAGCGTGCCCGCGACCGAAAACCAGACCATCCGCGACCTGGACCTCTGCGCAGGTTGGGTGCGTGCGTTGCAGGCGGCGGCGGGCAAGGTGACCCAGGACACGATTCCAGTTTTCATGGGCGGCGATCATTTGATGGCGGCGGGCACGGTCCCGGCCATGGCCGCCCGTGCCGAAACGGACGGTCGTCCGTTGTTCGTGCTGTGGCTGGATGCGCATTCCGATATCCACGACTTCGACAGCACCGACAGCGGCAACCTGCACGGCACTCCGGTCGCGTATTTTACCGGCCTGTCAGATTTCTCGCCGCAGTTCCCCGTTTTGCCCGCGCGGGTCGATCCGGCGAATATCTGCATGATCGGGCTGCGGTCCGTCGATCCGCATGAAAAGGCGGCACTGGCCCGCACCGAGATTCAGGTGGCCGACATGCGCGCCATCGACGAACACGGCATTGCCGCGCCGCTGCGTGCCTTTCTTGACCGGGTCGAGGCGGCGAACGGACATCTGCACGTCAGCTTCGACGTCGATTTCCTGGAGCCGGACATCGCACCTGCCGTCGGCACAACCGTTCCCGGCGGCGCGACTTTCCGCGAGGCGCATCTGGTGATGGAATGGCTGCACGACAGCGGACTGGTGACATCGCTGGACATCGCGGAGCTGAACCCCTTCATGGACGAGCGCGGCAAGACAGCCCGTCTGATGGTGGATTTCGTCGCCTCGCTGTTCGGTAAATCCGTCCTCGACCGTCCAACGCGGGCGCGAGGATGACGTCCCGCGCCGCCCGTATTTCACGATCACCCCGAAAGGCCACATCATGACCGACCTGAACCCATCCCGCATGGCCATGGTGCCCTTTGTGTCGGTCCACAACATGATGCGCATCGTGAATGGCGATGGCGTGGCCGAGACCATCGCCGCCATCGCCGACCGGATCGAGGCGGATTTCCTGCGCTGGGAAGAGTTCGACAAGACCCCCCGCGTGGCCGCCCATTCCGCCGAAGGGGTAATCGAGTTGATGCCGACCTCGGACGGCGAGCGGTATGGGTTCAAATACGTCAACGGGCACCCGGCGAACATGGGGCGCGGGTTCCAGACCGTGACGGCTTTCGGGGTTCTGGCTCGGGTCGACAACGGTTACCCGATCCTGCTGTCCGAAATGACGATTCTGACGGGGCTGCGCACGGCGGCGGCGTCCGTGGTGGCCGCCCGCCATCTGGCCCCGAAAGACGCAAAGGTCATGGCGATGATCGGCAACGGCGCGCAATGCGAGTTTCAGGCGCTGGCCTTCCATCACGTTCTGGGTATCGAAGAAGTGCGGCTTTACGATATCGACCCGGACGCCACGGCCAAGGCGGTGCGCAATCTGGCGACAACGGGGTTGAAGGTCACGTCCTGCACCACGGCCGAAGACGCTATCGCGGGCGCGCAGATCATCACCACATGCACGGCGGACAAGAAACAAGCGACGATTCTGACCGACAACATGGTGGGCGCGGGCGTCCACCTCAACGCGATCGGCGGCGATTGTCCCGGCAAGACGGAGCTGCATCGCGACATCCTGAAGCGCTCGGATATTTTCGTGGAGTATCCGCCGCAGACGCGCATCGAGGGCGAGATCCAGCAACTTGACGACGATCATCCTGTGACCGAGCTGTGGCGCGTGATTGCGGGAAAGGCAACGGGCCGGACGTCACGCGATCAGATCACCCTGTTCGACAGCGTCGGCTTTGCGACCGAGGATTTCAGCGCGCTGTGCCACATCCACGATGCGGCCCGGCGAACAGGATACTATGTCGATCTGGACATGCTGGCCGATCCGGATGATCCGCGCGACCTGTTCGGGATGCTGGTGCGGGCCGCAGAGACCTGAACCGGACTGCGCGCGATCAGTCTTCCTTGACGATATGCACGGTGCGATTGGGGAATGGGATTTCCACCCCGGCCGCGTCCAGCGCCAGCTTCACCTCGCGGTTCATGTCCTTCCAATAGGCGAAGAATTCCGTCCGTGGCACCCAGGCGCGAACCATGAAATCAACGCTGCTCGCGCCTAACTCGGTGACTTTGACGGTCGGCGGAGGGTCGGCCAGAAATCGCGGGTCGGCGGAGATCGTGTCGCGGATAACTTGTTCGACCGTATCCAGATTGGCGGAGTAGCCAACCCCGAACGTCCACTCCGCCTGCCGCGTATCATAGGCGGAGTAATTGGTAATCGTGTTTCCCCAGACTTCGGAGTTTGGGATGATGATCTGAACGTTGCCGATGCTGGCCAGTTCCGTAAAGTTCAGGTTGATCGCCTTCACCGTTCCGGACTCGCCATTGATCGTGACAAAATCGCCCAGTTTGATGGGCCGGAAGAAAATCAACATCACACCCGCCGCCACGTTCGAAAGCGTGCCTTGCAACGCCAGACCGATGGCCAGACCCGCGGCACCGATGACGGCCACCAAAGACGTCGTCTGAATTCCGAAGGTGTTCAGCACAATCAGGAACGACAGTCCGATGATGGCGTATCGCGCAAGGTTCGCCAGAAAATCGAACAACGTGTCGTCCAGCCGCTTGTGCCTGTGCGACAGCCCCGAAATCCGCCCCGCGACCCATCCCGCGACCATCAGGCCAATGACGAGGACCACAATGGCGGACAGCACATTGCCCAGAATGCCCGCCAGATAGTCGAAGGAAATGAAATCGCCCAGCGTGCGCCCGGCGTAGACTTCGGTCGAGAGGAGTTCGTTCATATCGAAGGGCGTCTTTCAGGTCAGTTTGTCGATAGCACGCGCAAGGTCGATATCCTTTTGCGTCAGGCCGCCCGCATCATGCGTCGTCAGCCGAATGTCCACCCGGTTCCAGACATTGCGCCAGTCAGGGTGATGGTTCGCAGCCTCTGCCAAAAGGGCCACGCGGGTCATGAACCCCCATGCCTGCGAGAAGTTTTCGAACTTGAACTGCCGCGTGATCGCGTCTGCGCCACCGGACCAGCCCTCGGGGATTTCCATATAGGTCATTCCTGTTCCTCCTGCGCGATGCGCCGAAACGGACCATAGCCGGTCAGAACTTCGATGTCCTCCTCCACGGCCTGTGCCTCGGCCTCAAGAAACTGCTCCACGGCGCGACGGAAGCCTTCATTCGGAATATGGTGAAGGCTGTGGCAGGTCACCGGCAGATAGCCGCGCGCAAGCTTGTGATCGCCCTGCGCCCCGGCCTCGACCCGCGACAGGCCGCGTTCGATGGCAAGGTCGATGGCCTGATAATAACACAGCTCGAAATGCAACATCGGGTGATGCTCGACCGCGCCCCAGTAGCGCCCATAGAGCACATCGCGTCCGATGAAATTCAGCGCGCCCGCCACTGGCACGCCATCGCGTTCGGCCAGAACCAGCATGACGTCGTCGCGCATCGTTTCCTGCACCTGATCGAAGAACGCGCGGGTCAGATATGGTGTGCCCCATTTGCGCGCGCCGGTGTCGCGATAGAACCGCCAGAAAGCATCCCAATGCTCGTGCCGCAGCGTATCGCCGGTGTAGGTATTTATTTCGCCGCCGAACCCCTGCGCGACGGCGCGTTCACGGCGGATTGTCTTGCGCTTGCGGGAACTGAGTGCCGCCAGAAACTCATCGAACGCTTCATATCCGTCGTTGAACCAGTGGAACTGCTGGCTTGATCGTTCCATCAGGCCCAGCGCCGCGCCCGCCGCCCTTTCGTCTTCGGTGCAGAACGTGATGTGCAGCGACGACAGCCCGTTTTGCTCCGTCACCTGCACCGCCGCCTGAACCAACGCCTTAAACCCGACGTCCTCGTATCCCGGTCGCAACAGGAACCGCCGCCCGGTTGCAGGGGTAAACGGAACCGCCAGTTGCAGCTTGGGATAATAATCGCCGCCCGCCCGCTCCCAAGCCTGCGCCCAGGCATGGTCGAAGATGTATTCGCCCTGACTGTGCCCTTTGGCATAGAGCGGCGCGCAGGCAATGATGTCCTGTCCTGACTTTGCTATCAGATATTGCGGTTGCCAGCCGGTGCCCGGCCCGACGCTCCCGGATGTTTCCAGCGCGCGCAGGAACCGATGCGTCGTGAACGGGTCATTCGGCGAGCCACCGTCCGCCGTTTCGGGACTGGCACAGGCGTCCCAGTCGGCGGCGTCGATATCGGCCAGCGACGGCACGACATGGATCGCAATTTCGGCTTCGGACTTGAGGACGGATTTGGTCATGGGCAACAGGTGGGGCCGTTACGCATCAGGGCAAGTAGCCTTCGAACGTGACGGCATCGGCGATTTTGCGCGCCTCGGCCTCCTGCGCCGGAGATCGGATCGTCCAGCACAGGATCGCGGCCCCAGCGCGCTTCAACTCGGACACGCGGGGCATATTCAGCGCATCGGCCTGATGGCTTATGAAATCGCACCCCAGTCTGTCGAAATCTGGGATTGCGGCCAAGTGGTCCCGTGTGGACTCCGTCAGTTCGGGCCAATGATCGGCATCAAAGGCGGAAGTCACCAACCCGCGCGACAGATGTGGCGCATCGCGCTGAAAACAGGCGACCGAATGCGGGTTGAACGACATCACCGCGACGTCGCCAACATAACCGTCCAGTGTCGCCATCGCCGCCGCTTCCAGGGGGCCAACATCGGGACCCATCTGCCCATCCTGATCCTTGACCTCGATCAGGACAGGCACACGCCCGGCAATCATCTCAAGCACCGCTTCCAGGGTAGGTATGCCTGCATCTTCGCCTCGCAAGCCGGTCTGGGAGAGAGCCTTTGCCGTGAACGAACCGACTTTGCCATCTCGCACGGTCAGACGAGCCAGATCGTAGTCGTGAAACACCATGGCATGACCGTCGGACGACGGTTGAAGGTCAAGTTCGATGGCGACACCAAGTTCCACCGCGGCGCGGAAGGCCGCCATGGAGTTCTCGGGTCGTCCGACCCCATCGGCCCCGATCCCGTGCAGGCCACGGTGCGCGATATGTCCCTTCAGAAATGCTGCGGGCAGGGTCATTTTATGCGAAAAATTCCTTCAATCTCGACGGCGACACCGAATGGAAGAATGGCACCGACAGCGGATCGCGCATGGCGCCCCGCATCGCCCAGCGCTTCAACCAGAAAGTCCGATGCACCGTTCACGACCTTGGGCTGATCCTCGAACTCGGGCGTGCAGTTGACGAAGGCGGTCAGCTTGACGACCTGCTCCAGCCGTTCGATATCGCCGCCGCAGGCCGCCTTGACCTGTGCCAGCAGGCTGATCGCACAGGCGCGGGCGGCGGCGGCACCGTCCTCGACCGACATATCATCACCCAGCCGTCCCTTGATCAGCCCGTCCGGACCGTTGCTGATCTGGCCCGAGACGAACAGCAGGTCGCCCGAGCGGACGGCAGGCACATAGTTGGCGGCCGGGGCCGGGGCATCGGGCAGGGTTACGCCCAACTTTGCAAGGGTCTCGGTATAGGACATCGGGCAACTCCTGTTATTGTCGCACGATTGCTGACATGCCGAACCGCCGATGCCAAGCAGATGTCCGGACGCGTGGCATTCGAGGGGAGACACATGTCCGCACGAAGACTATTCCCGAAACGCGCGCTTGAAGTAATCCGTCATCGGCTTGACGAGATAGGCCAGCACCCTGCGGTCGCCAGTCCGCAGATAGGCCTCGACCGGCATGCCCGGAAGCAGAACCTGACCGTCGAGCCGCGCGATTTCCCCGGCGTCGGGCTGCACCTCCGCCAGATAATACGTCAGTCCCGTCGCCGGATCAGTCAGGGCATCGGGCGATACGCGACGGATATGGCCAAACAACTCTGGCGTGATCCGTGCGTCGAAGGCAGGCAGGCGCAGGGTCACAGGTTGTCCGGGATACACCTGATCGACATGGATCGGATCGACCTGAGTGATGATTACCAGCGGCCGGTCCTGCGGCACGAGATAGAGAACCGGGTCGGCTGCGCGAATGACGCTGCGCTGGGCAAAGACCTGCATGTCATGGACGATTCCGGCAACCGGAGCGGTGATGTCGAGACGGGACATGCGCGCGCGCACGGCACGGTCACGTTCCGCAATCTCCATCTGACGGGATCGCAGGTCCCGCAATTCCGTGATCGCATCTTCGCGCGTGCGGTTGCCTTGTTTGAGGATTTCCAGATCGATTTCGGTCATGCGGCCCTGCAATTCGGCCACCGAGGCGCTGAATTCGCCCAGTTGCCCCAGCAGTCCGGCTTCGTCCCGTTGTAACGCCAGCACGCGGGAGGATTGAGTCAGGCCGCTTGCCAGAAGGGTCTGCTGGGCCACCAGTTCCTGACGCAGTAGCACCAGCTGACGCCGCAGCGCGGCGGATTGGGCGGCGACCCCGGAAATCTGGTTGGCGATCTGCTCCTTGCGGCGGGTCAGCTGTTCGACCTCGCGACTGCGCGCGGTGCTGCGGGTCGCGAAAAGGTTGCGCTGTCCTGCAATGGTCTCTGCCACGTCGCGGCGGACCTGCCCTGCGGTCAGCAGACCGGCGGGAAAGGTCAGCAGCTGCGCCCCGTCCCTTTCGGCCATCAGGCGCGCTGCGCGTCCCTCGAGTTCGAGGATCTGACTCCTCAGGATATCGGCATCCGATTGCAGCGCAGTCGGGTCAAGCCGGATCAGCACCTGACCGGCTTCGACCATATCGCCGTCGCGTACCAGGATTTCGGTCACGACGCCGCCGTCCGGGTGTTGCACGACCTGCCGGTTCCGGTCGACCGCAATCCGCCCCGAAGTTACGATTGCGCCTGAGATTTCCGCCGTCAGTGCCCATGACCCGAACCCGCCGATCAGCAACAGAAGGGCCAGAATTCCCAGCATCAGTGGCCTTGCAGTGGAATATTGCGCCAGATCAGGGCCAGGGCCAGCGGTGCACATCACGACATAGTCCCCGGTCGCGCGCCACCCGCGATCTGGACGTAGTTTTTTACGCGTTTCTGCAAGACTTCCTCGCGCGGGCCGAAGGCAGCGCGTGCGCCATGCTCCAGCATCAGAAGCAGATCGCATTCCTGAATCGCGGCGGGGCGGTGCGCGATTATGATGACTGCGCCACCCGCATCCTTCATGGCCTTGATCGCGCGGTTCAACGCCATCGTTCCGTCGTTGTCGAGGTTCGAGTTCGGCTCGTCCAGGACCAGAATCTCGGGGTCGCGGAACATTGCGCGGGCCAGACCGATGCGCTGGATCTGCCCTCCCGACAATCGGCCCCCGACGGCAGACACAGGCGTGTCGTAACCTGCTGGTTGCTGAAGGATCATCTCGTGCGCGGCGGCTTTCTTTGCGGCTTTGACGATCAGTGCCGGGTCTGCATCGGATTGAAGGCGGGCGATATTTTCGCCGATGGTGCCGTCGAACAATGTCACCGTCTGCGGCAGATAGCCGATATAACTGCCCAGAACGTCGGGGTCGTATTGTTCCAGCGTCGCGCTGTCCAGTCGCATGCGACCGCCTGCGGTGGGCCATGCTCCGGTAATGGCTTTGGCCAGCGACGTCTTGCCCGCGCCAGACGGTCCGATGACGCCCATCGCCTGACCTGGGGCCAGCACGAAGGACACTGCCCGCAGGCTGGCCTGGGTCGCACCCGGAGGCACCATCGTCACATTCTCGGCGACCAGCCGCGCCCTCGGGCGGGGCAGGGGTGTGCGCACCACTTCGGCGGGGATCGTGTCCAGCAACTCGATCACCGACAAACGCCCGCGTCGCGCCGCATGGATCATCTGCCATTGGCCGATCACCATTTCGATGGGCGACAGCGCGCGCCCCAGAAGGATGGATCCGGCGATCATCGCGCCAGCCGTCATCTCGCCCCGCAAGACCAGCCATGCCCCGAGACCCAGCATTGCCGATTGCAGGAACAGCCGCAGCGTCTTGGTCGTCACGGTAAACAGCCCCGAGCGGTCCGAGAACATCATCGATTGCGTCAGAGACCGGCCTCGCGTCTTCATCCAACGGGCGAAGGCGGCGCCGCGCATGCCCAGAGACTGAACGAGTTCCGCCTCGGATGCGAGTTGCTGTGCCGTCAGTTCGGCGCGCGCAGTGGCCAGATTTGCCTGCGCCATCGGTCCGGATGCCATCAACTGGTTGATCAAGGCCAGCGCGATCAGCGCGACCCCACCGGCAAGGGCAAGAAGCCCCAGCATCGGATGGAACAGAAAGATCGCCGCGATGAACAGCGGCGTCCAGGGGATGTCGAACAGGGCGAGAAAGACAGGTGAGGACATCAGCCGCTGCACAGCCTCGACATCCCGCAGCGGATTGCGCCCGCCCGCCCCACCGGGGGTCAGCGACAAATGGCGCAGATGCGCGGCGAAGACGCGGCCGTCCAACCGGGCCTGAAACTCCGCGCCGACCCGCGCCATGACACGCCCGCGGGCATGATCCAGCACACCCATCATGACAAACAGGAATGTTGCCACGACTGACAGTGCGACAAGCGTTTCTTCGGATCTTGAACCCAGAACCCGGTCGTAGACCTGAAGCATGTAGACCGGGCCGGTCAGCATCAGAAGGTTCACCGCCATCGAGAACACGAAAACCATCCTCATCGAAGCGGCCGACGCCCGGCGGATGGCGGCGACCTCCTCACTGCCCGAGGGGCGCGTGGTTCGGCACGGGGGTGGCATGCGGTGCGGACTCCGTTATCGGGCCGCGTCTTTTAGCGTCAGAGGAATGAACAGACCGTCAATTGCGACGGAAAATTCCACCCAGAACATCCATCAATATCCGCTCCGCCAGATCGGGTTGCGGCTGCTGATGCTGGGGCTGTTGCGGTGCGGGCCGCTGCTGAACGACCTGCGGGGCGGGGGCGGGGCGTGCCTCGGCCTCGGCGTCGATCATCGGCAGGGGCCGGACCGGCAGACCCTCCTGCACACGCACCATCGTCTCGCGCCAGATTTCGGCGGGCAAGCCGCCGCCCGTCACGCCGGTCAGGGGCGAATTGTCGTCATATCCCATCCAGACGCCCGCGACGTAATCCCCAGTGAAGCCGATGAACCATGCGTCGCGATAGCTGCTGGTGGTGCCGGTCTTACCCGCTGCCGGGCGGCCATCGGGCAGCTTGGCGCGCTTGCCGGTGCCCCTCTCGACGCCCTGATACATCATGTAGACAAGCTGTCGCGCGGCGTTTTCCTGAATGACCCGTTCCCCCAGACCGCTTTCGTGATCGACGAGCGGCACGTCGTCGCCACGCAGAGTCAGCGAACTGAGTCCATAGGGTGTGACGCTGGTGCCGCCATTCAGGATACCGGCATAGGCTCCGGTCATTTCCAGCAGGGTGGATTCACTTGCCCCCAGGGCCAGGGCAGGGCCGGCCGCCAGGTCGCTGTTGATCCCGAAATCGGTGGCCACCTTGCGGACCACATCCCGACCGACCTGTTCCGACAGCCGTACGGTCGATGTATTCAGCGACCGCGCCAGCGAATCTGTGAGCGTGACTTCTCCGGCGTAATTGCGGCTGTAGTTCTCGGGCGACCACGCACCCGACCCGGGGATGTTCAGTGTTAACGGTGCATCCAGAATGTAGTCGTCAAACCGCATTCCCAGATCCAGCGCCGCGGCATAGACGAAAGGTTTGAAGCTGGAACCGGTCTGGCGAACTGCCTGGATGGCGCGATTGAATTGCCCGCCGCCCCGCGTGTCGCGCCCGCCGACCATCGCGCGGACCGCGCCGTCGGCGGACATCACGACGATAGCGCCCTGCGCCTCGGACTCCGGACTGACACTGGCCTCGAAAACCGCGGCCAGGGCATCCTCGGCGGCCTTCTGGATACGCTGATCGAGAGTGGTCCGGACCAGAACATCTTCTGTCGTCTCGCCGGTCAGGAAGTCGGGACCGGCCGACATGACCCAATCCGCGAAATACCCGCCAGTGTCCTGCCCTGCGGCGGACGAGAGGGTGGCGGGCTGTTCGAGGGCCTGAGCGAACTCCGCACTGGTCAGATAGCCCTGCTCGCGCATCAGGCGCAGCACAGTTTCGGCCCGGTCCTGCGCACGTTGCAGGTTGTTGGTCGGTGCGTAGTAGCTGGGCGCGGGCAGCAGACCCGAAAGCATAGCCGCCTCGGACGGGTTCAGCCGTGCGACCGATTTGCCGAAATATCGCTGGCTGGCGGCGGCGAAACCCCGCGCACCAGCCCCAAGATAAGCCCTGTTCAGATAGATCGCCAGGATCTCATCCTTGGTGAACTTCGCCTCCAGCGCCAAGGCATAGGGAATTTCCTTCAGCTTGCGCCACACGCTTCCGACGCGGCAGTCGGCCTCGAACTGCGCTTCGGTCATGCCAAGGGTCTGGTCCCAGTCCTGTCCCAGACACAGAAGCTTGGCGACCTGCTGTGTGATGGTCGAGCCACCGCCGCCCGAAAACGGCCCCCGTCCGGCCTGCATATTGCTACGCATGGCACCGACGATGCCGCGGGGGCTGACGCCGAAGTGTTTATAGAATCGCTTATCCTCACTGGCCACGACGGCATTCGACAGTTGAGTCGACACCCCATCCAGCGTGATCAGCCCGGCGAAATTGTCACCGCGCCAGGCAAATGTCTGCCCCTCGCGATCCTGCAATGTGACGGACCCGCGCGCCCGCCCGTCGGACAGCGTGGCCATGTCAGGAATGCGGGCATAATTGTAGATCGTCGCCGCCAGCAGGATGGCAGCCGCGATCGCTGCCCCACGCCACGCCAACGCCCAGCCCAGCCGGATCAGCAAACCGAATGGCAGGAGTAGCCAGCCCAGAAGGCCGCGCGACTTGCGGGCGGTGGGCTTGGCACGCCTTTTGCGGGCCGGTTTCGCGGCGGGTTTTTCGCCCCTGGGCGTTGTCCGCCGTTTGTCGGCGACCAGACGGGTTTTGCCAGATCGTGCCATTGCTGCTCATCCCGTTAGAGGGTTTTCGCCAATATATGGCGATGCGAGTCGATTGTGCACCCCGAACCTCAAATCCTTCGCAGGTGCAGCATATTTGATATGCCTAAATTTTATGCTTTGCCTCGAAAACAGGCGAAAATCCGGGCATCGGGTACGGAGTGAACCTGCCAAGCCTGCCTACACGTTGCGCCTCCCCCTGCGGGTTCGTGATCTGCCGTCGTCCGGTCTGTGGATCGCAATGACAAGGGGAATTGATGTGAAACTCATCATCGCAGCAATCAAGCCGTTCAAGCTGGAGGAGGTCCGAGAGGCACTGACCACCCTCGGCGTGCGCGGCATGATGGTGACGGAGATCAAGGGCTTCGGAAGCCAGTCGGGTCACACCGAAATCTATCGTGGAGCCGAATACGCCGTAAACTTCGTGCCGAAGGTCAAGCTGGAGATCGTGGTGCCCTCCGCCATGGCCGACCAGGTCGTAGAGACCATTGCCGCCACCGCCAAGACCGACAAGATCGGCGACGGCAAAATCTTCGTCCTCGACGTTAGCCAGGCCGTGCGCGTGCGCACCGGCGAGCTGAACGACGACGCGATCTGATCGACATTCAAGGGGACAGGATTGACATGAAACTCCACAACTCACTTCTTCTCGGGGCAATGCTCCTCGCTTTGCCCACGATGGGCACCGCGCAGGACGCGGCCGCACCCGAATTCGCGACTTTCGCGGACACCGCTTATATCTTCAACACGCTGCTGTTTCTTATCGGTGGCTTTCTGGTGTTCTGGATGGCCGCCGGTTTCTCCATGCTGGAAGCCGGTCTCGTCCGGTCCAAGAATGTGACGATGCAGCTGACCAAGAATATCGCTCTCTTTTCCATTGCTGCGCTCATGTATTGGCTGATCGGCTACGGCATAATGTATCCTGGCGACGACTGGACCATCGTGGGCTATCTGGGCAAACTGTTCGCGCCCGCATCGCTGGAGCCTGTGGGTGCCGGTGCGGACGTGGTCGACGTGACCTATGCGTCCGTCGGTTCGGACTTCTTTTTCCAGCTGATGTTCGTCGCCGCCACCGCGTCAATCGTTTCAGGCACTCTGGCCGAGCGCATCAAGCTCTGGCCGTTCCTGATCTTCACGGTGGTGCTGACCGGCGTCATCTATCCGATCGAGGCCTCGTGGCAGTGGGGCGGCGGCTGGTTGTCGGAGGCCGGATTCTCGGACTTTGCCGGTTCGACCCTGGTCCATGCTACCGGAGGGTTCGCCGCACTGGCGGGTGCGATCGTGTTGGGCCCGCGTCTGGGCAAATACACCAAGGAAGGCCGCGTCGTTCCGATGCCCGGCTCGAACCTGGCGCTTGCGACCCTGGGCACGTTCATCCTTTGGATGGGCTGGTTTGGATTCAACGGTGCATCGCAACTGGCCATGGGTTCCATCGGTGACGTGACCGACATCAGCCGTATCTTCGCGAATACCAACATGGCGGCCGCCGCCGGTGCCGTCGCGGCGCTGATCCTGACGCAGGTCCTCTACAAGAAGGTCGATCTGACGATGGTTCTGAACGGTGCGTTGGCGGGCCTCGTGTCCATCACCGCAGGCCCCCTCGATCCGACGCTGTTTGGAGCACTGTGGATCGGTGCGGTCGGCGGCGTGATTGTGGTGTTGGCAGTCCCGGCCCTGGACAAGATGAAAATCGACGATGTTGTCGGTGCCATCCCGGTTCACCTGGTCGCGGGGTTCTGGGGCACAATGGTAGTTCCGGTCTACACGGAGGGCACATCCTTCGCGACCCAGCTTCTGGGCTTCGTGGCGATCGGTGCCTTCGTCTTCATCTTCAGCTTGCTGGTGTGGTTCATCCTCAAGGCGCTGGGCGGTATCCGGGTGTCCGAGGAGGCCGAGATCAGCGGCCTCGACATGGCCGAACTGGGGATGGAAGCCTACCCCGAGTTCGCCCGCGGCTGAGCCCTGATGCAACTACGGGACGAGCCCCCGGTCGCGCACGCGGTCGGGGGCTTTCCATCTCGTAGGCCGACCATGCGGGACAATGCGGACCTTCGCCGCTCAGCAATGTTTCGTGGTGCGGTCGAAACCGGGAGACGGCGAAGTTACTGATCCATCATCGAGCGAATATGAAAAGGAACGTCACGCGCATCCACGATCGCCTCTCGTACCAGCCAGTCAAAGTGGTTTGTCAGTGACTTTACGCGTTCGACTTCACGGAATGCGAGATAGCATTGGCCGACGTAAACAACGGCAAGGTTCGGGCCGAAAACAGTGACCGGTGCGCTAAAGACCCTATGTGCGTCGAACAGGAATATCCGCAGCCGCGGAAACATCTGATCGCACTGATCAGCAAGGAAATTCAGTTGTTCGAACCGGACATCTCTGCTGACGCCCTTGTAATAGGCCGTCCCGGCCGCGCAGGCCTCGATTTCGTGAAGCGGCAGGGCGATCTCGTAGTCGGAAACGCCTGATGACAGCCATTGGAGCTGATTTTGCATGGCGGCGAAGGCTTCGGGAAGCCGCTTCTCGCGAAACGACGCATATTCCCACTGCAACATCCGCTCGGTCTTCAGGATATCGGGTAAAGTCGCCGGAACATGACGTACTTTGTAACCCTCAGCTTCGCGATGCCATTCAAGAAGCTGTTCGTCAGCCGACGTGCGTTCTGCCGGGCTTAGAGACATTGCGGCCGCTACGATGTCGCCCGGAGCTTCTGGCCTGTTCGTCAGGCCCAGCAACCAGTCGGTGCTGACGCTCAGGGCGCCTGCAATATCAGCAGCTAATTGCGCATTTGGCAGACGGGGATAATCGTTTTTGAGAAGCTGACCAATCGTCGACCGATCGACATTGGCGGCTCTGGACAGCGCGCTTCTGGTAACCTTTTTGAGCGACATGGCTTCTTGAAGGCGGGTCCGGAACACGTCAGCACGGATACGCTTGTCCATTTTTACCCCCTTTGTAGATATAAAACACCAAAATCGATTTTACGCAGCAAATTGACCTAATGTCCATTCGTGGGCATCGCAGGTAACCAGCAGGAAGCACCCGACTTTTCGCAGAGAATTCATCAATGGACAGCACGATCCGCCTCGTTACCAAGTCAGCTACATGGCAGGTCGCGGGGTTCATCATGATGACGCTGATCAGTTACCTTTTCACAGGTTCGGTCATGGCAAGCAGCGGCATAGCCATCGTCGGCTCCGTAACCGGTTTCATTTCGTATTTCCTGCATGAAATGGTATGGTCCAGAGTCTCCTGGGGCAGGAAAAACGGCTCTGCCATAGTGGAGATCAAGACCGGCTCATAATCGGATTTCAGTATGGGTTCGGCAGTGGCACTGATCTCCATGCCGGTTTGGAGTGTTCAAACCGGGGCAGATCTGACCGCCTGCTTGACCAGGATCAATGCCAGGTCCGACAATCATCAAGAGGATGCCCCAGACTTCAAAAGGAGGCCGACATGCTCAAGATCACCAAGCGCTCTGCCAATCGTGTGGACATTGACCTCAGTGGCAGCCTCGATGCGGATGCCATGCGGGATGGGTTGGACAAGCTGATCGCGGCGTCCGAAGACGTGAAAAACGGGCGCATGTATTACAGGATCACCGATTTTTCCCTGCCCACTTTGGGGGCAATCGGTGTCGAGATGAGCCGTCTGCCAAAGCTGTTTGGGTTGATCGGAAAATTCGACAGATGCGCCCTTCTCAGCGATTCCGACTGGCTCAGGAAGGCCGCCGAATTCGAAGGCGCGCTCTTTCCCGGCCTCGACATCCGCAGTTTCGAACTCGATGAGCAAGACGAAGCCGAGGCATGGCTTGCCGCTACGCAAACCTGACCGATAGCGATCCGGGCTTTCTCAATGTGGAAACAAGAAGACCCCCGAATGCTGACGCATCCGGGGGTCGGGAAGTTTTCAATAACCGAGAAAATTTAAATCGCGAATTTCAGACAGCGGCGTCGATCCAGTCCTTCAGCGCGGCTTTGGGTGCAGCGCCGATTTTCTGATCTACCGCTTCGCCACCCTTGAACAGGAACAGCGCCGGAATGCCGCGAACGCCCAGGGCCGCCGGGCTGCCGGGGTTTTCGTCGACATTGACCTTCACGATCTTGATCTTGCCGTCGTATTCCGCCGAAAGCTCCTCGAGCGCGGGGCCGATCTGCTTGCAGGGGCCACACCATTCCGCCCAGAAATCAACGACGACCGGGATATCGGACTGCTTGACGACTTCATCGAAAGTAGCGTCGGTGGCGGCGATCGTAGCCATGGTGTTCTCCTGAATATGGACGCCTCGGGGGCGGGTCATACTAGCTAGGCGGGCAGAACCAGAGGGTCAATGCCCGCGTCGAGATCCGTCACGAGATCGTGCGGAAGATCCATCAGACGGGGGACTTTCGTCCACAGGATCGCAACCTGAACCTGCCGGTCGGGCCAGATGCTCTTCGCCGCCAGCCGATACGCCGCCATCTGTCGCAGCAAGCCGTCGGGTGTGCTCTCAGGAGTCGGCGGAATCTCGGTATTTGTTTTGAAATCGACAATATGAACGCAGTCAGGTGTCAGGATCACCCGATCTATCGTGCCGACTATCGCAGGGCGATCCACGGTTGGCGGCAGAGCGAACGGAACCTCGGCCAGCGTTCCCCCGGCAAAGACATGCGCCAGATCGGGGTGGTTCAGGACGGCAGCGGCTTCCGCCAGAAGGTCACCGATCTCATCCTCCTGCACATCGGCATAGGTGGCAAGGATCGCGGGCCCGCGTTCCATCCATGTTTCCTGCCCAAGTCGAGGCAGATGTTCCAGCAAGGCGTGAATCGCGGTGCCGCGTCGCAGGGCCGTCGCCGTATCGACGCCTGCCTCGCCCGGCAGCGCCTTCGCCCCCGGAAGGCCGGACGGTGCGATGCGGGTGGCGGCCTTTGTCGGCGGCGCGATGCTGGTACGCAGCCAGGCCGGTGTCCGAACATCCGCGGTGGGCATATCTGTCCTGTTCGGCGCGACCCCGGACCAGTCGCCAATCTCCAACCGTCGTCCCTGACCAAAGCCGAAGTCGTAATCTTCGGCATCACGGTTCTCCATCGCCGCCGCGATCTTGTTGTACCAACTGTCGTCCGCGTCTTCGCCGACATTTCCGGCGGCCCCGACGATCAGCCAGCTTTCGGCGCGGGTCATCGCGACATACAGCAGACGGTCGCGTTCGGCCCGATCATTGGCCAAGGCCCGGTCGCTCGCGTCGTGCATCGCAGGCGACCAGTTGGCCTTGGCAGGCATCCAGATTGGCAGGCCGTCGGGCAGACGCTGGACCCCGGATATGCCGCGTGGTGCACGCTTCATTGTCTCGGGCAGGATCACCACCGGCGATTCCAGACCCTTGGCGCCGTGCACTGACATCACACGGATCGACCCCTTTCCCGCCTGACGTTTCACATCCACGTCCGCCGAGGCAAGCCAGCCCAGAAATCCGGTCAGGCTGGGTGTCTCGAGTTGTTCATAGGCCAAGGCTTGTGTCAGCAGCGCGTCGATGGCCTCTCCGGCTTCGTCGCCCAGACGCGCCAACAGGCGGCGGCGGCCATCGTGCCGGATCAGGATGCGTTGCAGTACTTCGTAGGGTCGCAGGATATCGGCAATCCGCAGCAAATCCGTCAGCATCGCGATGGCCTCAGGATCGCTGTTCCGGTCGCGCAATACATCCCAGAGCCGACGCCGTTCCCGGCCATGGGCCAGGGCGAACAATTCAGCCTCGTCCATCGTACCAAGCGGGGACCGCAGGACGGTCGCCAGCGCCAGATCATCGTCGGGTGTCGCGGCCCAGGTCAGCGCGGCGATCAGATCCTTGACCGCCATGTCGTCCGACAGTTTCAGCCGGTCGGCCCCCGCCAGGTCGAGGTTCTTGCGTTTGCACGCCCGCACGATGTGATGAAACAGATCCGCCCGTCTTTGCAGCAGGATCAGGATGTCCCCGGCCTGCACCGCGCGCCGATCCTTGTCGCGGCCGATTGGCGTGCCGTCCTTCAGCATCCGGTCAATGGCTTCGGCCACCCGTTCGGCCAGCAGGACATTCGCGTCATTGGCGGCGGGCCGGTCAATGGGGTCGTGCCAGACCCGGTCGGAATGGTCCGCCTTATCCTGATCGATCACCGGCCAGAGGTCGACGCGGCCCGGCATTTCGGCGTGAAACGCGATATGCTCGGGCGCATCGCCGACGCCACCGCCGTCGGCAAAGACCGCATCCACCAGATCGAGAATAACCGGAGAGGAACGGAACGAATGCAGCAACACATGATCGCGGAGTCCGGACATCGCTCCGTCGTCCTGGCGCGACACCATGCCGCCGAAGATCGTCCGCATCTTTTCATAGGCATCCAGATCGGCACCCTGAAACGCATAGATCGACTGTTTGCGATCGCCGACGACGAAGATCGTGCGGGGCACATCCGGGCGTGCGCCCAGGCCCGCCCCGAACTCGGAGGCCAACGCCGTAATCACCTCCCACTGGCCAGGCGAGGTATCCTGCGCCTCGTCGACCAGAATGTGGTCGATCCCGCCGTCCAGTTTGAACAGCACCCATTGCGCCATGTCCGAGGTCGATAACAGACGCTGCGCGCGTGAGATCAGGTCATCGAAATCCAGCCAGCCGCGCGACTGTTTCCGCGCTTCGACCCGCGCGGTGTATTCGGGGGCGAAAGCGTGCAAGGCTTCGGTCTGTGCGAGGGCCTCGAACGCGTTGATCCGGGCATGGGCATCTGCCAACCGGAGGGCGAAGGCCGTCAGGTCGTCGATTGTGTTTTCGGAGATCGCAATCCTGGCGGCGTTGGTCCAGCGGATCGAGCGCGGTTCCATCTTCTGGGTCAGCAGGATCGGCGTCAGCAAGTCCAGGCGGTCGGATGTATCGGCAAGAATAGCCTGAGCCAGCCCGCGATGCAGGTCCGACATCGTTTTGCCGGACAGCGACCGTGCCGCGTCGCGGATCATCTCGAGCAGGTCCAGGTCATCCGCATCAGGCAGGCTGTCGCGCACTGCTTTCGGGCTGTCGTCCGCGATGCCAAGCGCCGCTTTGAGGGCATCGGTCTCAAGGCGACGATCGAATCCGGTTCTGTGTTTTGCGACATCGGACAGGAATGCCGATGGCTCCGCATCTGTCAGTCGCGCCGCAATGCGATCCACCAGCGGTTGCAGCGCCGGATCCGACGCCATGTCATCCAGCACTTCGGACTGAAGACGCGCGGTTGCGGTCTCGTCCATTTCGGAAAATGCGGGCGAAACCCCTGCCTCCAGCGGGAACCGGCGCAGAAGGGATGCGCAGAAGGCGTGGATCGTCTGTATCTTAAGCCCGCCCGGTGTCTCGATGGCGCGGGCAAACAGGGTGCGGGCGCGACGCAGTTGATCGTCGGGAACGGTGCCGCGCGCCGCGCCAAGTCGTGTGATCTCGACCCGCAGAGCCTCGTCAGACAACATTGTCCATTTGCTCAATTGTCTGAACAGGCGGTTCTGCATCTCGCCCGCCGCGGCCTTGGTATAGGTCAGGCACAGGATACGTTCGGGCGCGGCACCATCCAGAAGCAGCCAGGCCACCCGGTCAGTCAGAACGCGGGTCTTTCCCGACCCGGCGTTGGCCGCCAGCCAGACCGACCCGGCCGGGTTCGCGGCGTCGATCTGCGCGCGGGTGGCGGCGTCGGGTATAAAGGCAACTCCGGTCATTCGCCCCCCACCGGAATTGTCGTGGCACCGTCGGTATCGGACCATTCGCCGAACCGTGATAACTGATCGTAATCGCTGGCATAGGTCAGCAAATCGGGAGCCAGACGGGCGCGAAATGGCTGACCGTCAGCATAGGCGCGGATCAGGGTCAGAAGCTCGGTGCGCGTGGCGGCAATCAGATCCGGACCGAAATCATCCGGTGCCGCCTCGGCGTATTTCGCACCGAGGGATAGATAACGAATCTCCTCGACCTGTCGCTGTGGGATGTCGGGAAATGCACCTTCGGTGACCATCAGCGCCTCGAGCAGAAGTTGTTTTGCGAAATGAGTCTGTTGCTTCTTCGATGGCGCCGGACCGGTCTTGTAATCATAGATCGCCACCGTATGGCCCCGGTCGTCGATGCGGTCGGCGCGGGCGGTCAGGGTGAAGGGCGGGTCGTCGAAGCGAAGCGCGCCGCCGCGTTCAACGAAAGTCGGGCGGCCCAAAGTCCGCCGCGTGGTTTCGGCGGCGATCAGATCGGCGGCAATCCGGTCGAATTTGCCCAACCACAACCGGCGCGGTCCGGGCCACGGTGTCCATAATGCGAGCGCCTCCTCCAGCGCCTGGCGCATTTGCGCGGGCGCATCCTCGGGCAGGGGGCCGGGTACAGCTTGGGCAAAGCGTTCCATCGCATCGTGGACGGCTTGTCCGCGGACCCGCGCATCCGGTCCCTGACGCAGCGGCGGAATCGCCTTCAGGTGCAGGATCTGGCGGGCGTATATTGAATAAGGATCGCGGATCAGCGTCTCGATCGCTGTCACGGAGAGCTTGTCCAGCGCCACAGACGGCGGCAGTTGAGGGGCCGGACGGGGAGCGGGTTCGATCCGCTTGGCAGGTTTGTCCAACTGTGCGGCCAGCGATAACCAGCGGTCGCCGCGTGCGCGCATCGCGTTCAATGCGGCATCGCCCTGTGGTCCGATTCCGGTCAGAAGTCCGTCGATACGATTGAGCCAGCGGGACGGGACGGTATCGGCCTCGGACGTGCGGCTTGCACGGGACAGCCAGATTTCCGGCCCTGCGGCGGCCTGCTGGAAATCGTGCGCCGAGAGGCCGATGGATCTATCGGGCAGACGCAATCCTGCGTCTCGGCGCATGGTCCGGTTGAGCCAGGGGTCCGGCGTCGGCTGACCGGGCCAGACGTCGTCGTTCAAACCGCCCAGTATGACCAGATCGGCGGTGCGCACCCGTGCTTCCAGTGCGCCCCAGATCATCACCTCCGGATGCGGGCTGAACGGGTCGCGCACCTCCTCGGCAGACAGAAGCGCGCCCAGGATACGGGCATAATCGCGGGCAGTGATCATTTCGTCGCCGCGTTCGGGTGCAGCCTGCGATAACCGATCCAGAACGCGGCGGACTTCGTGCCCGGCGGTATCCGTCCAAAGCGTGCCGGTGTCGCCGCCAGTACCTTTCGCCAGCATTTCGATCAGCGACAGATGGCTGGCTACATGGGTCGCCAGAGGTGCCAAGGCGGCCTGCGCCGGAATCGCATCGAGCAGATCCGACAACCAGAGCGTCCAGTCGTCATATGCCTGCGGAACCTTGCGATCGGTAAGCCAGTGATCCAGTGCGGCCCGTGTCGGAAAAGCCAGAGGGCGCCCACGCAGAAGTTTGACCTCGAGTTCGCGGGTGCGGATCAGATGGGCGGGCCGGTCACCACCGACATGCGTCAGAGGATGCTTCAGCAATATGGTCAGTGCCTCGGACTCGACCGGCTGGCCGCGCATCTCGGCACTGTGCAGCAGCAGGCGACCGGGCGCGGACTGATTGAGCGGGCGGCCAGCGGAATCGTCCGGCACTATGCCCCAGCGGTCCAGTTGCGCCGCAACCTGTCGGGAGAGCGTCCGGTCGGGTGTGATCAGCGCGGCGGTGCGCCCCTGATCCAGTGCGGCGCGCAGCCCGGTCGCGATGGCGGCGGCCTCGGCACCTGGGGACGGCGCGGTCAGCAGGGTCACGCCTGCGCATGCTTCGGCGATACCGTCCAGATCAGGACCCTCGGCGCGCCAGGCATCGGTCGCGGGAGCCGGGCGCAGCGCGAGCGAGATCAACCGGTTGCGATGCGGCGCGGCTGGCGCGCCATCCCCCCAGCGCGGCGTCTGCGCGCGCGTTTTGGTCAGAGACGTCAGCAAGGCGGCATGCCGGTATTGCGGATGATCCTGTTGGCCCGGCCCGTCGGGATCGGTCAGGGACGCCCAGGCGTCGTCGGGCATATCGGTATCGAGGCCAGGCAGAACGACAGCCCCCTGCGGCAACCCGAGCACAGCCCCGATCAGACGCCGGGTCGGCGCGCGCGATGCCGTGGACCCGGCCACAATTACCGGATCGGCAGGCGGCCGTTCCGTCCAGTGCTGCAACAGCCGGTCCAGAGACAGCGCCTGCGCGCCAGCCGGGGTCAGCGTTCCGTCCTCCGTCAGCCAATCGGTCGCAATCGTCAGGAATTGCAGCGTCCGTTGCCAGTGTATCGACAGATCGCCGGTCTCGACCCGGGTCAGGGCGTCGGCATCCATCCCCTCTTCCTGCATCTCGGCCAGAAGAAGGGTCAGGCTGCTGGCCAGATCGAAGGCGGCGGACGGCGGTGCGAGACTCGGGTCCGAGGTCAGCAGTCGCGCGACCAGCCGGGTCAGACGCAAGCGCAGAGCCAAGGGCGCAATTCCGGCCACGGGTGCATCGCCGGGCGGCAAAAGTGGCGCAAGATCGGACACCAATCCGATGCGGGGCAGCAGGGTCGCCCCGGACGCGGCAAGCGCTGCTTCGATCCGGCGGGCCATGCGCGTCGTGTTGACCAGCAAGGTAACGCGGGCCATTGCCTCTGGCGGTTGTCCGTTCAACCGGGCGCGAAGCCCGGCGGCGAAGGTGGTCGAAAAATCGACACCCATCGGTTCATGAAACAGGCCGCGCATCAGGCGGCCCCGGCCAGCATGGCTTCGGCGGCGGCGATACCATCAGGGGTTCCGACGTCGGCCCAGTGCCCCGGATGTTCCACCCCGAAGAGGCGCCCCCGGTTCATCATGGCCAACCAGAGGTCACGCAACGAAAAAACGTCGTCCCCAAAGGCCGACAGCCCTTCGGTCCGCACGATGCCGGCCCCGGTATAGATCAGGCCGGATGCATCCCGTGCAAGCCGTCCGTCCGGACCGATGGCAAAACTGGCCCGCGACGGGCCGATCGCACGGTCTCGCGGAACCATCAGCAGAAGCCCGTCCATCCGGCTCGGGTCCCATGCCTTCAGCAGGGAGTCACGGGCGCGGGGTCCGGTCCAGCAGGCGTCGGCGTTCATCGTCAGCACCGGGCCGTCGCCCAGATACGGCAGGGCATTGCGCAGTCCGCCGCCAGTTTCCAGAAGCATGGGCGACTCGTGGACCAGCGTGATGTTCCGGCCCGCCAGATAGGTATGCAGGCAATCCGCGAAATGATGGGTATTGATCACGGTCGGGCCGGGACCGGCGACCTGATCCAGCGCATGGTCGATCAGCGGTCGGCCCGCGACCGCGACCATCGCCTTTGGTCGTTCGTTCGTCAGCGGCCGCATTCGTGTGCCCAGTCCGGCGGCAAAGATCATCGTGGCGATCATGGCGCGCCCGCGCGGTCGCGCCCGTAGAGAGTGCCCGCGCGGGCCGCGGTATCGGCCAGCCAGGCAGCGTCGGGTTCGGGCAGAAGGTCGACCAGAAGCGCGCGAACCTCGTCCAGAGCCGGGTGCCGAAGTTCGCGTTGCAGCGCGACCCAAGTGGGCGGGATGAAACGAAGATAGCTCGTTCGCCCGGAATGCAGGCAAAGGCGTGTGAACACCTTTCCGATGATCCTCAGGGACCGCTGCACCGAACAGACGGCAATGCGGGCGTGAAGGATCTCGGGGTCGATATCGGTCGCGTCCAGATAGGCTGTCGTGGCGGCCCGAACAGCGCGGGGCGACACCGCACGACGCGGATCATGGATCAGTGAGGCGAGATCGTATTCTGCCGGTCCCCGCATGGCGTCCTGGAAATCGAGCAACCCGATCCGGGCCGGGCCGGTGCGCTCCGGCAACCAGATCAGGTTTTCGGCGTGGAAATCGCGGTGCACCAGAACCTCGGGGCCGGTCAACGTCGTGTCGATGGCTCGCTGCATTGCCGCCGTCAGATCGTCACGCCGATCCTGCGCCTCGGGGGCATACCAGTCGAAGACAGTTGCGGCCAGCGTGGCCATCTGCGCCGGATAAAGGGGACGGGCCGGCGGCACGTGACGGTGAAGATCGGCCAGCAATCCGGCGGCGGCGGCGTATAGGATCGGCTCGTCTTCCGGATGCGATGCGGCATGCGTCGCAAGAAGATCGTCGCCCAGATCTTCCAGCAACAGAAGACCGTTATCCGGATCGCGGGCGATGATCCTTGGGGAGGAAAGTCCGTGACCGGCCAGCCAGTCTGCGATTTCGATGAACGGGCGCGTATCCTCGCCCGAGTCAGGCGGGGCATCCATCAGGATCGCGCGATCGGTGCCGCGCACAAGCCGCTCGTACCTCCGCAGGGATGCGTCGCCCGCCAGGGGGATGCGGGTGGCAATCCCCCAGCCGGTGGCCTTCAGGAAATCTCGGATCATCGGATCACGGTCGGTCATTCTGGATTTTCCGCAAAGGCCGGTGCAAGACGGGCAATCATCGCACACGGTCCGACCAGGGCAAGGTTGCGGCTGTCGTCCGGGTTGACCGTAAAGATCAGCCGCCCGGCATCGGGAGGTGCGGTAGGGCCGAGACGGTCGGGCCATTCGATGAGGCAGAGAGCTTCGGAAAAGGCTTCGTCCAGCCCCAGCTCCGCAATGCCATCCGGCCCTGTCAGGCGATAGAGGTCGGCGTGCCAGGTCTCGAAAGCGCCGGTGTCATAGGTCTGGACCAGCGTGAACGTCGGTGAGGGCACATCTTCGCGCGGCAGCCCGGCCTGTCTGCGCAAAGCTGTGATCAGGACGCGCGCGAAAGCGGTCTTGCCTGCACCGACCGGGCCGTCCAGCAACAGCACGTCACCGGCCCGAAGCAGGGGAGCCATGGTCCACGCGATTGCGTCGGTGGCGGCCTGCGACGGCAACAGAATGGAGCAGGTCAGGCGGGTCATCCGGCTGCAGTTAGACGCCCGGCACCGGGACACGCAAGGGGGAGGTCAGGCGGAAGCGATCCTTTTTGCCGGCACCTCGGACTGCGCGGGTGTCACGGCGACATCGGGCCGGAATGTCAGTGCTATACGTCCGCCCGGCCGGGCACTGACCCGCAGCCGTAAAGCGGGCCCCTTCGTTTGTCCGATTGTATCGTCCCAATCGGCCCAATCCGCATCGGGACTGCGGATCAGATCGCGCAGTTCGCCCCAGATCGAATGCGGGTGCGACAGCGTCTTCCAGTAGGTGATGCATCCGTCGAGCGTAGCGGGCAGGCCCGCGCTGCCATCCCCCCACAGGGCGGCCGCCGCGGCATTGGCAAGAATTCTGGTGCCGTCGGCTTCGAAGATCGCGATTCCGTCTTCGAGATCTTCCAGAACCGCCATCATCATGTCCTGATCGGCCCGATGCGTGCGGTCTGCGATGACGTCCGCCGATATATCTTCCAGCATGAGCGTTACGGCACCGTCACCCTGCGGACGTCCGGTCACGCGAAATGTCGCGCCGCTGGGCAAGGTCCAGGTTTCGATGTAGACGCCTCGCCCAGCAGTGCGTTCGATGTCCGAAAGGCTGTCGCGCCAGGTCTTGTAATCGCGCGGCTCGGGCAACTTCTGGCGGTCGCGCAGCGCATCGAAGAAATCGGCAAGCAGCGGGCGGCGCGAGAGCCAGGCCCCATCAAGGCCGGTCATATCCATCAGCGCCGGATTGAACAGCGTCAATTGTCCGTTGCGGTCGAAGATGGCCAGGCCGGAGGGCAGAAAGGCAAAACTTTTTGTCAGGGTCTGAATGAACGTGCGGCGAGAATCCTCGGCCTTGATGACGGTATCGAGGGGTATCGCATGCCCATGGCGCAAACCATCCGTATCCGGGGCGGACGTGGTGACTTCAAACCAATGTTCGATACCGGCACGATCCCGGTTCTTGCGGCGTGTCTTGCCGGGCCCGGAGTCGTCCGGCTCGGGAAACAGAACGTGCAAGGGCCAGCCCTGCGCCGCATCCGGTCCGGCGCATTGCGCGACCCGTTCCAGATAGGCCGCGTTGGACCAGACGACCTGCCTGGCGTCGTTTACCGCCCAGCTGAGCGTCGGGCTGGTGTCGCCAACCCGGGCCAGCATCGAAATCTCGCTTTCCATGGCCTTGAGGCTGGACAGGTCGATACGAACAGAACCCTGCCGCTCTTCGGCGGTGGCGATTGTGATGCGGAGGTCTTCGCCGTCGCGCAGGCCGATTATGACGACGCGATCGCGCCCGAAGGGACCTTCCAGCTTGAACGGAAGCCCTGTGTCTCGCAGCGCATCGAAGGCGGTCGGCACATTCTCGTTTATATCCGACAAAGCTTCGATCAGCGAGTCCCACGCCTTGAGATGATCTATTGGAAAAGGCAGCAGGAATCCGACATTGCCGGAGTGGTTCACCAGATAGCCATGGCGAAATTGAAACTGGCGGGGTTCAGACAAGACGTCCGCATCCAGACCCTGCCACGCTTCGCGCTTGCGGGGGGCGAGCCAGAGAACCGCCGATAGGGCCATGATGCCTGCGATCAGACCGCCAAGAACGGGTATCAGAATCATGATGGCGGATGGCATCGAACCCTCGGGGTTGTGACAGGCGAAGTCCTGCACGCCAAGGTGAGCGATTCGGGTTAAGAGGGGGTTAATGACATCCGGTGAAGACCCGTAGGATATGGCTTGGAAAATCAGGGAAAGAGGGGGGTATTCTCGCCCAGGCCGCCGATTTTCGGCACGGCGAGGGACGCGCGCGGCCAGACGACTTCTGCGATTGCTCCGCTGCGGACGGATGGCCTGCGCTGGCCGGGTTTCCTGCCGTTTGCGAAAGACAGAGTCGCGCCGGTACGTTCCAACAGTGTCTTGGCGATGAACAGGCCAAGACCCATCCCTTCATAGCCGTTGCGTCGCCGCGACCGCACGAACGGGTCCCCCAGCCGGTGCAGCATTTCGGGCGGATAGCCGGGCCCGTCGTCGATGATCCGAACCATGATCTCGTCAGCGGACCAACGCCCGTCGATCCAGATTTGCGATTGCGCAAAATCGACCGCGTTCTGGATCAGGTTGCGCAGCCCGTGGATGACCTCGGGTCGCCGTTGAAGGCTGGGCATGCGTTCGTCCGATCCGTCCGCCGCAGCCCAGTCGCAGGTAACGATAATGCCACGTCCTATATGCGGCTCTGCCGCTTCGCGGACCAGCGTTTCGAACAGGGCAGTGCGCATGTGGTGATCTGTCTTGCCCGCCCGCCCCATCGACCGAAGGATGTCGCGACACCGATCAGCCTGAGAGCGGATCAGCAGTACGTCTTCCAGCAGATCGGGCCGCTCCGACAATTCCTCCGCCAATTCCGAAGACACGAGTTTGATGGTCGCCAGAGGCGTACCGAGTTCATGTGCCGTAGCGGCGATGACGCCGCCCAGATCATGCAGCTTCTGTTCCCGGGCGAGCGCGGTTTGCGTGGCCAGAAGCGCATTGGACGTGCGTTCTGTTTCCAGCGTCAGGCGGTAGGCAAACCCGGCGAGGAATATCATGCTGATCAAGATGGCCAGCCAGAATCCCACCAGTTGCAGTTGCGACAGTTCCAGCAGACGGCCATCCGATAACCGCAGCGGCAGGTAATATCCCCCCAGCAATGTAATCAGCGCAGCCCCGATGGCACCCAGCGTCAGCGTCGACCGGAGCGACAGCGCTGTTGCCGAGATCGTCACGGGCGCAAGGAAAAGCATAGAAAACGGATTGTGCAGCCCCCCTGTGAGGAACAGAAGAGCCGACAACTGTATAAGATCGAACAGCAGGAAGCCGAAGGCCGCCCGATCCGAGAGGCGGGTATTGGCGGGGCGCATGGCCTCGGTCATCAGATTCGCGACGGCCGCAGCGCCGATGACCATTGCGCAAAGCCCGAGTTCGAACTGAAGGTCCAGCAGGAGGCTTCCCGTCAAAACTGTGACGGACTGTCCCAGGATTGCAAGCCACCGCAGATTGACCAGCGTGCCGAGGCGCACCTGAGGCGCTCCAGTTTCGGGCGGCAGCAGGCTGCCGGTAGTCTGTGTTGACATGGGGCGGGACGCTCCCGAATTTGACCACGGCAGGATCGCCCCATATCTCCAAGGTGACAAGGCCACCCGGAGAAACGGTATGAGCGACGCCCTAAAGAACATCGGTCCCGATCGGACGCTTTTGCTGGTCGATGATGATGAACCGTTTCTGCGGCGGTTGGAGCGGGCGATGCAAAAGCGCGGCTTCGACGTGCAGGCGGCACAATCCGTCGCTGAAGGACTGGCGTCGGTCAGCGCCCGCCCGGCCGCTTACGCCGTCGTCGACCTGCGGCTTGAGGATGGTAACGGACTGGATGTGGTCGAAAAGTTGCGCGAAAGACGGCCGGACGCGCGTATCGTGGTTCTGACGGGATATGGCGCAATCGCAACGGCGGTCGCTGCGGTCAAGATCGGGGCGACCGACTATTTGTCGAAACCGGCCGATGCAAACGATATCACCGACTCGCTTCTGGCGCAGGGCGAGTCGTTGCCGCCGCCGCCTGATAACCCGATGTCGGCGGACCGGGTCCGGTGGGAGCATATCCAGCGCGTTTTCGAGTTGTGCGACCGCAATGTGTCCGAAACGGCCCGTCGTCTCAACATGCATCGACGGACGCTGCAGCGCATTTTGGCGAAACGGTCGCCCAGATGAGGTCGACTGCCCTGAGCGGACTGCTTCTGGCGGGGCTGGCCGCGTGTCAACCTGTCGTTCCGCCGGTTGCATCGCCCGGTTTGCCTGGTCTGACGCTCGTGCCAGCGTCTGGCGGGCTTCTGGTGAACGGTTCCGGCGGACGGGAGATCGGCTTCGGGCGTGATCAGCCGGGTGCATTGCAGACGGTTGCCCGGATCGAGGGTATGGCCCCGCGTGCGACTTCCTGTGGTTCAGGGCGTCAGGCCTTTGTGACCAAAGGCAATCTGCAGCTAGTGTTCGAAAGTGGCACCTTCGTCGGGTGGACCAGTGGCTCGGATACTGCAGGACGAACCTGCGGTTGAAAGTTTGCAGGATCGGGCCGTCCGTGTGACGGCCAGGCACCGAAAGCAACCGAACCGGAAGCCAGCACCGCCCTCAGGACGTATCGCCATCACCATCGTTCTGTCCCAGCCTCGCGATAGGGATATTTGTGGAATTCACAAACCCCTCAGGCCAGGGTCCCCGGCAGCGCCCCCACACTGCGGCCAGACCTGCCCATCGCGTTTCCGGAGCGGAAAGCGATGCCAGCCTGACCATTCCGGCGATATGAGCGTATAATCTCATCATGCGACCCCATGCCAATGGGAGGTAAAAGCAAGCCGCCCAGATGGCGTTCAAAAAAAGGCTGGATTACCAGCGCCTAACGATTGCGAACATCGTGACCCGCAGCACGAACACTTTGGCTTGCGATGTCCTTTCAAACGCCGGGAAGTGATGTCATCGGGCTATCATAGGCGATAGGTCGTTATCACTTTGTTGACAGTTCTGCCGTCTGGCAGAGTCAGATTCTTCAGGTGGCCTACTGTTTCGAACCCGCGTGACCTGTAATAGGCGAGACCACCGCCGTTGTCGGCATGGATGACGGCATTGATCCGGCGATATCCCAAAGTGCGCGCGGCGGCACAGGTTGCCCTGAACAAGGCCGATCCGATCCCGACACCGTGTTGCCCAAGCGCGACGAAGGTGGCGATGTCGCAGGTGTCGGGTGCCAGGTCGACATGCGGACCTATCCATTGAAATCCACAGATGTCGCCGCCGACTTCGGCGAGGTGCCAGGCCCCGCTCTCGTGCATCCAATCCCGCAGGTCGGCAGATGTGACGGATGTGGTCAAGGCGGTCATGCCACCTGTGGCGATGATGTCGTTCAAAAGGCTGACCATCGCCCCTGCATCAAAGGACTGCGCCTTGCGGACGTCGATCTGCGTCATGGCTCGACCTGTTGCACATGGAGTTTAACCATGATCGAGGGCCGTTATCAAACGGGCATGGCATTCCAGGAAAGCCGCGCGTGCCTCGGCAGGGGGGCGCAGAGTCAGGGACAGGCCGTCCAGAACGCCCGGTGCGGGTTTGCCGAAGAAGCGGTTTGCTTCAGTTGGATCGAAGCCCGCTATCCCCACCGCCTCGAGCCAGGCAGACAGCTTGTCGGCTTTCTTGATACGACGCTTCAGCCGATCTGGCGTGTGGGCCGTCAGACCAAACCGCAGGTGAATCGCGGCCTGTAGCCGACTATCCAAGGCACCGTAGTCAGACCCGACGGCTGCCTTTACCGGCGAGATCATGTCGCCGATCACGTATTCAGGCGCATCGTGCAGCAGGGCCGTCAACCGCTCGCGCGCGGATGCAGCGGGGTGGAGGCGGGTGAATATTTCGACCACCAGCAAAGAGTGTTCGGCCACTGAATAGGGCCAGTCGCCATGGGTCTGACCATTCCATCTGGCCACGAAGGCAAGGCCGTGCGCGATATCCACGACCTCGATATCCATCGGGGTCGGGTCCAGAAGGTCGAGACGGCGTCCCGACAGCATGCGCTGCCATGCGCGGGGTTGAGGGCGTTGGCGGATCATTCAACCGTCGTAGCCGCGCTACGCCGCGATGCAACCAAATCGTGATTCTGGCGTTGTTTCCGCGACGGCAGACGTCAGGTGCGATCAGTCGCGGTATTGATACGGGAGTGCCAAATGAATTCGAAATTCATCCTCGCAACCGCTGTAATTGGATTTTGTACCGGCATAGTCACCCCAGCGCTGGCGCAGGTGGCCGCGAATTGCGCGCCGCGCGCGGAGGTCATTGACCGTCTGTCAGGTTACTATGGCGAAGCGCTTGACGGTGGCGGCCTGCAAAGCGATTCGACATTGTTTGAAGTCTGGGTATCCAGGGCTGACCGAAACTGGACGATCCTGATGACAGATGTGTCCGGCTTGTCCTGCATAATGGCAGCCGGAACTGACTGGTCCGGCGGCACCGACCTTGCACAGATATCCGATGCACCGGTCTGACGGCATCAGCAGCACGGCTCCCACCTGATGCCAACTCGTGCGCGTGTCTGCGCGTTGCTTCCGGTTATTGTGCGGCACTGTTCCTGCTGCTAGGCGGCGACCAACCGGATTTCCGCAGGAGCACGTGTGATGAGCGACTATATCGTCAAGGACATCAAGTTGGCCGCATATGGCCGCAAAGAACTCGACATTGCAGAAACCGAGATGCCAGGACTGATGGCTCTGCGTGAGGAATATGGCGGGTCGCAGCCGCTTGCAGGTGCGCGGATCGTCGGTTCGCTGCACATGACGATTCAGACAGCGGTTCTGATTGAAACGCTGGTCGCCTTGGGCGCTGACGTGCGCTGGGCTTCATGCAACATCTTTTCCACGCAGGATCATGCGGCGGCTGCAATTGCCGAAGGCGGAACACCGGTCTTCGCGATCAAGGGGCAGACCCTGACCGAGCATTGGGACTATCTGGACAGGTCCTTCATGTTCCCCGAAGGCGCGAACATGATTCTGGACGATGGCGGAGACGCGACCCTGTACGTCTTGCTGGGTGCACGGGTCGAGGCCGGTGAAACCGACCTGATCGAAGTACCGACCTCCGAGGAGGAAGAGGCGATCTTTGCGCAGATCAAGAAGCGCATGAAGGAAAGCCCGGGCTGGTTCACCAAGGTCCGGAATGCGATCAAGGGCGTATCCGAGGAAACGACAACCGGCGTGCATCGTCTTTATGACCTTCACAAGAAGGGTCAGTTGCCATTTCCTGCGATCAACGTAAACGACTCGGTCACCAAGTCGAAGTTCGATAATAAATATGGCTGCAAGGAATCGCTTGTTGACGGAATCCGTCGCGCGACCGACACGATGATGGCCGGCAAGGTCGCCGTTGTTTGCGGCTATGGCGACGTCGGCAAGGGTTCGGCGGCATCGTTGTCCGGTGCCGGCGCGCGCGTGAAGGTGACCGAAGTCGATCCGATCTGCGCGTTGCAGGCCGCGATGGACGGATATGAGGTCGTGACGCTGGAAGATGCAATTTCGTCCGCCGATATCTTCATAACGACGACTGGCAACAAGGACGTCATCCGCATCGAGCATATGCGCGAGATGAAGGACATGGCGATCGTCGGGAACATCGGCCACTTCGACAACGAGATCCAGGTCGCCAGCCTGAAGAACCACAAATGGACAAACATCAAGGAACAGGTGGACATGATCGAAATGCCTTCGGGCAATCGCATTATCCTGCTGTCCGAAGGTCGCCTGCTGAACCTTGGCAACGCAACAGGTCATCCGTCTTTCGTTATGTCGGCGTCGTTCACCAATCAGGTGTTGGCGCAGATCGAGTTGTGGACCAAGGGCGAGGAGTATGCGCCGGGCGTCTACATCCTGCCCAAGCATCTGGACGAGAAGGTCGCGCGCCTGCATCTGGACCGTATCGGCGTGAAATTGTCGTCGCTGTCCAAAGAGCAGGCCGAATATATCGGTGTGACGCAGGACGGGCCATTCAAGCCGGAACATTATCGCTACTGATAATAAATGATTGATTATAGAGGCTTAATCCATAGTTTGGATTGGGCCTTTATAATATACCAATAGATTCAACGCATCATTTCACCGGAGATTTCCGCCAGGCAGGCTTTGCCGTAAGGCAATCCGCTCAGGAATGCGTTCTGCGGCAAATGGCTCCCACGGAGACGGCGCGGGTGCTGGGCCGACGCCGCAGAACGACTTTCCGCGAGCTAAGGCGCAATCACTTCGTCGATCGCTCAACGCTCAAGGTCGTAGGCTGCTCGTTGTGGCTGCGCAGCAGCAGACGGCGGATCGGCGCGCAGGTCATGTAGCGCTCACTCCAATGGCTCGTCAGAAAAATCCGAAATGCAGGTTCGCTGCAATCGCGATCAGCGTCAAACCACCGGCCCATGCCAAGCCCATTCTAATGGGTTCATTGCGACGGATGCTCTCCGCAGCGGTGCCGCCCAGATAGGCGACGAGAATGTCCGACGGCAAGGCCGTCAGTGGGACGAGAATGCCGAGGACAAGCAACTGGACCTGTACGTTCAGCGTTCCCGTTCCTCCCGTGCTGGCATCCACAAAGGGCGGCAGGAACAGCGCGAAGAACAAGACGGTCTTGGGATTGAGAACTTCGATCAGAATGCCCTGCCGGACAATTTCAGAAAACGGCCGAACCTCGACCGCTTCAGCCCGCATGACCATGGATGCGCCGCCGCGCGCACCTCGGATCATGTCGACCCCCAGCCACACGAGATAGGCGGATCCCGCAAGGCGCAGGGTCGGTACGATCCAATCAAACGCCGCGAAGAGCGCTGCCAGACCTAGCGCGGTTGCGACCGCCAGCAGTATGCCCCCGAGGCCAAGTCCGATCGCCGAGGCCAAGCCCGCTGCACGGCTCTGCCCGACGCTGCGGGACAGCACGTAGAGCATTGAAGGCCCGGGTGTTGCGCTCAGCGCAAGGCCGGCAAGGGCCACGGTGAGAATCGTATCGACAGGCGGCATGGATCAGTCGTCGCTCCGGTTCAGACGATCCTCGAAGGGATTGGTGACCGCATCCTCCGGATCGCCACGCCGCACCTGATTTCGCAGGTAGGGAAAATCCCGCACCAGCATCCGCTCGAGATGCGCGCCGGCAGTGAAGGGGGCATAGCGTGGAGGGTGGCCCGGCTCAACCAGCTCGGGGAATGGCGCGATGACCGTATCGTGGTTGGTCGCTGTGAAGTACGGCAGCGAAAACCGTTCCGGGCTAAGGTTGAGAACCCGGTGCGGCGTCGAGCGCAGGAGACCGTTTGTCCAGGCCTCCATCATGTCGCCGATGTTCACCACAAGGGCGGATGGATCTACCGGCACATCGATCCAGCGGTCGTCGCGTGTCATCACCTGAAGGCCAGGGTTGCCTGTATGCAAAAGGGTTAGGCACTCGTAGTCAGTGTGCGCGCCCATGTTCACGGATTTCGAACTCGCCACCTGACGGTCCCGGACATAGTGCAGCAAACGCAGCTGCGAGATCGGCTTGCTCATCCGACTGGTCATTGATTCGGGCGGCAGACCCAGGTGCAATTCCAGCAATGCGCATAGTCTTTGTCCAAGATCCGCTACCTGTGCATAGTAGACAGAGATGGCATCCCGAAAACCGGGCTGATCAGGCCAGACGTTCGGTCCCAGCATTCGGTTGCCAACGCAATAGTCAGGGTCGTCCTCCGGCAGGTCCAGACCAAGATCGAATGCCTCGTAGTTACGGCTGACTTCGTCGGGATAATCCCCCTTTTCGGTAAACGGGACATAGCCGCGATGATTTGCGCTCAAGCCGATGTAGAGGCGGCGCTTCTCGATTTCGGGTCGCGCGAAAAATGTGCGCGCAGCGGCATAGGTTGCCTTGATCGTGGCCGCGTCGATACCATGATCACACACGCGGAAAAATCCGACCTCTCGCGCGGCCTGTCCGATCGTATCGGCAAGCCGGGTAACCCGATTAATGTCTTTCGACCCGAGATCGCACAGACTAATGAGCGGAATGACCTCATCAGTCTCCGGTACGCGCGCCGATGCACCTGACATTCTTTCCCCCCTGTCGGACAACACCTCCACAAATCAGGTTAACGATTCGTTAACGTCAGGGTCGATTGCAGGAAAATAAACATCGAATGTCGCACCGCCCATCGGCCCTGACCGGGCGATGATCGAACCGCCGCTTTGCTTTACGAAGCCCTGCACCATGGAGAGGCCAAGACCGGTCCCCTGTCCCACAACTTTTGTGGTGAAGAACGGATCGAATATTCTCTGAAGCGTCTTGGGCGGAATGCCCATGCCTTCGTCGGTCACACTCAGACGGACGTACCGGCCTGGCGCGAGGTCGAGCCCACGTGTCCTGCGCGCGACATCGTCGCAGACAAGGTTTCCTGTTTCGATCCTGATCGTTCCCCGATCCTCCATGGCATCCCTGGCGTTCATCATCAGGTTGACCAGTGCGATCTCTGTCGCGCTCGGATCGACGGCAACTGTCCAGGTTCCCGCCTCGAAGGCCATTTCGACATCACAGCCGAAAGCTTTCTGGTTTCGATCCCATGTCTCTGCGATGAGCGCATTGAGGTCCGTCGGTTGCGGGACAAGTCGCATCTGCTGCGAGAATGCCATCATGTCCCGAATTAGGTTGGCACCCCGGTCGGCTGCGGCACGCGCATCTCCAAGAAACACGCCCACCTCGGGCGGTACGCGATGCTCTCCGACAAGGTCAAGATTTCCGGCGATGACTGTCAGCAGATTATTGAACCCGTGCGCAAAGCCACCTGTAAGGCGACCGATTGCCTCAAGCTTCCGGGCCTCGAAGAGTTGCGCTTCGAGCGCCTTTCGCGTTTCTGTCTCCGCGCTCAGTTGGGCATGCGACTGGACCAGATCGCGATAGCGTTGCTCGGACCGCTCCGTTTCCGCCAGCAGATCGAGCTTCGCGCTCGTCATTGCGGCAATCGTGGAAAGAACCTCCAGTTCAGCCGGGCCGAATGCGCCAGCTTCAGGATGCTCGCTGTCTATCACGCCCAGGACGCGACCGTCCGAGATCAGGGGAACGCAGATCTCAGAGCGGGCAGGCTGGGTGTCGGGAATGTAGTTCTGGTTGGACAGCAGATCCTCAATCACGACGGCTTCTCCGGTTCTCGCCGTCCGACCAGTGATTCCCTCCCCGAACGGGATACGCAACGGGTTGAGAATTGTCCGTCCATAAGGGTTCTTGTCCCCGAGGGCCGCGACCTGCACGAGTTCCTCGGTTGCGGGATCAGCCTCGTAGATAACGCAGTCAACGAAGTTCAACCTGCCCACAACGTTCCGCGCGACATACCAGAACAGGTCCTCGGCGTTGCGTATGGACATAATGTCGATGGCGAACGAGTTGAGAGTCCGGAGCGTGCCGACGCTGCCGGTACCAGACATTTCCGAAATGGCGTTCAGTATGGCTTTCTGCACAACGGTAGCTTGGCCTGTGATCAGCGGTATCGCGTGAATACCTGTACGCGACCATCACACCGGAAAACATTCAGGACAACCGTTTCCGACTCGGAAGTTGAAACCTTCAGCAATTCCGGCGCGGTTATATGCGCCCTGCGCCGCGGGCATATCCCCAAGAATGCTGGGGAAAGACCAAAGCCTTCAGCTGCCGTCATCTGCAAGCGCCGCCGCCTTGGCCGCAGTCCTCCAGGCGGTTCGCCGATATGCTGATCGCCGCGCCAGCATGACCAGTTCGACGGAATCAATCCGTCACGCGCCGATGTCGATCCGTGCGGATATGAATCGGAAGGGGAATTCGAAGGCAGACTCTGAAGATGGGGTGTCAAAGCGCCAGTACCCGAAACCTCGTCTGTCGCGCCGAGCCGGGACAGGCCGGAGAAGGGATATAGGAACAATCCAACTGACCGACCAACTGCCAAATCGAATTGTTCCATTGTAGTAGATCCCGTCTCAGCAAAGCCTTTTTCATTGAGCTGGCCGCACCTAAACAAAAATCTAACGTAAGCGGTCCGACATCAGTTCCCACCACATTTGTTTAACAAGAAAGTTGGAACCGGTCTGACTTCAGAAGGTTTGTCATTATACTGCAAACAGCTGAATGGAGACCCCGATGACCAACCACAGCCTGCTTCTGAGCAGTGTCGCCGCACTGGCACTCGCCGCCACCGCAGCATATTCCGAGAGCCATGTAAGATTGGATGCAAACGGCAATCCGGTCTCCGATGGTGCATCTGTTAGTTCCGATCCCCTTGGCGGTCAGATCGTTGTCGAGCAGGGTGACGCCGAAGTCGATGTCACAGTCCCCGATCCGGTTGTTACGGTTGATCAGGCCCGTCCCGAAGTTCTGGTCGAACAGGCGCAGCCTGAAATCACCGTGACCGTTGCCGAACCGACGGTTACGGTCGAGCAGCAGGCTCCGGTCATCACCATCGAACAAGCGCAGCCCGAAGTGGTCGTGACGATTCCCGAGCCGACTATCACCGTAATTATGCCCGAGCCGGATGTTAACGTCGATACCGCTGAGCCGGAGATCGCCGTTCAACAGCCCGAACCCATCGTTCGGTTTGTCCGTCCCGAGCCCCGCATCACCATCGAGGAATCCGAGCCGCGTGTGGAAGTGACTCAGGCCGAACCGCAAATCCGCTTGAATCGTGCCGAGGCTGCTGAAATCGCTATCGAACAGGCTGATGCCAATGTGAACGTCCAATCGGAAGGCGAGGGTGAAGTTATTCTGTCCGAAGCCGACCCGGTCGTGAACATCGAACAGTCTGGGCAAGCGGACGTAAACGTCGATCAGGCCGAAGCACGTGTTGTAATTGATGGTAATACCGATCCGGCGGTTACTATCGACGGGACTGATGGCGAGCGCACGGAAGCCGTCTCTACGGACGTTCAGCCGCCAGCCGATCCTGCTGCTTCAATGTTTGCTGATGTACGTGTATCCGATCTGGTCGGTATGGATGTTCAGGGCGAAACCGGCAATGAAGTTGGCGAAATCGACAGCATCGTAAAAGGCAACGATGGACTTGTTGCGATTGTTGGAGTCGGTGGTTTCCTCGGACTGGGGGAACATGAGGTTGCCATCGCGCTTGATCGTTTCGAGCGTTCGGACGACGTATTGATCCTGAACGCCCTGACCGAATCCGAACTGGAGGCCATGCCGGCATGGGATAAATCTGGCGAAGTTCAGGCGCTGGATATGATGGTCGGCGATATTAAGTGACGGTTGTCGCAAGGTTATAAGTTAGGCACAGGGTCCCGCTTCGGCGGGGCCTTTTCATTTTGATCGACCGGTCAGGCGGGTCGCCCCTTTTCATCATGAAAGCAGCTAAGCCGGTCAGCCTGATCCAAGCCGACACTGGCTCAGCACTCATGCGATGGCTGAAACACAGGGATGTCCACGGTGTGACAACGGCTGGTGGTCGCCAGTTTGATTTATACAACGGCTATCTGTGATCTGCCCGAAGCAGCGCTCTGACGGGCGGTGCGGGATGACGTATGGGGTTGGTTCTTCACCGTTCTTGACCCGAGCGTAGTGCGTTCCGCTCCGATCGTGTTTATCTTCCGTCGACATTGTGGAGCTTGTGGTGCCGACACATCGCGAAGTTTTTCTTTATTTTTACCCCTGATTTGGCAATTGTTGCGCCGGGGGGCGCACAGGCGTCCAGACCGTAGATCGAGAGGGACACCTGATGAGCAAACGTGATGAACTGATCGGAAAATATGCCGATGAAATCCGCAGCAAGATTGGCGAAGCGCCCGATATGGACCTTCTGCGCAAAGTAACCATCGGGTGCGGCCCCTCGATCTACAACCGCGACAGCTCAACCGTGTCGACCACCTCCAAGGAGGAGATGACTACGGTGAAGAACAACTTCCTCATCAAGAAGCTGGGTCTGTCCGACGGACCGAAGCTGGATGAGGCCATCAGCACAGTGGCCGAAAAGTACGGCAAATCGAACACCAACAAGTATCGCGCCGTATTCTATTACCTGCTGACCAAGCACTTCGGGAAAGCCAGCGTCTACGGCTGACGCCGGACCAGGACCGCTGTTTGATCGGGTGCCTTCCGAAACGAAGGCGCCCGTTTTCCGTTCGCGCTCCATCTTGCGAGCCCTGCTGACGCATCCCATCTTCTGTAACGAGGTCTGCACCCGCACCGCGCCTGGAACAGGGCGGCGCATCCGGCAGGCGCTTTATAGGAGAGACGATATGAACGTGGAGAAGTTCACCGAACGCGCGCGCGGCTTCCTTCAGGCTGCACAGACGATCGCCACGCGTGAAGAGCATCAGCAGTTGATGCCGGAGCATTTGCTAAAGGCGATTTTGGATGACGAACAGGGCATGGCTGCGAACCTGATCGCGGCAGCTGGCGGTGCGCCCGACCGGGTGCGCCAGGCTGTCGACATTTCGGTTTCGAAGCTGCCCAAGGTGTCGGGAGATGCGGGGCAGGTCTATCTGTCGCGCGAACTGACCCGTGTGTTGGATGAGGCCGAAACGGTGGCGAAAAAGGCTGGCGACAGTTTCGTGCCGGTCGAGCGGGTGCTGATGGCGCTGGCGATGGTCAAGTCCAAAGCCAAGGACGCGCTGGATGCAGGTGCGGTCAATGCACAGGCGTTGAACGCCGCGATTAACGACGTACGCAAAGGGCGGACAGCGGATTCGGCGTCCGCGGAGGATACCTATGAAGCGCTTGGCAAATATGCCCGTGACCTGACCGAAGCCGCGCGCGAGGGTAAGATCGATCCGATCATCGGACGTGACGAGGAAATCCGTCGCGCCATGCAGGTGCTGAGCCGCCGCACCAAGAACAACCCTGTTCTGATTGGCGAGCCTGGCACCGGCAAGACGGCCATCGCGGAAGGTCTGGCCTTGCGGATCGTCAATGGCGACGTGCCGGAATCCTTGCGCGACAAGCGACTGATGTCGCTGGATATGGGCGCGCTGATCGCGGGGGCGAAATATCGCGGTGAGTTCGAGGAGCGGTTGAAAGCTGTGCTGTCGGAAGTGACTGCAGCGGCTGGCGAAGTGATACTGTTCATCGATGAGATGCACACGCTGGTCGGCGCAGGCAAATCCGACGGCGCGATGGATGCCGCCAACCTGATCAAGCCGGCACTGGCGCGAGGGGAGTTGCACTGTATCGGCGCGACGACCTTGGATGAGTACCGCAAGTACGTAGAGAAGGACGCAGCCTTGGCGCGTCGTTTCCAGCCCTTGATGGTCGATGAGCCGTCGGTGTCTGACACCATCAGCATCCTGCGCGGTATCAAGGAGAAGTACGAGTTGCACCACGGTGTACGGATCTCGGACGCGGCTCTGGTGGCGGCGGCGACTTTGTCGAACCGCTATATCACGGATCGTTTCCTTCCGGACAAAGCCATTGACCTGGTCGATGAAGCCGCATCGCGGTTGCGGATGGAAGTGGACAGCAAGCCCGAAGAACTGGACGCACTGGATCGCGATATATTGCAAAAGCAAATCGAGGTGGAGGCCCTGCGGCTTGAGGATGATCAGGCATCTAAAGACCGGCTGGAAAATCTGGAGCGGTCGCTCTCCGATCTGCAGGAGCAATCCGCGTCGATGACGGCTGCTTGGCAGGCCGAGCGTGATAAGCTGGACACTGCACGTGACCTTAAGGAGCAGCTGGACCATTCGCGTGTCGAACTGGATCAGGCCAAACGCGAAGGCAATTTCGGTCGCGCCGGTGAGTTGCAGTACGGGCGTATCCCCGAGCTTGAGAAACAGTTGGCCGAAGCCGAGAGTCGCGAAGGCGATATGATGGTCGAAGAAGCCGTGCGCCCAGAACAGATCGCCAGTGTGGTCGAGCGCTGGACTGGCATTCCGATGTCTCGGATGCTGGAAGGCGAGCGCGAAAAGCTGCTGCGGATGGAGGACGAGCTTGGCCGCCGCGTCATTGGTCAGCATACGGCGGTCACGGCGGTTGCGAATGCCGTCCGGCGTGCGCGCGCTGGTCTGAACGACGAAGCGCGCCCTTTGGGCAGCTTCCTGATGTTGGGACCGACCGGCGTGGGCAAGACCGAGTTGACGAAGGCCTTGGCCGAATTTCTGTTCGACGACGATGGGGCGATGGTTCGCATCGACATGTCTGAGTTCATGGAAAAACACGCCGTGTCACGTCTGATCGGCGCGCCGCCGGGATACGTTGGCTATGAAGAAGGTGGTGTCCTGACTGAAGCCGTTCGGCGCAGACCCTACCAAGTTGTGCTGTTCGACGAAGTCGAGAAGGCACATCCGGACGTGTTCAACGTGCTCTTGCAAGTGCTGGACGACGGTATCTTGACCGATGGCCAGGGCCGCAAGGTCGATTTCAAGCAGACACTGATCATCCTGACGTCGAACCTTGGCGCTCAGGCGTTGAGTCAACTGCCGGATGGGGCCGATGCAGCGCAGGCCAAACGGGATGTTATGGATGCGGTTCGCTCCCATTTCCGGCCCGAGTTTTTGAATCGTCTGGACGAGACGATCATTTTCGACCGGCTTGCGCGGGAGGATATGGCCGGAATTGTCGACATTCAGGTCGAGCGGCTGGTCAAACGGTTGGCCGGGCGCAAGATCGAGTTGCATCTGGACGAAGAGGCTAGGGCATGGCTGGCGAACGAGGGGTATGATCCGGTCTTCGGTGCGCGTCCGCTCAAGCGAGTGCTTCAGAGATCACTGCAAAACCCGTTGGCTGAGATGCTGCTGGCCGGGGAGATTGCCGACGACAGTGACATACCGGTAAGCGCTGGTCCCGATGGCTTGATCATTGGTGGCCGGCTGGCATCCTCGGAACGGCATCCGCCCGAGGATGCGGTCGTTCACTGAAATCGTTCCTCAGAAGGGCGGCTCCGAAGGCCGCCCTTCTTGTTGGGTGGAGGGTCACGCCTTGCAGCGCGCGCCATGGACAGGTCGCGGCTCCATCCCAAGTAGAACAACTGATGATTACACATAACGTCACGCCGGTTCACATTGCCGCGTAACAGGGAACCCCTGAGCTATCGGATTGCTTATGTTTATGAGAAGCTGTCCAAGTTTCGAGCATCGAAAGGGAACCCTCTTGTTGATGTCCTTTCAAGCCGACCAAACGAGTATCTAGAATGCACATGTCCAACCTCACCCGCGCAGATGTGACCCCCGAAGCCATCTGGATGAATCGGCGGCAGATCATTGCAGCGATGGGAGCAGGGTCCTTAGCCGGAGGTATCGGATTTGGCGCGCGTGCTCAGAATACTCTGGAACCGCATTCCTGGGAGCAGATCACCGGTTACAACAACTTCTATGAGTTTGGCATCGGCAAGGATGACCCTGCCAAAAATGCTGGCGCAATGAAAACCGAGCCGTGGACTGTCAAGGTCGACGGACTGGTGGACAATCCCGGCGAATTTTCGCTGGCGGATCTGATCGGCGATATCCCGACCGAAGAGCGTATCTATCGATTTCGCTGTGTCGAAGCATGGTCGATGGTAATCCCGTGGAACGGATTTGAGTTGAACAAACTGCTGGCCAAAGTGGGCGTGAAGCCTGAGGCGAAGTTTGTTGCTTTCGAGACGGCGGTTCTGCCGGATGTCATGGATGGGGTAAATTACCCTATCCTTGATTGGCCATATCGCGAAGGCCTGCGGCTGGACGAGGCAATGCATCCTCTGACGATCATGGCGACCGGTTTATACGGCAAGCCGATCCCGAACCAGAACGGCGCGCCGATGCGTCTGGTCGTACCTTGGAAGTATGGTTTCAAGTCCATCAAGTCGATCGTGCGGATGTCGCTGGTGGAAGATCAACCCCATGCGACCTGGCAACAGACCAATCCGAAGGAATATGGATTCTATTCAAACGTGAACCCGGATGTGGACCATCCGAGATGGTCGCAGGCGAGTGAGCGGGTGATCGGTGCCGGTCTGTTCGGGGGGCGGATCGATACCCTGCCTTTCAACGGCTATGCGGATCAAGTTGCATCGCTCTATGATGGAATGGATCTTCGCGAAAACTTCTGACCCGATGACGGCAATCGCGACATTCGGTGCCCGCGTTTCCAACGTGGCACGAAAGGTGCCGACTTGGCCTGTATACCTGGCCGGCATGGTGCCGGGGGCATGGCTGATCTGGCAGACGGTGTTCGGTGGCCGTTATATTGACCCGGTTCGCGCGCTTGAAACGCAGCTTGGCCTGTATTCACTGCAATTCTTGCTTGCGTCGCTGACTATCACACCGCTGTTGCGATTTGCGCGGATCAACATGCTGAAGTTTCGGAAAGTGTTAGGTCTGCTGGCCTTTGG
>NZ_JBSXNP010000011.1:980000-981581 GCF_056857695.1 Jannaschia sp. L-14R
GGCGGCCGTAACTATAACGGTCCTAAGGTAGCGAAATTCCTTGTCGGGTAAGTTCCGACCTGCACGAATGGCGTAACGACTTCCCCGCTGTCTCCAACATCGACTCAGCGAAATTGAATTACCTGTCAAGATGCAGGTTACCCGCGGTTAGACGGAAAGACCCCGTGCACCTTTACTACAGCTTCAGACTGATATCAGGTCAAGCATGTGCAGGATAGGTGGTAGGCTTTGAAGCATGGACGCAAGTCTGTGTGGAGCCTTCCTTGAGATACCACCCTTGCTTCGCTTGATATCTAACCGCGGTCCGTTATCCGGATCCGGGACCCTCTGTGGCGGGTAGTTTGACTGGGGCGGTCGCCTCCTAAAGAGTAACGGAGGCGCGCGAAGGTTGGCTCAGATCGGTCGGACATCGATCGTTGAGTGCAATGGCAGAAGCCAGCCTGACTGCAAGACTGACAAGTCGAGCAGAGTCGAAAGACGGCCATAGTGATCCGGTGGTCCCAAGTGGGAGGGCCATCGCTCAACGGATAAAAGGTACGCCGGGGATAACAGGCTGATGATGCCCAAGAGTCCATATCGACGGCATCGTTTGGCACCTCGATGTCGGCTCATCTCATCCTGGGGCTGGAGCAGGTCCCAAGGGTACGGCTGTTCGCCGTTTAAAGAGGTACGTGAGCTGGGTTTAGAACGTCGTGAGACAGTTCGGTCCCTATCTTCCGTGGGTGTAGGATATTTGAGAAGAGTTGCCCCTAGTACGAGAGGACCGGGGTGAACGATCCACTGGTGGACCAGTTGTTATGCCAATAGCAGTGCTGGGTAGCTATGATCGGACAGGATAACCGCTGAAGGCATCTAAGCGGGAAGCCCCCTTCAAAACAAGATATCCCTGAGGACCGTGGTAGACCACCACGTCGATAGGCCGGAGATGTAAGCGCAGCAATGCGTTCAGTTGACCGGTACTAATTGTCCGATAGGCTTGATTTGATCCAGTAGAAGCCAGGAAACTGGTTGGATTAATCAAAAGCATACACACCATAACGGTATACTTGACTTGGAATTTCGATAGGTTTTTTCGGTTTGGTGATCATAGCGCAAGCAAAACACCCGGTCCCATCCCGAACCCGGCAGTTAAGTGCTGTAGCGCCGATGGTACTGCGTCTTAAGGCGTGGGAGAGTAGGTCATCGCCAAACCTAGAAAACCTATTGAACTCGTGTATCTCCTCGAACGATGGCAATTGGCGCGGGATGGAGCAGTCCGGTAGCTCGTCAGGCTCATAACCTGAAGGTCGTAGGTTCAAATCCTACTCCCGCAACCAACTCAAATTGCGATTGACCCGCCCTTGTGGTGGGTTTTTTGCGGTTTAGGGAAATGCCAAGGATTCCAGCAAGATCGCCCCTCACATCGATGAGCATTTCGTCGTCAGTCAGCGTCAAAATGATCGTAACCAGCCCATTGGCACCGCCTGCCTGACCCTGGGGCTTTGATCTAAGGCACGTATTTAACGACGTCGTTAGCGACGTGTCTTATGCGGGGTCTGCGATGCGCGGCGAAATTCTTGGCCTGGAACGGCGGCGTTTCTG